>NZ_CP022411.1:6013911-6663463 GCF_004011755.1 Pseudomonas sp. RU47 | reverse complement strand
CGACATGAAACGTACTTTCCAACCAAGCACTATCAAACGCGCTCGTACCCACGGTTTCCGTGCTCGCATGGCTACCAAGAACGGCCGCGCAGTCCTGTCGCGTCGTCGCGCCAAAGGTCGTGCGCGTCTGGCAGTTTGATAATCCGGTACTGGAGGTGAGTCAGGACTTCAGTCGGGAAAAGCGTCTGCTTACCCCCCGGCATTTCAAGGCAGTCTTTGACTCCCCTACCGGCAAGGTTCCGGGGAAAAATCTCCTGCTCCTTGCACGCAACAACGATCTTGATCACCCCCGTCTCGGGCTGGTTATCGGGAAAAAGAGCGTAAAGCTCTCCGTTGAGCGCAATCGCCTCAAACGTTTGATGCGCGAATCGTTCCGTCTACACCAGGATTCACTGGTCGGCTGGGATATCGTTATCGTCGCGCGCAAAGGTCTGGGCGATGTAGAAAACCCCGAATTGATTCAGCATTTCGGCAAGCTCTGGAAGCGTCTGGCACGCAGCAAGCCAGTTCCAGAAGTCAAAACCGAAACTGTAGGGGTAGACAGTACCGATGCGTAAACTGGCCCTCGTTCCGATCCAGTTTTATCGCTATGCCATTAGTCCTTTGATGGCCAGCCACTGTCGTTTCTACCCCAGTTGTTCCTGCTACGCGTATGAAGCCATCGAAAATCATGGCCTTCTGCGCGGTGGCTGGCTGACCTTTCGTCGTTTAGGTCGCTGTCATCCGTGGAATCCCGGTGGTTATGACCCGGTTCCACCTATCCCTACCTCCCGTTCTTCTTCGATGGCCGAGTAATCATGGATATCAAACGCACGATCCTGATCGTCGCCCTGGCAATCGTGTCCTACGTTATGGTTCTTAAATGGAACCAGGACTATGGCCAGGCTGCCCTGCCGACTCAGAATGTTGCTTCCAGTACGACTACATCCGGTTTGCCGGACACCGCCACTGGCAATAATGCTGCCGCCAGTGACGATATTCCGCGCGCCGCTAGCGATACCAGCGCACCTGCCGAAACTCCGGTAGCCGCCAGCAAGGATCTGATCCAGATCAAAACCGACGTGCTCGATCTCGCGATCGATCCACAAGGTGGCGATGTTGCTCAACTGACCTTGCCTTTGTATCCACGTCGTCAGGATCGTCCTGATGTTCCGTTCCAGCTGTTCGATAACGGCGGCGAACGTGTTTATCTGGCCCAAAGCGGTCTGATCGGCACCAATGGCCCGGATGCAAATCCTGCCGGTCGTCCGGTCTACTCCTCGGAGAAGAAGACTTATCAACTGGCTGACGGTCAGGACCAACTGGTCGTAGACCTGAAGTTCAGCAAGGACGGCGTCAACTACATCAAGCGTTTCACTCTGAAACGCGGCCTGTATGACGTAGCCGTTTCCTACATTGTGGATAACCAGAGCGCTCAGCCCTGGAATGGCGCGATGTTCGCGCAGTTGAAGCGCGATGCTAGCGCTGATCCTTCGTCCACAACCGCTACTGGCACCGCGACTTACCTGGGCGCCGCCCTGTGGACAAGTTCGGAGCCGTACAAGAAAGTGTCCATGAAGGACATGGACAAGGCACAGCTGAAAGAAACCGTCACCGGTGGTTGGGTAGCCTGGCTGCAACACTACTTCGTGACCGCGTGGATTCCGGCCAAGGGCGAAAACAACATCGTCCAGACCCGTAAAGACAGCAAAGGCAACTACATCATCGGTTACACCGGTCCAACACTGACCGCTGCTCCGGGTGCCAAAGTTGAAACCAGCGCTGTGCTGTACGCCGGTCCGAAAAGCCAGGCTGTATTGAAAGAGTTGTCCCCAGGTCTGGAACTGACCGTCGACTACGGCATTCTGTGGTTCATTGCCCAGCCAATTTTCTGGCTGCTGCAACACATCCACGCCATTGTCGGTAACTGGGGCTGGTCGATCATCTTCCTGACCATGCTGATCAAAGGTATTTTCTTCCCTCTGTCGGCTGCCAGCTACAAATCGATGGCGCGTATGCGTGCCGTTGCACCGAAACTGGCTGCTCTGAAAGAGCAACATGGCGATGACCGGCAGAAAATGTCGCAAGCCATGATGGAGCTGTACAAGAAAGAGAAGATCAATCCGCTGGGCGGCTGCTTGCCGATCCTCGTACAGATGCCGGTTTTCCTTTCGCTGTACTGGGTTCTGCTGGAAAGCGTGGAAATGCGCCAAGCGCCGTTCATGCTGTGGATCACTGACCTGTCGATCAAGGATCCGTTCTTCATTCTGCCGATCATCATGGGCGCAACCATGTTCATCCAGCAGCAGCTGAACCCGACTCCTCCGGATCCGATGCAGGCGAAGGTCATGAAAATGATGCCAATCATCTTCACCTTCTTCTTCCTGTGGTTCCCGGCAGGTCTGGTGCTGTACTGGGTTGTGAACAACTGCCTGTCGATTGCACAACAGTGGTACATCACGCGTAAGATCGAAGCGGCGACGAAAAAAGCCGAGGCGTAACTTGCACTGTGGATAACACCACTCAAAACGCCCCCTAGTGGGGCGTTTTGCTATCTGCCACTTTTGTCTGGATTCCGGTTTATGAGCACACCTCGTGAAACCATCGCCGCCGTCGCCACCGCTCAAGGTCGCGGCGGTGTGGGCATCGTTCGTATTTCCGGGCCGTTGGCCAGCGTTGCCGCGAAAGCTATCAGCGGCCGTGAACTGAAACCGCGTTACGCCCATTACGGGCCGTTTTTCAGTGACGACCAGCAAGTGCTCGATGAAGGTCTGGCGCTGTATTTCCCGGGACCGAACTCGTTCACCGGCGAAGACGTTCTGGAACTGCAGGGCCATGGAGGCCCGATCGTGCTGGATATGTTGCTCAAGCGTTGCCTGGAATTGGGTTGCCGTCTGGCCCGTCCGGGTGAATTCAGTGAACGTGCCTTCCTCAATGACAAACTCGACCTGGCCCAGGCCGAAGCGATAGCCGATTTGATCGAGGCGAGTTCGGCACAGGCTGCACGCAATGCTCTGCGTTCTTTGCAAGGCGCTTTTTCCCAGCGTGTGCATAACTTGACCGAACAACTGATCGGTCTGCGCATTTACGTCGAAGCCGCCATCGACTTCCCCGAAGAGGAAATCGACTTCCTCGCCGATGGCCACGTGCTGAGCATGCTGGACAAGGTCCGCGATGAATTATCCACAGTACTGCGTGAAGCCGGGCAGGGCGCTTTATTGCGCGATGGCATGACCGTGGTGATTGCCGGTCGTCCGAATGCCGGCAAGTCCAGCCTGTTGAATGCGTTAGCCGGTCGAGAAGCGGCGATCGTCACCGAGATTGCCGGCACCACCCGCGATATTCTGCGTGAACATATCCACATCGACGGCATGCCGTTGCACGTTGTCGATACCGCAGGTTTGCGTGATACCGACGATCAGGTGGAAAAGATTGGCGTTGAGCGCGCACTGAAAGCCATCGGCGAAGCGGATCGCGTCCTGCTGGTGGTCGATGCGACCGCTCCGGAAGCGCTGGATCCGTTTGCCCTGTGGCCAGAATTCCTTGAAACCCGGCCGGATCCGGCCAAAGTTACGTTGATCCGTAACAAAGCAGACCTGACGGGTGAATCCGTTTCCCTGGAAGTCAGTGAAGATGGCCACGTGACGATCAGCCTGAGCGCCAAATCTGCAGGCGATGGTCTGGAACTGCTGCGCGATCACCTCAAGGCGTGTATGGGCTACGAGCAGACTTCGGAAAGCAGCTTCAGTGCTCGTCGTCGCCATCTGGAAGCGTTGCGCCATGCCAGTGCAGCACTTGAACACGGTCGTGCACAACTGACTCTGGCCGGCGCCGGCGAGTTGCTGGCCGAAGACCTGCGTCAGGCTCAGCACTCTCTAGGGGAAATCACCGGGGCATTCAGCTCTGATGATCTGCTGGGACGGATCTTTTCCAGCTTCTGTATCGGTAAATAACCCCCCGCTTTCCATAGACAGGTCCATTCGCGACCTGTCTGTGCCTCCTCTTTCTCAAATCTTTATCCAGTGCCGGGCAGATTTCGTCTCCCTGAGCGGATTTCTCGTGCCTGTTATTTCTTCATTCACCGCATTTCTGTGGATTAAGCCCTGTGAATAACTGCCACTGAGGCCGGTTGATAACAGGGCCTCAAAACTGGATATAAACCCCTCTGTGGATAACCACCCCTTTAATCCACAGGCTTAAACCGGTTATCCAAGGCCCTCATTGGCACATGGTCACAGGGTTTTGAATCTCTGTACACATTGAATATAAAGGCCTGTAGCAATCTATCCACAGAAAGTATGCTCAGTAAGAATAAACATAAAAACAAAGGTTTTATAAATTTCTCTCTTTTTTATTCTTTTAACCTCGAGTTCTCCACAGCTGGTTAAATTTTGTGCAAAGGGTTCTTTAGGAAGGGCGAAGTCCCTATACTTGTCGACCAGGTCCAAAAACCTGATCTCAAACTATTCCTGAATTACCTACTTAAGCAGGCACGAGGTGCGTGGTGGATTTCCCTTCCCGTTTTGAAGTGATCGTCATCGGCGGCGGTCATGCCGGTACCGAGGCAGCACTGGCCTCAGCACGTATGGGGGCAAAAACCCTGTTGCTGACGCATAACGTGGAAACCCTCGGTGCCATGAGCTGCAACCCGGCCATTGGTGGCATTGGCAAAAGCCATCTGGTCAAGGAAATCGATGCCCTCGGCGGCGCGATGGCAACGGCCACCGATTTGGGCGGCATCCAGTTTCGCGTGTTGAACAGCCGCAAAGGCCCAGCCGTACGGGCGACTCGTGCGCAAGCCGACCGGATTCTGTACAAAGCCGCTGTCCGCGAAATCCTCGAAAACCAGCCGAACCTGTGGATATTTCAACAAGCCGCTGACGACTTGATCGTCGAGCAGGAACAAGTCCGTGGCGTGGTCACGCAAATGGGTTTGCGGTTCTTCGCCGATTCCGTGGTGTTGACCACCGGTACGTTCCTTGGCGGACTTATCCACATCGGTTTGCAGAATTTTTCCGGCGGCCGTGCCGGTGATCCGCCATCGATTGCACTGGCTCACCGTCTGCGTGAACTGCCATTGCGTGTCGGTCGCCTGAAAACCGGTACACCGCCGCGTATCGACGGCAAGTCTGTGGATTTCTCGGTGATGACCGAGCAACCGGGCGATACGCCGATTCCGGTGATGTCGTTCATGGGCAACAAAGAACAGCATCCACGCCAGGTCAGTTGCTGGATTACTCACACCAACGCCCGCACCCACGAAATCATTGCCGCGAACCTCGATCGTTCGCCGATGTATTCGGCTGCCGGTGAAATCGAAGGCATTGGCCCGCGCTATTGCCCATCGATCGAAGACAAGATCCACCGCTTTGCTGACAAGGAAAGTCATCAGGTGTTTATCGAACCGGAAGGTTTGACCACCCATGAGCTGTACCCGAACGGGATATCCACAAGCTTGCCGTTCGACGTGCAATTGCAGATCGTGCAATCGATCCGTGGCATGGAAAACGCACACATCGTGCGTCCGGGTTATGCGATCGAGTACGACTACTTCGATCCGCGCGACCTGAAGTACAGCCTCGAGACCAAAGTCATCGGCGGTCTGTTCTTTGCCGGACAAATCAACGGCACCACCGGCTACGAAGAAGCCGGCGCCCAAGGTTTGCTCGCTGGTGCCAACGCCGCACTGCGTGCCAAGGGCAAAGAAGCCTGGTGCCCGCGTCGCGATGAAGCGTACATCGGTGTGTTGGTCGACGACCTGATCACCCTCGGCACCCAAGAGCCGTACCGCATGTTCACTTCCCGTGCCGAGTACCGCCTGATTCTGCGCGAGGACAACGCCGACCTGCGTCTGACCGAAAAAGGTCGCGAACTCGGCCTGGTCGATGACGCGCGTTGGGCGGCCTTCTGCAAGAAACGCGAAAGCATCGAACTCGAAGAGCAGCGCCTGAAAAGCACTTGGGTTCGCCCGAATACGCAGCAGGGCGATGCGATTGCCGAGAAATTCGGCACGCCGCTGACCCATGAATACAATTTGCTCAATCTCTTGAGTCGTCCGGAAATCGACTACGCTGGTCTGGTCAAAGTGACCGGCAACGGCGCCGAAGATCCACAGGTCGCCGAGCAGGTTGAAATCAAGACCAAATACGCCGGTTACATCGACCGTCAACAGGACGAAATCGCCCGTCTGCGCGCCAGTGAAGACACGAAATTGCCTGTGGATATCGATTACACCAACATTTCCGGTCTCTCCAAGGAGATCCAGAGCAAGCTCGGCGCGACTCGACCAGAGACGCTGGGCCAGGCTTCGCGGATCCCGGGCGTGACCCCGGCAGCGATTTCGCTGTTGATGATTCATTTGAAAAAACGCGGCGCGGGCCGTCAGTTGGAGCAAAGCGCTTGAGTTCTAAGGTCACTTCGCAACACGCCGAAGAGTTATCCACAGGAGCCCGCGAGCTCGGTGTCAACCTCACTGAAACCCAGCATGAATTGCTGCTGGGTTATCTGGCCCTGTTGATCAAATGGAACCAGGCCTACAACCTGACCGCCGTGCGCGATCCGGACGAAATGGTGTCGCGGCACTTGCTCGATAGTCTGAGCGTCATGTCGTTCATTGAAAACGGCCGCTGGCTCGACGTCGGCAGCGGCGGCGGCATGCCGGGTATCCCGTTGGCGATCCTGTATCCGGACGCGCAAGTGACCTGCCTGGACAGCAACGGCAAGAAAACCCGCTTTCTGACTCAGGTCAAACTCGAACTCAAACTGGATAACCTGCAAGTTATCCACAGTCGTGTCGAAGCCTTCCAGCCTGCTCAACCGTTCAACGGGATCATTTCCCGGGCGTTCAGCAGCATGGAAAACTTCACCAACTGGACTCGCCACTTAGGCGACGCCGATACACGCTGGCTGGCAATGAAGGGCGTCCATCCGGCCGATGAACTGGTAGCATTGCCGGCAGACTTCAAACTCGATAGCGAACACGCCCTGGCCGTACCCGGTTGCCAAGGCCAACGCCATCTGCTGATACTGCGCCGCACGGCATGATTGGGAACACAAGCAAGAATGGCTAAGGTATTCGCGATAGCGAACCAAAAGGGTGGTGTGGGCAAGACCACCACCTGCATCAACCTCGCAGCATCCCTGGTCGCGACCAAGCGCCGGGTGCTGTTGATCGATCTCGATCCACAGGGCAACGCCACCATGGGTAGCGGTGTGGATAAGCACGGCCTGGAAAATTCGGTCTACGACCTGTTGATCGGTGAATGCGATCTGGCCCAGGCCATGCACTATTCCGAGCACGGCGGTTATCAACTGCTGCCGGCCAACCGCGATTTGACGGCGGCCGAAGTGGTTCTGCTGGAAATGCAGATGAAGGAAAGCCGTCTGCGCAGCGCGCTGGCGCCGATCCGCGAAAACTACGATTACATTCTGATCGACTGCCCTCCGTCGCTGTCGATGCTGACGCTGAACGCACTGGTTGCTGCAGACGGGGTCATTATCCCGATGCAGTGCGAGTACTTTGCGCTCGAAGGTCTCAGCGACCTTGTGGATAACATCAAGCGCATCGCCGAACTGCTGAATCCGAACCTGAAAGTCGAAGGTTTGCTGCGGACCATGTATGACCCGCGCCTGAGCCTGATGAATGACGTTTCGGCGCAGCTTAAGGAGCACTTCGGCGAACAGCTCTACGACACGGTGATCCCGCGCAATATCCGTCTGGCCGAAGCGCCGAGCTACGGCATGCCGGCGCTGGCCTACGACAAGCAATCGCGTGGCGCCCTGGCTTATCTGGCCCTGGCCGGCGAGATGGTTCGCCGTCAGCGCAAAAATTCACGCATCGCCGCCGCTCAGGCAACTTAAGGAATCCCCATGGCCGTCAAGAAACGAGGTCTCGGACGTGGACTGGATGCACTGCTGAGTGGTCCGACCGTCAGCGCGCTGGAAGAACAAGCCGCGCAGGCTGACACCCGTGAGTTGCAACACCTGCCGCTGGATCTGCTGCAGCGTGGCAAATACCAGCCGCGCCGGGATATGGATCCGCAGGCGCTGGAAGAACTGGCGGCGTCGATCAAGGCGCAAGGCGTGATGCAGCCGATCGTGGTGCGCCCGATTGGCGGGGGCCGCTTTGAAATCATCGCCGGTGAACGCCGCTGGCGCGCGAGCCAGCAAGCCGGGCAGGAAACCATCCCGGCAATGGTTCGCGATGTGCCGGATGAAACGGCGATCGCCATTGCGCTGATCGAGAACATCCAGCGCGAAGACCTCAACCCGATCGAAGAAGCGGTGGCCCTGCAGCGTTTGCAGCAGGAATTTCAGCTGACTCAACAGCAGGTTGCCGAGGCTGTGGGTAAGTCCCGCGTCACTGTGGCTAACCTGTTGCGCCTTATTGCACTGCCGGAAGTCATCAAGACCATGCTGTCCCATGGCGACCTGGAAATGGGCCATGCCCGTGCTTTGCTCGGTCTGCCGGACAATCAACAGGTTGAAGGGGCGCGACATGTTGTCGCACGCGGTCTCACCGTGCGCCAAACTGAGGCACTGGTTCGCCAGTGGTTGAGTGGCAAACCGGAGCCTGTGGAAGCGAGCAAACCCGACCCGGATATCGCCCGTCTCGAACAGCGTCTGGCCGAGCGCCTAGGCTCTGCGGTGCAGATTCGCCACGGGAAGAAGGGAAAGGGTCAGTTGGTGATCGGTTACAACTCCCTCGATGAGCTTCAAGGTGTGCTCGCACACATCCGCTGAAACATTTCCTCATGTAGCGCGCAGTCGGAAATCACTACCTGACAGTTGAATAGGGGCAGAACCGCCCCTATACTCTGCGCGCATTTTGTCGGCACAAATTATGCCAAGTTATTGAATTCTGGCAGCCGACCATTGGAGAGCAAACGTGATGGAAACCCGCAAGCCAAACCGCCTGCCGTTCCATCGCCTGGCGGTTTTTCCGGTGTTGATGGCTCAATTTGTCATTTTGCTGATTGCCGCTTTGGCGCTCTGGCAATGGCATGGAGTCGTTGCCGGATACTCGGGACTTTGCGGAGGCCTGATAGCCTTGCTGCCCAATGTTTATTTCGCTCACAAGGCATTTCGGTTTTCCGGCGCCCGAGCAGCCCAGTCCATCGTCCGGTCTTTTTATGCCGGCGAGGCAGGCAAACTGATTTTGACGGCAGTGCTCTTTGCACTGGTGTTTGCAGGTGTGAAGCCACTGGCGCCGATAGCTGTATTCGGCGCGTTCGTGCTGACTCAGTCGGTCAGCTGGTTCGCTCCCCTGCTGATGAGAACAAGACTTTCGAGACCTTAGGGCGTTTGAGGCAACCATGGCAGAAACAACCGCTTCGGGCTATATCCAGCACCACTTGCAGAACCTGACCTTCGGTCAGCTACCTAACGGCGGCTGGGGCTTTGCCCATACCGCAGCAGAGGCCAAAGAAATGGGCTTCTGGGCTTTCCACGTCGATACTCTCGGCTGGTCGGTCGCGTTGGGTCTGATCTTCGTACTTCTTTTCCGCATGGCGGCAAAGAAAGCGACTTCGGGTCAGCCGGGTGCTTTGCAGAACTTCGTTGAAGTATTGGTCGAATTCGTCGATGGCAGCGTGAAAGACAGCTTCCATGGCCGTAGCCCGGTGATTGCACCGCTGGCACTGACCATCTTCGTCTGGGTGTTCCTGATGAACGCCGTCGACCTGGTACCGGTCGACTGGATTCCTCAGTTGGCCATCCTGATCTCCGGCGACCACCACATCCCGTTCCGTGCCGTGTCGACCACCGACCCGAACGCGACCCTGGGCATGGCGTTCTCGGTTTTCGCACTGATCATTTTCTACAGCATCAAGGTCAAGGGCTTCGGCGGCTTCATCGGCGAACTGACCCTGCACCCGTTCGGCAGCAAGAACATCTTCGTTCAAGCCCTGCTGATCCCGGTGAACTTCCTGCTGGAATTCGTGACCCTGATCGCCAAACCGATCTCTCTGGCTCTGCGTCTGTTCGGCAACATGTATGCCGGCGAGCTGGTGTTCATTCTGATCGCTGTGATGTTCGGCAGCGGCCTGCTCTGGCTGAGCGGCCTGGGCGTTGTTCTGCAGTGGGCGTGGGCTGTGTTCCACATCCTGATCATCACGCTGCAGGCGTTCATCTTCATGATGCTGACCATCGTCTACCTGTCGATGGCGCACGAAGAAAACCATTAAGACCAGTCTCGACTAGTCTGATGTCCTTCCCGGTCAAACGGGAAGGGGCTCTTCACAGGGCACCTGAAACGATTTGTTTTACCGCTTTAATCTAAAAAACCTAAACCATACGACGTAAAAGTCGGGAGGAAAGATGGAAACTGTAGTTGGTCTAACCGCTATCGCTGTTGCACTGTTGATCGGCCTGGGCGCACTGGGTACCGCAATTGGTTTCGGCCTGCTGGGCGGCAAGTTCCTGGAAGGCGCAGCGCGTCAGCCAGAAATGGTTCCAATGCTGCAAGTTAAAATGTTCATCGTTGCCGGTCTGCTCGACGCCGTAACCATGATCGGTGTTGGTATCGCTCTGTTCTTCACCTTTGCGAACCCGTTCGTTGGTCAGATCGCTGGCTAATTACCCGGATTTTTCCGAGTAATTTGATGTGATGGACAACGTAACTGCGAGGTGTTGGCGTGAACATTAATGCGACCCTGATTGGCCAGTCCGTTGCGTTCCTGATTTTTGTACTGTTCTGCATGAAGTATGTATGGCCTCCGGTCATCGCTGCTCTGCACGAACGTCAAAAGAAGATCGCTGATGGTCTGGACGCTGCCAGCCGTGCAGCTCGCGACCTGGAGTTGGCCCAAGAAAAAGCGGGTCAGCAACTGCGCGAAGCGAAAGCTCAGGCAGCTGAAATCATCGAGCAAGCCAAGAAACGCGGTAACCAGATTGTCGAAGAGGCCGTTGAAAAGGCCCGTGTCGACGCTGACCGTGTGAAGGTTCAGGCTCAAGCCGAGATCGAACAGGAACTGAACAGTGTCAAAGACAAGCTGCGCGCCCAAGTGGGTTTGCTGGCTGTCGGCGGCGCCGAGAAGATCCTGGGTGCCACAATCGATCAAAACGCGCACGCAGAGCTGGTTAACCAACTGGCTGCTGAAATCTAAGCGAGGGCGATCATGGCAGAACTGACCACGTTGGCCCGACCTTACGCTAAGGCGGCCTTCGAGCACGCTCAGGCCCACCAGCAACTGGCCAATTGGTCAGCCATGCTCGGCCTGGCTGCAGCGGTGTCACAAGATGACACCATGCAGCGCGTGCTCAAGGCCCCGCGACTGACGAGCGCAGAAAAGGCCGCCACGTTTATTGACGTGTGCGGCGACAAGTTTGATGCCAAGGCACAGAACTTCATCAATGTCGTTGCCGAAAACGACCGTCTCCCGCTTCTGCCGGAGATTGCCGCTCTTTTCGACCTGTACAAGGCCGAACAAGAGAAGTCGGTAGACGTTGAAGTGACCAGTGCTTTTGCATTGAACCAAGAACAGCAAGACAAACTCGCCAAGGTTCTCAGTGCACGACTCAACCGGGAAGTGCGCCTGCAAGTTGCGGAGGATGCTGCCCTTATAGGTGGTGTCGTCATCCGCGCCGGCGACCTGGTTATCGATGGCTCGATTCGCGGCAAAATCGCGAAACTTGCCGAAGCATTGAAATCTTGAGTTTGAAGGGGCAGCAGAGCAATGCAGCAACTCAATCCTTCCGAAATAAGTGAAATTATCAAGGGCCGCATCGACAAGCTCGATGTGACCTCCCAAGCCCGTAACGAAGGCACTGTCGTCAGCGTATCTGACGGCATCGTGCGGATTCACGGTCTGGCCGACGTCATGTACGGCGAGATGATCGAGTTTCCGGGCGGCGTCTACGGTATGGCCCTCAACCTGGAGCAAGACTCCGTAGGTGCCGTTGTACTGGGCGCTTACCAGTCTCTGGCTGAAGGCATGAGCGCCAAGTGCACCGGCCGCATCCTCGAAGTTCCGGTTGGTAAGGAACTGCTGGGTCGCGTAGTCGACGCACTGGGTAACCCTGTTGACGGCAAAGGTCCACTGGGCAACACCGAGACCGACGCGGTCGAGAAAGTTGCACCGGGCGTGATCTGGCGTAAGTCGGTAGACCAGCCTGTACAGACTGGCTACAAGGCTGTCGATGCCATGATCCCTGTCGGCCGTGGCCAGCGTGAGCTGATCATCGGTGACCGTCAGATCGGTAAAACCGCTCTGGCGATCGACGCGATCATCAACCAGAAAGACAGCGGCATTTTCTGCGTCTACGTAGCCATTGGTCAGAAGCAATCGACCATCGCCAACGTGGTTCGCAAGCTGGAAGAAAACGGCGCCCTGGCCAACACGATCATCGTGGCTGCCAGTGCTTCGGAATCTCCTGCGCTGCAGTTCCTGGCACCGTACTCCGGTTGCACCATGGGTGAATTCTTCCGCGACCGCGGTGAAGACGCGCTGATCGTTTATGACGATCTGTCCAAGCAAGCAGTGGCTTACCGCCAGATTTCCCTGCTGCTGCGCCGTCCACCAGGCCGTGAAGCTTACCCAGGCGACGTGTTCTATCTCCACTCCCGTCTGCTGGAGCGCGCATCCCGCGTTTCGGAAGAATACGTAGAGAAGTTCACCAACGGCGCAGTGACCGGCAAAACCGGTTCGCTGACCGCACTGCCGATCATCGAAACCCAGGCTGGCGACGTTTCCGCGTTCGTTCCGACCAACGTGATTTCCATCACCGACGGTCAGATCTTCCTGGAATCGGCCATGTTCAACTCGGGCATCCGTCCTGCAGTGAACGCCGGTGTTTCGGTATCCCGTGTGGGTGGTGCCGCTCAGACCAAGATCATCAAGAAGCTGTCCGGTGGTATCCGTACCGCTCTGGCTCAGTACCGTGAACTGGCGGCATTCGCCCAGTTCGCTTCTGACCTGGACGAAGCGACCCGTAAGCAACTTGAGCATGGTCAGCGCGTTACCGAGCTGATGAAGCAGAAGCAATACGCACCAATGTCGATCGCTGACATGGCGCTGTCGCTGTATGCCGCTGAGCGTGGGTTCCTGACTGACATTGAAATCGCCAAGATCGGCAGCTTCGAACAAGCGCTGATTGCTTTCTTCAACCGCGATCACGCCGATTTGATGGCCAAGATCAACGTTAAAGGTGACTTCAATGACGAAATCGACGCTGGCATGAAAGCCGGTATCGAGAAGTTCAAGGCCACCCAAACCTGGTAAGCCGCAGCGGGAGCCGCGAGGCTCCCGCTTGCTAACCTGATAGGTGTTACATGGCAGGCGCAAAAGAGATTCGCAGTAAGATTGCGAGCATCAAAAGCACGCAAAAGATTACCAGCGCCATGGAAAAAGTGGCGGTCAGCAAAATGCGCAAGGCACAAATGCGCATGGCTGCTAGCCGTCCTTATGCGGAGCGTATCCGCCAGGTTATTGGGCATCTGGCCAACGCCAACCCGGAATACCGCCACCCGTTCATGATCGACCGCGAAATCAAGCGCGTTGGTTATGTTGTGGTGAGCAGTGACCGTGGTCTGTGCGGCGGCTTGAATACCAACCTGTTCAAGGCCCTGGTCAAGGACATGGCGGTAAACCGCGAAAACGGCGTCGAGATTGATCTGTGTGTCGTTGGTAGCAAGGGTGCGGCCTTTTTCCGCAACTTCGGCGGTAACGTCGTTGCAGCTATCAGCCACCTGGGTGAAGAGCCGTCGATCAATGATCTGATCGGCAGCGTCAAGGTGATGCTGGATGCCTACCTGGACGGCCGTATTGACCGCCTGTCCGTGGTGTCCAACAAGTTCATCAACACCATGACGCAACAGCCTACCGTGGAGCAGTTGATTCCATTGGTGGCGACCCCGGATCAGGATCTCAAGCACCACTGGGACTATCTCTACGAACCGGATGCCAAAGAGCTGCTTGACGGCTTGATGGTCCGCTACGTTGAGTCGCAGGTCTACCAGGCGGTGGTCGAGAACAACGCGGCTGAACAAGCTGCGCGGATGATCGCGATGAAGAACGCTACCGACAACGCCGGTGATTTGATCAGCGATTTGCAGCTGATCTACAACAAGGCGCGTCAGGCTGCGATCACCCAAGAGATCTCGGAAATCGTCGGCGGCGCTGCCGCGGTTTAACGGTTCAAATATTCAGAGGATCCAGCTATGAGTAGCGGACGTATCGTTCAAATCATCGGCGCCGTTATCGACGTGGAATTTCCACGCGACAGCGTACCGAGCATCTACAACGCGCTGAAAGTAGTGAGCGCGGCTGAAACCACTCTGGAAGTTCAGCAACAGCTGGGCGACGGCGTGGTTCGCACCATTGCGATGGGTTCCACCGAGGGCTTGAAGCGCGGTCTGGAAGTTACCGACTCTGGCGCAGCCATCTCCGTACCGGTCGGTAAAGCGACCCTGGGCCGGATCATGGACGTCCTCGGTAACCCGATCGACGAAGCTGGCCCGATCGACACCGAAGAGCGTTGGGGCATTCACCGTCCAGCGCCTTCGTTCGCTGAACAGGCAGGCGGCAACGACCTGCTGGAAACCGGCATCAAGGTTATCGACCTGGTTTGCCCGTTCGCCAAAGGCGGTAAAGTCGGTCTGTTCGGTGGTGCCGGTGTAGGCAAAACCGTAAACATGATGGAACTGATCCGTAACATCGCCATCGAGCACAGCGGTTATTCCGTGTTCGCCGGTGTGGGTGAGCGTACTCGTGAGGGTAACGACTTCTACCACGAGATGAAGGACTCCAACGTTCTGGACAAAGTGGCACTGGTTTACGGTCAGATGAACGAGCCGCCGGGTAACCGTCTGCGCGTAGCACTGACCGGCCTGACCATGGCCGAGAAGTTCCGTGACGAAGGTAACGACGTTCTGCTGTTCGTCGACAACATCTATCGTTACACCCTGGCCGGTACTGAAGTATCCGCACTGCTGGGCCGTATGCCTTCGGCAGTAGGTTACCAGCCGACCCTGGCTGAAGAGATGGGCGTTCTGCAAGAACGTATCACTTCGACCAAGGAAGGTTCGATCACTTCGATCCAAGCGGTATACGTACCTGCGGATGACTTGACCGACCCGTCGCCAGCGACCACCTTCGCCCACTTGGACGCCACCGTCGTTCTGTCCCGTGACATCGCTTCCCTGGGTATCTACCCGGCAGTAGATCCACTGGATTCGACTTCGCGCCAGCTGGACCCGAACGTAATCGGCCAGGACCACTACGACACCGCTCGCGGCGTTCAGTACGTTCTGCAACGTTACAAAGAGCTGAAGGACATCATCGCGATCCTGGGTATGGACGAGCTGTCGGAAGCCGACAAGCAGTTGGTAAACCGTGCTCGTAAGATCCAGCGCTTCTTGTCGCAGCCGTTCTTCGTGGCTGAAGTCTTCACCGGTGCTTCGGGTAAATACGTTTCCCTGAAAGACACCATTGCTGGCTTCAAAGGCATCCTCAACGGTGACTACGACCACCTGCCAGAACAAGCGTTCTACATGGTTGGCGGCATCGAAGAAGCGATCGAGAAAGCCAAGAAACTGTAATCCCGGCGCCCGGCAACGGGCGCTAATTTAGGTTGAGGCAATCAGATGGCTATGACAGTCCATTGCGATATCGTCAGCGCGGAAGGGGAAATCTTTTCCGGCCTGGTCGAGATGGTGATTGCGCACGGTGCACTGGGTGATCTTGGTATCGCTCTGGGTCACGCGCCGCTGATCACTAATCTGAAGCCAGGTCCGATCCGCCTGATCAAGCAAGGCGGGGAAGCCGAGGTGTTCTACATCTCCGGTGGTTTCCTCGAGGTTCAGCCGAACATGGTCAAAGTGCTTGCCGATACCGTGCAACGCGCCGCCGACCTGGATGAAGCTCAGGCTCAAGCAGCTCTCAAGGCTGCCGAGCATGCTCTGCATGAAAAGGGCGCTGATTTCGACTACAGCGCTGCGTCAGCACGTCTGGCCGAGGCTGCAGCTCAGCTGCGCACCGTCCAGCAGATCCGCAAGAAGTTTGGCGGTTAATCCGTCATCCGCTTGTTGTGCGATTGATAAAAAAGGGTAGCCTCGGCTACCCTTTTTTCTTTTCCGAATTCCCGAAACCCGGTCGCAGTTGCTGACCACCCAGGATTGGTAGCCAGTCATGTCTCTTGAAATCGTTATCCTCGCGGCCGGTCAAGGCACCCGTATGCGTTCGGCACTGCCGAAAGTACTGCATCCGATTGCCGGCAATTCCATGCTGGGGCATGTTATCCACAGTGCTCGGCAACTTGATCCACAGCGCATCCATGTCGTGATCGGCCATGGCGCGGATGTGGTGCGGGAACGTCTGGCCGCTGATGATCTGAATTTCGTCCTGCAGGACAAGCAACTCGGTACCGGTCACGCCACCGCTCAAGCGGTGCCGTTCATTACTGCCGATACCGTGCTGATCCTCTACGGTGACGTGCCGTTGATCGAAGTCGAAACCCTGCAGCGTCTGCTCAAGCACGTCGTGCCTGGGAAGATGGGTTTGCTCACCGTGGAACTGGACGACCCGACCGGTTACGGCCGTATCGTGCGCGATGCCGACGGCAAGGTCGCAGCCATCGTTGAACACAAAGATGCCAGCGAAGCGCAACGCGCAATTACTGAAGGTAATACCGGCATTCTCGCTGTCCCGGCCAATCGTCTGGCCGACTGGATGAGTCGCCTGTCGAACAACAATGCCCAAGGCGAGTACTACCTGACCGACGTGATCGAAATGGCGGTGAGTGATGGCCTGGTTGTCGCCACCGAACAACCGCACGATCCGATGGAGGTGCAGGGCGCCAACGATCGCAAGCAACTGTCCGAGCTGGAGCGCCACTACCAGTTGCGCGCTGGCCGTCGGTTGATGGCCCAAGGCGTCACCCTGCGTGACCCGGCGCGTTTCGACGTGCGAGGCGAAGTCACCGTGGGTCGCGACGTGCTGATCGACATCAACGTGATCCTCGAAGGTAACGTTGTCATCGAAGACGACGTGGAGATCGGTCCGAACTGTGTGATCAAGGACAGCACCCTGCGCAAAGGCGTGGTGATCAAGGCCAACTCGCACATTGAAGGTGCGGTTTTGGGCGAGGGTAGTGATGCCGGACCATTTGCGCGTCTGCGTCCAGGCACCGTGCTCGAAGCGCGTGCGCATGTGGGTAACTTTGTTGAATTGAAAAACGCCCACATGGGCGAAGGCGCCAAGGCAGGTCATCTGACTTATCTGGGCGATGCCGAAATCGGTGCGCGTACCAACATTGGCGCCGGCACCATTACCTGCAACTACGATGGCGCCAACAAGTGGAAAACCGTGCTGGGTGCTGACGTGTTCATCGGTTCCAATAATTCGCTGGTCGCGCCTGTGGATATCTCCGACGGTGCAACCACGGCGGCCGGGTCGACCATTACGCAGAATGTGGATAACGCACAGTTGGCCGTGGGCCGAGCGCGGCAGAGGAATATCGACGGCTGGAAGCGGCCGGAGAAGATCAAGAAGAGCTGAGTTATCCACAGCGGCTTTTTGAAGATCAGAAAATCGCAGCCTTCGGCAGCTCCTATGGGGACTGTTGAGGGTTGCGTTTTTTTTTGGACGACAGCTTGACGATTTAGAGCCGATAGGTTTTGATTACTTCCGTTATCTTTCGAATCGAAACTTAAGTCGCCCATGTCGAAACGCAACACGCCGCAACGCCGCCACAACATTCTCGCCTTGCTCAACGAGCAGGGCGAAGTCAGTGTGGATGAACTGGCCAAGCGCTTCGAAACCTCCGAAGTTACTATTCGCAAGGATCTCGCCGCGCTGGAAACTCATGGTCTGTTGCTGCGCCGCTACGGCGGGGCGATCACCATGCCGCAGGAACTGGTCGCGGAAACTGCGCAGAGCGTTTCCAAATACAAACAGGCGATTGCCCGCGCGGCGGTGAAACGCATCCGCGAACACGCGCGGATCATCATCGACAGCGGCAGTACCACCGCTGCAATGATCCCGGAGCTTGGCCAACAGCCAGGCCTGGTGGTGATGACCAACTCCCTGCACGTCGCCAACGCCTTGAGCGAACTCGAGCACGAACCGGTGCTGTTGATGACCGGTGGCACTTGGGATCCGCATTCGGAATCCTTTCAGGGCCAGGTTGCCGAGCAAGTACTACGCTCTTACGACTTCGACCAGTTATTCATCGGCGCCGATGGCATCGATCTGGTGCGTGGCACCACCACCTTCAATGAGCTGCTCGGTTTGAGCCGGGTCATGGCTGAAGTGGCGCGGGAAGTCATCGTCATGGTCGAGGCCGACAAGATCGGTCGCAAGATTCCCAATCTGGAGCTGCCATGGAGCAGCGTCCATACCCTAATTACCGATGATCGCCTGCCTAGCGAGGCACGCGATCAGATTCAGGCCCGCGGTATCACCGTGATTTGCGCGGCTGTCAGTCAGGAGAAATAAGCATGTGTGGAATTGTCGGCGCAGTTGCTGAACGTAATATCACCGCCATCCTGCTCGAAGGTCTCAAGCGCCTTGAATACCGCGGCTACGACAGCGCCGGTGTAGCGGTCTTCACCAACGACGAAACCCTCGAGCGCATGCGTCGCCCGGGTAAAGTCAGCGAACTCGAAGCGGCGCTGGCCGAACACCCGTTGGTCGGCCGTCTGGGCATTGCCCACACCCGCTGGGCAACCCACGGCGCACCCTGCGAACGCAACGCCCACCCGCATTTCTCTGGCGACATCGCGGTGGTGCACAACGGCATCATCGAAAACCACGAAGCCCTGCGTGATCAACTGAAAGCGCTGGGTTACGTGTTTACTTCGGACACCGATACCGAAGTTATCGCCCATCTGCTCAATCACAAGCTCAAGGATCAGCCTGACCTGAGCGTCGCTCTCAAGGCGACGGTCAAGGAATTGCACGGTGCTTATGGTCTGGCAGTGATCAATGCCAAGCAGCCGGATCGTCTGGTTGCCGCGCGCAGTGGCAGTCCGTTGGTGATTGGGCTGGGTCTGGGCGAGAATTTCCTCGCCTCCGATCAGTTGGCGCTGCGTCAGGTCACCGATCGCTTCATGTACCTGGAAGAAGGCGATATTGCCGAAATTCGCCGCGATAACGTGCAGATCTGGGACATCAACGGCAACGCCGTCGAGCGCCAGACCGTGCAGTACAGCGACGGTGCCGAAGCCGCCGACAAAGGTGAATACCGGCACTACATGCTCAAGGAAATCCACGAGCAACCGACCGTTGTGCAGCGCACCCTCGAAGGTCGCCTGAGCAATGATCAGGTGCTGGTGCAAGCATTCGGCCCACAAGCGGCCGAATTGTTCGCCAAAGTGCGTAACGTACAGATCGTCGCCTGCGGCACCAGCTATCACGCGGGTATGGTCGCGCGTTACTGGCTGGAAGAACTGGCCGGCATTCCGTGCCAGGTCGAAGTCGCCAGCGAATTCCGCTATCGCAAAGTGGTGGTGCAGCCGGACACCTTGTTCGTGACCATCTCGCAGTCCGGCGAAACCGCCGACACCCTCGCTGCGCTGCGCAATGCCAAGGAGCTGGGCTTCCTCGCCAGCCTGGCGATCTGCAACGTCGGCATCAGCTCGCTGGTGCGCGAATCCGACCTGACCCTGCTGACCCAGGCCGGCCGCGAAATCGGCGTCGCCTCGACCAAAGCCTTTACCACGCAATTGGTCGGTCTGCTGTTGCTGACCCTGTCGCTGGGTCAGGTTCGCGGCACCTTGGCCAATGGCGTTGAAGCGCGTCTGGTCGAAGAACTGCGTCGCCTGCCAACCCGTCTCGGCGAAGCGCTGGCCATGGACAGCACCGTGGAAAAGATCGCCGAGCTGTTCGCCGAGAAGAACCACACTCTGTTCCTCGGTCGTGGCGCGCAATTCCCGGTGGCAATGGAAGGTGCGCTGAAACTCAAGGAAATCTCTTATATTCACGCCGAAGCCTACCCGGCCGGCGAGCTGAAGCACGGCCCTCTGGCACTTGTGGATAACGACATGCCCGTGGTCACCGTGGCGCCGAACAACGAACTGCTGGAAAAGCTCAAATCCAACCTGCAGGAAGTCCGCGCCCGTGGTGGCGAACTGATCGTGTTCGCCGACGAGAAAGCCGGGATGACCAACGGCGAAGGCACCCACGTGGTGCAGATGCCACATATCCACGACATCCTCTCGCCGATCCTCTACACGGTTCCGCTGCAGCTGCTGTCGTACTACGTTGCGGTGCTCAAGGGCACGGACGTCGATCAGCCGCGTAACCTGGCGAAGTCGGTGACAGTGGAATAAGTTATCCACAGCTGACCTACGCACAAAAAATCGCAGCTTCGGCTGCGATTTTTGTATCTGACTCGAGAGGCACCATGGACCGCTTCCAGGAAATGCACATCTTCACCACTGTCGCGCAAGAGCAAGGCTTCTCTGCGGCCGCGCGGCGTCTGGGTTTGTCAGCGGCCAGTGTCACGCGGGCGGTGGCGGCGCTGGAGTTGCGGATCGGTACGCAGTTGCTGATTCGCACCACGCGCAGTGTGCACTTGAGCGAAGCAGGGCAGCGTTATCTGGAAGACTGTCGCCGGATTCTCGCCGAAGTGCAGGAAGCCGAGGATTCGGCGGCGGGCAGTCATGCCGAGCCGCGTGGACAACTGACGGTGACGGCGCCGGTGTTGTTCGGTGATTTGTTTGTGACGCCGGTGATGGCGAGTTATCTCGCGCAATATCCGGATGTCACGATTAACGCCGTGCTGGTTGATCGGATCGTCAATATGGTCGAGGAGGGCATCGATGTGGCGGTGCGCATCGGTGATCTGCCGGACAGCAGTCAGCATGCGATTCGGGTGGGTGAGGTGCGTCGGGTCATCTGCGGCTCGCCAACCTACTTTGCCAGGTATGGTCGACCGGTTCATCCCCACGCTCTGGCGGGAGCGCCGGTGGTGGCGACTTCAGCGATTGGTCAGCAACGCAGTTGGCCGTTTCTCGTCGGGGGCGAACCGCTCAGCGTGCGTCCTGAGCCGCGTCTTATCGTTACCGCCAATCAGGCTGCGATTACAGCGACTTGCATGGGCTTGGGTTTGACTCGAGTGTTGTCCTATCAAGTGGCGAGCCAGGTTGCCGCCGGCACACTGGAAATCGTCCTCGCGGAATTCGAACTGCCGCCGCTGCCGATCCATGTCGTGTATCAGGGGGGGCGCAAGGCTCCAGCGCGGATCCGCAGTTTTGTCGATTTCACGGCAGAGGCTTTGCGCGAACATCCAGCGTTGAAAAATGCAGCGTTATTTCACTAAGTGAAATAATCGATTGCGTTTGCTGGTAATTCTGTTGTTTTCGCGATCAGCGCAAGATGACCTCCATCGGCGCGCTCATCCCCGCAGCGGCGCCCCTGTTCAGCGGAGTCGACCATGCAAGCGATCAAACTCTACAACTTTCCACGTTCCGGCCACGCCCACCGTGTCGAGCTGATGTTGTCCCTGCTGCAATTGCCGACCGAGCTGATCTTTGTCGATCTGGCCAAAGGTGAACACAAGCAGCCGGCGTATCTGGCCATCAACAGCTTCGGGCAGGTGCCGGCAATCGATGACGACGGCGTGGTGCTGGCCGATTCCAACGCAATTCTGGTGTATCTGGCGCAGAAATACGGCAATGGTCGTTGGCTGCCCGCTGACCCGGTGGGTGCGGCACGGGTGCAGCGCTGGCTGTCGGCGGCCGCCGGGCCGATTGCATTCGGACCCGCTGCGGCGCGATTGGTCACGGTGTTTGGCGCACAGCTGAATGCTGATGAGGCGATTACCCGTGCGCACAACCTGCTCAAGGTAATGGAAGCCGAGTTGGGTAAAACGGCGTATCTGGCCGGCGACGAACCGACCATTGCCGACGTGTCGGCCTACAGTTACATCGCCCATGCGCCGGAAGGCAACGTGTCGCTGGATGATTACACCAACGTCCGCGCCTGGCTGGCCCGGGTTGAAGCCTTGCCCGGTTTCGTCGGCATGCCACGCACGGTTGCCGGTCTGCAAACCGCAGTCTGATTCTCACAATCCACGCTGTGCCGAGGGTGCAGGGGAGAGGTCATGATGGAACGTTCACCGTGGCACGCTGGCGAGCAACAGTTGCAAGCGAAAGTCGGGGTTGCCGAACGCATGGAAGCCTTCGGGCGTAAGGTGATTCGCACCTGGATGCCGGACCAGCACCGTGAGTTCTATCAGCAATTACCCTTCATGTTGTACGGCGCAGTTGATGCAGATGGGCGCCCGTGGGCCAGTGTGCTCGAAGGCGCGCCGGGGTTTGCCCATTCGCCGGATCCCGAGCATCTGCATTTCGCCAGCCAGCCTGCTGCCGATGACCCGGCGCAACTGCGTAACGGCGAACCGATCGGCTTGCTCGGCATCGAGTTGCACACCCGCCGGCGCAATCGCCTCAATGGTCATGTCGGCAATCTGAGCGCTCATGGTTTTGATGTGAGCGTGGATCAAGCCTTCGGCAACTGCCCGCAGTACATTCAACTGCGCCAGTTTCAGCGTGTGCCGTTGACGGATCCGCAGACGCGTCCGGCTGAGCATCTGAACGGCCTCGATGATGCGGCCATCGCGCTGATCGAGGGCGCCGATACTTTTTTCGTCGCCAGTTATGTGGATGTCGACGGCCAGCGGGCAGTGGATGTTTCTCATCGTGGCGGCCAGGCCGGGTTCGTGCGGGTGGAGGGCAATCGTCTGACCATCCCCGATTTCGCCGGCAATCTGCACTTCAACACCCTCGGCAATTTGCTGCTCAACCCCAAGGCTGGTCTGCTGTTCATCGACTTTTCCACAGGCGACGTGCTGCAACTCAGCGGGCGTACCGAGATCATTCTTGAAGGCCCGCAGATTGAGGTGTTTCAAGGTGCTGAACGCCTGTGGACATTTGATGTGGAAAAACTGGTGCGGCGCCCGGCGGCATTGGCCTTGCGCTGGCGCTTCGACGGCATGTCGCCGACCAGTCTGTTGACCGGTAACTGGGCCGAGGCGGACGCACGTTTACAGGCGCAGGCGCTGGGCAATCAATGGCGGCCACTGCGGGTGACGAAGATCGAAGCGGAGAGTCAGCACATTCGCTCGATCTATCTGGAGCCCGCCGACGGTGCCGGTTTGCCGGTGTTTCTTGCCGGTCAGCATCTGCCGCTGCGTTTCACCGTTGATGGCGAGGTGCACATTCGCACCTACAGCCTTTCGAGTGCGCCATCCGATGGTTTCTATCGGATCAGCGTCAAGCGCGAGGGCCTGATTTCATCGCATCTGCATGAGCAAATTAATGTCGGCGATGTGCTGGAAGCGCGGGCGCCGCAGGGGCATTTCACCGTGAAGCCGTTGGAGCACCGCCCTTTGGTGTTGTTGGCGGCCGGTGTAGGAGTCACGCCTTTGCTGTCGATGCTGCGCGAGGTGGTGTACCAAGGCCTACGGACGCGAAGGATTCGTCCGACGCTGTTGTTGCAGAGTTCACGCAGCTTGGCCGATCAACCGTTTCGCCAGGAGCTGGATCGGTTGCTCGAAACGGCAGGCGATTCGGTACGAGTTCTGCGTTTGCTCAGCCAGCCGGAAGCTGAACTGCACGAAGGTGAGGATTTCGATCTGTCGGGGCGTATCGACGCGCAAGTGCTGAGAAACGTGCTGGATGCCGATGATTTCGATCAGCTCGACTTTGTCCTCTGCGGCCCCGGCGGTTTTACTCAAGGCTTGTACGACACCCTGCGCGAACTGGACGTGCGCGATGCGCAGATTCATGCGGAAACCTTCGGCCCGTCGACGCTGAAACGTCAGGCTGATCCGGACGCGATCGTCATCGAACAACCGCCCGCTGCGACCACATCGGTGCCGGTGGTGTTCGAGCGTTCGGCGAAAGAGGCGCGTTGGCAGCCGGATGGCGGGAGTTTGCTGGAACTGGCGGAAAGTCGCGGGTTACGTCCGGAATTCAGTTGCCGGGGAGGTTCTTGCGGTACCTGCAAGACCCGGCTGGTCAGCGGTGCAGTGAATTATCCACAGGTGCCGGCAGACGTTCCGGAAGCGGGTCACGTGCTGATCTGCTGCGCGGTCCCGGCACAAAGCCCGCAACCGCTGATCCTTGACCTGTAACTGAAAACACCACAACACCCTGTGGGAGCGAGCCTGCTCGCGAAAGCGTCAGGTCAGTCGACATCATTGTCGCTGATCCACCGCCATCGCGAGCAGGCTCGCTCGCACATTTGGGTATATGTTTCAGCCTGAAATCAGGCGTAGGACAGGTTCTTTTCTTCCAGCAATTCCTGATACAACGCCGTCCATTTGCGGCCCATGTCGTCGGCTGTGAATAACTGCCGATAACGCGCTTCAGCTTTGACCCCCATCGCTGCAGCGCGCACCGGATCCTCCCACAGCGTGCGCATCGCCTCGCGAAACGCCTGTGGATGACTCGGCGGCACGACCAATCCCGTCTCGTTGTGGATATTGATGTAACTGGTGCCAGTGCCGATCTCACTGGAGATCATCGGCTTGCCGTACATCGCGCCTTCCAGCAAGGAAATGCCGAATGCTTCCGAACGCAGGTGTGACGGGAAAACAATCGCGTAGCTCAGTTGCAGCAGCGCGACCTTGTCTTCGTCACCCAGACGTCCGAGGAAGTGAATGTTGCGCAGGCCCAGCGCCTGCGCCTGCGCGTGCAGCTCCAGCTCCAGTGGCCCGGCACCGACAATGACCACGGGATAGTCCACGTCTTTCAGGGCCTCAAGCAGAATGTGCAGGCCCTTGTAATAACGCATCACGCCGACAAACAGAAAAAACTTATCCCCAAGCTGTTGGCGCCAGCGGTTCATGCGCTCGGTTTCCGGCTGTGGATAACCCGACTTGTTCAAACCGTAAGGAATTACCCGGGTCTTGTCCTGGAACTGCTGTAACACATCGCTGGTATGCAGATAGTTGGGTGACGCGGCAACGATGCGGTCGGCGCTGGCAAGAAAACGATTCATCAACGGTCGGTAGAGTTTGAGCAGGTGCTTCTGGCGAATGATGTCCGAGTGATAGGTCACCACGCTCGGCTTGTTCATCGCGCTGGCGAAATGCACCAGGTCCATGAACGGCCACGGGAAGTGGTAATTGACCACGTCAGCTTCGGCCGCCAGTTCGCGAAACTGTTTGAACACGCTCCAGGAAAAACCGGTGGAGGCGAACTGGATGTCGAGTTTGGCCCGGTGCACTTCGTGCTGGCCCAATTGCACCACGGGCGGTGTCGGGTCAGCACTGAGCGTCAGCACCTGGCCGTCGATACCGTGCTGGGCGCCGCTTTCGCAGAGCTGGAAAATCACTTGCTCAATGCCGCCGACCGAGTCAGGCAGGTACGTCTTGAAAAAATGAAGAACTCGCATTCAACCTCCCATGGCCTGGCGGTAGGCACCGGCCGTGGCCTGTGCACAACGCTTCCAGGAAAAAAGCCGTGACTGCTGCAACCCGGCTTCTCGGCATGCCTGCCAATGCGCTTGATCGTCGATCAGTCGGCTCAGCGCATCACGCAGGCCTTCTGCATCGTCAGCTTCAATATAGTTGCCCGCTGCACCGGCGACTTCCGGCATCGCCGAAGAACGCGTGAGCACCACCGGTGTGCCACTGGCCATGGCCTCCAGTACCGGCAGACCGAAACCTTCATACAGTGATGGAAAAATCAGCGCCCGGGCGCCGGCCAGCAATTGGGCGACCTGTTCATCGAGCAGATAACCGAGCAGGCACACATGCCCGCTGGCCAGCGCCTGGCGCAACGGTTCGCTGAACTGTTCGCGCTGCCACCCGGCCATGCCGACAATCAGCAATGGAAAACGCTGACGCACCGCCTCCGGTAACAGGGCATGGGCGCGCAGGGCGAGGCCAAGGTTCTTGCGCGGCTCCAGCGTGCCGACACAAAGGAAATACTCCCGCGACTCCACCGCATGCGCCTTGAGCACCGCGTCAATGGCGCTGGCCTCGCGCGGATGAAAGCGCTCGGCAACCCCCAGCGGGGCCACCACAAAACGTTCGGCTGGCAGGCCGAAATAATCCTGGGCTTCGTCGGCAATCGCCTGTGAATCGGTGAGAATCACCTGCGCCTGTTGGACACCGGCGGCCAGTCGGCGCTCGATCTCCTTGAGCCGTGCCGGTGGCTGGGTCTCAGGGAAATGCAGGTGAGTCAGGTCGTGCAGGGTGATCACCGTCGGGCCATCGAAGGCCAGTGGCCACAGGCTCGGCTCGTGATAGAGGTCGATACCTTGCGCGCGGCCCTGATCGAAGCGTTTCTGCTCCAGCCAGCGGCGCGCCTGATAGGCGCCGGGGATTTGCCGCAGCAGTGGCGTCAATCGTGAGTAACCGGGCATGGCCGCTTCCGGCAGTGCCGAACTCCAGCCCCACCCGTGGAACAACGTCACGTCCACGTCGGGTTCATTGCGCAAGGCGTTGACCAGTTCAGCGACGTATTGGCCGATGCCGGTGCGCGGTGCCTGCAGAATGCGCGCGTTAAGAGCAATGCGCATGCTGACTCGCTGGCGCCGTTGGCGCTCCCAGAACGTTACGCGCACTGCGTTCGACCAGTTGCAGGCTCGCTTCCCGCCAGCCGATCCACTGCCAATCGGCAACATCGCGAGCTGCGGGGAACTGGCCGTTGCGCTGAAATCCGATAATCAACCGGGCGAGGCTTTGCGGATCCTGCAGATCGAAGTAGGCCATGAACTCGCCGCCAATTTCGCGGAACACCGCAATATCACTGCCCATCGCCGGCAATCCACGCTGCATGGCCTCCACCAGCGGCAAGCCAAACCCTTCGACGAACGAAGGGAACACCAACGCACTGGCGTGGGCGTAAGCGTGTTCCAGGCTGGTGTCGCTGAGGTCGTTGAACATGAACAGGCGCTGGTTCAACTCGGGATGATTGCGCACCCGGGCGAGCAGGGCGTCGCATTTCCAGCCGACCCGCCCGGCGATGCACAGCCGTGCGGTTGAGCCAGCGGCCCAGGCGTGCTCGAAGGCATCAAGCAGATAGGCGTGGTTTTTGCGCGGCTCGATGGTGCTGACCATCAGGTAGACCGGCTCAGAGGTAGTGAACAGTTGCTTCAGGCGCGGCTCGACCATTGCCACGTCGTTGTGCAGATCCAGTTCGGAACCCAAGTGAAAGAAATCGAACCAGCGTTGATGGGTTTGCTCGACACCGATTCGCTGGCGCAACTCTTCACGCACCTGATCGCGCACCGTGGCGGAAATCGCCATGTAGCCATCCGCTGTGCGGGTGATCCAGTCGAACCACTCACTGAAAACCTCGACCAGACGTGTGTCGTAAAACTGTGGGTGAGTCAGCGGGATCAGGTCGTAGATCACCGCGATCATACCGACGCCGTCACGTTTGAGCCGTTCGACGTGGGCGAAAAGATCCGAGTGCCATGACGAATCCAGTAGCACCAGTTGATCGCCCGGCTGGTGTTGCAGCGGTGAGCAACGTTTGAGCAGTTGCCTGCGATTGATCCGCCGGATCAGGCGGATCGGCAGGCCGAAGGCTGCGAAGATCGTCAGTCGGTAGCCGACATATAAAACCCGTCGCGCCAGTTTTGAGTTGAGTTGCGCATCACGTCGCTGATGCCACTGCCAGAAGCGATGAGCGAGGCGTTCCAGTCGTCCGCCGAAGGTTTCAAGCGTGTTGAAAAAAGGCGTATCGAACGGTGCCAGTTGCAACACGCGATAAAGCTCGCCATTGAGTACCACCACCGGCATGCACTCCACACCTGCGGCGCTGGCGGGCAGTTGCTTGATGACGTTGCGCACCACTCGCTGAATACCCGAATTGATGGCCGGGTGTTTGAACACATGGGTGCATTCGACCAGCAAGCGGGTCATGGCGCACGCTCTGCGTGCCGGGCCGCGGTGTCGCGAGTGATGGTGGTCTTGGCGCCGAGCCATGAGCAGCCGACGAAATCTTCCTGACGGTTGTTGATCACGTGGAATACCAACCCGTAGTCGCGCCATTCGAAATTGCGATCGAGGTGCGAGTCCAGACGCGACAGGCTCAGCGACACTGAATAATTGCCTTTGCCCAAACCCATGATGAACGAGAAGCGGTAGGTGAAGCGTTCGCCGGCGTGCAGGTCGGTCAATGCCTTGTCGAGGCGATGGGTGTTGATGCCGTACATCATCTGACCCAGCCGATCCTTGAGGATAAAGCCCAGCACCAGCCGTTCGATGTCCTTGCGCACCTCGACCTGAACTTCGAGCACCACCGGTTGGCCGACTTCGGCGGCGTCGATGCTGCGATCGTTTTCATCGAGCAGGCGCACGCCGAGAATCGCCGCTTCGCCGGTGCCTGATATCGTTTGCACTTCGCCGCCGGCGAGCATTTCCTGACGGACGATCTGGCCTTCGCGTTCGGCCATCAGCGCGTTGTAGTAGTCGAGCACCGGTTCCGGTTTGCCGTACATGGCCATGCGGCCGTCCTTGAGCAGGATGGCCGAGTCGCAGATCGACTGAATCGCCGAGCGGTCGTGGGACACGATCAGCAGCGTGGTGCCGGATTTGCGGAAGCTGCGGATGCGTTCGAAGCTTTTGTGCTGGAAGTAGGCGTCGCCCACCGACAGTGCCTCGTCGACGATAAGGATGTCCGGGCGCCGCGCCGTGGCAACGCTAAACGCCAAGCGCATCTGCATGCCGCTGGAATAGGTACGCACCGGATGGTCGATGGCGTCGCCGATCTCGGCGAAATGCTCGATGTCGGGCATCAGTGCTTCGATTTCTTCGAGCTGCATGCCCAGCAACTGACCGGCCATGATTGCATTCTGGCGACCGGTGAAATCCGGGTGGAAACCCATGCCCAGCTCCAGCAGCGCGGCCACGCGGCCTTGCAGTTCGATCTTGCCGGTGGTGGGTTGGGTGGTGCCGGTGATCATTTTCAGCAAAGTGCTTTTGCCCGCGCCGTTGGCACCGACGATGCCCACCGCTTCACCGGGGGCGATTTCGAATTCGACGTCCTGCAGCACCCAGTGCTGGTGGTGGCGGATCGACGAAAACGGAATCAGCCACTCAGCCAGTCGGCTCCAGCGGTTGGGATATTGTTTGTAGGCCTTGCTCAGGCCGGTGACGCGAATATGCCCCATCAGAGTTCATCCACCATTTCGCCAACGCGCTGGCGAAACAGCCGTAGACCGATCAGACAAAACAGCACGCCCGTGACGAAGATCGGCAGTAGTGAGCTCCAGGCCGGCCACTGTCCGTAGAGAAACAGGTTCTGATAACTGCTGAACAGGTTGGTCAGCGGATTGAGTTGCAACAGGCGCTGCACCCATTCCGGCAGGATCGTGATCGGGTAAACGATCGGCGTCAGCCAGAACCAGAATTGCAGGCAGATGCCGAAGAGCTGGCCGACATCGCGGAAGAACACGTTCAATACGCCGAGCACCATGCCCAACCCGGCGCAGAACATCATTTGCAGGGCGATCAATGGAATCAGCGCCAGCAGCGCCATGCCCGGCCAGCGCCCGGTGATCAGCAGAAAGCCGAGAAACAGACTGATGATGATCGCGAAGTTGATCCCGGCATTGCACAGGACGATGACCGGCAGGCAGATCCGCGGGAAGCTGATTTTCTTCAGCAGGTTGGCGTTTTCCAGAAACATGTTCTGGCTGCGCAAGGTGATTTCGGAAAACAGCCCCCACGCCAGCAACCCGGCGCAGAGGTAGACACTGTAGGCCATGCTGTCATCCACACCCGGCAAACGGGCGCGCATGATGTGGGAAAAGATCACGGTGTAAACAATGATCATCGACAGCGGATTGAAAATCGGCCACAAGGCGCCGAACAGCGAATTGCGGTATCGCGCTTGAAACTCTCGCTGCACGCTGCCGAGGATGAAACCCCGGTAGCCATGCAACGAGCGGTACAGGGAAAGCAGCATTTAAACCGTCCTGCCGTATTGGTCTTCGAAGCGGACGATGTCGTCCTCTCCCAGGTATTCGCCGCTTTGCACTTCGATGATCACCAGATCGATCACCCCAGGGTTTTCCAGACGATGCTTGTGGCCGGCGGCGATAAAGGTTGATTCGTTCTTGGCCACCAGCGTCGTGCCGGAGCCGTTGTTGGTGACCTTGGCCATGCCTTCGACAACCACCCAGTGTTCGTTGCGGTGATGGTGCATTTGCAGGGACAGCTTGCCACCGGGTTTGACCACGATGCGCTTGATCTTGAAGCGCGGGCCTTCCTCCAGAACGGTGTAGGTGCCCCACGGTCGACTGACGGTACGATGCAGCCGATAGGCTTCGTGGGATTTGTCCTTGAGCTGCTTGGCCACGCGCCGCACGTCCTGCGCACGGTCGGCGTGGGCCACCAGCACCGCGTCGGCGGTGTCGACCACGATCAGGTTATCCACACCCACCGTCGCTATCAGTCGGCCTTCGCTCTGCACGAAGTTGTTGTGGCTGTCGATGAAGATGGCTTCGCCGCTGGCGCGGTTGTTGTCGGCATCGGCCGGGACCAATGCCGCGACGGCACCCCACGAACCAATGTCGCTCCAGTCGAATACGGCGGGAACCACGACGACTTTTTCCGAGCGCTCCATCAGCGCGTAGTCGATCGAGATGTCAGTGATTTCCGCGAACAGTGCCGGCGACAGTTCCTGTTGCAGGCAGCCGACCGTTTCAATCGGCGCGCTGACGTCCATGCAGGCGCGGGTCTGTTCCAGCAACTCGGGCGCGTGCAATTGCAGTTCAGCAATCAAGGTCGCGGTGGTGAAGCAGAACATTCCCGAATTCCACAGGAAGTTGCCGCTCTCCAGATAATGCGTGGCAGTTTGCAGGTCGGGCTTCTCGACGAAGCGCTGCACTTTCGCCGCGCCTTTGGCGTCCAGCGGCGCCCCGGTCTCGATGTAGCCGAAGCCGGTTTCCGGTGCGGTCGGGATCACGCCGAAGGTCACCAGATAACCGTCCCTGGCCAGATGGACTGCGTGCTCGACCGCGGTTTTCAGTGCGTCCTGATTGACGATCAAATGGTCGGCGGGCATCACCACCATGATCGCGTCGTCACCGTGCAACGCTTGCAGCGACAACGCCGCTGCAGCGATGGCCGGCGCGGTGTTGCGCCCGCTCGGCTCGAGCAGGAAGTGCCCGCGATGACGCGATACGTGGGCGGCGCAATAGTGATCCTTGCTCTGGAAGTAGTACTCGCGATTGGTCACCGTGACGATGTCGCCCCAGCCGTCGAGCAAAGCCGCCGCGCGCTGATAGGTCTTGCCGAGCAGCGACTGGCCGTCGGGCAGGGTCATGAACGGCTTGGGATGGCCCTCGCGGGACACCGGCCACAAACGGGTGCCGGCACCGCCGGACAGAATCACGGGGATCAGCATGGCCTACTCCTTGGCGACGCGTTTCATGTCCGCATCCATCATCATGCGGATCAAGGTATCCAGGTCGGTTTTCGGCTTCCAGCCCAGTACGCGCTGAGCCTTGGCCGGATTGCCGAGCAGCACTTCGACTTCGGCCGGGCGGAAGAAGGCCGGGTCGATCTTCACGTAATCGCGGTAGTTGAGGCCGACGTGATCGAAGGCGATGCGGCACATTTCCCGTACGGTGGTGGTGACGCCGGTGGCGACCACAAAATCGTCAGGCTTGTCTTGTTGCAGCATCAGCCACATGGCTTCGACGTAATCACCGGCAAAACCCCAGTCACGCTTGGCGTCAATGTTGCCCAGGGCCAGCTCCTGCTGTTTGCCCTGCTTGATGCGTGCAGCGGCGTCGGTGACCTTGCGGGTCACGAACTCGATGCCGCGCAGTGGCGATTCATGGTTGAAAAGAATGCCGCTGCTGGCGTGCAGGTTGAAACTTTCGCGGTAGTTGACGGTGATCCAGTGGCCGTACAGCTTGGCCACGCCGTAAGGGCTGCGTGGGTAGAACGGTGTGTTTTCGTCCTGCTGCTCAGCCTGGATAAGGCCGAACATCTCACTGGTCGAAGCCTGATAGAAGCGGGTGTGCGGGCTGAATTGACGGATCGCTTCGAGCAGATGGGTAACGCCCAGGCCGTCAACGATGCCGGTGGTCACCGGTTGATCCCACGAGGCGGCGACAAAGCTTTGCGCGGCGAGGTTATACACCTCGTCCGGCGCCGACTTGATGACCGCACGCTGCACCGAGCAGGCATCGGCCATGTCGCCATCGAGATAAACGATGTCGGCTTCGACACCCATCTCGCGCAGGCGCCAGCGCGAATCGCTGCTGCGTCGTGCCACCAGGCCATGAACCTTGTAGCCCTTGTCGAGCAACAGTCTGGCCAGATAGGCGCCGTCCTGGCCAGTAATCCCTGTGATCAGTGCACTTTTAGTCATTCTTGTTTTACTCGCTTCTCCCAGTCGGACAGGATCGCCCGCAGGGATTGTTGTGTAGTGATTTCAGGCGTCCATCCGGTGGTCCGGGTCAGCTTGGTGTGACTGCCGCAAACGCGGCGCTGGTCGGCGCGGCGCATGCGAGCCGGATCTTGAACCAGTTGCACTGGCACTTCGGCCAGATCGGCCAGTTGTTCAATCAGACTGCGGATGCTCTGCTCGCGCCCTGAGCAGATGTTGTAAACCTGTCCTGGTACACCTTTCTCCAGCAGCGCGAAATAGGCCGAAATCACATCGCCGACATCGAGGAAATCCCGCGTGACGTCGATGTCGCCGACTTCCAGTTGCGGGGCTTGCAGGCCCTGTTTGATGCGATTGATCTGGCGGGCGGCACTGGCGATGACGAAACTTTCTTTCTGTCCTGTGCCGATGTGGTTGAACGGCCGCGTGACGAGCACCGGCCAGTCCTCACTCAAACCCCATTGCAGGCTGAGAAACTCGGCCGAGAGTTTGCTCACCGCATACGGATTGCGCGGGCAGGGCGCTTGTTGTTCGGTGATCGGCAGATCGCTTTCGCTGACCTGGCCGTAAACGTCGCCGGAGCTGACGTACAGGAACGTGCCCTGAAAACCACGGGTCTTGAGAGCCTGCAACAGATTGAGGGTGCCGAGCAGATTGATGTCGAGGGTACGTGCCGGGTCGCGGAAAGCTTCGGGGACGAACGTCTGGCCGGCCAGATGAATGACCGCGTCAGGCATTTGCGGCCACAGGTCGACAAGGTTGTCTGGAGCCGTCAGGTCGTAACGTGAAGCTGCAGGCAGCAGTTCCCACGCAGAGTCAGGCGAGGCCAAACGTGACTGAATATGTTGTCCAACGAATCCACTGAGACCCGTGACGAACAGACGCTTTTTCAAACAGCGACCCCTTGGTCTTGGTTTTCGCGGCACTTCCTACAGGCTCTAGAGAAGGGGCTGTCAGACCGGTCGGAAAAAAAACCGCTAAGACGACAGGCGAAAACGTTGTTGTAGTTATTTGCTGCCAATCTGTGCCAATTGCCGAGCAATTTCAACTGGCCATACCGTGACTGGTCAGTTCTCGTCAGCGTAGCGGATTTATTCTCGCCGGGCGGTTCACGAATCCTCGACGGATGTGTTTAGAATGCCCCTCGTCGCCAAATCCCGGGCTTTGATTCGGGAACCGCGACGCAGGGTGAAACCGACCACTAAAACAAGAACGAAGACGTACCCGATGACGAAGGACGAGGGCCGGCCATGCCGACTCGATCCAGCGCACGGCCGTCATAGCATGAAGGTACCGGGATGGCGCCTTCATCGTGGGATGCCATGAATTTCATTCTTTACTCGGACGTCAACGACAGTTCCATCAGCCAGAGTCTCGGGCGCCCCGAATACAGCTATTACTTTGTACTCAAGGCCTATCGCCCGGTGCTGGAAAGTCTTGGACGCGTGCACGTGGTGGCCTCTCCCGCCGATGTCGATACGCTCTATCGACAGTTGCTCGTCGCCGGCGAAGACAGCCTGTTCCTGTCGTTCACCCCGCCGCAGAAAACCCCGGTCGACCTGGAATGCCCGACGATGTGCGTGGTGGCCTGGGAGTTCGATTCGATTCCTGATGAGCAGTGGGACAACGACCCGCGTCAGGACTGGACGCAGATGCTTGCCCGTCAGGGCCGCGTTATCACGCTGTCGAGCCACACCGCCCGGGCAATTCGTCGTGCCATGGGCGAAAACTTTCCGGTGTTGGTATTGCCAACACCGCTGTGGGAAAACTTCGCAACGATTCGTCAGCAGACGCTGAGTACACCGGTGAATCCGGGCACATCGCTGGCGATCAAGGGCTGCATTTTCGATACTCGCACTCTCGGCCTCTGCGCCGACGCACTGATCCCGACGCCGATAACGCCGGAAGAGGAAGCCGCGCTGGCCGCTGCAATCGAAGCCGCGCGCCCGCCACCGCTGACCCTCAAACGCCGCTTCGTCATTGCCCGGCATTACCTGCGGCTGTGGGCGCTGAATCTCGGGCACGAGCAGGTCGAGCCGGTGCCACGGGTGAAATTTCTCTACAACTGGTACTGGGAAGGCATTCGCGACCTGGTGCCGGACACGCTGCACGGCTGGCTCGAACAACGCCTGCCGGCGGTGTGTGGCGCGCTGCCGGTGCCTGTTGTGGAACCCGTGCCACTGGATTTGCCGGACACTACCTCAGTGGTCGAGACCACGGTCGATGGCGTGGTTTACGTCACGGTGTTCAACCCCAAGGATGGTCGCAAGAACTGGCACCAACTGATTACCGCGTTCTGTTGGGCGTTTCGTGAAACGTCCGACGCGACGCTGGTGTTGAAGATTACCCAGAACGATCTGGCCTCCTACTACAGCGAGTTGATGACCTTGCTCGCGCAGCTCACGCCGTTCGCTTGTCGGGTGGTGGTGATGCACGGTTACCTCGACGACGCGCAGTACGCCAGGCTCTATCAGGCGGCGAGTTTCTATGTGAATGCCTCGCGCTGCGAAGGGCTGTGCCTGCCGCTGATGGAGTTCATGTCCAGCGGCAAGCCGGTGATCGCTCCCGATCACACGGCGATGGAAGATTACATCGATGACGCAGTGGCGTTCGTGGTCAAGTCCAGCGAAGAGCTGACGATCTGGCCGCAGGACACGCGGATCATCTACCGCACGTTGCGTTACCGCCCGGACTGGGGCTCGCTGAAGAGCGCCTACGAAAACAGCTATCAGATGGCCAAGGCCCGGCCACAGGACTATCAGCGGATGTCGGTGGCTGCCGTCGAGCGCATGCACGATTACTGCGCGTTCGCGCCGGTGCAAAAACGCATGGCGGACTTTTTCGCGCTGACGCCCATGTCTGCCGATGCCACGCCCGTGACGGATAACGCCTCATGCTGATCATCATTCATTCGGAAACCAACCAGCACACCATTGCGCAGAATCTCGGGCGTTCGGAGTACAGCTATTACTTCGTGCTCAAGGAATATCGCCCGGTGCTCGAACGGCTCGGGCGGGTGGTGGAAGTGCTCGATCCCCAAGCCGAAGTCGATACGCTGTACCGGGAATGCCTGAGCCGTGGCGAGCCCTGTGTGTTTCTGTCGTTCTCGCCGCCGCACCGCACTCCGGTGCATTTGGCGTGTCCGACGTTGCCGGTATTTGCCTGGGAATTCAGCACCATTCCCAACGAGCCGTTTGCCGGTGAACCGCGCAACGACTGGCGCACCGTGCTGGCAGCCTGTGGCGCGGCGATCACCCATTCCAGTTACACGGTCAACGCCGTACGCGAGGCGATGACGCAGAATTATCCGATCGTCGCGGTACCGGCGCCGGTGTGGGATCGCTTTGCCGCACGCGGCGCGCAATTGCAGGGGCAAGTAGCGACTGAGCCGCTGCGCCTGACCATCAAAGGCCTGGTGGCGGACAGTCGAACCCTCGATCTGAATGCGTTCGGCCCGGCGCATTTGCGCAATGGCGAAGGGATTGATTTTGCCGCGCCGATTACCGAGCAGGCGTTGTTGCTGGACGGCGTGGTGTACACGGCAGTGTTCAATCCCGGTGACGGACGCAAGAACTGGGAAGACATGCTCAGCGCTTTTTGCGTGAGTTTTCGCGACGTCGAAGATGCCACGCTGGTGCTCAAACTGACTCATCACGACGCCGAAGAAGCGCTCGGCGATATCCTGCATCACTTGTACAAAAACCAGTCCTATCGCTGCCGCATCGTGCTGATCTACGGCTACCTCGCCGACCCGGATTACGAGCGACTGGTGCAGGCCACCCGTTACGTGGTCAACACCTCATATGGTGAAGGTCAGTGCTTGCCGCTGATGGAGTTCATGTCCTGCGGCAAACCGGCGGTGGCGCCGCGCACCACGGCGATGATCGATTACCTGAGCGCCGACAACGCCTTCCTGATCGAGTCCACCGATGAACTCACCGCCTGGCCACACGACCCGCGCCGGGCCTTCCGCACGCTGCGTTACGTGACCAACTGGGCGTCGTTGTGCGAGGCCTATAAAGCCAGTTACGAGGTGGCGAAAAACCAGCCAGCACGTTATGCACAGATGTCGGCGCAAGCGGTCAACAGCCTGCAAGGTTTCTGCAGTCAGGCCGTGGCTGAACAGCGTCTGCAGGTGTTCCTTGCGCAGTTGTTCGAGCAACGCCTGGCTGCCATGGAAGTCCGTGAAGCATGAACAGCAAACACCTCGGCACGTCCCGAACCGTCGTCCCATCTCCTGGAGCCACCTCATGCTGAGCCTTTTGAAGAAACTCACGGCGGGCACGCCTGCACCGGCCCCGGAGCTGCCAGTCGCAGCTGCCGGGAAGACCGATCCGTACATGCTCGGCCTGCACGATGCGATGCTCAGTGGCTGGTTCAATCAGGAAACCGGCGAGTTGTTCAAAGGCTTCCCGGTGACTGCCGATGACACGCTGCTCGACGTCGGCTGCGGCGATGGCGGCAACGTGCATTTTTGCGGCATGCGCGGAGCGAAAATCATCATCGCCGACATCGACGCAGGCAAAGTCGAAGCGACCCGCCAGCGCCTGAGTGACACGCCAGCACGGGACGTTGAATGCCACGTCACCGACTGCAACCCATTGCCGATCGCCGACGCCACGGCGACGCGCGTGGTTTCCACCGAAGTCATCGAGCATGTCGACGACCCGGCGCAGTTTCTCGCTGAACTGGTACGTGTCGGCAAGCCGGGCGCGCTGTACCTGTTGAGCGTGCCGCACCCAAGTTCCGAAGACCTGCAAAAAGACATCGCCGCCGCCGAGTATTTCCAGAAGCCCAACCACATTCGCATCATCAGCGAAGAGCAATTCAAGGCGATGGTCAGCGAGGCAGGGCTGGAGATCATCAGCCACAGCCAGTACGGATTTTACTGGTCGATGTGGATGCTGCTGTTCTGGGAGGCCAAGGTCGAATTCAGCCACCCGGATCATCCGCTGCTCAATCACTGGGCCGACACCTGGCAAGCGGTGCTCGACTCGCCGCGTGGGGCGCAGATCAAACAGGCGCTGGATGCCGTTGTCGCGAAGAGCCAGGTCATCATTGCCCGTAAACCCTGAGCACTTTCCTTTGTGGGAGCGAGCCTGCTCGCGAAGAGGCCGTGTCAGTCGACATCGTGGTTGAATGACACAATGCCTTCGCGAGCAGGCTCGCTCCCACAAGGTTTTGTGTAACCTTGCAGCCTTGTGTGGTCTGGGGTTGGAAGGTATGCGGTTTATTGTCGGTCTGTTTTTGGGTGTGTTGCTGTCGGGTTGCGAGCAGCGCGATGCGCCAGCCCTCGACCAACAACTCTACATCTGGCAACGCCAATGGACGCCGGCCCATGCGCTGGCGCTGCGTGACAGTCACGATGACTTCTCGACACTGCGCGTCCTCGCGCTGCAGGCCTTTCCAAACGCAGGATGGAGTCGCGCCCGGATCGATGCGCCGTTATTGAAAGCCGATGGCCGCCCGTTGATCGCGGTGATTCGTCTCGACGGCCAGCTCAAGTCGCTGGATCAGGATCAAGTCACCACGCAGATTCTTCAGGTACTCGCCGAGTGGCAGGCGCAAGGCCTGACGCTGAGTGGCGTCGAGATCGATCACGACGCCGGTAACGCACGCTTGCCGGTCTACGCTGAATTCCTCAAACACCTGCGCTCGGCATTGCCGAAAGATATCCCGCTGAGCATCACCGCACTGCCAGCCTGGCTCGACAGTGCGCAATTGCCGACACTCCTGCAAACCGTCGACAGCAGTGTGCTGCAAGTCCACGCCGTCAGCGATCCGCGCCGGGGATTGTTCGATCCTGATCAGGCGTTGAAGTGGGCCAAGGCCTGGGCGCGAATCACCGATAACCCTTTTTATCTCGCGCTGCCGGCTTACGGTGTCGCGCTGTTGCCGGATGACGGCGGGGCGCCGGTGGTGGAGAGCGAAGTGCAAATAGAGCGGGGCGGTGAGCGCCGCGAGCTGCTCGCCGATCCGCAGCAGTTGAGCCTGCTCGGCAAGTCCTTGCGCGAGAGCCCGCCCGCGCATCTGGCCGGGTTGATCTGGTTTCGTCTGCCGCTGGCCAATGATCGCCGCGCCTGGAGCCTGACCACCCTGCGCGCGGTCGCCCGTGGCGATCAACTCGTCAGTCAGCTCGGCGTGACGTTCAGCGAACACAACGGTCTCTACGACATCAAACTCGACAACCCGGGCAATCTCGACAGTGCCTGGCCGGTGCAAATCACGCTGAAGGCGCAAAACTGTGAAGGCGCCGATGCGCTCGCCGGTTACTCGTTGCAACAGAGCCCGGATCTGCTTACCTTCACCCGCCTGCGCGATGGTCGCTTGCCGGCGGGTGGACAACGCGTCATCGGTTGGGCGCGTTGCGCAAATATTGATCAAGGAGGTTCGCATGTTGACCCGTAACTGGCCCCGCCATCTGCTCTGCCTGAGCCTCTGCCTGCCGCTGGGTTCGGCGTTCGCCTGCGGGCCGGATTTCCCCATGCGCCTGCTCGACAATCGCGGGCAGACTCTCGCGGATCTGCCTGAGGGCAACTTCAACTTCGAACTCAGTCGCCTCGGCAAAACCATTGCCGGGCTGAAGAACGTCACCGCTGCAACGCACAATCCCAACGACCTGTACGGCGAGGAAAACGCGGCCGCCGAGGCGCGCGGAAAAGCCGAGCAGGCTGGCCTGAGTGCCGAGCAGCAAGTACTGGTCAAGCAATTGCGCGAGCTGACCGATGCACGTCAGGTCGAGGTGCAGGGCGCCAGCCTGCCGGCGGAAATCCGTTTGTACGTGGCCGGCGCGGTGGCATTTGCCACGGGCGAGCATCAACTCGCCGTCGATTATTTCAACAAGCTGCTGGCGCTGCCGGCGGATCAGCGTCCGTTGCGCAGTACGTGGGCGGCGTATTCTCTCGGGCGTACATTGTTCGCCATGAGCAGCGAGGCCGGGGATAAAGTCGTCGCGCTGGAGCGATCGCGTGATGCGTTCCGGCAGGCCCGGCAACTGAGCATCGATGGTTTCAGCGATCCGCTGGAACTGGGTGTTGCCAGTCTTGGCGAAGAGGCGCGTGTTGTGCGCGCCGCCGGCGACTGGAACGGCGCGATTGAATTGTATGAAGCGCAGAATCTGCATGGCTCAGCGGTGGGTTACACCTCGCTCAAGCAATTGATGAACGAACTGGCGGAGTTGCCCGAGGCCGAACTGGCTGAGTTGCTCCAGCACAAATCCGTGCAGCAATTGGTGACGGCCTCGCTGGTCAGCCGCCAGGGCTGGTCGTTTGGCGATGAGCCGCCGAACGAGAAGAAACTGGTCAAGCTGCTGCAAAACAGCACCCGTGGCAGTCTGGAAAACGCGGATCGTCTGGCGGCGATGAGTTATCAACAAGGCGATTACGCCGGCGCCAAGGCTTTCCTCGAAAACGCCGGTGATGGCGGTCTGGCGTGGTGGCTGCGGGCGAAACTGGCGGTGCGTGACGGTGATAAAAATGCCGCCGCCGCAGCCTATTCGAAAGCCGCGCAGGCCTTCCCGCAGAAAGAAGACTGGGGTTATCGCCGCACGCCGGACTGGGCTTACGAGAGCCTGCAGCCGAAATGCCGGGTCGAGGGCGAAAGCGCGATCCTCGCCTTGCAGCGCGGCGAATACCTGCAAGCGTTCGTGCAGTTGTATCGCAGCAACAGCACCTATTGGTTTGATGCTGCGACCGTGGCCGAGCGTGTGCTGACGGTCGAAGAGCTGAAAAAATACGTCGACGATAACGTGCCGGCGCCGCCCGCATTGACCCAGCAGGAGCGCGACAACTACGTGCCGTTGCCGGTCGCCGCCAGCCTGCGCAATCTGCTCGGTCGGCGCCTGTTGCGTGAAGGGCATTACGCAGACGCGGTCGCTTACTTTGACAATCCCGATCTGCAAAACAAGGCCCGACTCTACGGCGAGCAACGACTGAAGGCCGATGCCGCGTGGTGGCCGACCAAACGCGCCAGCGCGTTGTACAACGCCGCATGGACGGCCCGCGAGTGGGGCATGGATATTCTCGGTTATGAGATGGCGCCGGACTACGCCACGTTCGGTGGCAACTACAGCCTGGAAAGTGTTGAGTTGAAAGTCGGCCCGCTGGTCAGCGAAGCCGAAGTGCAGCGTCAGACCGCTAGCGAAGCGAAACCGGATCAGCGCTATCACTACCGTTTCGTCGCCACCGAGCTGGCCGGGCGCGCTGCTGACAACCTGCCGCACACCAGTCAGGCGTTTGCTGCTGTGCTGTGCAACGCCGCTGGCTGGAACAGCAGCCTGGAAGATCAGAGCGCGCTGTATCAGCGCTATATAAAGGAAGGCCCGTTCGTACCGTGGGCGGTGGACTTCGGCAATCAGTGCCCGTACCCGGATTTCGAAAACGCCGACAAGCGTTACGTCACTCAGGTAACCGATGCTGTGCGCTCGTCGTTGCGGCCGTACAAGTGGCCGGTGCAGATCGGCGCGGTTGTGCTGGTCGCGGGCGCTGCGTTGCTGTTGATCAGTCGTCGCCAGCGCAAGGCCCGCAAAGGCTAAGCCTGCTGGACGAAGGTCAGGCGCACGGCGAAACCGATCAGCAGGCTGCCAAACAGCCATTGTTGTACACGTTGGGCCGTTGGACTGTGTTGTAGCCAACGGCCCAGCGCGGCGCCGGTGAGGGCGTAGGCGCTGTCGAACAGCAGGCCGACGCCAACCAGCAGCATGCCAAGCACGGCAAACTGGCTTAACACCGGCGCGCCGTCGTTGACGATGAATTGCGGCAGCAGCACCGAACAGAACAACAGTGCTTTTGGGTTGAGCAGGTTGGTCAGCAAACCGCGTCGGACGGCGTCGCGCCATTGCCCGTGGGAATTGCCAGGCTCGCCAGCATTCAGGTTCGGCAGCAGGGTGCTGCGCAGGCATTGAATGCCGATCCACAACAGATACGCCGCCCCCGCCAATCGCACCGCCTCGAATGTCCACGGCGCGGCTTTGAACAGCGCCGCCAGCCCCAACGCCGCCAAGGCCACGTGACAACCACGGGCAACGCCCAGGCCGATGGCAGTGGCCAGCGCCGCACCGCGCCCCTGGCGGGCACCGGTTTGCAGCAGCAGGATCATGTCCGGGCCGGGCAACAGATAGACCACCGCCAATGCCAGGAAAAACAGCCAGAGACTCGCCACGCTACACCCCTTTCGTTGTCGATTCGGTGAGCCAAGTCTAGGGCCGAAAGGTGGGGCAGGTGCTTGCGTAGTCCGCTTCAAAAGCCTGCTGCTTTAGCATAACCTGCTGGTTTTCACCGTAACGACTATCAGGATCTGCCAAACATGAAACTCGACGCCTTTGATCGCAAGATTCTCGCGGCCCTGCAACGCAATGGACGCCTGAGCAATGTCGAACTGGCGGACGAAATCGGCCTGTCGGCCTCGCCGTGTCTACGCCGGGTGCGGATGCTGGAAGAGGCCGGGGTGATCCGTGGCTATCAGGCCAATCTCGATCGCGATGAGGTCGGGCTGGGGTTGACGGTGTTTGTCGGGGTCAAGGTCGAGCGTCATAACGACGAGCAGGCCGAGGCCTTCTACAAAGCTGTCACCGCATTGCCGGAAGTGATTTCTGCGTTTCTGGTGTCAGGAGAGTCGGATTTTCTGCTGCAAGTGGTGGTGCCGGACTTGCGTGCGTATGACCGCTTTCTCAGCGGTTGTCTGTTGAAGTTGCCCGGGGTGAGCGATATTCGCAGCAACTTTGCGATTCATACGGTGAAGACGCCGGGGGCTTTGCCCTTGGGGCATCTTCCGCTGTAGACCGAGTCGCACCCTTCGCGAGCAGGCTCGCTCCCACAGTGACCGCGCTCCTTCTGGAGGACTGCGGTCGAATGTGGGAGCGAGCCTGCTCGCGAAAGCGGGAGTCCGGTCAATAAAGATTTCAGAACCCTACATCTGCGTCGCCATTCCCTCGACATTCATCGCCGCCTGGCGCAATGCCTCTGATCTTGTTGGATGCGGATGGCAGGTCAACGCAATGTCCTCGGCCGAAGCACTGAACTCCATCGCCACACAAAACTCGCCAATCATTTCACTGACGCTCGGTCCCACGAGATGTACGCCGAGTACTTCGTCCGTGCGCTCGTCGGCAATGACTTTGGCAAAGCCCTCGGTCTCATGGTTGATTTTCGCCCGGCTGTTGGCGGTGAACGGAAACTTGCCGACCTTGTAGGCGTGCCCTTCAGCCTTCAGTTGCTCTTCGGTCTTGCCGACGCTGGCCAGCTCCGGTCGGGTGTAGATCACGTTGGGGATCAGGTCGTAATTGACTTCGCCGGCCTTGCCGTGGATCTGCTCGACGCAGGCCATCGCCTCGTCTTCAGCCTTGTGCGCCAGCATCGGGCCTGAGGTCACGTCGCCGATCACCCAAATACCAGCGGCTTCGGTGCGATGCTGTTTGTTGGCGAGCATGCCGCGTTTGTCGGTGCTCAGGCCGACGTTTTCCAGACCCAGGCCTTGGGTGTACGGACGACGACCGATCGCCACCAGCACGTAATCGGCCTCGAGCAGTTCAGCGCTGCCACCCGCCGCAGGCTCGACGCTGAGCTGTACACCGGTGGCGGAAGACGTGGCGCTGGTGACTTTCGAGCTCAGCTTGAAGGCGAGGCCCTGTTTGCTCAGCGAGCGTTGCAGGGTTTTCCCGGCCTCGCCATCGACGCCGGGGCAAATGCGGTCGAGGTATTCGACCACGGTGACCTGCGCACCCAGCCGTCGCCACACCGAGCCCAATTCCAGGCCAATGACGCCGGCACCGATCACCACCAGATGCTTGGGCACTTCACTCAGCGACAGCGCGCCCGTTGAGTCGAGGATGCGTTTGTTATCGATTTCGACGCCTGGCAGGGGAGTGGGCTCGGAACCGGTGGCGATGATGATGTCCTTGGCGGTCAGTTCGATTTTGTTGCCCTGATCGCCAGTCACCGTGACCTTGCCGGGACCGTCGATGTGGCCCCAGCCTTTGATCCAGTCGACCTTGTTTTTGCGAAACAGAAATTCGATGCCTTTGGTCAGGCCGGCCACGCTTTCGTCTTTCTGTTTCATCATTTGCGCGAGGTTCAGCGTCGGTTTGACCTCGATGCCAAGGTTGGCGAATTCCGCCCCCATCGCCGCGTCATACAGCTCCGAGGCATGCAACAGGGCTTTGGAGGGCATGCAACCGACGTTCAGACAGGTGCCGCCGAGGGTCGCGCGACCTTCCACGCAAGCAGCCTTGAGGCCCAGCTGGCCGGCGCGGATCGCCGCGTTATAACCACCGGGGCCGCCGCCCAGAATCACTACGTCATAGTTGCTCATGCGCTTGCTCCTGATTGATGGATGCGGATCGCTAAAAGTAGTTCCGGATAAAAATTACGAACGTAATATGTGCGTTTCGAGGCTTTTCGGTCAAGGCTTCAGGCAAGCGACAGGTTGGGCATCTTTGAATAAGGGTAATTGTGTACGAATATTTCACGCTTTTCGTTATATCGTAACGATATGAACAGCGGACCATTGAATTTGGGGTGATATGCAAGTCGATCTGGAGGTGGATGGCACGCAAGTGACCGGACTGCCGCGCTTTCAGCAGGCGGCCGTGCAGAGCCGGCACTTGCGACGTTGGGCGATCAGCCTTGGCGGATTGGCCGGAGCGGGGTGGATGCTGGCGTTTTTTGTCGGCCTGTTTGCTCCGCAGTCGTTGTGGTTGCCGTTGCTGATCAATCAGAGTGCGGCGTTGCTGGTGTTGGTTGCCGGGATGCAATCGGCTTGGTGGGTCACGCAATGGCGCGCGCAGGCGATCAATCCTGTCGCGGTGACGCCGGTAGCCGTGGACGAAGAATCTGCGCCGCAAGGTTGGTACGAGCGATTATTGGAGCGCCTGAGCCAGTGCAGTTTGCATCTGCTCGGCCAGATCGGTGCGGCGACCCTGTGGTTGGGCGGTCTGGCGCTGCTGGTGGTGTTAAGCATCGACCAGGTGTGGAACCTCGCTTTGCCCGCCGCCGCCGTCGGTTTATCCGCCACAGTCGGCGCGGCGCTGGCGTTGTTATTGGCGTTCGGCTTGCTGGTGCTGGAGCGACAACTCGCACAGGAAAATCCCGCGCAATGGCCGGACGCGGGCTCACTGGCACAACTGACGCGTGTGGCAATCATCACGCTGGTGCTTGGGGCGCTGTGCTTACTGTTCGCCAGCGAGAACGCCATTTGGCCGGTTCGCGTCGCCGTTCTGCTGGGGATATTGCCGGGATTGGTCGCGATTGAGCTGTTATTGCGCGCTGTTCTTTCGATTTTCAGTCCGCGCCGAGAACAGCTCGAACCGACGCTAATGGCGCGCAGTTTCGTCGCCGGCATGCTGCGCTGGCCGCCACAGCCATTGCTCGCGTTGCAGCATGAATTGCACAACCGTTTTGGCATCGATCTGCGGCAGATCTGGGCGTTCAGTTACATGCGCCGGGCGTTTCTGCCGGTGCTGGCGTTGGTTGCTGCCGTGGGGTGGTTGCTCACCGGCATTCATGAAATCCCCCTGCAAGGCCGCGGCATTTATGAGCGTTTCGGCAAACCGGTGCAGGTGTTCGGCCCGGGATTGCATACAGGTTTGCCGTGGCCGCTGGGGCGCGTGCTGATCGTTGAAAACGGCGTGGTGCACGAATTGGCAACCAGCGTCGGCGAGAATCCGGTGCCGGTGCGAGCCGATCCTGCTGAAGGTCCGGCGCCATTCACAGCCAATCGTTTGTGGGACGCCAGTCACGTCAATGACAAATCGCAAGTCATTGCCAGCAGCCGTGGCGATCAGCAGAGCTTTCAGATCGTCAACATGGACGTGCGTTTCGTCTATCGCATTGGCCTGACTGATCAGGCAGCAGTGGCGGCGACCTACAACAGCGCCGACGTGCCGACACTGATCCGCAGCACCGCCAGCCGGATTCTGGTGCACGATTTTGCCTCGCGCACGTTAGACGGTTTGCTCGGCGAAGATCGGGTAGGGCTGGGCGAAGAGATCGGTCGTGCGGTGCAACGCGATTTGCAACAACTCAACAGTGGCGTGGAGATTCTCGCCACGGTCGTCGAAGCCATTCACCCGCCGGCCGGTGCCGCCAATGCCTATCACAGCGTGCAAGCCGCACAGATCGGCGCGCAAGCATTGATCTCCCGCGAACGTGGCGCCGCTGCTGAAGCGAGTAATCAGGCGCAGTTGCAGGCCAGCCTTGCTCGCGATCAGGCCAGCGCCAATGCGCGGGAAACCAGTGCCACGGCGCAAGCGGCGGATCTGAAATTCACTGCCGAGCAAAAAGCCTACGCCAGTGCCGGTCAGGCCTTCGTGCTCGAGCAATACCTCGGCCAGCTCAGTCAGGGCCTGAGCAAAGCCAATTTGCTGGTACTCGATCATCGCCTCGGTGGCAGCAGCAATGCGCCGACCATCGACCTGCGTACCTTCACGTTGCCGGCTGACCCGACGCCCGCGCGCACCACCGCTCAACCAGGAGTTACCCATTGAGCCAGTCGCACACGCACCAACCGCATGATCACAGCGGCCACGATCACGGCCACGGCGGACATCATCATGGGCATCATCACCATCACCACGGTGCGCCGGAAGAGGCGGGGCCGTTTCCGTGGCGGCGCATGGCCTGGGCCGTGTTGCTGGTGGCGTTCGCCATCGCCGCGGCGAGCCTGGTGCAAGTGCGCTCCGGTGAAGCCACGGTCATCACCCGTTTCGGTAATCCGTCGCGGGTGTTGCTCGATCCGGGTTTGAGCTGGCGCTGGCCGGCGCCGTTCGAAGCGGCGATCCCGGTTGATTTGCGGCTACGGACGACGTCCAGCGGCTTGCAGGATGTCGGCACCCGTGACGGTCTGCGCATCATCGTCCAGGCTTATGTGGCGTGGCAGGTGCAGGGCGATCCGGACAACGTGCAGCGATTCATGCGCGCAGTGCAGAACCAGCCGGATGAGGCTGCGCGGCAGATTCGTACCTTTGTCGGCTCGGCACTGGAAACCACCGCCAGCAGTTTCGATCTGGCGAATCTGGTCAACACCGATGCCAGTCAGGTGCGCATCGCCGACTTCGAAGCGCAGTTGCGTCAGCAGATCGATCAGCAATTGCTCGCGACCTATGGCGTACATGTTGTGCAGGTCGGCATTGAGCGTTTGACCTTGCCGTCGGTGACGCTCACCGCCACGGTCGATCGCATGCGCGCCGAGCGTGAAACAATTGCCACCGAGCGTACGGCGATCGGCAAGCGCGAAGCCGCGCAAATTCGTTCCGCTGCCGAGCGCGATGCGCGAATTGTGCAGGCTGACGCCATGGTGAAAGCGGCAGAAATCGAAGCACAATCTCGCGTCGAAGCCGCACAGATCTATGGCCGGGCGTACGCCAGTTCGCCGCAGCTGTATAACTTGCTTCGTTCACTGGACACCCTTGGCACCATCGTCACGCCGGACACCAAACTGATTCTGCGCACCGATGCTGCGCCATTCCGCGTGCTGGTCGACGGCCCTCTGACACTCGACAGCAAATCCGGTTTGCAGCCATGAATGAACAAGTTCCACGTGGAACACATGCGCTGAACAGTCCGTGGATTCAGGCTGGACGTTTGGCGTTTTTTGCTTTGTATGCGGTGACGGTACTGGCCGCGTTGGCTTGGGCGTTTTCCAATGTGCGGCAAATCGATCCGCAGAATCGAGCGGTGGTTTTGCACTTCGGCGCGCTGGATCGCATCCACAATGCCGGTCTTTTGTTGGCCTGGCCACAGCCTTTCGAACAGGTGATTCTGTTGCCGGCAGCCGATCGGGTTATTGAGCGTCGCGTCGAGAATCTGCTGCGCAGCGATGAGGCGCTCAAGGCCGATCGGGTCGCATCCTTCGCTGCACCCATCAGCGATGCTCTGGCCGGTTCTGGTTATTTATTGACCGGTGATGCGGGGGTGGTGCAACTGGATGTGCGGGTTTTTTACAAAGTCACCGATCCTTATGACTTTGTCTTGCAGGCTGATCATGTGCTGCCGGCGTTGGATCGGTTGGTCACCCGAAGCGCTGTGGCACTGACTGCCGCGCGGGATCTGGACACCATTCTGGTCGCTCGCCCAGAGTTGATCGGTACCGATAATCAAGCGGCCGAACGCCGTGAACGGCTGCGCGGTGATCTGGTGCAAGGCATCAACAAACGCTTGGCCGAGTTGAAGGTGAGCGGGCAGGGCATCGGTATCGAGGTGGCGCGGGTCGATGTGCAATCGAGTCTGCCCGATCCGGCGGTCAGTGCTTTCAATGCGGTGTTGACCGCCAGTCAGCAAGCCGACAAAGCCGTGGCCAACGCACGCACCGACGCCGAGAAACTCACGCAAACCGCCAACCAACAAGCCGACCGCACGCTGCAAGTTGCTCACGCGCAGGCCGGTGAGCGCCTGGCCAAAGCCTCGGCCGACACCGCCACGGTATCGAGTCTGGCCAGCAGCACCGACCCGCAAATGCTCCTGCGCCTTTATCGCGAGCGCATGCCGAAGATTCTCGGTCAGGCCGGATCGGTAACCACGGTCAACCCGAAAGACGATTCCCGCCTGATCATTCAGGGAGCCAGTAAATGACCGCGACCATCGCCGCACCAAGTCTGTTGTCCTCGGCCGAACAACGCCGCGCTGCCCGACAACTGACCTTGGCCATGCTTGCACTGGGCTTGCTGGGTCTGGGCTTGATCTGGCGTTGGCTGGTGCCGGAGCAAACCGGTGTCAGCCAGTTGCTGTTGGGTTTCGCTTCTTTATTGGTCGCCGTGCCGGTCATGCGTTCGGCGTGGTACAGCCTGCGTTATCCGAGTCTGCATGGCATCACTGATCAACTGATTGCTCTGGCCATGCTCGGCGCGTGGGCAACCGGTGATCTGCTGACGGCGGCGTTGCTGCCGATCATCATGATCTTCGGCCATGTGCTGGAGGAACGCAGCGTCATCGGTTCGCAGGAAGCGATTCATGCCCTCGGTCAACTGACCCGCAGCCATGCGCGTAAGGTACTGACGGATGGCTCGATCATCGAAGTGGACAACGGCACGTTGAAGGCAGGCGACACCGTTGAAGTGCGAGCCGGTGATCGAGTGCCGGCAGATGGTCGGGTGTTGTCTGGCCAAGCCAGCCTCGACACCGCTTCGATTACCGGGGAATCAGTGCCGGTCGAGGCGGGCGTCGGCATGAGCGTATTTGGCGGCGCGATCAATCTCGACGGCCTGTTGCGCATCGAAGTGACGCGAACCGGCGATGAGTCGACGCTCGGCAAGGTCATCGCGCTGATGCAGAACGCCGAGCGCTCGAAACCGCCGATCACGCGTTTGCTCGAACGCTACGCTGGCAGCTACATGGTGCTGGTATTGCTGCTGGCGGCGGTGACCTGGTTCATCACCAATGATGCGCAGGCAATGCTCGCCGTGTTGGTAGCGGCGTGTCCCTGCGCGTTGGTGTTGTCTGCCCCGGCGACGGCGATTGCCGGTGTGGCAGTGGCGGCACGCCACGGCATTCTGATTCGCAGCTCGGCGTTTCTTGAAGAGCTGGCTGATCTCACTTCACTGGTGGTCGACAAGACGGGGACGCTGACTTACGGCACCTTGCGCTTGCAGTCGATCGACAACCCGCGCGCAGAGTCGTCCGCGATCATGGCACTCGCCGCCAGTCTCGGGGCGGCGAGCAGCCACCCGGTCAGTCGTGCGCTCGCAGGGCTGGTCACTCAAGACCAATGCTTACCGTTGAGTGATATCCACGAGCGCCAGGGACTCGGGGTCGTGGCCATGACCGGGCAGGGCGAAGCGGCGCTTGGCCGCCCGGAGTTGTTCGCGCAACTCGGCATTATTACGACAACTATTCCCGATCATGACGGCCCCATCGCCGGGCTGGCACTCAACGGTGAGTTCCTTGCCTGGTTGCTGCTGGCGGACAGCGTCAAACCGGAGGCCCGCTTTGCCCTCAGTGAATTGCGTGAACTGGGTCTGGGTCGACAGCTGTTGCTCACTGGCGATCGCCAGAGTGTGGCTCAGTCGCTGGCCAAGGATGTCGGTTTGCATGAGGTCGAAGCTCAGGCGTTGCCCGAAGACAAACTCAATCGTGTGCTCAAGGAAATCGACAACGGCTTCCGGCCGATGGTGGTCGGTGACGGCATCAATGATTCGCTCGCGCTCAAGGCGGGCGTGGTTGGTGTGGCGATGGGCGCGAGAGGTGCGGACATTGCGCTGGCCTCGGCAGACATCGTTTTGATCGGCAGCGACCTGCGCCGACTGGGCACCTGCGTGCGCCTCAGCCGTCAGTGCCGCAGGACGTTGCAGGTCAACGTGATCATTGGTCTGGGCTGGACGCTCGCCATTGTCGTGTTCGCCGCATTCGGCTGGCTCGGCGCTGCCGGGGCGATGATCGCCGCGCTGCTGCACAACCTCAGCACGCTGCTGGTACTTGGCAATGCCGGGCGGTTGCTGCGCTTTCAGGAGCCGTTATTGAAGCTCAAGGAGGAGCCTTGAAAATTATTTTTTGATCTTCTGTAACGCCTTCGGGGGCGCTCTCTCTAGTGCTATGTCGGGACTGAACAAACCTTCCAGCCGACACCCCTGACGATTACCGAGGATAAGAAAAATGACTATCAAGACCGCTGCTGCTGGTGCCGCTCTCGCTTTGGCCGCCGCGACCCTGTTTGCCGGTGTGGCCACTAACGCGATGGCTGCTGATGCCAACGTTCATTGTTATGGCGTGAATGGCTGCAAGGGCCAGAACGACTGCAAGACCAAAGATCACGCGTGCAAAGGCTTGGGTTCGTGCAAAGGTCAGGGCTTCAAGGCGATGACTCAGGCGGCTTGCGAAGAAGCCGGTGGCAAGGTCGGCGAATAACTGACCGGTTAGTGTCGCCGCAGTGGTTTGCGCCACTGCGGCCACTTTTATCAGGAGTCCGCTTATGTCAGCTTCTGTGCCTTTCCTGGGTTACGGCCTCGGACTGCGTAGCGCTTACTACCAGCAGATCCTCGAGCAGTCGCCGGATGTCGACTGGTTCGAAGTGGTCTCGGAAAATTTCATGGTGCAGGGCGGCAAGGCTCTGTATTACCTCGATGCCATCGCCGAGCGCTATCCGCTGGTGATGCATGGTGTATCCCTGTCCATCGGCGGGCCGCATGCCCTCGATCCGGACTATCTCAAACAACTCAAGCAACTGGCCGATCGGGTACGACCTGCATGGATCTCCGATCATCTGTGCTGGAGCCGCGGCAATGCCCATCAGTTGCATGATCTGCTGCCGCTGCCTTATACCGAAGAAAGTCTGGATTACATTGCCGGCCGGGTAAGGCAGGTGCAGGACATTCTGCAGCGTCCGCTGGTACTGGAGAATGTCTCCAGTTACGTTCGTGCTGCCGCGGATGATTTCAGCGAGTGGGAGTTTCTCGCAGTGCTGAGCCGGATAACTGGCTGCGAGTTGCTGCTGGATGTGAACAATGTCTATGTCAGCTCACGCAACCACGGCTTTGATCCGTGGGCGTTCATTCGCAGCCTGCCCGTCGACAAAGTCCGTCAACTGCATCTGGCGGGGCACAGCGACTACGGTGATTACGTGATCGACACCCACGACCATCCGGTGAGCGATCCGGTCTGGGCGCTCTATCAACGCACACTTGAACACTTCGGCCCGGTGGCCACATTGCTGGAACGCGACGACCATTTTCCGCCTTTCGAAGAACTGCTCGGTGAATTGCACAAGGCACGTGAACTGGGTGACAAGGTCTTGGCCGGGAGGCAGCAATGCGCCTGAAAGACTGGCAACTGGCGTTCGAGTCGTTTCTGCTCGACGACGACGCTACGGCGAATCCGGTCTTGGGCAAAAGCCTGATTGGTGGCCCGACACTGGATGTCGGCGCGGGACTGGCGATCTATCACAACGCGTACAAGGCGCGTCTGCTGGAAGTCTTGCGCAATGACTTCGTGGCGATCTTGCACTGGATGGGTGACGACGAATTCGATCGGCTCGCCAGTTCTTACATCCGCCATTCCCCGCCGGGGCATTACAGCTTGCGCTGGCTGGGCAAAGGCTTCGAAGCCTTTATCCGTGAGCATCTGGTGCCGGAACAAAGCGCGCCACTGGCCGAACTGGCCTCGCTTGAATGGGCGTTTACACTGGCGTTCGATGCGCCGGCGGGTCAGCCGTTGACGCTGCAATCAATGGCGACGCTGGCCCCAGAGGAATGGCCTGAGCTGCGGGTGAAGCCAACGCCTTCGCTGCAGTGGCTGGAATGCCGCTTCAACAGTCTCTCGCTATGGCGTTCGGTGAAGGAAGAATCCGACTTTCCTGACAGCACGGTGCTCGAAATCCCACAGGCCTGTCTGATCTGGCGCTGCGAACTGATCTGTCACTATCGCAGCCTCGATCCTGCCGAAGCCACGGCCCTCAATGGCCTGCTCGCCGGTGGCTGGAATTTCTCCGAACTGTGCACACAATTAGCAGTCATTTATGGTGAGGGCGCGCCACTTCAAGCCGTTACCTGGTTGAAACAGTGGGTTCAAGACGGTTTGCTGGAGCGTCTGCAACGATAGCCAAGGCTAATCAAATCGATAGCCTGCTATTTTTCCGGGATGGTCTACCCTCAGATCTGACGGTCTGAAACAAGGGGGATTTTCCATGCTCGCGCAACTTCCACCGGCCTTACAGAATCTGCAGCTACCGCTTCGACTGCGGCTCTGGGACGGCCATGAGTTCAATCTGGGGCCGGCGCCCAGCGTCACCATCGTGGTCAAGGACCCGCAGATGGTCAGCCAGTTCACCCATCCAAGCCTGGATGCGCTCGGAGCAGCATTCGTCGAAGGCAAGCTTGAACTGGAGGGTTCGATCAGCGAAGTCATCCGGGTCTGCGACGAATTGAGCAACGCTTTGCTCGGTGAAGATGACGACAGTCAGCCAGTGCGTTCGGTGCATGACAAGGAAACCGACGCCAAAGCCATTTCCTACCACTACGACCTGTCCAATGCGTTCTACCAGCTCTGGCTGGACAGCGACATGGCGTACTCCTGCGCGTATTTCGAAACGGGCAGCGAAAGCCTTGAGCAGGCGCAACAAGCCAAATTCCGACATCTGTGCCGCAAGCTGCGTGTGCAGCCAGGTGACTATTTGCTTGATGTGGGTTGCGGTTGGGGCGGCCTCGCGCGTTACGCCGCGCGGGAATTCGGCGCCAAGGTGTTTGGTATCACGCTGAGCAAGGAACAACTGGAACTGGCGCGTGAGCGGGTCAAGGCTGAAGGCCTGGAAGAGCAGATCGAACTGCAATTGCTCGACTATCGCGATCTGCCCCAGGACGGGCGTTTCGACAAAGTGGTCAGTGTCGGCATGTTCGAACACGTCGGCCACGCCAATCTCGCCGAGTACTGCAAAACCCTGTTCGGTGCGGTCAAGGAGGGCGGTCTGGTGATGAACCACGGCATCACCGCCAAGCACACCGATGGCCGTCCGGTGGGACGCGGTGCCGGGGATTTCATTGAGAAGTACGTGTTCCCCAACGGTGAGTTGCCGCACCTGTCGATGATCTCGGCGGAGATCAGCGAGGCGGGCCTGGAAATTGTCGACGTCGAAAGCCTGCGCCTGCACTACGCGCGCACGCTGGATCATTGGAGCGAGCGGCTGGAGGACAACCTTGAGGCGGCGGGTAAACTGGTGCCGGATCAAGCGTTGCGCATCTGGCGACTATATCTGGCCGGCTGTGCTTACGCGTTTGCCCGTGGCTGGATCAATCTGCACCAGATCCTCGCGGTGAAAGCGCATCCAGATGGCAGCCATGAACTGCCATGGACCCGTGACGATATCTACAACCCCTGAGCCTATTCCCTTCTTTTGGGAGAGGGTTTCAAAGGATCGGTGAAATAAGCCGGGCGATCCGCATGCCGACTTGTTGCAGGCGGTGGAGCTCCCGGCTTTCTTCTTTGGCGACTTCGTCGGCCAGCGCGAAGTCATCGATGAGCATGTGTTCCACGGCGGCGGAGAACTCACTGTCGACCGTCAGCAACATCACTTCGAAATTCAACCGGAACGAGCGGTTATCCAGATTGGCACTGCCGATCGCGCTGATTTCGCTGTCGATCAACACCACTTTCTGATGCAGAAACCCGGGACGGTAGCGGAACACTCGGACACCGGCGCGCACCGCTTCAAAGGCATAAAGGCTGGAAGCGGCGTAGACGATGCGGTGATCGGGGCGCGAGGGCAGCAGCAGACGTACATCAACACCGCGTAATACTGCCAATCGTAACGCTGCGAAGACGGCTTCATCGGGGATGAAATACGGGCTGGTGATCCACACTCTTTCCGTCGCCGCATGTATCGCTTCGACGAAGAACAGCGAGCAGGTTTCGTACGCATCGGCCGGGCCGCTGGCGAGCAGTTGGCAGAGTACGCCGTCTTCCGGGTATTCATCCGGCAGGATCAGCGGCGGCAGGGTGCGGGCGGCCCAGAACCAGTCTTCGGCAAAGGATTCCTGCATGCACGCGACCACCGGGCCGCGCACCTTCACATGGGTATCGCGCCACGGTGCCAGCGGTGGTTTTTCACCCATGTATTCATCGCCGACGTTATGCCCGCCGACAAAGCCGACCACGCCATCGACCACGACAATCTTGCGGTGGTTACGGAAGTTGACCTGAAAGCGGTTGAGCCAGCCGCTGCGCGTGGCGAAGGCTTTTACCTCGACGCCCGCATCGCGCAGCGTCTGCACATAGCTGTGGGGCAGGGCGTGGCTGCCGATGCGGTCGTAAAGCAGATGAATCGTTACGCCTTCCGCAGCTTTCTTCAGCAGCAGATCACTCAAACGTTGGCCGAGTCGATCATCGTGAATGATGAAAAACTGGATCAGCACCGCTTCTTTCGCTTGATCGATGGCGTGGAAAATCGCCTCGAACGTCGCCGTACCGTTCACCAGCAATTGCACTTCATTGTTCGCCAGGCATGGCATGCGCCCCAGTTTGGGCATCGCCCGTAACGAGGCGTAGGCATTGGACGCGCGCGCGGTGAGGGCTTCTTCCACCCAAGGGCGCCAGTTCAGTTCGGAGATGGCCTGACGCATTTGTTCGTTGGCCTGGCGCCGCGCCTTGATGTAACCATCAAAGGTGCTGCGGCCGAACACCAGGTACGGAATAAGCGTGAGGTAGGGAATGAAGATCAGCGACAATGCCCAGGCGATCGAGCCTTGAGCTGTGCGCACGGTGAGCACCGCGTGAATCGCGGCGATCAAGCCGAGGGTGTGTATCAGGGCGATCAGATAACCGAAAATGTGCGGTCCAAAATAATCCATGGGGCAGCCTTGCTCCGGAAGATTCAATGCTTAACAGACCATGTTCTGTCGCGATTGTCGCTATTTAATTGGTGCATGAACCGAAGCAATCGGCCGACGTCTAACGGCCACTACTGATCAGGAGTTTTTCGATGAACGTTCGTCTGCTGGGTTTGGCGCTGGGCCTGGGTTTGGCATTGCCGGTGGTTGCGCAGGCGCAGATGCTGCAGCCGGGGCTGTGGGAAATGACATCGAGCAACGTCAAGGTCGATGATCAGCCGATGGATGTGCAATCGATCCTCGGTCAACTGCAAGGGCAGATGACCCCGCAACAGCGCGCAGCGCTGGAGAAGAACGGGATCAATATTGGCGGCAAAGGCATCCGCGCCTGCCTGACGCCAGAGCAGGTGGCGACCAACGATATTCCGTTGGCCGACCCGCAATCGGGCTGCAAACAGCAGATCACCGATCGCACCGGTAACCAGTGGAAGTTCCGCTTCAGTTGCCCGAAAGCGCAGGGTACCGGCGTGGCGACGTTCCTCAGTGATCGCGAGTTCACCACCGTGGCCAACGGCACGTTCAATGCGATCGGGATCAACCAGAAGGGCAGCCTGGAGACGCGTGCAGTTTGGTTGGGTCAGGATTGCGGCGCTGTGAAGCCAAGAGCCTAAAAGCTTCGCGAGCAAGCTCACTGCCACAGGGAAATGCGTTCCAATTGTGGGAGCGAGCTTGCTCGCGAAAGCGTCCTCAAGCTCAGCGCATAAACCTCAGCGCCAACCCCCGACACGCCTCATTCACCCGCCCATCCCGCCAAGCAATCTGCCCCGACACAATCGTCGTGCTCACCCGATGCCGAAAGCTGCGTCCGGCAAACGGCGTCCATCCGCACTGCGACAGAATGGGTTGCCGATCGACCTCCAACGCCTGCGCTTCAACCAACACCAGATCCGCCCAATACCCTTCACGCAAATACCCACGATCCGGAATCGCAAACAGATCCGCGACGCGATGGCTGGTCTTCGCCACTAGCGTAGTGATTGGCAAAACCGTGTCCGCGACCAGTTCCATCAATGCCGGCAAGGCATGCTGCACCAGTGGCAACCCCGAAGGCGCCTCAGCGTAAGGCCGCTGCTTTTCCTCCCAGGTATGCGGCGCATGATCGCTGCCAACAACGTCCAGCCGATCGCTGTTCAATGCTTCGCGCAGTGCGTGGCGATCCGCTTGGGTTTTGATCGCCGGGTTGCACTTGATCAGGTTGCCGAGCTTTGGATAGTCGCGATCATCGAACAACAAATGGTGCAGACAGACTTCAGCGGTGATGCGTTTCTGCGCCAATGGTGTGTCCTCGAACAACGCCAGTTCACGCGTGGTGGTCAGGTGCAAAACATGTAGGCGGGTGCCGTGACGTTTGGCCAGTTCCACCGCCAGTGATGAGGATCGATAACACGCCTCGGCATTGCGAATAAGCGGGTGGGCGGCGGGCGGAATACGATCGCCGAACAACTCACGCAGATTGGCCGCGTTGGCATCGATGCTTGGCGTGTGTTCGCAGTGCGCCAGCAGGATGGTCGGCACCTCGGCGAACAGTCGCTCAAGGATCTGCGGATCATCGACCAGCATGTTGCCGGTCGAGGCGCCCATAAACACTTTCACCCCGGCCACTTCACAGGGATTGAGCGCGGCTACCGTGTCGAGGTTGTCCCGGCTCACGCCAAAGTGAAAGCCGTAATTGGCCACCGAGTTGATCGCCGCCCGACGCTTTTTATCCGCCAGCGCTTCGAGGGTAAGGGTGGCCGGGTTGGTGTTGGGCATGTCCATGAAGCTGGTGATGCCACCGGCAACCGCCGCACGCGACTCGGTGTGAAGGCTGCCCTTGGCTGGCGCACCTGGTTCACGGAAATGCACCTGGTCATCAATCATTCCGGGAAGCAGCCATTGACCGTTCGCGTCGATTTCCACTTTGGCGTTTTCACCTTCGATGCTGCGCGCAATCTTGACGATGCGTCCATTGCTGACCAACAGATCTGCGTCGAACTCACGCCCTTCGTTGACCAGCCTTGCGTTGCGAATCAGCACGCTGCTCATGGCTCAGAACTCGTTCTGCAAGGCTTTGTAGCCGCGCACCAGATCGACGTTGGTGCGCGCCACGTCTTCGGAAAACTCCGAGGCGCTGACACTCACTGGCGGGAATAACGAGAGGTCGGTGTTCGGGCCGATGCGGGTGGTGGAGGGCACATAGAAGGCGTCCGGTAAATCGCGACCATCGACCACCGAGTTGTGCCGCACCACGCAACCGTTACCTACAACACAGTTGAACAGCACGCTGTTGAAACCGATGAACACGCGGTCGCCGACCACGCACGGGCCATGCACGATTGAGCGGTGGGCGATCGAGCTGAATTCGCCGATGGTCACCGCCGCACCGGATTTTGAGTGGATCACCACGCCGTCCTGAATGTTCGAATTGGCGCCGATGGTGATCGGCTCCATCTCGCCCGAGGCATCCACTTCGTCGGCGCGGATCACCGCGTAGGGGCCGACGAAAACGTTTTCGCCAATCACCACCTTGCCGCAGATGATCGCGGTTTTGTCGACGTAAGCCGACTCGGCGATTTGCGGCAAATCGCCTGAAGGATTCTTGCGGATCATGGTCGGCTCAGCGCGTTGTAAAGGGTGTTGAGGTTGTATTCGAACAGGCCGGTGAAGGTGCTGGCCGGGCCACTGGCGGCGAGGGCGTCGGAGTACAAGGTGCCGCCGATGTGCGCGCCGCTTTCATCAGCGATCTGCTTGAGCAGACGCGCATCTTTGATGTTTTCCATGAACACCGCTTTGACTTTGGCCTGACGAATCTGGGTGATCAGCGCAGCGACTTCGGCGGCCGAGGGTTCACGCTCGGTGGACAAACCTTGCGGCGCCATAAAGTCGATGCCGTAGGCCTGACCGAGATAACCGAATGCATCGTGGCTGGTGACGATCTTGCGATTGCCCGGCGGCAGCGAACCGAGCTTGGTTTTTGCTTCGGCGAGCAGGGCGTAGATCTGCTTCAGATAGGCCTGGCTGTTGCGTTCGTAGTCGGCCCTGTTCGCCGGGTCGGCAGCGATCAGCGCCTTGGTGATGTTGGCAATGTACAGTTCGGTGTTCGCCAGATTATGCCAGGCGTGCGGGTCGGGAACGGTTTCGCCATCCTCGTCCAGTGAGCGCGGAATCACGCCATGACTGGCACTGATGACGGTGGCTTTGGTCTCGGTGCTGCTCACCAGTCGATCCAGCCATGGCTCGAAACCGAGGCCGTTTTTGATGATCAGCCTGGCGCCGAGTAATGCTTTGGCATCGTCCGGTGTCGGCTCGTAGGTGTGCGCGTCGGCGTCCGGGCCGACCATGTTGGTGATCTGGATATGCTCGCCGCCGACCTGATGCACCAAGTCGCCGAGAATGCTGAAGCTGGTCACCACCGGTAATTTTTCCGCCGCCGACAATGACATCGACAGCATCAGGCTGAACAACACGAGTAGAACGCGCATCGGGAAACACCTCATTGGGATGTAAGCAAAGGCGGGCGGCGCAGCAGACCGTGAACCGGCCCGAACACCACCGACAGCAGATAACCGACGCCGGCGACCAGCACGATGGCCGGTCCGCTTGGCAGCGAGTAGTAGAACGAAAGCAACAAGCCAAACCACACCGAGAGGCAACCGATGATGGCGGCGATGCCAATCAGGATCGGCAGTCGACGGCTCCAGAACCGCGAGGCAGCGGCGGGGAGCATCATCAACCCGACCACCATCAGCGCGCCGATGGCCTGGAAGCCGATCACCAGATTGAGCACCACCAGGGTCAGGAATACGCCGTGGGCGAGTGGGCCGAGGCGGCTGACGGTTCTCAGGAACAGCGGGTCGAGGGTGTCGAGCAGCAGCGGTTTGTAGATCAGTGCCATGGCGATCAGGCTGAATCCCGAAACCCATAACATGCCGGTGAGGGTCGGGCCGTCGACGGCCAATGCCGAGCCAAACAGCAGGTGAAGCAGGTCGAGACGTTTGCCGGCGATGCCCAGAATCAGCACACCGCTGGCGAGGGATATTGGGTAGATCGCGGCGAGGCTGGCGTCTTCGCGTAGACCGGTTCGGCGGGTGATCCACGCCGCGAGTCCGGCCATGCTCAGACCCGCGCCGAGGCCGCCGAGTGTGAGCGCAGGCATACTCAGTCCGGCAAACCAGAATCCTAATGCGGCGCCAGGAAGGATGCCGTGGGCGACGGCGTCACCGATCAGGCTCATCCGTCGCAGGATCAAAAACACGCCGAGTGGTGCCGTGCTGCATGCCAAGACCAGTCCGCCAAGGAGGGCACGTCGCATGAACAGGAACTCATTGAACGGTTGCCACAAGTGGGTGACGGTGACCATCAGGCCACCTGCGTGTGAGGGGTTTGCCGGATCAGTTCGACGCTGGCGCCGTACACGCATTCGCGGTTTTTGATCAGCAAGGTTTGCGGGATGTGTTGGCGCACGGCGCAGAGGTCATGGCAGACCACGACGATTGTTCGACCTTCGTTATGCCAGGTGTGGATGTGCTGCCAGAGCAATTGTTGGCCGAGCTCATCGAGGGCGGCATGGGGTTCGTCGAGGAGCAGAACCGGAGCGTCGGTCAAACTCAGGCGGGCGAGCAGGGCACGTTGTAGTTCGCCGCCGGAGAGGGCCATGAGCGGGCGGTGTTCGAGTCCGCTCAGGTGCCAGTTTTCCAGTGCATCTTTCAGGCGTTGTGCGCGCAGTTGGGTTGAGAGTCGACGTCCCCAGAAACCGGCGGCGATCAGTTCTTCGAGGCTGATGGGGAACTGGCGGTCGAGATGTTGTTGCTGGGGGAGGAATGACAATCCGCTTTGACGTGGAACACTCAGGGAGGCTTTGCCTGCCAGTGGTTTTTGCAGCCCCGCGATGACCTTCAAGAGGCTGCTTTTGCCGCAGCCGTTGGCGCCGATGATTGCCGTTAGGCTGCCGCTTTCGAGTTCTAGATTCAGGGGCGTGGTCAGCGGTTGACCGGGAGCGCCCCAACTCAGGGATTGGCAGCGGATCATGCTTGCTCACGCTGCCAGTGGCTTTCGGCGACGGCGTCGTGGGCGTGCAGGCTTTCGGCGTGGATCACTCGCAGATGGAACTGGTTAACGCCGGGTGTGCGGCGAAGTGCGAGATTCAATCGGCGTGCGGCGTCTTCGCAGAACATCAGATTCTGCCCATTCGCCAAGGCGAAGGCTTGCTCGTCCGCGCGTTTTACTGCGGTTTGTACGGCGGTGCCGAGGGCCGCTTCGGCGTCATTGATGATCACGCTAAGCGGTAATTCGTCGATGAACTCGTCGAGGTGCAGATGCAATTGTGCAGTGCTGCGTTGGCTGTGAGGCGTGGCGACGATGCCTTGAGTCGAGCCAAGCCAAGCGAGAACGTCTGCATGCTGAAGGGGTTTGTTGGCGAAGTCGTCGACGAATTGTTGCTGAATTAATTGCCGGGCCAATGCCGCGGAACACGGGCAAGTCGAGGAGTAGGGCACTTCGATGTTGAGTTCCACGTGGAACATCTTGTTTTTCAGACTGGCTGAAATCGTCGCGGGATAGGATTTCCATCCGGCCAGTGGACTGATTAGTGCTGGTCTTTTCAGCAGTAGATCGGTGCGGATATTCAGGTAGGCACAGTGGGATAAACCTTCGTGGCTATCCAGAAAACGTTTGAGTACCTGGTGCAGCAGAGCAGGGGAAAGACTCTCCTGTTCGAGCGCTTCCAGGGCCAGATAGAGTCGCGACATGTGAATCCCGCGAGCTTCGCCGTCATCCAGACTCACCCCCGCATCAGCCTTTGCGCTCACGCGTTGGCCTTCCAATAAAACAGGTAACGCGATGCCGTGCATGCCCACCCATTCGAGGGGCAAGGCTTGGCGAGCGGATTGCGCAGCGATATCCGGAAGTGTCAGCGAATTCATGTTCGGAACCATCGTGTTGATTGAAATGAATGTTACATTATAACAATACAGATCACGATGCTTTTTTCATGAACAGGCTTTCATATGCACAGACGCCATTTGCTCAATCTGATTCTCGCCAGCGCGGCCTTCGCCCTTCCGTTCAGTGTTTCGGCCACGCAAATTCGCAACGCACGGCTTTGGCGTTCTGAGGAAAAGCTGCGATTGGTCTTCGATTTAAGTGGCCCGGTGCGATACAAAACCTTCACGCTCAGCGCTCCAGAACGGCTGATAATCGATGTGTCCGGCGCAGATCTGAGCGGCGATTTCAGTCAGTTGGCTCTGAATGGCACGGTGATCCGCTCGATTCGATCCGGGCCTTTTGGTCAGGGAGACACGCGGATTGTTCTCGACCTGAGCAATCCAGTGCTGCTTAACAGCTTTCTTTTGGCGCCCCAGGATGGCCAGAGTCATCGGCTGGTTCTGGATTTAGTCAGTGCGAAAGCAGCGCCAGAGATCCCAATGGTTCCACGTGAAACACCCAGAATCAGCGCTCACCCCAAGCGCGACATCATCGTAGTTGTCGATCCAGGACACGGTGGGAAGGATCCCGGTGCGGTCGGCGCGAAGGGTGAGCGGGAAAAAGATGTGGTGCTTTCCATTGCTCAGCTACTCGCCAAACGCCTGAAAAAAGAGAAAGGATTCGACGTGAAACTGGTGCGCAATGACGACTTCTTTGTGCCCTTGCGTAAACGCGTAGAGATCGCCCGTCAGCACAAGGCAGACATGTTTATCTCGGTGCATGCCGATGCAGCGCCAAGGCTGACAGCTTCTGGAGCGTCTGTGTATTGCCTGTCTGAAGGTGGTGCGACATCGGCGACGGCGCGTTTTATGGCGCAGCGTGAGAACGGCGCTGACCTGCTCGGCGCTACCAGTCTGCTCAACCTCAAAGACAAAGATCCAATGCTCGCCGGGGTGATTCTCGACATGTCGATGAATGCGACCATTGCCGCCAGTCTGCAACTGGGCAACACGGTACTGGGCAGTCTGGCGGGCATCACCACTCTGCATCAGAAGCGTGTAGAGCAGGCCGGATTCGCCGTGTTGAAGTCGCCGGATGTGCCGTCAATCCTGGTGGAAACCGGCTTCATTTCCAACGCTCGCGACAGTCAGCGGCTGGTAACCGCGCGGCATCAACAGGCTGTCGCGGATGGTTTGTTTGAGGGTTTTCTGCGTTATTTTGAGAAAAACCCACCGATCGACAGCTATCTTGCCTGGCGACAGGAGCAGCTAAAGGCGCAGGTCTAGCAGCCCACAATTCGACTGCAAATGAATTTCGCGCTGCTGCCGCCCGAGCTGGAGAAGCGATTGATAGTCGTCCAGCCGATGCGTCGGGTGTAACCAGCCCAGGCCTCACCGTCAGAGGCTATGCCGGTGAAGAACGTCAATTGGCCGAAGCGGCTGTTGGTTTGCGCCCAATAACGCTGCCCAGCCTTTTCAAACCCGCGCAGATAAAGCGTGCTGCCGACAGTGTTGACGCTATACGCATTGCCCTCGGCATCGACGCAGGCAAGCAAGTTGGCGCTGCGGGTGCAGCTTGCCAGCGCCTGAAACTGCGCCCACGTATTGCCCGCCACCATTAATCCAAGGCTCAACAACGAGCATTTCAGCGCAGTTTTCATTAGCAATTCCGAGTGTGGGATGGGCTCAGCTTCCTGCTGTTTATCGCTCAGGACAAGGGCAGGGCTGGTTTATTTGTCGTGTTATAATATAACATAAACAACTATTGAGCCTGAGCGGGCCGATTTCAAGCGTTTACCTTCAGCGAGGCCCTCGCATGAAGCGCCAAAACGCCAAGCGCTGGCAAAAGCGCCAATCGGCTGCCTTCATAAGAGGATTATCCAATGTCAGCCGAATTGCCCGTCACCGTACTTTCCGGATTTTTAGGCGCCGGAAAAAGTACACTTTTGAATTACGTACTACGTAATCGAAATGGTCTTCGCGTCGCTGTCATCGTCAATGATATGAGCGAGATCAACATTGATGGCAGCGAAGTCCAGCGTGATGTCAGCCTTAACCGTGCAGAAGAAAAAATCGTCGAAATGAGCAACGGTTGTATCTGCTGTACGTTACGCGAAGACTTGCTCGAAGAAGTCAGCAAGCTCGCCCGTGAAGGTCGCTTCGATTATCTGCTCATCGAATCCACCGGCATCTCCGAGCCGCTGCCGGTCGCAGAAACCTTCACTTTTCGTGATGAACACGGACAAAGCCTTTCCGACATCGCCCGTCTCGACACCATGGTCACTGTCGTCGACGGGGTGAATTTCCTCCCGGACTACCAGGCGGCTGAAAGCCTCGCCTCCCGTGGCGAAATTCTCGGCGAGGAGGACGAGCGCTCCATCACCGACCTGTTGATCGAGCAGATCGAGTTCGCCGACGTGCTGTTGATCAGCAAGATCGACCTGATCAGCCAGGCCGAGCGTGAGGAATTGATCGCCATTCTCAAACGCCTCAATGCGCAAGCCGAAATCATCCCGATGGTCATGGGTGAGGTGCCTCTGGAGAAGATCCTCAACACCGGCCGCTTCGATTTCGAGAAAGCCGCGCAGGCACCGGGCTGGCTGCAGGAGTTGCGCGGTGAGCACGTGCCGGAAACCGACGAGTACGGCATCGCCTCCACCGCCTATCGCGCGCGCCGACCCTTTCACCCGCAACGCTTTTTCAGCTTCATCGACCGTCCGTGGCTGAACGGCAAGCTGCTGCGTTCCAAAGGGTTCTTCTGGCTCGCGAGCAAACCCACAGACGCTGGTAGCTGGTCGCAGGCTGGCGGCCTGATGCGCCACGGTTTTGCCGGACGCTGGTGGCGTTTTGTGCCGAAGAACCAATGGCCACAAGATCAGCAAAGCACCGCCGCGATCATGGAAAACTGGACGCCGAGCGTAGGAGACTGCCGGCAGGAACTGGTGTTCATCGGTCAGAACATCGATTTCCTACAGCTTTCAGAGGAACTGGATGACTGCCTGCTCACTGATGAAGAAATGGCCCTCGGCGTAGAGGGCTGGCGATTGCTGGCGGATCCGTTTGGCCCTTGGCATGACGAGGCTGCCTGATGCTCGCGCTCAAACTGCTGCAAAATCGCACGCGTTATCAGCACCAAGGACCGACTCCAAAGACGCTGACGCGAATTCTGGATGACGACACCAACCTTGCCGTCTGGCAGCGACAATTGCCGTTGCACATCAGCGATTTCGCTCAATTGCTTCTGTCGCTCAACGAACCGTTGGGCCAATCGCTATGCCTGGAGCTGCCGCACGAGGACGCTGAGCCTGACCTGACCGGTTTGGCTTCAGGTTTCCGTGATCTGGAAGGCTATGAAGGCTTCATCGCCGACCTGAAATGGCTGGTCAGCGCCTTCGCCTGTTTGCTGGGAGCCAAGCGCATCGGACTGCGCCTGCGGGTGCTCGATAAAGCCATGTGCCCGCGCTTCCACGTTGATCATGTGCCGGTGCGGCTGATCACCACCTACGCCGGCGTCGGCAGTCAATGGCTCAAGGAAGGCGCGATGGATCGCAGTCAATTGGGGCAGGCCAACGCCGAACCCCAAGCGCAAATACAGCAACTCAATAGCGGCGACGTCGCCTTACTGAAAGGCGAGAAATGGCACGGTAATGAAGGTTTCGGTCTGATTCACCGTTCGCCGCAACCGGCCGCAGGCGAGTGTCGTCTGATACTGACCCTCGACTGGCTCGGTTGACGCCTCAAGGCTTGAGCCACGAGCCTTGGCTCTGGCCTTCGCAATACGGTTTCAAATACGCCGCATCGGTGGCGACCCCGTAATAGTGGATGTCCTGGCGATAAGGCATATTGGCGACTTGCGCGTTGCTGCACACGCCAAACGCGCCGTTCGGGCAATGATCGACGTATTGCACCTCGACTTTTTGCCCGGCCAGGGTTGGCTGGCAGAAGCCGTCGTTGAACAGTTTTTCAGGAATATTGCGGTTTTGCTGGCAGACTTTGACGTCGAGTCGCTCGCCCTGACTGTGCACTACGCAGGCCTGAGCCCACGCTTCGCTCGACAGCAGCGTCAACAGCAACGACCATCCCATCCAACGCATCTTTGCATCTCCCAAGAAAGCTTCCCGCCATGTTGCAGAACATTCCTACCCATGTCATTGCTGGCCCTTTGGGCGCCGGCAAGACCAGCCTGATTCGTCAACTGATGGCTCAGCGGCCGGCTGGCGAGCGCTGGGCGGTGCTGATCAACGAGTTCGGCCAGATCGGCCTCGATGCCGCGCTGCTGACCAACGACGCCGATGGTATCGCACTGGGCGAAGTGGCCGGGGGGTGCCTGTGTTGCGTCAATGGCGCGCCGTTTCAGATCGGCCTTGGGCGTTTGCTGCGCAAAGCCAAGCCTGATCGACTGTTTATCGAACCGTCCGGGCTGGGGCATCCGGCGCAGTTGCTCAAGCAATTGAATGAGGCGCCATGGTCAGGCGTGCTGGCGCTGCAGCCATGTGTGCTGGTGCTGGATGCGCAGGCGCTCGAGGCTGGCAAAGCATTGCCGGCGGCACAGCAGGAAGCGTTGCCCAGTGCGGGCTTGCTGCTGTTGAACAAGGCTGAAAACCTTGATGAAACGGCGAGGCAGAAAATTATCAGTCAGTTGCCTTCAGTCAGACGGATCTGGACGCAACAGGCGCAGTTGCCTCTGAGTGAACTGCCGGGCTTGGCTGCGCATGCGTTGAAAGGAGTGGATAACCTGGCGGTGCCCCGAGGATTGGGACAAATGCCGGCCGTCTGGAGCGCTCCGGCGGTGCCGATTTGCCTGAGTCAGGCGCAGGAGGGTGGTTGGAGCATTGGTTGGCGTTGGCATCCGGGCCAGACGTTCGACAAGCAACGCATGGCCGACTGGCTAACGGGCCTTAATTGGAAAAGAGCGAAACTGGTTATCCACAGCACGGAGGGCTGGGTGTCTGCGAATGCTCTGGATAATACCAAGCTGATTTGGCAGGCCAGCGAATGGCGTAAAGATTCGCGAATCGAACTGATCTTCGTCGATCCGCAAAATATTGATCAATTGCAGGCAGGTCTGGCGCGATGCCAAACCCAGTGATTCAGCTCAAGGCTTCCACTTCGTGTGTTCCTGCCGCCACTGACTCAGCTCGATGACTTCTGCCCGTGGCCTCTGCACTTCGACCACTGGCGGCGTATCGTCGAACGGTGCCGGGTAGGGCGCGAGTTCGATCTGCGCACTGTGCGCACCAAACTGGGTGATGGTGCCGTTATGCCGGGTTTCGCCGGTCACGGTGAATTCGAAGTTGTACACCCGCGCCAGTCGTCGGCGACCGTTGGCGTCCTTGATGAAACCGATCTTCTTCAGCGCGACGTTGCCATCGAGCAATTCGACCCGTACGTTCAGGCAATGCTGTTTGACCCGCTCCAGTGCGCGTTCGCGCAAGCCGTGGTTGTGCCACAGCCATGCGCCGACAGCGGCAAACAGCATCAGCACAAAGATGTTTTCCAGGGTCAGCATCAACATCGAACTCCAAAAGATAGCGTCAGCTTAACTGCGTCGCCGGTCTGTCGTACAGGCTGCGTTTCGTCGCATACTGCGCGGCTTGAATTTCAATCGTTTTACGGAATGACCCGAATGAAACGTACGCCTCATCTGCTCGCCATTCAGTCCCACGTCGTGTTCGGCCACGCCGGCAACAGCGCCGCGGTTTTTCCGATGCAGCGGGTCGGGGTCAATGTCTGGCCGCTCAATACCGTGCAGTTTTCCAACCACACCCAGTACGGCCAATGGGCCGGCGAAGTGCTGGCGCCGCAGCAGATTCCCGAACTGGTCGAAGGCATCGCCGCGATTGGCGAGCTGGGCAACTGCGATGCGGTGCTGTCCGGTTATCTCGGCAGCGCGGCGCAGGGACGAGCGATTCTCAGCGGCGTCGAGCGCATCAAGGCAGTCAACCCGAAGGCGCTTTACCTGTGTGATCCGGTGATGGGCCACCCGGAGAAGGGCTGCAGCGTACCGACCGAGGTTAGCGACTTCCTGCTGGAAGAGGCGGCGGCCATGGCGGACATCATGTGTCCGAACCAGTTGGAACTGGACAGCTTTTCCGGGCGCAAGCCGCAGTCGCTATTCGATTGTCTGGCGATGGCGCGGTCGCTACTGGCGCGCGGACCGAAAGCGGTATTGGTCAAGCATCTGGATTATCCGGGCAAACCGGCGGATGGCTTCGAGATGCTGCTGGTAACGGCTGAAGGCAGCTGGCATCTGCGTCGTCCGTTACTGGCGTTTCCCCGTCAGCCGGTGGGCGTGGGTGACCTGACGTCCGGCCTGTTTCTGGCGCGGGTGCTGTTGGGCGACAGTCTGGTGGCGGCGTTCGAATTCACGGCGGCGGCGGTGCATGAGGTGCTGCTGGAAACTCAGGCGTGCGCCAGTTACGAGCTGCAGTTGGTGCGGGCGCAGGATCGGATTGCACATCCGCGGGTGAAGTTCGAGGCTACTGCAATCAGTCTTTAAGACCGTGCTGCCCCCATTCACGAGCAGGCTCGCTCCCACATTTGAAATGCATTCATCTGTGGGAGCGACGGTGCGACGATTCGACCTGCTCGCGAACGCGGTCTGAGCGCTACAAAGATCAGGCGTCGCCCTTGATCTCCTGATAGCGCTTCTCCAGCTCCTGACGAATCTGCCGACGTTGCTGCGCCTGCATATAACGACGCTTGTCTTCACTGTTCTGCGGTTGCAGCGGCGGCACGGCGGCCGGTTTGCGCTGGTCATCCACCGCCACCATGGTGAAGAAGCAGCTGTTGGTGTGGCGCACCGAACGCTCGCGAATGTTTTCGGTGACGACTTTGATGCCGACTTCCATCGACGTGTTGCCGGTGTAGTTGACCGAGGCGAGGAAGGTCACCAGCTCGCCGACATGAATCGGCTCGCGGAAAATCACCTGATCCACCGACAGCGTCACCACATAGCGGCCGGCGTAACGGCTCGCGCAGGCGTAGGCCACTTCGTCGAGGTATTTGAGCAGGGTGCCGCCGTGGACATTGCCAGAGAAGTTGGCCATGTCGGGGGTCATCAGTACCGTCATCGACAGCTGGGCGTTTCCGGGTTCCATAACGTTCTCACGGATCAAGGCTGATTTCTGGAAGCACCTCTACGGGTGCCTGGTCGCTTTTCGAAAGCACCGTTATCGGGACGCCGGGCGACTGGCCGCCGTCACGCCGGAATCGATCTGTTTCCATATATTGCACCGCCTTCCAGGCGGAAGTCGCGGTGTTAACCTGCAAAAGCCCCTCTCAAGGGCAATTCCCACACCAAAAGCGGATTTTTACTTCGCTCGCTCAGAGTTTTCTGACGTCTGACTGCGAGCCTCGTCATTCAAGGAGCCCACGCCATGCATGCCATCAGTTTTATTCAGGATCTGGCAGTGATCATGTTGGTCGCGGGTGTGGTGACCGTGTTGTTCCACCGTTTCAAGCAACCGGTGGTGCTCGGCTACATCGTCGCCGGTTTCATCATCGGCCCGCACACGCCGCCGTTCGGCCTGATCCACGACGAAGAAACCATCAAGACCCTCGCCGAGCTGGGGGTGATTTTCCTGATGTTCTGCCTGGGACTGGAGTTCAGCCTGCGCAAGCTGTTCAAGGTGGGTGCCACGGCGTTTATTGCGGCGTTCCTCGAAATTGTCCTGATGATCTGGATCGGCTATGAAATCGGCCGCTGGTTCGACTGGAACACCATGGACTCGCTGTTCCTCGGCGCTATTCTGGCAATCTCCTCGACCACCATCATCGTCAAGGCACTCAATGATCTGAAGATGAAAAACGAGCGCTTTGCGCAGTTGATCTTCGGCGTCCTGATCGTCGAAGACATCCTCGGCATCGGCATCATCGCGCTGCTATCAAGCATCGCCGTCAGCGGTACGGTCAGCTCCGGTGAGGTGTTCTCCACTGTCGGCAAACTCTCGTTGTTCATGATCGTCGCGCTGGTCATTGGCATCCTGCTGGTGCCGCGCCTGCTGGCTTATGTGGCCAAATTCGAAAGCAACGAAATGCTCCTGATCACCGTGCTGGGCCTGTGTTTCGGCTTCTGTCTGCTGGTGGTCAAGCTTGAGTACAGCATGGTGCTCGGCGCCTTCCTGATCGGCGCGATCATGGCCGAGTCGCGGCAGTTGCTTAAAATCGAACGCCTGATCGAGCCGGTTCGTGATCTGTTCAGTGCGATCTTCTTCGTTGCCATTGGCCTGATGCTCGACCCGATGATTCTTCTCGAATACGCGTGGCCGATCGCGGTGATTACCGTCGCTGTGGTGCTGGGCAAGATGTTGTCCTGCGGCCTTGGTGCGTTTATCGCTGGTAATGACGGACGTACCTCACTGCGCGTGGGGATGGGGCTGTCACAGATTGGCGAATTTTCCTTCATTATCGCCGCGCTGGGCATGACCTTGCAGGTCACCAGCAACTTCCTTTATCCGGTCGCCGTGGCGGTGTCGGTGATTACCACGCTGCTGACGCCGTATCTGATCCGTGCGGCGGATCCGCTGTCGATCAAGCTGTCGGCGGCGGTGCCCAAGCCTCTTGGCCGAGTGCTGGGCATGTACGGCGAATGGTTACGCAGCATTCAGCCGCAAGGTGAGGGTGCGATGCTGGCTTCGATTATCCGCAAGATCTTGCTGCAGGTCGGGGTCAATCTGGCGCTGGTGATTGCGATCTTCTTTAGCGGAGCATTCTTCGCCGAGCGCCTCTCGACCTGGCTGCAGGACTGGATTGCCGACCCGAGTTGGCAGAAGGCGTTGATCTGGGGTGGGGCGCTGCTGGTCTCGCTGCCGTTCTTGATCGCGGCCTATCGCAAGCTCAAGGCACTGTCGATGCTGCTGGCGGAAATGGGCGTGAAGCCAGAGATGGCCGGGCGGCACACGCAGCGAGTGCGCCGGGTGATCTCCGAAGTGATCCCGATTCTCTCGCTGCTGGTGATTTTCCTGCTGTTGGCAGCCTTGTCGGCCAGTATCTTGCCGACCAACAAGTTGCTGATGCTGATCGCCGTGGTCGCTGCCGCCGTGGCGGCGCTGCTCTGGCGCTGGTTCATCCGTGTGCACACGCGGATGCAGGTGGCGCTGCTGGAAACCCTCGACAACCACAAGGAGTCGTCGGGGCACTGATCATCCGGGGCGTTGGGTCGATCAGCTTTCCAGCCAGACGTCCCGCGCCCAGTGCCACACCGATTCCCAGGACTCTTCGGTGATCAGCTCTTCCTCGCCGGACCATAGCACCACGGTGCCGTCTTCTTCGACGCAGTAGTAGTTCTCACCGTCCTGGCAGATCGGGATCAGGTCACGTGGTACGCCGATGTCCCATGCATTGGCCGCGACATCCGGCAAATAGGTGTGCGATTGCGGGTCGGTGACAGTCACCGGCTCGAGGCTGCCGTAAACCACGTCGCTGACGGTCAGCAAAAATTCTTTGAAGACGAACGGAATATTGATAAACAGTTCTTCTTCGACTTCCACCAGTTGGTCTTCGTCAGGCAACTCCAAAGGAACCGGCACGGGTTCGTTGGCTTCACGCAGTTGTTCGATGATTTCTTCCACGTCCGGGATCCTCTTGCTTGAATGGCGCGGTTTATATGGGCCGGTTTATACAGTAGCTCGCTATAGATGCAACCGCGAAATAGAAAACCCCAGCCGAGGCTGGGGTTTTTATTACCGCAAGTTAAGCGTAGTGAGGGATCAGCCGTTCTGGCGGATACCGGCAACCAGCCAAGGCTGGTTCTCGCCCTGCGGACGTTCCATGTTCCAGCTTTCGCTGAACACTTCGCCCTGATCGAAGCGCGAAGACTTCGACACACCGCTGAAGGTCAGGGTGGCGATGGTCTTGTCGGCACGGTCATCCACGCCATCCAGTTGTACCTGGAGGTTGTCGATGTAGGTCGACTGGAACGCATCGCCCAGATCCGCACGCTCACGCTTGAGGAACTCGAGCATTTGCGGGGTCACGAACTCGGCGATCTTGTCCATTTCGTTGGCGTCCCAGTGCTGCTGCAGCGACTGGAAATGGCTGCGTGCAGCTTCAAGGAAGTTCTGCTCGTTGAACCACGCTGGCGCGTTGATCACCGGACGAGCGGCAGCAGGCGCAGCCGAACCGCCGAAAATCGAACCCATGGCAGCAGGCTTCTGCTCGAACGCTTCACGCTGCATCGGCGCGCCGGCCGGAGCGAATTGCTCCTGCTGCTTGCGTCGACGTGCGGCAATGAAGCGGAAGATCACGAATGCGATCACAGCCATGATCAGGATGTCGAAGATCTGCATGCCCTGGAAGCCGCCGCCCATGAACATGGATGCGAGCAGGCCACCAGCAGCGATACCGGCCAGAGGGCCGAGCCATTTCGAAGCACCACCGGCCTTGGCGGCAGCGCCTGCGGCACCGGCAGCACCAGCGGTCGCAGCAGCGCCGCCGACACCTGGAGAAGAAGGAGCCATCTGGCTGGTCTGGTGCGTCGGCGCAGCGCCGGCGCTTTTGCCACCACCAAAGCGCTTGGCGTTGGCGTCGAGGCTCATCGTCAGGCCGATGCACAACGCCATGGCGATGCTAAGAAAACGTTTCATAAAGGGAATTCCCGTTTGTGGAGACACGCGCGCCATGTTGCACAGCTGAAGTGTTACTGGCTAGCGAGAGAGTGTTTCGGGCTTTTGCCTGACAGGTCGCGTTCAGCTTCGCGAGGCAATCAGCCTATGTACTTTTGTCTGTAGGAAAAGGAGATAGGTTCAGCGGGATTGTTGGTCAGAACCCCGAACCCTGTGGGAGCGAGCCTGCTTGCGAAAGCCCCATCGCGGTCTATCAGATCAACCGCGATGACTTCATTCGCGAGCAGGCTCGCTCTCACAGAAAAGCAAAACCGGCGTCAGATCGCTTCCAGCTTGGCGTAGCCGAGCATCAGCCACTTGCTGCCTTCGCTGAAGTTCACCTGCACCCGCGCCTGCGCACCGGCGCCCTCAAAGTTGAGGATCACACCGTCGCCAAAGATCGAATGGCGTACCGCCTGACCGAGGCTGAAGCCGGTTTCCGGAATCTCGCTGCCGCTGAACAGGTTGCTGCCGCTCATCGACTGATTGCCGCCGAACGGTCGGCTGATGCTGTTCGACAGGCGCACTTCCTGAATCAGCCCCTTCGGCACTTCGCGGACGAAACGCGAAACCTTGTTGTAGGTCTCGCTGCCGTACAGGCGTCGGGTCTCGGCATAGGTCATGACCAGATTCTGCATCGCCCGAGTAATGCCGACGTAAGCCAAGCGCCGCTCTTCTTCCAGACGTCCCGGCTCTTCCAGGCTCATCTTGTGCGGGAACAGGCCTTCTTCCATGCCCACGAGGAACACGTAAGGGAATTCCAGGCCTTTGGCGCTGTGCAGGGTCATCAGCTGAATGCTGTCTTCATGCTCGTCGGCCTGGGTGTCGCCGGCCTCCAGCGAAGCATGGCCGAGGAACGCCGCCAGTGGCGTCAGTTCTTCGTCTTCTTCAGTGTTCTCGAAGTTGCGCGCGGCGCTGACCAGTTCCTCAAGGTTTTCTACCCGGGCCTGGCCTTTCTCGCCTTTTTCCGCTTCGTGATAAGCAATCAGGCCGGATTGCTCGATGACGGTTTGCGTCATCAGGTGCAGCGGCATTTCCATGCACTTGGCGGCGAGGTTTTCGATCAGTTCGATAAACGCACCCAGGGCACCGGCCGCCCGACCGGTCAGGCCTTTGTTGGCGACCAGTTGGCGCATCGCTTCCCACATCGACACATCGCTGTGGCGCGCGTGATCACGGATGGCTTCGACAGTTTTCTCGCCGATGCCACGGGCGGGCACGTTGATTACGCGTTCTAGCGCCGCATCGTTGCCGCGACCTTCAAGCAAACGCAGGTAGGCCATGGCGTTCTTGATTTCCGCACGCTCGAAGAAGCGCTGACCACCATAGATGCGATACGGAATGCGTTCGCGCAGCAAAGCTTCTTCCAGAACGCGTGATTGGGCGTTGGAGCGGTACAAAATCGCGATATCGCTGCGCGCCAAGCCGGTTTTCAGCGCGCTTTCGATGGTTTCGACAACGTAGCGCGCTTCGTCGTGTTCGTTGAACGCGGCGTACAGATTGATCGCTTCGCCATCACCGCCGTCGGTCCACAGCTCTTTGCCGAGACGACCGGTGTTATTGGCGATCAAGGCGTTGGCAGCCTTGAGGATACCGGCGGTGGAGCGGTAGTTCTGCTCCAGACGAATGGTCACCGAATCCGGGAAGTCAGAGGAGTACTGATGAATGTTCTCGATCTTCGCGCCGCGCCAGCCGTAAATCGACTGGTCGTCGTCGCCGACCACCATCAGGCTGTCGCCGCCCTTGCCGAGCAGGCGCAACCAGGCGTACTGCACGGCGTTGGTATCCTGGAACTCGTCCACCAGAATGTGGCGGAAGCGCTTCTGGTAGTGCGCGAGCAGGCCCGGGTGATCGCGCCACAGATCGAGGGCGCGCAGCAGCAGTTCGGAGAAGTCGATGACGCCGGCACGCTGGCACGCCGCCTCGTAGGCTTCGTAAATGCCGCGCATGGTCGCCAGGTACAAATCGCCGCTGGCCTGAATGTGTTGCGGGCGCAGACCCTCGTCTTTCTGGCCATTGATGAACCACTGCGCCTGACGGGCCGGCCAGCGTTGTTCGTCCAGACCCAGCTCGCGGATCACCCGCTTGACCAGCCGTTGCTGGTCGTCGCTGTCGAGAATCTGGAAGGTCTGGCTCAGGCCCGCTTCCTGCCAGTGCGCCCGCAGCAAGCGGTGCGCCAAGCCGTGGAAGGTGCCGACCCACATGCCGGCCGGGTTGATCCCCAGCAACTGCTCGATGCGATGACGCATCTCGGCAGCGGCCTTGTTGGTGAAGGTCACCGACAGGATGGAGTGGGGCGAGGCGTTTTCGACCTGGATCAACCAGGCGATACGGTGCACCAGCACTCGGGTTTTACCGGAGCCAGCACCGGCCAGGACCAACTGACGGCCAACGGGGGCTGCTACGGCCTGGCGTTGGGCATCGTTGAGGGAATTCAGCAGAAGGGAGAGATCATCGCGCATCGGGGCATTCTAGGGTGCGCCGCAGGCCCGGGCAAACCGAGCTTTGCATTAGCCGATGAAACTCCTGTCGATGACGACCGGTCGGTCACTGCCTACAGGCATCGGCCCGCCGCGCTCCAAGGGTTTGGCCGGTGGCAAAGGACGGAAAAGTTTCACTGAAATTATGATCTGGGGCAGTTTGGCAACGGGATCGGCTTGTGTATGCTCCGTCCACGTTTCGGGCGCACGCCCTCCTTATAAGAACAAGAACGTTGCCCATGACCCTCAGCGCCGAACTGTCGGGCCCCTCCGTGGAACCCCGGGTTATCCGCAAGCACTATGCCGTCGAAATGGCGGTCGAGCGCACGCGCCTGCTGTATCAGGGCTCGTTATTGCCCACCCTGTTCATGTTGATCAATGGTCTGGTCTGCGCCGCTTTGCTCTGGAGCCCGCAGCGCTACTTCGTGGTCAGCGTCTGGCTGGTGTGGTTGCTGTCGCTGGTGGCGTTGCGGGTGATTCAGGTCGCAGCATTCGACTCGGCAATCCCTGACCGGCAGGCACAACCGATCTGGCGGCGGATGTTTCTGCTGGGTTCGACCATGACCGGCCTGACTCTGGCCGGCGCCGGAATTGCGCTGGTGCCCGCCGATAATTTCATGCAACAAGCCTGGGTGTTCGGCCTGATCGGCGCCGCGACTCTGTCGGCCAGCGTTGCCTACGCGGTGAGCCTGCCGGCGTTCCTGTCGTTTACCTTGCCCTGTCTGTTGCCGGCGATCGGCTATCTGTTCTGGGGCGGCGACGAGCAGGCGCGTGGCTGGGGCTGGCTCGGGCTGATTCTGCTTGGCTCGCTGAGTGTGGTCGCGTGGCAGGTCAATCGCCTGATCGATCGCGGCTTGCTGCGACGCTTCCAGAATCAGCACTTGATCGAACACCTGCAACAGACGCAGTCGCGCAGCGAACAGCTCAATCAGGAACTGGCCAGGGAAATCGACCAGCGCCGCTGTGCCGAGGGCAAGCTGCGTGAAGCTCAGGTTGAACTCGAAGACCGCGTCGCCCAGCGCAGCCGCGAGCTGGACGCGGCCAATCAGGCCTTGAGCAAAAGCGAGGCACGGCTGGCACTGGCGCTGAAAGCCAGTGAGTTGGGGTTGTGGGACTGGAACCTGCAAACCGACGAAGTCCACCACACGCAGATTCAGGAACTGTTCGGCCTCGCTCCGGAATACGTCACGGCGCTGTTGCGCGACCTCAAGCCACGTCTGCACCCCGACGATGTGCCGACGCTGAAATACGCGTTGATCGAGCATTTGAAGGGGCGTACCGAGGACTACCAGATCGAATACCGCGTGCGTCACAGCGATGGCCACTGGGTGTGGATCGAGGACCGTGGCCGTGCGGTAGAGCGCAGCGAAAGCGGCCGGGTGATTCGCATGGTCGGCACCCGTCGCGACATTAGTGCCAGTAAAAGCCTTGAAGAGCAGCAGCGACTGGCGGCGACGGTGTTCGAAGCGGCCAGTGAAGGCATCGTGATTCTCGACCCGAACTACGCGCTGATCGCGATCAATCAGGCGTTCAGCCGGGTCACCGGTTACGACATCGAGGACATGCTCGGGCGCAACGTCGTCGAGTTACCGTGCAGCCGTGATGCCCGCCGGCATTACGTGGCGATCCGTCATGCACTGGAGCAGCACGGCAGTTGGCAGGGCGAACTGGTGGAGACGCGCAAGAACGGCGAGTTGTACCCGCAGTGGCTGCAACTGAATGCAGTGCGTGATGGTCGGGGAAGTGTCAGTCATATCGTCGGCTTCTTCGCCGATCTGTCAGCACGCCGCGAATCCGAAGAGCGCATGCGTTACCTGACCCATTACGACGAACTGACTGGGTTGGCCAACCGCTCACTGTTCCGCGAACGCCTGCATGAAGCGCATCAGCGCTCCCGTCAGGGCCGGCGCAGTCTGGCGCTGCTGCACATCAATCTTGATCGTTTCAAATTGCTTAACGACAGTCTTGGCCATGAGATTGCCGACCAGTTACTGCAGAAAATGGCGCGCCGCTTGGTCAACGCCTTGCCAGAAGCCGACACCATCGCCCGCTTGTCCGGTGATGAGTTTGCAGTGCTGTTCGATGCCTATGGCAACCTGTCGAGTCTGGCCCGGGTCGCCACGCGCCTGTCGAGCAAATTGCGCCTGCCACTGACGGTCGAAGGGCATGAACTGGTGGTCAGCGCCTCGATGGGCATCAGCATGCTGCCGGACAACGCCCGGGAGATTTCTGCGCTGGTCAGTCAATCGAACATGGCCATGCAACACGCCAAGCACTTGGGCGGCAACAACTTCCAGTTTTACACCGACAGCCTTCAGGCCAGCACCCTTGAGCGCTTGCAACTGGAAAACCAGCTGCGCAAGGCCATTGAAGACAAGCAACTGAAAGTGTTCTATCAGCCCAAACTGTGTCTGGAAACAGGGCGCTTGAATGCGGCGGAAGCGCTGGTGCGCTGGGATCATCCGACCATGGGCCGAGTACCGCCGGGGGATTTCATCGGGCTGGCCGAGGAGACCGGTCTGATCGGCCCGATCGGCGAATTCGTCCTGCGTCAGGCGTGCTGGCAGGCCTGCGAATGGCAGCGTCAGGGCCTTGCGCCGATCCGTGTTTCGGTGAACCTGTCGGTGCATCAACTGCGCCAAGGCAAGCTGGTCAGTCTGGTGCGCCAGGTGCTCGAGGAAACCGGGCTGGCGCCGCACTACCTCGAGCTGGAGCTGACTGAGAGCCAGTTGCTCGACAGCGTCGAACACATCATCGCGACGTTCCAGCAACTGCGTGATCTGGGGGTGAAACTGGCCATCGATGATTTTGGCACCGGGTATTCGTCGCTGAGTTACCTCAAGCGCATTCCGGTGGATTACGTGAAGATCGATCAGGCCTTCATTCGCGGGTTGGGTGAGGGCAGTGAAGACGCGGCGATCACCCGCGCAATCATTGCCATGGCGCATGGCTTGTCGCTGAAGGTGGTCGCCGAAGGCGTCGAGCGGCAAGAGCAGCTGGAATTTTTACGCGCCGAGCGTTGTGATGAAGTTCAGGGTTATCTGATCAGCCGGCCCGTGGAGGCTGACAGTCTGGCCGGGCTTTTGCGCGATCAGGAAAAACCGCTTTAAGGGCTACATGCACCTCATCGCGCCTGATATGGGGACATGGAGTTACGCATTGAGCAGGCAAAAAGCCAATTCATGTAGTATAACTACAAGCATGCTACATCCTTGCCCATAAGAAGAGTCCAGCCCCTTGAATCTGCTGCAACACATCGCCCAGTCACGTCACCTGTTACGCAAGTCGGAGCTCAAGGTCGCCGACCACGTGCTGCTTGACCCTGCGGCGGTGATGCACAGTTCCATGGCCGACCTGGCCCACAGTGTCGGCATCAGCGAGCCGACCATCGTGCGCTTCTGTCGCGCCATCGGTTGCTCCGGTTTCCAGGATCTCAAACTGAAGTTAGCGCAAAGCCTCGCGGCCGGTGCCAGCTTCGGCCAGTTTGCGATCCATGAAGACGACTCGGTCGCCGATTACAGCCTGAAGATTTTCGACACCACGTTGCACACCTTGATGGAGGTTCGCGAGAAACTCGATCCGATTGAGCTGCAGCGCGCGGTGACGTTGATGTCGCAGGCGCAGCGGGTCGAGTTCTATGGCTTCGGCGCCTCGGGTGCAGTGGCGGCGGATGCGCAGCACAAGTTCTTCCGTTTGCTGCTGACCGCGGCGGCGTATTCCGATCCGCACATGCAGGCGATGTCGGCGGTGACCCTGAAACCGACCGATGTGGCGATCTGTATTTCGCAGTCCGGGCGCTCCAAGGATCTGCTGATCACTGCCAATCTGGTGCGCGAGAGCGGCGCTTCGCTGATTACCTTGTGCCCGAGCCAGACACCGCTGGCCGAATTGTCGACGGTCAATCTGGCGATCGATGTGCACGAAGACACGGAAATCTATACGCCGCTGACTTCGCGCATTGCGCACCTGGTGGTAATCGATGTGTTGGCGATGGGCGTGGCCATGGCGCGCGGGCCGAGCCTGGTCAATCACCTCAAGAGCGTGAAGCGCAGTCTGCGTAGCTTGCGCTTGTCGCCGAAAGCTGCCAAAGCGCTGGATGACTGAAGCCATCTAAGTTCGTTCCAACCTCATTCGCGAGCAGGCTCGCTCCCACAGGGGATCTCCGAGGTACACAAATTCTGTGTCATACCGAGATCAAATGTGGGAGCGAGCCTGCTCGCGATAGCGTCCTCAAAAACACCACAACCCTTCGCAAGTTTCATCGCACTGTCATCCTCGCGCAGCCAAACCGTCATCCCCGCCGCCTATCGTGAAACTCCCGTCATCGCCTTGGGAGACTCGAAATGGCTCAGCCCTACGAAGAACGCAACAGCGCCGCGAAAACCCGTCGTCAGCAGGAAGATCAGCGCCGCATGGAATTTCGCCGCGCTATCGAAGATCGCTTCGAACTCCGTCAGCTTCAAGCCGAAATCGGCGACTTTCCCGAGATCACTCACTGGCAGGCAGCACCCGCAGCTTCCCGTCGAAGCGCTCAACCAGCGCGCTGATCTGCACGCGCTCGCTGCGGATAAACGCCAGGAAGGCGTGCGCCACCGGTGACAAGCGTTTGGCTTTCGCTTGCACCAGGCACCAGCTACGCAAGAGCGGCAGTTCCTCGACCGGCAGCTCGACGAGCCCACCGGTCGCCAGCTCCAGGTTCAGGGCGTGGCGCGTCAACAGCGCCAGGCCCAGACCCGCCTGCACACATTCACGCTGCGCTTCGGCCGAGGCCACTTCCTGGGTCTGGGTGAAGTGCACGCGTTTCTCTTTGAAATACTCCTCGCAGGCCAGTCGCGTCCCCGAACCGGGCTCGCGGATCAGCAGCGTGTAAGGCTCAAGATCCTGCAAACGCAACGGGCCCATGTGCGCCAACGGATGATCCGGACGCGCCACGGCAACAATCGGATTGTTGAGGAACGGCAAAAACTCAAGCCCCATGTCCTGCGGCACCATCGACATGATCACCAGATCATCGCGGTTATCCGAAAGCCTGCGGATCACCTGGCCACGGTTGACCACGGTCAGTTGCAGATTAACTTCCGGGTGCTGGCGCTTGAACGCGGCAAACAGATGCGGCACGAAGTATTTGGCGCTGGATTCCACTGCCAGTTTCAGCTGACCTTGCAGTGAACCCTGCATGTCCGACAGCTGCATATCGAGGTTTTCCAGGCGTCCGAAGATGTCCCGACTGGCGCGCTGGAGTGCTTCGGCAGCCTCGGTCATGTAGAGTTTTTTGCCGACATAATCGAATAATGGCTGCCCGATCAGCTCTTCGAGCTGACGAATCTGTAGGCTGACGGCCGGTTGCGTGAGAGACATTTCCTCGGCTGCGCGGCTGTAGGAGCGTAAGTCGCACACCTCGTTGAAGATCTGCAACTGACGTAATGTCATACGCATCAAGGACTTACGCATTTATTATTGGCTCTTGCGGCGGGCTTGTCGTTTAACTATAAGTCTTTACTTATGCCTGACCCAATTTTTATTCATTTTTGTTAATCCCTCATGAGCGCTAGTGTGGACCTGCGACTAAATTGAAACATTTGGTCACGCGTCGACCTGGGTCTAGCAGGTCGTGGTGCCACCGGCTCAAGGGAACCTCCAAGTGATAACAAAGATCCTGATCGCCAACCGTGGTGAGATTGCCGTACGAATCGTGCGAGCCTGCGCCGAAATGGGCATTCGCTCGGTTGCGATTTTCTCCGACGCCGACCGCCATGCACTTCATGTGAAGCGTGCGGACGAGGCCCATAGCATCGGTGCCGAGCCACTGGCCGGTTACCTGAACCCGCGCAAGCTGGTGAACCTCGCCGTCGAAACCGGTTGCGATGCACTGCATCCCGGTTACGGTTTCCTCTCGGAAAACGCTGAACTGGCTGACATCTGCGCCGAGCGCGGGATCAAATTCATTGGCCCGTCGGCAGAAGTCATCCGCCGCATGGGCGACAAGACCGAAGCGCGCCGCAGCATGATCAAGGCGGGCGTACCGGTGACGCCGGGCACCGAAGGCAATGTGGCCGACATCGAAGAGGCCTTGGCCGAGGGCGACCGTATCGGTTACCCGGTGATGCTCAAAGCCACTTCCGGTGGTGGTGGTCGCGGTATCCGTCGCTGCAACAGCCGCGAAGAACTTGAACAGAATTTCCCTCGGGTGATTTCCGAAGCGACCAAGGCGTTCGGTTCTGCCGAAGTGTTCCTGGAAAAATGCATCGTCAATCCCAAGCACATCGAAGCGCAGATCCTTGGCGACAGCTTTGGCAATGTCGTGCACCTGTTCGAGCGTGACTGCTCGATCCAGCGCCGCAACCAGAAGCTCATCGAAATCGCCCCGAGCCCGCAACTGACCCCGGAACAGCGCGCCTACATCGGCGATCTGTCGGTGCGTGCGGCCAAGGCTGTCGGTTACGAGAACGCCGGTACTGTGGAGTTTCTGCTCGCCGAGGGCGAGGTGTACTTCATGGAGATGAACACCCGGGTGCAGGTGGAACACACCATCACCGAAGAAATCACCGGGATCGACATCGTCCGCGAACAGATTCGCATCGCCTCCGGCCTGCCGTTGTCGGTGAAGCAGGAAGACATTCAGCACCGTGGTTTCGCGTTGCAGTTCCGCATCAACGCCGAAGACCCGAAGAATAACTTCCTGCCGAGCTTCGGCAAGATCACCCGTTATTACGCCCCCGGCGGACCGGGTGTGCGCACCGATACAGCGATCTATACCGGCTACACCATCCCGCCGTTCTACGACTCGATGTGCCTGAAACTGGTGGTCTGGGCACTGACTTGGGAAGAGGCGATGGACCGTGGCCTGCGTGCGCTGGACGACATGCGTCTGCAGGGCGTGAAGACCACCGCCGCGTACTACCAGGAAATCCTGCGCAACCCGGAATTCCGTAGCGGCCAGTTCAATACCAGCTTCGTTGAAAGCCACCCGGAACTGACCAACTACTCGATCAAGCGCAAACCCGAAGAGCTGGCCCTGGCCATCGCCGCCGCCATCGCCGCCCACGCAGGCCTATGAATGAAACAGCTGCAAGCTTTTAGCTGCAAGCGGCAAGTAAAAGCAGATTGGCTTTTTCTTGCAACTGGTAGCTTTGAGCTTGCCGCTATGAGGAGATACCAATGACTAAGAAGATCTTCGTAACCGATACCATCCTGCGCGACGCTCACCAATCGCTGCTCGCCACCCGCATGCGCACCGAAGACATGCTGCCAATCTGCGACAAGCTCGACAAAGTCGGCTACTGGTCGCTGGAATGCTGGGGCGGCGCGACGTTCGACGCCTGCGTACGCTTTCTGAAAGAAGACCCGTGGGAGCGTCTGCGCCAACTGCGCGCGGCACTGCCTAACACCCGCCTGCAAATGCTCCTGCGCGGGCAGAACCTGCTCGGCTACCGCCACTACAGCGACGACGTAGTCAAAGCCTTCGTCGCCAAGGCTGCGGTGAATGGCATCGACGTTTTCCGCATCTTCGATGCAATGAACGACGTGCGTAACCTGCGCGTGGCCATCGAAGCGGTGAAGGCTGCCGGCAAACATGCCCAGGGCACCATCGCTTACACCACCAGTCCTGTGCACACCATCGATGCGTTCGTGGCACAAGCCAAGCAGATGGAAGCCATGGGTTGCGACTCGGTGGCGATCAAGGACATGGCCGGTTTGCTGACCCCATACGCCACCGGTGAGCTGGTGCGTGCGTTGAAAGCCGAGCAGTCGCTGCCGGTGTTCATTCATTCCCACGACACCGCCGGTCTGGCGACCATGTGCCAGCTCAAGGCGATCGAAAACGGCGCCGACCACATCGACACCGCGATCTCCAGCTTCGCTTCGGGCACCAGCCACCCAGGCACCGAGTCGATGGTCGCTGCGCTCAAGGGCACCGAGTACGACACCGGTCTGAACCTTGAGCTGCTGCAAGAGATCGGCTTGTACTTCTACGCCGTGCGCAAGAAGTACCACCAGTTCGAAAGCGAATTCACTGCCGTCGACACCCGCGTGCAAGTCAACCAGGTGCCGGGCGGGATGATCTCCAACCTCGCCAACCAGTTGAAAGAGCAGGGCGCCCTCAACCGTATGGCCGAAGTGCTCGCGGAAATTCCGCGCGTGCGTGAAGACCTCGGCTTCCCGCCGCTGGTGACCCCGACTTCGCAGATCGTCGGCACCCAGGCGTTCTTCAACGTGCTGGCCGGCGAGCGCTACAAGACCATCACCAACGAAGTGAAGTTGTACCTGCAGGGCGGCTACGGCAAGGCGCCGGGCGTGGTCAACGAAAAACTGCGTCGTCAGGCCATCGGCAGCGAAGAGGTCATCGATGTGCGTCCGGCCGATCTGCTCAAGCCGGAAATGACCAAGCTGCGTGCCGACATCGGCGCACTGGCCAAGTCGGAAGAAGACGTGCTGACCTTCGCCATGTTCCCGGACATCGGCCGCAAGTTCCTCGAAGAGCGTGCTGCCGGCACCCTGACGCCGGAAGTGCTGCTGCCGATTCCGGAAGCGGGCGGTGTGACCAAGGCTGGCGGCGAAGGCGTGCCGACCGAGTTCGTCATCGACGTTCACGGCGAAACCTACCGCGTCGACATCACTGGTGTCGGCGTCAAGGCTGAAGGCAAGCGTCACTTCTACCTGTCCATCGACGGCATGCCGGAAGAAGTGGTGTTCGAACCGCTCAACGAATTCGTCGGCGGTGGCAGCAGCAAGCGTAAGCAAGCGTCTGCACCAGGCCATGTCAGCACTACCATGCCGGGCAACATCGTCGATGTGCTGGTCAAGGAGGGCGACACCGTCAAGGCGGGCCAGGCGGTGCTGATCACCGAAGCGATGAAGATGGAAACCGAAGTCCAGGCCGCGATTGCCGGCAAGGTCACTGCCATTCATGTGGCCAAGGGTGATCGGGTCAATCCGGGCGAAATCCTGATCGAGATCGAAGGCTGAGATAACGGCCGCGATCCAACGCTTTAAACCTCGGGGGGGCATGTGCTCCCCTTTTTTTTTGCGTTTTTTAACCCTGTAGGAGCTGCCGAAGGCTGCGATCTTTCGATGTTGTTTGCAGTTCATTAAACAAGATCAAAAGATCGCAGCCTTCGGCAGCTCCTACAAAGAGTGTTGTGTCAGTTAGAACGCCATGCGCCATTGGCCCATCACGCCGTGAGTCCGGCTGTCAGTGGCCACTTCACCGGTGAGACCAACACCGACCGTGTGATTGGCAGACAGTCCGAGATCGAGGCCTGCATCCAAGGACAGGCTGTTTCGATCCAGCGCGGCACCGACAATTTCAAAGCGTTTGCCACCCTTGACCAGTTGCTGGCGGGTGTTGTTTTCAATCTCGCCAAAGGTGTGCTTCCAGCCGGCACTGAATCGCGGCGTCAGCGTCATGCCGTTATCCAGCCGAGTGATTTTTGCCGTGCGCAGGCCGAAGGTGCTGCTGAGGTTGTCGCGGGTTTGCCCAAAGACTTTCAGCGCTGCATCCCCACCTTTTTCGCTGTAGCTGTCGCGCTGGTAGCGCTGATAGCCGAGGCTGGCGAACGGTTCGAGCGTCGCGTTGTGGCGGCCAACATTGACCGCCAGTTCGGCAAAGGCTTGCTGGGTGTTGGCGTCATAGTTGCCCTTGAGACGATCGCTGAAGCCGTTGAAGGCCACTCGCCGCTTGCTGTCGCCGTCATGGCTGGCATAGGTCGCCCCGAGACGCAGTGAGAACGGTCCGTCCTGGCGCACGGCGTAGGCGCCGAGGTGCCAGCTGTCGAGGTCGCCATCGTATTGCCGAGCGTCGAGTCTGGTTTGCGATTTACCACCGACCAAGCCGATATGCCATTGCTCATCGAGCCGCCAGTCGGCGCCCATGACCAGGCCTTGGGTCGCGTGTTTCAGGGTGCTGTCGAACTCGCGATCGACCTTGCCGCCATGGCCGAGCGCCTGAATCCACACGCGGCCGGAATCGGCGCCACCGGCGGCCTGACGCGGCGAGTTGCCTGAGCTGTAGGCAGAGCCGTAACGGCTATTCAGTTGCTGCATGGCCGAGAGCATGCTCGCGCTCACCGGAGTGATGCTGCTCAGCGTGGCTTTGGCGAGATTGGCATTGCTGCCGGCGGCGAGTTGTTCGATGGCGACGGGGGCGGTGGTTTTGTCACTGGTCAGCAACGCGGCGACTGCTGCGTTTGTGGGTTTAAGTGGCGCAGGAGCGGGCTGTTCGGCGGTCTCGTTAACTTGTGCAGTCAGAGGTTTGTCCTGCACTGGCGATGGGGCGGACTCTGCAACGAGAGTCGATGCTGACGTCGGAACTGGAACTGGAACTGGAACTGGAACTGGAACTGGTGCGGATGCCGTCAATGGCGTTGGCGTTGGCGTTGCGAATGGCGCAGGCGCTTGTGGTTCGACAATGCTGTCGGCAACTGCACGACCGTTGGTAGTTGTGGCGACGCTCGCAAGCGGCTCACCGTTACGGGCGTAAGTCAGTGCGACGGATTTTTTGTTGTATTGAGGTGTGGCTGTCATGAAGGCCAGGTCGTTCACAATCGTGCCGAATTTACCTTCTACGCTGCCAGCTTCGATGATTTTGTACTGGCGGCTTGATGGGTACTCCCCCGAAGTAGCGACAATTTTCAGGGTGGCATCGTCAAGCTTGGCTGCACCATCGACCTTGATCGTCTGACTGCCGACAGGACTGACCTCATAAGCCAGTTCGGCGTTTGGGGAAAAGCTCAGGTTGCCTTTCACCCGCGGACTGCCGTGCAATTCATTGACCGTGAGCAGGCCATTCACGTGCAGATTTCCTACCGTACCCTTGCCCGCAAAACTGCCTCCTTTCTCTACTTGTACGTTGCCCTTGATACTTCCCCTGTTGAAAAGCTTGCCGGCGCTAATCGCGCCTCCCTCTATGGCGCCTAGGTTTGTCAGCGTACCGCTGGGCTCTACCAACACGCCTTCCTTGAAGTCTCCCTTGCTGCTTATCGTCCAGTCTCCCTGGACGAGATGCAATCCATTGAGATTACGGGTGTCTTTTAGCGTGCCGCCGTTAGAGGCATTCACTACCAATACGTTTTTCCCCTCGCCGCCATCTAACCGCCCACTGACGGAGGCGCCGTCATTGAGAACGATCAAATCGTTGACTGCTGCACCTTGGAAAGTACTTTCGGGTGTATCGAGCACGATGGGAACAGTGTTTTTATCGCCAATAAAACGCTGAATACTTTCGAGAGCCTCCTGATATGAGCCGATTTCTGGCAGCTCCGGCACGTTTATGTCGGGGAGTGACTCGGCTACGTCAGGCTGCTGCTGAGCGTTAGCAAGCTGTAAACCGCCAAGTGCCAGCGCAACGGCTAGAGCCAAATATTTCGGTGCGAATTTGTGTTGAACAGACATTCAGTTTGATCTCTGTTGATGGGAGACCAAACTTTATTGATGCACCGAAAAATCCGATGTCGGCTGCTTCCCGCAGGCTTGCAGGCGACATCGCATCGTTTTGTAGAAAATGACCGCGAGATCCGCAACCAGGTTTTTTACTCGGCCGCAGCGCCTCCTTTTCCTACAACCAATCAAGACCCCGCCGGCTGTTCAACCCTCAAAAACTCATCTGCCACTGCCCGATCAAGCCGTGATTGCGACTGTTGCTGCCGATCTCACCGCTGTATCCCACACCCAGCGTATGCCGCGCGGAAATCCCCACATCCAGCCCGGCTTCGAGTACCAGGCTGTCGCGATCCAGCGAGCTGCCATCGACACTGAACGCCGTGCCGCCGGTCACAAATGCCTGACGTGTCGAGCTGCCGACATCGCCGTATGTGTGTTTCCAGCCAGCGGCCATGCGCGGTGTCACGCTCATGCCGTTGTCGAGGCTGCTCAAGTGCGCCAGGCGCAGGCCGAAGGTGCTGCTGAAGTTGTCCTGGGTCTGGCTGTCGACTTGCAGCGCGGCGGCGCCACCTTTTTCCTGGTAGCGGTCGCGGTGGTAGCGCTGATAACCGAGGCTGGCGAACGGCTCGGCGCTGAGCCGGCCACTGCCCATGGCGTAGCCGACTTCGGCGAAGGCTTGCTGGCTGTCGGCGTCGTAATCGCCTTTCGGGCGGTCGCTGAAACCATTGAAGGCGATGGTGCGTTTGCTTTCACCTTGATGGCCGCTGTACGCCGCGCCGAGGCGCACGGCGATCGGGCCGTTTTGATGCAGCGCATAGACACCGGCGTGCCAGCTCTCGACGTTGCCGTCGACGCCGGTCGCATCCAGATCGGTTTTCGAATAGCCGCCCAGTACGCCCAGACGCCACGCCGGGTTCAGTGACCAGTCGGCGCCCAGCACGCTGCCCTTGGTGCGTTGCTCCAGACCACTATTGCCGTGCTCGCCATCGAGTTTGCCGTAGCCGCCGATGCCTTGCAGCCAGAGCCGGCCGCGAGCGTTCGGGTCATTCAGATTGCGTGCTTCGGACGGCACGCCATTGGCCGCCAACACGGGGGTGTCACGCTGATCGAGACCGACCATCAATCCCGGGCTGCCGCCCATTTGCTGCATGGCCGAGAGCATGCTGCTGCCGACCTGACTGCTGGCGCCGAGGGTGGCGCTGGTCAGGTTGGCATTGCTGGCGCCGGCCAACTGTTCGATCGCCGCGCCAGCGCTGCTTTGGCTGGTATTGAGCAAGGCGTTGTACAGCGCACTGTTTTTGCCGATTGAGGCCAGGCTGTTGGCGGCGTTTGTACCGTTGCCGGTCGCGGCGAACTCATTGAACGCTACGTCATTGCGGGTGTAGGTCAGATCGACCTGGGTGGGTGTGTAGGCGAGGGTGGGCGTGAGGAACGCATAGTCGCTGCTGACCTTGCCGAAGGTGCCGTTGACCTGCGCCGCTTGCAGCACGGTGTAATGGCTCTGCCATGGATACGTGCCGCTGCCGGGATTCACCGCGAGCGTTGCGCCATTGAGGTTGGCGATGCCGCCGACCTGTACCGGTGCGCTGCTGCCATCGGCGTTGACGCCGTAGGCGAGGGTGGCTGTGCTGGCCATGTTCAAATCGCGATCGATGGATGCGCGACCGAGGCGGGTGTCGGTGCGCAACGTGCCGTTGACGTTGAGGTTGCCCACCGAACCGCCACCGGCATACACACCGCCGGCGTCGACGGTCAGGTTGCCGGCGATGCTGCCTTGGTTGACCAGTGTGGCGCCGTCGCGCACTGCGCCGCCATCGCTGAAATCATCATGGCCGGTCAGCGTCCAGGCGCCTTGCTTGACCTCCAGCCATTCGAAGTTGCGACTGGCGCCGAAGCTGCCACCGGCCGCGTCATCCATCACCACCCGGTCATAACCGCTGCCGCCATCCACCAGGCCGACAAAGCGACTGCCGTTGCGCAAGGCCAGGCTGTCATTGCCGCCACCCAGATCCAGTGCCAGGCCGTTGCTGCCACTGATCGTGCCGCCGTTGATGACGCTGTCGGCGAACTCGCCGACGAGCTTCACGCCGAAACCGTTGAGGCCTTGAATGGTGCCGAAGTTTTCCAGAGTGGTCGCCGCCAGCCCCGAGCCGCCGCTGCCATCGTCGACCAGAATGGCGCTGTCGGCACCGCTGATCAAAGCGTTGTTGGCGTTGAGGATGTAACCGCCACCCAGCGCGATACCTTCACTGCCGTTAGCGAAACCGCCCTTGTCGACACCGCCCGCACCGACGCCCTGAATGGTCCCGTAGTTTTCGATGTGGGCGACCTTGTCGATGTCCACGCCATCGCCGTCACCGTTCGCTTGCAAGCCTGAGTAGGCGCCAGTGATGGTGCCGTGGTTGATCACCGTGCCATCGCCGTCGGAACCGAAGCCGGAGCCGTTGCGGCCGGTGATCTGCCCGTAGTTGACCAGTGTCGCGCCGAGGTCGGTGGTGATGCCATGACGGCCAGCGGAAATCACTCCGTAATTGGTCACACTGACACCGCTGGCGGAGTCGATATCAATGCCGTCGAACTTCTCGTCGGCATTGTGCGAATCGCCGGTGGAAATCTCGCCGTAGTTGGTAATGCTCGCGTTGGCGCCGGTCTTCATGCCGTCACTGGCGTCGCCGCGAATCAGCCCGCCGGCGCGGTTGATAATGGTGGTCTTCACACCGTCACTGCGCAGCGCATCGAGGTCCAGCCCCTGGCCGGTGGTCGAACGAATGATGCCGCTGTTGTCGATCAACAGGCTGCCGCTGATAAAGTTACTGTCGATGCGCAAAGCGTCGTTGGCGCCGAGAATCTGCCCGTCGCTGCGGTTGTTGATCGTGTAGTTGCGCGCCTGGGTCAGGTCGCCGCTGCTGTCGATGGCCCGGCCGCCGGTGGAAACGATTTTGCCGGCGTTATCGATCACCACACCCGCACCGCTGGTCTTGTCTTTCAGGCTCACGGCCTTGCCGCTGTTGGTGATGCTGCCCGGCGCCGAAATCGTCAACGTGTCGCTACCACCCAGCGTTTGCGCTGCAGTGGTGGCGGTGTCGATCTGCACGGTTTTAGCGTTTGCCGATGTAGCAGCGATCAACAGGGCAATGGCAAGGGACAGACGCTGGGGCGGGAACGGCATGGTCGGACGGCCTTCTTGTTATAAGCGGGGCGTCCTGTATAGCGAAGGGTTTTTACAGAATGATGTCGGTGGTTGATCTGCATTGTTTTGCATCTTCGGCGCTGAAACATATTAATTTCTGCATTTTGTTGCAGTTTTTTTGCCTGCTCCTCTCATTAGGTGCAGTAAGTTTGATTCAAACGCCGAAGCAATCACATCAATGAATCCCCGCGCCATTAATGTTTATTGAGCCTCATGCGGCGCTCGAAGATTGGAGAGGAAAATGGTAATGACAGTTCTCGAACGCATGGCGCTCATCGAAAGCATTCAAGAGGCGCTGGCCGACGGGACATTGGAAATCAGCGAAGCTGTCCGCCGTTTACGAGTGGAGGTGACAGGGCTGCATCAAATCCAATTCGCTAAGATGTGCAAAATTTCGGTCCGCACGTTGATACACATAGAGCACGCTGAGGGTAATCAAACGTTAAGGTCGTTGGACTCAATATTCCGATTGTTCGGGATGAAAATGGGCGTCGTGCGGCTTCGCCGAGAAATCAATTAAAACCCGACGCAGCCCGCAATGTGCCAATCGCTCTAGCTCCGCCGCACGTAAGCCTTGCCGTAATGCCGCTCCATACGCGCCTGAATCAATTCCAGCCCAATCGACATCAGCCAGTAAATGATCGCCGCCGTCGTCAGCATTTCGATGTAGCGGTAGCTTGAGCGCCCGTATGACTGGGCGAGAAACATCACTTCCCAGACGCCCATCACCGAAATCAGCGACGAGTCCTTGAGCATCGAGATGAACTGGTTCGTCGTGGGCGGGATGATCGTGCGCATGGCTTGCGGCAGGGTGATGCGCCAGAAAATCACCGTCTCGCGCATACCCAGTGCCAGCGAAGCTTCGCGTTGGCCGTGGTCGACACCGAGGATACCGGCGCGAAAGATTTCGCTGAGATAGGCGCCGTAGTTCAGTGACAGGGCAATGATGCCCGCGACGATGGCGCCGGGCACGATGCCCAGTTGCGGCAAGCCCAAATAGATCAGCAAGATCTGGATAAGCAGTGGCGTGCCACGGAAGAACGAGGTGTAAAAACTGGCGATGCCGAACGCCACGGCGCTTTTCGACAGGCGTGCCAATGCGGTGATGAAGCCCAGCAGGGACGAGGCGACAATCGAGCACACACAGAGGAAAAGCGTCAGCGCCGCGCCCTGCAAAAAGCCGTTGGGCGCCAGGTGCAAGCCGACCAGATTGGGCAGTTTGTCGAGGATGATCGAGAACTTCAGGTCGAAGCTCAGGAAGAACCCGGCGAACAGGCAGAACAGCGTTGCCCAGGTCAGGTACAGCCGCGTACGAAACCCGAACATCCGTTGCAGGCGAGTTTCAGCCACCGGTTGCGGTGGCTGGGGAGGTGTCGGGAAAGAACTCATTGGCTGATATCAGCGCCGATCCATTTTTGCGACAGCTTGCTCAGCGTGCCGTCCTGTTTCAGTTGCGCGAACACCTCGCGCACTTTGGCGTCCCATTGCGCGTCACCCTTCTCGATGGCCACCGAGTTCGGCTCCGAATACAGCGGCGCGCCGGCCAGTTTGAAGCGTTTGTCTTCGTTAAGGCGAGGCTGCGCGGTGACGAGGTTGGTGAGGATTGCATCCAGGCGCACGCCGGCGCCCAGGCCCAAATCCTGGAAGGCGACGTTGTCGGTGTCGTACGGCGCGATCTGCACATCTTCGAACGGGTACTGCAGCTGCGTGTCCTCGGCACCTTCAATGACCAGGTTCTTGTTCAGATAGCTTTCGTAACTGGACGCGCTGGTGAGGCCGACTTTTTTGCCACTCAGATCCTTGGCGTCGTGAATCCGCTCATCCTTGGCGTTGACCACGATCACTGCCGGCGAAGCGTAGTACTCGACCGGGAAATCGAACACTTCGGCGCGGGCCTTGCTCGGTGTCATCGAGCAAATGCAGATATCGTAGCGCCCGCTCCAGCGGCCGGCCGCAATGACGTCCCAGGACGGCGTTTCGAGTCGCAGCTTGACGCCTAACTTGTCAGCCACGGCTTTGGCGACATCAACGTCGAAGCCATCCAGTTGATTCTGGTCATTGAGAAACGAGAACGGTGGATAGCTTTCCATCAGCACGCCGACCAGTTCTTTCTTTTGCTCGATACGGTCCAGCGTCGTGCCACCAAAGGCTTGCGTGGAGGCGGCCAGAATCGTCAGGCCCAGGGCCAGTAGCGGTTGAAATTTCACAGTCGATCCCTGGGTAAAAAAGAGGTTGTTTTTAACGGAATGGTGCGTATTAAATAGTTATAAGAACGACTCTGATAGTGAGTTATTTTCATAAGCATATGAGTGAAAAGCATATGGGCGCAGACAGCACGATTATTCTCGATGGCGGCATGGGCCGTGAGTTGCAGCGCGCCGGGGCGCCATTTCGCCAGCCGGAGTGGTCGGCGCTGGCGTTGAGCGAGGCGCCGCAAGCGGTTGAGGGGGTACATGCCGCTTATATCGCCAGTGGCGCCAATGTGATTACCACCAACAGTTATGCCGTGGTGCCGTTCCATATTGGCGAAGAACGTTTCGCCGCCGAAGGGCAGGCGCTGGCCGCGTTGGCCGGTGAGCTGGCGCGGCGTGCGGTGCAGGCCTCGGGAAAATCCGTGCGGGTGGCCGGCTCATTGCCGCCGCTGTTCGGCTCTTATCGTCCGGATCTGTTCGAGGCCGCACGAGTGACCGAGTTGCTGGCGCCCTTGGTCAATGGCCTGGCACCGCACGTTGATCTGTGGCTGGCGGAAACGCAGAGTTCGATCATCGAGGCGCGAGCCATTCACGCCGGGTTGCCGAAGGATGGCAAACCGTTCTGGTTGTCGTTCACCTTGACGGACGAAGACACCGATGAAGTGCCGCGCCTGCGCTCTGGCGAGCCGGTCGCCGAAGCGGCTGCGGTGGCGGCTGAGTTGGGCGTGCAGACGTTGCTGTTCAATTGCAGTCAGCCGGAAGTGATCGGTGCCGCGATTGATGCTGCGCGTGAAACTTTCGAACGTTTGGGGGTGAAGATAAACATTGGTGCTTACGCCAATGCGTTTCCGCCGCAGCCAAAAGAAGCTACGGCCAACGACGGACTCGATCCGCTGCGCGAGGATCTGGATCCGCCGGGTTACCTGCATTGGGCGATTGACTGGCAGCAGCGCGGTGCCAGCCATTTGGGCGGTTGCTGCGGGATCGGGCCGGAACACATTGCGGTGCTGGCGCAGAAACTGGTGTAACCGCAGATCAAAAGATCGCAGCCTGCGGCATCTCCTACAGGGTGAACGTCAATCCCGTGTAGGAGCTGCCGCAGGCTGCGATCTTTTGCTTTTCAGGTAATCACGATCGGCATTCGACCAAGCCTTTCACCTGCCCGTCGGGCGTCTGATTTTCATCCGACAGCCACCGCTCGAATCCTGCCGCAATCGCCGGCCACTCGCCATCCAGAATCGAGTACCACGCGGTATCACGATTCTGGCCCTTGACCACCATGTGCTGGCGGAACACGCCTTCGAAGCTGAAACCCAAACGCTCGGCGGCGTACTTGGAGCGGGCATTGCCGTTGTTGCATTTCCATTCGAGGCGGCGGTAGCCGAGGTCGAAGGAATGCTTGGCCAGCAGGTACACCGCTTCGGTGCTTCTCGGCGAGCGCTGCATTGGCGCGCCGAACGTGACGTGGCCGATTTCGATGCGACCCTGGGCCGGGACGATCGACATCAGGCTGAGGATGCCTTGCACCTGAGCGCTGGCGCGGTCGATGACAGCGAAGAAATACGGGTCGCTGGCGGCCGCGTGGTTGTTCAGCCAAGCGTCGAAAACGCTGCGTTCCGGGAACGGGCCGTAGGGCAAGTAATCCCAGAGTTTCGGGTCGGCGCCGGGGCCTTCGAGGGCGGCGAACAGCTCGCTGCCGTGACGCGCCGGGTCGAGTCGTTCCAGGCGAATAAAGCGACCTTCGAGCAGGGTGGCGGTAGGGGCGGGGGCGCCTTTCCAGTCAGCGAGTGATGCAGTCATGTACGCGTCTCCTTAAATGGCTTTGCGAAACTGGATGAAGCCCGGGCGTTCGGCGATGCGCTCGTAGAGCTGGATCGCGGTGGCATTGGTTTCGTGGGTCAGCCAGTGCACTTTGCCGCAACCGTCAGCCTTGGCGGTGGCGTAAACGTGTTCGATCAACAGGCGGCCGACACCGCTGCCACGGGTTTCCGGCACTACCAGCAGATCCTGCAGGTAGCAGGAGTTTTCGATGCTCCAGTTCGAGCGATGGTATATGTAATGCACCATGCCCACCGCCTTGCCGTCGGCCCAGGCCAATGCCGCGTGGGTCGGTTCGCTCGGGTCGAGAAAACGCTGCCAAGTGTTGTGCGTCACAGCTTCCGGCAGTTCAGTGTTGTAGAAACGCAAGTAGGCTTGCCACAGCGGTAGCCACACGGCGTGGTCGTCGGCGCTGACCTGGCGAATGTCGATATGACTCATGGTGATTTCCTTAACGCATCAATCGGGCGAGGGTTTGATCATTGATTTCCGGGCTGGCAGCGAGGCCTTCGCGCACGCCGGCAATGTCTTCGGCGCTGCGGTTCTGGCTGAGCTTGCGCTTGCCTTCGAGACGGTCGATGGGCATGGCGAAACCGACGATGGCCTTGAGCATGCCGTCGATGTAATCGGCGGGCGCATCGGCAACTGACCACGGTTGTGCGCGGCCGGCTTCATGGCGGTCGGTGAGGGTGCTGACGATGTCGAGCAGGCGCCCGCCGTCGCTGAAGGTTTCGGCGTGGCCATAGGCATGCACGGCGATGTAGTTCCAGGTCGGCACGACTTTGCCGTGTTCGGCCTTGCTCGGGTAAAAGCCCGGGCTGACGTAGGCATCGGCGCCAGCAAAAATCAGCATGGCTTCGGCGCCGTCGCGCAGGTCTTTCCATTGTGGATTGGCGCGGGCCAGGTGCCCGTACAGCGTGCCGTACTCACCTTGTTCGCAATGCAGCAGCACCGGCACATGGCTGGCTTGCAGGCCACTTTCGCCGTGAGTCACCAGAATGGCGAGGCGGGTGGCGAGAATCAGCTCGTGCAGTTGTGTCAGGTCTTCGATGGCAAAGGCGCGTGGCGTGTACATGGACAGATTTTCCTTGGCGAATGCCTGCATCGTAGGCAGGCTATTGGTCTGTTGTAAGAGCCATTGATGACCAATTTCATAGGTCCATTGCCATGCCCGATTCGCCGACGTTGTCCATGCCATTCAACCCTGCAGGTATCGAGCTTGATCGCCGTCAGGGTTTGAGTCGGCAGCTCTATCAGGCTTTGCGCCTGCGGGTACTGGACGGGCGGCTGGCGAGCGGCACGCGGTTACCGGCGAGTCGCGATCTGGCGGCGGCGTTGGGTATTTCCCGCAACAGTGTGGTGCGCGCCTACGATCAACTGTATGCCGAAGGGTTTATCGAGGGGCGGGTCGGCGATGGCACTTATGTCGCGCAATTGATGCCGGTAGCAGCCTCGCCGAAAAAATTATCCACAAAAGTATCCACAGGGTTTTCAACAGGCTTACCCACAGCCTTATCCACAAATTGGCTGGATTCACCTGTGATTCCATCCAGTAAAGTTATCCACAGCGGGACCTTTTCGCGTATCGAAAAGAACCATTTGCCCCGGCCGCCGAGCGGTCCACCGCGAGCCTTTCGGGTCGGTGTTCCGGCCTTTGATCTGTTCCCGTTCGAGGTATGGGCCAAGCTGAATGCGGCTTTCTGGCGCAAACCGAATCTGGAGCAACTGTGTTACGGCGATCCGTCCGGTGATGCGCGTTTGCGCGCCATGATCGCGGCGTATCTGCGTAGTTCGCGTGGCATGCAGTGTTCACCTGAGCAAATTCTGATCACCAGCGGCGCACAGCAGGGCATTAGCCTTTGTGCACAGTTGCTGGTGGAGCCGGGCGACGGTGTGGCGATCGAAAATCCGGGCTACCGTGCGGCCGGTCATGCGTTCGCCGTGGCAGGCGCTCGTTTGCACGGTATTGCCGTGGATGACGAGGGTATGGATTGCGCTGCGCTGTCGGCCACTGGGGATTGTCGCGTGGCTTATGTCACGCCCTCTCATCAGTACCCGACCGGCGTGGTGATGAGCCTGGCGCGACGTCTTGAACTGCTCGCCTGGGCCGAGCGTTGCCAAGGCTGGATCGTCGAGGATGACTACGATGGCGAGTACCGCTACACCGGTGCACCACTGGCACCGTTGGCGGCACTCGATCGACAGGGACGCGTGTTGTATGTCGGCACTTTCGGCAAGGTCGCGTTCCCGGCGCTGCGGCTTGGGTATCTGGTACTGCCGCCGGGGCTGGTGGATGCATTTTCACAACGGCGGGCTGTGGATGTCCGGCATTCCGAGGTGAGTACACAAGCCGTGATGGCCGAATTCATGGCCGCCGGGCATTTCCAGCGACATATCCGACGCATGCGGCGGGCTGCTCTGAGCCGCCGCAATACATTGCTCAAGGGTTGGCCGAGCGCCATTGCCGGTGTCGGCGATCTGCCTGCCGTCTCGGCCGGATTGCACTTGACCGTGGCCGTAGACAACCTCGAGCGCGAGCAGCAGTTGATTGCGCAAGCGGCTCGCGTCGATGTCGAGATCAACGGTTTGAGCAGCTACTGGCTGCCTGATTCCACCACGCCCATGGATCAGCGCGCCGGGTTGGTACTGGGGTTTGCTGCCGTACCTGAAGCGGCGATCAACTCGGCGTTGATTCGGTTACGACAGGCGTGGCAGGTATGAGAAACAGCGTCTGTGCGGATTTGTCGGAAATTGTGCTGCGATGGATATCGATCAGTGCCTGATTGTTGAGCAAGCGTGGCTCATAAGCTCCTCCCATATGTCGTTGTGCAACGGTTTTCATATGGCCGGTGGGGAATGGCGTGACGGGCGCTTGCGCGCTGCTGTAATGGAAGTGTGCGTAACACAGCACCTTGTGAGTGTGGACGTCGCGTATTTCGTATTCGTCGAGAAAATCGTTGGCGTGACTGCGGAGCCGGCGCCGGGTCACGGTTTGTGACGTCGTCACTTCCCCCTTGTCCTTCAGCCAAAGGATCCCGGCCGCCGTCGGTGGCTGTTGCTTGACCATCCGGATACGCGTGCTGGTGCCTTTTGCTTCAAGGTTGTTAGCGGCTTCGTCAAGCTTGTGGCCAAGCGCTTCGGTCGGTTTTTTTAGGTCGGCAGTCAGATTGCTGGCGGTCAACGCTTCATCGATGTCTGCGTTGGCTTTGCGCAAGACGGCAGCGTGTTTGTGATAGTCCTCTTCGACCTCGACAGGAATCCGTGGCCCTCGTTTGAGTTGGGCCTCGATACGCCGGTGGAAGGTGGCCAGACCGTCGATCAGGGCCTGACCTTCACGAATACTGGTATTCAGGTTTGGACTGGGCTTGGGCGGTTTCGGTTTGGCTGTGCGCTGTTCGACCCAGACACCGGGTGACTCTTCCTGGAAGGTGGCGATGACGCCCGTCAGGGTGGTGCGCACTTCCACCAGGTCGGTATCCGGACTTTCGATGCTCTTTTTTCGTTCGCCGACTAATGTACCCCTGGATTTGGTTTTGATGATCCGGCGCGTCGATGATGATGCCGATGTCGGCCGGGAAGGCCCGGGCAGCGGTTCCAGCAAGTGTTTGTAGCGCAGCAACTCGACCAGTTTTACGTCCGTGCGGGCTTTGAATGCGCTCACCCGGCTGCGCACATGTTCCAGTCGCGCGGTGTTGATCTGCTCGGGATAGTCGATGAGCAGATCGCCAAAGCGTTGATCGATGGCGGTAAATTGTTCGGCAACATTGCTCAAGGCATCCGTGCGGTCACGCAGGTTGTCGAGGCTTTCGTCGCTGGTCAGGTTCAGCGTGCTCTGGATACTCAGTGCAGCGTCTTCGATGAGGGTGGCCAGTGTCTGCCGCGCGTTGGCGTCAGTCGTCGTGTCACCCGGCTTGACGCAGATCTCCTGGCCGAGGCTGATCTGTAGAAGCTTGAGGTCGTTGAGATCATAGTTAGGCAACATCTTGCGATACAGTTGAATAACCTCGACAGCCTCTTTTCCCAACAGCGTCAATTCGTCAAAACGCGTCTGTGCCGACTCCACTTTTTCGATGATGGCCTGGGTCTGATCGGTCATTTTTTCGAAGGTGTCGATAAACGCCTGAAGGGCGAATCGGCTTTCTTCGGCAAGCATTGTCTGCATCGTCTTCAGGCTGGCCTGAAGCTCTGTGGAGTGCAGTTCGAGCCACTCCTGACCGAGAAACAACTGCATCTGCAGTCGCTGAATCATCACGGTGCGGTAATTGGGAATGGGTTCCTTGTGATTCAACGCTTTGATTTGTTCGATGTTCGTGGCGTAAGCCTTGCGCTGTGATTCAAGCGTAGTCAGATATTGCTCACGCAGCTGTGCCCTGGACTGCGCAAGCGCGTTGTCGAGCGCGGCGCGGTGTGCGTCAAGTTGAATCTGTTTGGCCGTCATCGTGACATCGAAAGCGCTGATTTCGGCAGTCAGTTGCTTCGCTGTTTTTTTGCTGAAGTCCTGAGCTTTCTCAAGCGCACTGTCGAGACCGCCGCCTCGCAGGCGCAAGCGCAGATCGACCACCCATTGGCCATTGGCGGTGCGGGTCAGTGGCGGTCCGGGGCGCGCCGTTGCTTGGCGTGAGTCGATGATCTGGACGTCTGCGTGTTCATTGATGGTGACTTCGAACCAGCGCTTGCCCACCGGAGCGAACCATTGTTTCTGGCGCGGATAGAGGTGTCTGTGGGTGCCCTCGCTGGCGGCATCGCCGATACCTCTGGGTTTGGCGATCTGAAAACTCTCAAGCAAAGTGGTCAGTGCGACGGGAGATCGCTTCAGTGCGGCAAAAGGGTTTACCGACATTTCATGGGCGCTGGGCAGGGCGCTGCCGGAGATATCTGGCAGCTTTAATGCAGTGCTGATGACGGCGGCGGTGGTGGTGATGGGCTGAACGGTTTCTTCCTGTGTCAGTGGTTCGCTTTGTGGCTTGTCGCCGACCGCTGCGCGGTGGGCGAGCACCATGCCCAATGCCAGAAGAATATCGGTGAGAGCGGTCCAGGCGATCTTGCCGGATTGCTCATTGGCGACGTCGCTGACTTCCTGCAGGTCGTCCATGATCTGCCAGATCCAGGCGGCTGTGCCGACGCTGCGTCCCAGGAACGGCAATGCCGCGTTGAACAACATCCAGCCGCCGTGTTTTAGCGTGGCCCAGCGCGCTTCTGCATCGGAGACCGACTGGCGATCAGCCTGGGTAATCACCGCCTGAACGTTACTGTTGTGCAGCGTCGCCAGCACATCCTGCTCGATCGCCGCGGTTCCCAGTGCCACCGGACCGGACATGTCGAGAGCGGTAGTGGGGTTGATCAGCAATTGCGGGATCGTCCAGACCGAAGGCAGCCGGGCAGTGAAGACGAACTGGCTGTAGTTGAAGCGTACATCGTCCGGCAACCAGGCCAGAACTGACTCACGCAGTTGGCGAGACTGCTGGATTTCGTACGTCAGGTTGGCGTGAGAGGGAAACTGCATCAGCGCCATTTCGAACAGTGGCCGATAAAGCACGCACGGCCCTTTTTCCACCGCGCGCGGGCCGATGATGAACATGTTATCGACGGTGTCGGCCTCTGAGCGGGTGCGATGGGCGACAAATGCCAGCGGGCGAATGACCACTTCCTCGTGATCGACATGCCGCTCCTCGTCAGTGCTGGCCAGTGCGGCGACAACATAGCGGTAACCCAGATCAGTCATGCCCGCCTTGCCCTGTATTTTGTTTTGCAACGCCAGCAGTGGCAGCTCGATGGGCAACTGGCTGGTGTAGAGCCCTTGCAGCGCGGTCGCTTGCTCGGTGTCGTCGACCAGCAGGTTCTGCAAGTGCGCCGGGTAGGTCTTGCCGATATCGACCGTGCTGACCAGCGTTTCCACGTAACTGACGGTCATCCAGTCGGGCAATTCGCTGCCGTCCTTGTAACGTACGGTTTTGTTGCCGATTGGCTGTCCGGCAAGGTTCTGCAAGGCAAGTTCAATGAGTGACAGTGTCTGGGTCTGCGTGTTGCCCGGCAAGACGAACGTGCCCCAGACCACCAGGCTGGTGATGCTGATTTCAATGTCATCGATCGCTACGTCGCCGGCCTTCGGATGGTCCTTGAGCATCTGCTGTTTCAGGGCATCGCGGGTGAACGCTTGCAGGCTGACAACTTCGCTCTGGAAGGTTTTTCCTTTGTTCGCATGCTGCACCATGGTCAGGTCCAGCAGATGCCGGCTGTAACGGGTTTGATCGGCCGGCGCGGCGCTGTCGAGCCAGGCTGGCAGCATCGGGCGCAGACGCTCGATATGCGGTTTGAGGCGCGGTGTCGGTTCGCGCGGATCGCCGACAGTCCCGGGGTGCGGGTAGGGCGGGCGGGGCCCCGACTCTTGAAAGAAATTGATCGCGCCGAGGGCATCAGCCTCCAGCGCAATCAGGGTGCAGGCCTGATAGTCGAAGAAATGGCCTTGCGGTTCGAACAGTCGCCATTCCAGGCCGACACCGGCAGCTTCATTCCCATAGCGACGCAACAAAGCCTTGCCGAGTTCATCCAGCGATTCGAAGCTCTCGAAACCCTGGATCACCGAGTACGTGATGATCCAGGTGCGCTGGCCATCGGTACCGATCAGCACGGCGGTATCGAGAAGGGTCAGATGGTTCTGTTGGTCACCCTCGTTGCGGTCCAGATCGACCAGGCAGGCGCGTACCTGGTATTTGCCGGTTGGCCGGCGCTGGTGTTTGTCCGGGTGCTGGTAAACCGCCTCCACGATGGTGCGCTGGTCGGTATCCCAGTCAGGATTGGCTTCGACGTTCCACAGCTTGCGCAAGGATTGCGACATCTGTTGCCAACGCGGTTGTCCCGGGTAGGTGAATTCGTCCCAGTAATTGACTTGCTGTTCCTTGTAGGCAATGAACAGCAATGGTGCCAGATCATTGAGCAGCTTGCCGACGGCGCTGATTTTCACCGGCAGCTGAATGGCTGCGGGCTGGTCGGGCTGCGAGGTCAGATAATGCTCACCGTCGAGGTACGTCACGGCAGTGCCGGAGAGGCCCAGGCGCACCAGTGTGTCGGTCAGCGATTCGATCAGGTGGCGGCCGGGGGCGACCTGATCATCTTGAATGACCCAGGTCGGTCTTACGACCATGGCCCGTTGGGGGTCGATCTCCAGATCCGGATATAGCGTCTTGAGCGCCGGACGCAGCGTTTTCGAGGCGACTTCTCGCAGCGAAGGGCCGGTCACCAGTTGGGTCAAGATATCGACGGCGCTGGGCGAGGGGATTTCGGGCATGGGCAACTCCTGCTCTGATGGGCGCGCCGAAACGGCGGCGGTTCCGGGCAAGGTAGAGGCAGGCTGCGGGGTGCGTGCGGTAGATAAATATTGCCGGCAAAAAAAGACCCGCGTGGGCGGGTCTGGTTTTATGCGTGTCCGACTAGCGCGTGGTTACTGCTCGAATCCTTCCAGCACGTTCACCGCATTGATGCCGATCTCTTCCACCGCGTAACCGCCCTCCATGACGAACAGCGTCGGTTTGCCGAGTCTGGCGATGCGTTTGCCCATCGCCAGGTAATCCGGGCTGTCGAGTTTGAACTGCGAGATCGGGTCATCCTTGAAAGTGTCGACGCCGAGCGATACGACGATAACGTCAGCGCCATAGCTTTCGATCTCCCTGCAGGCCTGATCAAGCGCTGCACTCCAGACCTCCCAGCCAGAACCGGCGGGCAGCGGATAGTTGAAGTTGAAACCTTCACCGGCACCTTCGCCGCGCTCGTCGTCGTAACCGAGGAAGAACGGAAACTCCGCTTCCGGGTGGCCGTGAATCGAGGTGAACAGCACGTCGCTGCGCTCGTAGAAAATCGACTGCGTGCCATTGCCGTGGTGATAGTCGACGTCGAGAATCGCGACCTTCTTGTGGCCCTGATCGAGGAACGCCTGCGTGGCGATTGCGGCGTTGTTGAGGTAGCAATAACCGCCCATCAAATCGCTGGCGGCGTGGTGTCCCGGTGGCCGGCATAGCGCGAAGGCACTGCGCGCGCCGCGCTGGATTTGCGCTTGTGCGGTCAGGGCCACTTGCGCCGCGCTGTACGCCGCTTGCCAGGTGCCGGCGGTGATTGGCGCGCCACCGTCGAAACTGTAGTAACCGAGCTGGCCGTGCAGGCTGGTCGGTTTGATCGCACGCAGGGTCCGCGCCGGCCAGGTGTAGGGCAGCAAGTCGCCGTCGGTATTGAATTCAGTCCAGCGCGCCCATGCGCCTTTGAAGAAGTCGAGGTAGTCACGGCTGTGGACGCGGGCGATCGGCTCCAGACCGAAATCCTTCGGTTCCTCGACCGCGCCGAGGTTCTGGTTTTTCACGCGTTGCAGCACATGGTCGGCGCGCGACGGCATCTCGAAGCACGGCTTGAGCTGGCCATCGATGAGTTCGCAGCGGCCATGGTGCAGGTGGTGATCGTCTGAGTAGATCGTCAGCATTTGTTGTTCTCCGCAGGGCTGATTCGGTTGCTCTCAGTGTTGCGGGACAAGACGAATCGGAAAACGGCAGGAAAGGCCAAAAGGGGATGGATGTGGCCAAAAACACTGACCGCAATTGCCCCTTCTTCAGGCCCTGAACTGACTCGGCGCCACGCCGCTCCAGCGCACAAAGGCATGGCGGAAGCTGGCGGTCTCGCTGAAGCCGAGCGTTTCGGCAATGCGATAGATCGGCAATTGATCCTCACACAGCATCTGCTTGGCCCGCTCGAAGCGCAGCTCATCGAGCAGTTCCTGATAGCTGCTGCCCATGTCCTTGAGATGCCGGCGCAAGGTGCGCGGCGAGCACTTCATCTGCTGCGCCAGACCTTCCAGCCCCGGCGCGGCGTTCAATTGCGCGCTGAGCAGCTGCCGAATCCGCCCCAACCACGCCTGACGCCCAGTGAATTCCAGGTTCTGCTTGCGGCACCGTTCGGCCATGGCTTGATGGGTGATGAGATCGGCCAGCGGCAGCGGTTGATCGAGCCAGTGACGGTCGAAGGCGAAGGCGTTGTCCTTGGCGGTGAAGTGCAGCGGACTGTCGAAGTGCTCGGCATAGCTGTCGCGATAGTCCGGCGCCGCGTGTTCGAACCGCGTGGCGAGCAATGGCAACGGATGCCCGAGCAAGTCATCACAAATGACTTTCAGCGACACCAGGCAGAATTCGGCATTGAACACCGCCATCGCCGGACTCTCGCGATAATCGGCGGCGACGAACCAGACACGCTGGCCATCGTCTTCCAGGCTCAGTTCGAAAAGTGTTCCCAACAGCGCCGGATAACGGATCGCCAGGCGCAAAGCGTCACCGAAGGTGGCACAGGTCAACAGTGCGTAACCGAGGATGCCGTAGCAGGAAACGTGCATGCGTCGGCCCAGCTCCAGACCAATGTCATGCTTGAGCGCGACCGCGTTGGCGCAAACCTGCATCTCCTGATTGGTGGTGATGCGCGTGTCGGCACGGCTGAGATCCGCCGCACTGATGCCACTGCCGGTCAGCAGCGCCTCGCTCGACAGGCCTTCGGCCTTGAAGGTGTTGAGGATCAGCGATACAGCGTTGAGGGTGGTGAGGTGGGAGTGGAGCATGGGATCTTCCAGCCTTGATATGGCTGGAATACAGCAAGTTGCATGCCGCAGCAGCCCCTCACCCCAGCCCTCTCCCAAAGGGAGAGGGGGCCGATTGGGGGATATTGGCGAGATCTACCGACGTGAGACATCTCTGCCGAATCCACAATCGACACGGTTTATCAGGTCGGCGTATAGCGCAAGACACTAAGGTCAGTTCCCTCTCCCTTCGGGAGAGGGCTAGGGTGAGGGCCGATCCAGAGCCTTGCTCAGAGCAACTCACCACACAAATCCAGCTCGATCAGCCGGCGCACTTCTTGAGTTTCAAGGCCTGCCCCCAGCACCCCATGCAACTTGCCGAACGCTGCCTCACGAGTCATGCCACCGCCGGACAACACGCCGACACCGCGCAAGCGACTGCCCGCCTCATACACATCCAGCTCAACGCCACCTTCATGGCACTGCGTGACCGCCACAACGACTACGCCGTTATCCCGCGCACGGCCAAGGCTTGCCAGAAACTCAGGGTTGTCGCTCGGCCCTGTACCGCTGCCGTAGCACTCCAGCACCAGACCTTGAATGCCGCTGTCGAGCAGGCCGTCGAGCACTTCGGCACTGATGCCGGGGAACAGTGGCAGCACGGCCACCTTGGCCAGTTGCTTCGGCTGGTTGTAGTTCAACGACGCTGGAATCGATGGGGCTTTGATACCGCCGCCCTGACGCTCCAGGCGCTTGAACGGATGACGGCCGAAGCTGCGCACTTTCGCGCAACGGGTCGGCGCCAGCAGTTCGCCGTGGAAGTACAGGTGCACGCCCGGTGCCAGGCCCTGGCCGAGGGCAACCAGTGCGCCGCCAAGGTTTTCCCAGGCATCGCTGTCGGTAACGCCGGCCGGCAGCATGGAGCCGGTGAAGCACACGCGGGCGTGCAGGCCGAGCAACTGGAAACTCATCGCCGCCGCGCTATAGGCCAGTGTGTCGGTGCCGTGCAGGATCAGCACGCTGTCGCAGCCTTGCACATCAACAGCATCGACCACTGCTTCACGCAGTTGCTGCCAGTAGGTCGGGGTCATGTTGGCGCTGTCGATCAGCGGCGACATTTCGCGGAAGCGCCACTGCGGCACGACGAGTTCAGGCTGGCTGTGCAGGTAGTCGCGCATCCGCGCTTCGAAACCGGACGCCGGGGCCAGACCATTGGCGCTGGCCTGCATGCCGATAGTGCCACCGGTGTAGAGCACCATGACGTGTTGGGCGGCGGGGTAGGAATTGGCAATCATCTGAGGGTCTCCACAAGAGATGACATTGTAGGAGTGAGCCTGCTCGCGATAGCGGTTCATCATTCAACATTGATGTTGGTTGAAAGACAGCTATCGCGAGCAGGCTCACTGCCACAAGTTATTGCACCACAATAACTGACGGGCGCAGGGGATGCGCCCGTCATTTACCTGTCAGCGTTGCGCTGCAGGCACGCCTTGCGGCTCGGCTTCGGTCTGGCCGGCAGCGGCAGACGGGTTGGTCGGCCAGGCCTTCAGGTCGAGGTCCAGATCGGCAAATTTGCTCGAGTCGAACACCGGCTGTTTGACGCCGGCGCGGCGCTGCGCGTCGTAGTCGCGCATCACGCGCATGCCGACCTTGAACAGCATGGCCAGGGCGATCAGGTTGACGAAGGCCAGGCAGGTCATGGTGATGTCAGCGAAGGCGAACACGGTCGACAGGTCCTGCATCGAACCCCATACCACCAGCGCCAGTACCAGACCGCGGAAAATCATCAGCGCGGCGCGGTTGCGGGTGAGGAACTGCAGGCTGTTTTCGCCCAGGTAGTAGTTGTAGAGGATGCAGGTGAAGACGAACAGCGACAGCGCGACGCTGACGAACATGCGACCCCAGTCACCGACCACAGCGGCCAGCGAGTTCTGGGTGAGGACGATGCCGTCACCTTCGAAGCCCGGGGTGTAGAAGCCCGATAGCAGGATCAGCAGCGCGGTGCAGGTGCAGATCACGAAGGTGTCGAGGAACACGCTGAAAGCCTGAACCACACCCTGAGCGCCCGGGTGCTTCACGGCGGCCACGGCAGCGACGTTCGGCGCACTGCCCAGACCCGCTTCGTTGGCGAACACGCCACGCTTCACGCCCATGACGATGGCGCTGCCAAGCAGGCCGCCAAAGGCCGGGTCGAGGCCGAAGGCGCTCTTGAAGATGGTTTCCAGCATGGCGGGCACGTGTTCGATCTGGGTACCGATCACGTACAGGGTCACGCCGATATAGGCCAGGGTCTTGATCGGCACCAGCAGGTCGGACACCGAGGCGATACGCTTGATGCCACCGATGAAGGTGATGGCCAGCAGCACCGCCAGGACGATACCGGTGTGTTGTGGGTTGAATTCAAAGGCGTTCTGCAGCGAGTGGGTCACGGTGTAGGACTGCAGGCCAATGAAGGCGAAGCCGTAGGTGACCAGCAGCAGGACGGAGAACACTACAGCCATGCCTTTGAGCTTAAGGCCGTGCTGGATGTAGTAGGCCGGGCCGCCACGGTACAAGCCGTCGCCATCGGCGCGCTTGTAGACTTGGGCCAGGGTACATTCAAAGAAGCTGCTGGACATGCCGACCAGTGCGGTCACCCACATCCAGAACACCGCACCCGGACCACCGAGGGTCACGGCGATGCCGACACCGGCGATGTTGCCTGCACCGACACGGCCGGCAAGGCTGAGCATCAGGGCCTGGAACGAGCTGAGTTGCCCGGCGCTGCCTTTGAGGCTGTCGCGGAACACCGCGAACATGTGGAAGAAGTGACGCAATTGAACGAAACGCGAGCGAATCGTGAAGTAGCTACCGAGCCCGACAATGAGCACGATCAGTACTTTCCCTGAGAGGAAGTCGTTAATGACTTCGAGCATGGATTTTTCCTCGCTGTTTATTGTGTAAGCAAATACTGGATGGAAGAAACATCGTGTTACACCGGTGTGCGCGCGGCACGACGGGTGAGGCGAAGGTTTCGTCCGGTTCCATTTCGCGGGTTTGTTATTAGTTCGGGTTTCGCATGGGTTATGGCCTCGTTACCGACGACCGCTCACGCGAAGAGGGGCGGCACTATACCGATCAGTGACGCGCCCGTCTGCACGGTAGTGGTGCAAGCGACGAAACGAGGCTTTGAAACACCCGGCGTTACCGGCGCCGGGCTTGTGCAGGAACTGCTCTTCTGTGAGAGCGAGCAGTCCCCAGACATACGGGTCTCAGGGTCAGAAAGTTAAAAAAAAGGGCTTGGGGACTAAATCCCCAAGCCCTCAAAAGGTGAGAGGTGTCTAGTCCCTCGACCTGGTGAGCGGTGCTACAAGTAAAGCGTCGGTTCAGGCTTTGAGCGGAACCAGACGTGGAGCAATCATGTTTTCCGGGCGCAGGATGTCGGCGAGCATGGCTTCGTCGAGCAGACCTTCTTCGCGCACCAGTTCCAGCACGCCGCGGCCGCTTTCAAGGGCGAGACCGGCGATGCGGGTGGCGTTTTTGTAGCCGATGTACGGGTTCAGTGCGGTGACCAGACCGATCGAGTGTTCGACCAGTTCACGGCAGCGCGCTTCGTTGGCGGTGATGCCGACGATGCAGTGCTCGCGCAGCATGTCCATGGCGCGTTGCAGCAGGCGGATCGAGTCGAAGATCTTGAAAGCGATCAGTGGCTCCATCACGTTCAGCTGCAGCTGGCCGCCTTCGGCTGCCATGGTCAGCGCCAGGTCGTTACCAATTACTTGGAACGCCACTTGGTTAACCGCTTCCGGGATGACCGGGTTGACCTTGCCGGGCATGATCGAGCTGCCTGGCTGACGCGCTGGCAGGTTGATTTCGTTGATGCCGGTGCGTGGGCCGCTGGACAGCAGGCGCAGGTCGTTGCAGATCTTCGACAGCTTGACCGCGGTGCGCTTGAGCATGCCGGAGAACAGCACGAAGGCGCCCATGTCGGAAGTCGCTTCGATCAGGTCGGCGGCTGGAACCAGCGGTTGACCGCTGATCAGGGCCAGACGCTGTACCGCGAGCGCTTGATAACGCGGGTCGGCGTTGATGCCGGTACCGATCGCAGTGCCACCGAGGTTCACTTCAGTCAGTAGTTCCGGGGCCAGCGTCTTGAGACGGGCCAGGTCTTCGCCCATGGTGGTGGCGAAGGCACGGAATTCCTGGCCGAGGGTCATCGGCACGGCGTCTTGCAGCTGGGTACGGCCCATTTTCAGGACGTGATCGAATTCTTTGCCCTTGGCCGCGAACGCCTGAATCAGGCTGTCGAGGCTGGCCAGCAGGGTGTCGTGACCGAGCAGCAGACCCAAGCGGATCGCGGTCGGGTAGGCGTCGTTGGTCGACTGCGCCATGTTGACGTCGTCGTTCGGGTGCAGGTACTGGTACTCGCCTTTCTGATGACCCATTGCTTCGAGCGCAATGTTGGCGATCACTTCGTTGGCGTTCATGTTGGTGGAAGTACCGGCGCCACCTTGAATCATGTCGACCACGAACTCTTCGTGGAAATCACCGCGGATCAATCGGGCACAGGCTTCGCTGATGGCAGCGTGCTTGGCTTCGCTCAGGTGACCCAACTCGCGGTTGGCGTCAGCAGCGGCCTGTTTGACCATTGCCAGACCGACAACCAGTTTCGGGTAATGCGAAATCGGAACGCCGGAGAGGCGGAAGTTGTTCACCGCTCGCAGGGTCTGGATGCCGTAATACGCTTGAGCCGGTACTTCGAGGGCGCCAAGCAGGTCGTTTTCTGTGCGGAAAGATGCAGCGGAGGACATGATAGAAATCATCTCGATATGGACCCGGTCTGTGCCGGAACGCTGCGAATGCTAGGCTTGTGGGAAATTTTGGGCCAATGCTGTTCAGCACTGCCCTATGCACATTCGGCATAATGCCCATGTGACGCCGCCTGCGCGGCAGACGTGTGACCTGTTTTGGTGCGTGTCCGGGAGGACGTGATGAATCTGGAAAGCAAATGGCTCGAGGACTTCAGTGCTCTGGCCGCCACCCGCAGCTTCTCGCAGGCCGCTGAACGACGCTTCGTGACCCAGCCGGCCTTCAGTCGGCGGATCCGCAGCCTCGAAGCGGCGCTGGGGCTGACTCTGGTCAACCGCTCGCGCACGCCGATCGAACTGACGGCGGCGGGGCAGCTGTTTCTGGTCACTGCGCGCACCGTGGTCGAACAGCTCGGTGAAGTGCTGCGCCATCTGCATCATCTGGAAGGCGGGCAGGGCGAGGTGATGCAGGTCGCTGCCGCTCACTCGCTGGCCTTGGGTTTCTTCCCGCGCTGGATCGCGCAACTGCGTAATGAAGGCCTGAACATCGCCACGCGTTTGGTCGCAACCAACGTCGGCGACGCGGTGCATGCGTTGCGTGAAGGTGGCTGCGATCTGATGCTGGCGTTCTACGACCCGGATGCGGCGATGCAGATGGACCCGGAAATCTTCCCCTCGCTGCATTTGGGTCAGACGGAAATGCTCCCGGTCTGTGCGGCGGATGCCGAGGGCAAGCCGTTGTTCGATCTGGAAGGGGAGGCGAGCGTGCCGTTGCTGGCCTATAGCGCCGGGGCGTTTCTTGGTCGCTCGGTGAATGGTTTGTTGCGTCAGCGGCAGCTGCGTTTCACCACTATTTACGAAACCGCGATGGCTGACAGTCTGAAGAGCATGGCGTTGGAAGGCCTCGGGATTGCCTGGGTTCCGCAGCTGAGCGTGCGTGCTGAGCTGGCTCGCGGCGAACTGGTGGTCTGTGGCGGCCCGCAGTGGCACGTGCCGCTGGAGATTCGCCTGTATCGCTGCGCCTTGGTGCGCAAAGCCAACGTCCGTCTGCTGTGGCGCAAGCTCGAGGGTGGCGCTGCACAAAACTCTTGAACACACCCGCAGCCCTGTGGGAGCGAGCCTGCTCGCGAATGCGGTGGGTCAGGCAGCATCAATGTTGACTGATACTCCCTCTTCGCGAGCAGGCTCGCTCCCACAATGGAATTTGAGGTGTGTCTGCGCTGACCTTCAAGTCAATAAAACCGGGCATTTGCGGCAGATGACAGATGGTCGCGCGGGGGGCTGTTTATTGCTTTCTTTGCGGTATACTGCGCGGCCTTCGGCCGGCACGTCCGGCCATTTTTCGTACAATCAAGCCACGCAACCTGCGTGGCTTGTTGTTTTATGACGCGCCTGCGGGCGCTCCAGAGAGAAGAGGCGCGACGATGAGTGCACTGGTTGGCGTGATCATGGGCTCCAAGTCCGATTGGTCCACCCTTAGCCACACCGCCGATATGCTGGAAAAGCTCGGCATCCCGTACGAGGTCAAAGTGGTCTCTGCCCACCGCACCCCGGATCTGCTGTTCCAGTACGCCGAAGAGGCTGAAAGCCGCGGCATCGAGGTGATTATCGCCGGTGCCGGTGGCGCAGCCCACTTGCCAGGCATGTGTGCGGCCAAGACCCACCTGCCGGTGCTGGGCGTGCCGGTGCAGTCGGCCATGCTCTCGGGCGTCGACTCGCTGCTGTCGATCGTGCAGATGCCAGCGGGCATTCCGGTCGCCACTCTGGCCATCGGCAAGGCCGGCGCAATCAACGCAGCCTTGCTCTCGGCGAGCATCCTCGGTGCCAAGCATCCACAGTTCCACACGGTGCTGAAAACCTTCCGTGCCGAGCAGACAGACAGCGTCCTGGACAATCCAGACCCACGTATTGCCTGAGGTTGTTGAGATGAAGATCGGTGTAATCGGTGGCGGCCAGTTGGGTCGCATGTTGGCCCTGGCGGGCACCCCGCTGGGCATGAACTTCGCTTTCCTCGACCCTGCGCCGGACGCCTGTGCGGCCGCGCTGGGCGAACACCTGCGGGCCGATTACGGCGATCAGGATCATCTGCGCCAATTGGCCGATGAAGTCGATCTGGTGACCTTCGAATTCGAAAGCGTCCCGGCCGAAACCGTGGCATTCCTCTCGCAATTCGTCCCGGTCTACCCGAGCGCCGAAGCCCTGCGCATCGCTCGCGACCGCTGGTTCGAAAAGAGCATGTTCAAGGACCTGGGCATCCCGACTCCGGCCTTCGCCGACATTCAATCGCAAGCCGATCTGGACGCCGCGGTCGCTTCGATCGGCCTGCCGGCCGTATTGAAAACCCGCACCCTGGGTTATGACGGCAAAGGTCAGAAAGTCCTGCGCAAACCGGAAGACGTGGTGGGTACCTTCGCCGAACTGGGCAGCGTGTCCTGCCTGCTGGAAGGCTTTGTGCCGTTCACCGGTGAAGTCTCGCTGATCGCCGTGCGTGCCCGCGATGGTGAAACGAAGTTCTATCCGTTGGTGCACAACACCCACGACAGCGGCATCCTCAAGCTGTCCGTGGCCAGCACCAATCACCCGTTGCAGGCGTTGGCCGAAGACTACTCGAGCCGCGTGCTCAAGCAGTTGAACTACGTCGGCGTGATGGCGTTCGAGTTCTTTGAAGTCGACGGTGGCCTGAAAGCCAACGAAATCGCACCGCGCGTGCACAACTCCGGGCACTGGACCACTGAAGGCGCCGAGTGCAGCCAGTTCGAAAACCACCTGCGCGCCGTTGCCGGCCTGCCGCTGGGTTCGACGGCCAAGGTCGGCGAGAGCGCGATGCTTAACTTCATCGGTGTGGTACCGCCGGTTGAGAAAGTCATCGCCATCGAAGACTGCCATCTGCATCACTACGGCAAGGCCTTCAAGGCCGGGCGCAAGGTCGGTCACGCCAACCTGCGTTGCGCCGACATGGCCACGCTGCAGGCGCAGATCGTCAAGGTCGAAGCGCTGATCGCCGAGTAAAACAGTTTCATGTGGCAGCGGCGGAACCATTCAGGGGCCGCCGTTCTCTCATGGCAGGATGCCAAAGTCTGACTAGGCTTCGCATATCTATCTTTGAGAGGGAATTGCCATGGGAATTATCGGAACCATCTTTATCGGCTTGATCGTCGGCCTGCTGGCTCGGTTCCTGAAACCGGGCGATGACAGCATGGGCTGGATCATGACCATCCTGCTCGGTATCGGCGGTTCGCTGGCAGCCACTTACGGCGGCCAGGCTCTGGGCATCTATCGCGCGGGCGAGGGCGCAGGTTTCATCGGCGCACTGGTCGGCGCGATCGTGTTGCTGGTGATCTACGGTCTGATCAAAAAGAACTGATCCAAAGCGACAAAGCCCTCTCGGCCAACGTGGCCGGGAGGGCTAGAATGCTCGGCGATTCATTGTTCCTTCCTTTCTATACCGAGCACTTTCATGCGCCATCTTCTGTTGACTCTCCTTTTCCTGGGCAGCGGTTTGGCCCACGCTGGCGAACTGCCGGAAACCGACTGGCTCGAACTGATGCCCAAGTCGGATCAAAAGGCCCTCGAGGCCATGCCTGAAATCGACCACAACTCCCCGGAAGCCACCGGCACCTTCACCGAGAAGGGCGGGATGAAGCAGGCCAAAGGTCTGCCGGCGGTGATGTATTCGACCAAGACCGTGGCGTCGATGAACGACAAACACATTCGCATCGGCGGTTATCCGGTGCCGCTGGAGTCCGACGCCAAGGGTCGCAGCACGTTGTTCTTCCTCGTGCCGTATCCGGGCGCGTGCATCCACGTGCCGCCACCGCCACCGAATCAACTGGTGCTGGTGCGGTATCCGAAAGGTTTGAAACTGGACGATATCTACACGCCACTGTGGGTGACCGGCACGCTGAAGGTTGAAAAGGTCAGCAATGATCTGGCCGATGCGGCGTATGCGCTGGAGGCGGACAAGGTGCGGGTGGTGCAGGAGTCCGATCTCTAACAATCACCACCAAACAACTGTGGGAGCGAGCCTGCTCGCGAAAGCGGTGTATCAGTCATTTGAATGTTGACTGATACAACGCCTTCGCGAGCAGGCTCGCTCCCACATTTTGTATTGCAGTGCTGGTTAGAGCGGTTCGCGGGCGACGCTGACGCCCATGGTATGACTCGCCCCCGGCGCCAGCGTGACGATGTCATCCATCACATTCGCCGTCTCGATGCACAGCATGCGCTGCCAGCCATCGTTATCCATATCCGCCAACGCTGCTGCGCGATCGATCCACGGGTTCCAGATCACTGCCGTGCGTGAACCTGTGGCCGTCAGCACAATGCGTCTTTCCCAGGCCGGGTCGACAATGCTCAGTTGTGGCGGCGCATCGAGGTAGATGCGGTCGGTCTCACCGGCAAATTGCAGATCGCCTTGCTGACTGGTGGTTTTCCAGTCATCCAGCGTCTCGATGTAATTCAAACCATCCACGCCTTCGACGTGCACATTGCGCACATCACTGACCGCGAAATAGGTGTGCAGCGCCTGACTCAGGCTGACGGTGTCACTGCCACGGTTATGGCTGGTCAGGCTGAAGCTCAATTGCTCGGACAAATGCAGGGTCAGGGTCAGATCGACCTGATGCGGCCAGCCCGGCAGGCCACCTTCGGGGTAGGGCAGCTTGAACTCGACCTTGATACCGTCAGCCTCTGATTCGATGCCGCCCAGTTCCCAATCCATCGCTCGCACCAGACCATGCGCGGGTGCCGGTTGCTCGCCGGTGTACATGGCCTGCACGTTCTGCGGGTTGCGTTCGAACTTGCCGAACCACGGCCAGCACACCGGCACGCCGGCGCGAATGCTTTTGCCCGTCTTGAACTCGGCCTTGTCGTTGAGCCAGATGATCGGCGGCTGCCCATCGATTTGATAACTGAGGATGTGCGCGCCTTGCTGGGCCACCAGCACTTCGGCCTGACCGTGGCGGATGCGCCAGCAGTTCAGTTCATCCAGTTTCACCGCTTCAACGTTGGGCGTGTTCATGGGGCAGCTCTCGATCAGACACTTGGGACGGTTATCGACCGCAAAACGGCCGCGAGGTTTAACGCGCGCGTGGCGGAACCGAGCGAGTGCGGCCGCTGCCGTCGATGGCGACGAAGACGAAAACCGCTTCGGTCACTTTACGCCACTCGCTGGACAGCGGATCGTCGCTCCACACTTCGACCATCATCTGGATCGAGCTGCGGCCGATTTCCAGGGTCTGGGTATAGAAGGACAATTGCGCACCGACTGCCACAGGCACAAGGAACGCCATGCGGTCGATGGCGACGGTGGCGACGCGTCCGCCAGCGACACGGCTGGCCATTGCGGTGCCGGCCAAATCCATCTGCGCTACCAGCCAGCCGCCGAAAATATCGCCAAAGCCGTTGGTTTCGCGCGGGAGCGCAGTGATTTGCAGGGCCAGGTCGCCTTGCGGGATCGGATCTTCTTGTTCGAGCTCTATCATGCCGGGGGTGCCTCTGACCCGTGACTCTTCGTTGGTATTGCTGGTGGTAGCCGTCTTCGGGAAAAACGATTCAGCACCGAACATACTACGTTCGTCACGTTTTCCATCAGGCGCCTAAAGGAGAAACTCTGCGAAACCGGCTAATCCCGAGCAAAGGCCGGGCCAACGACGTTTTCGCACAGCAACCCCTTACAAACCGGAGCAGGTTGCGAGTATATCGGTCGGTAGACTCCACGACGACCATCCGGTTCTGATTTTGACCGTCAATTACGCGCCTCTATGTGCTTTTTCGAACAATTTGCTATGGTGCCGAACCTGCCCAAGCCACCGCCAGCGTTGTTGTGGCGGCAGATCCGACTATAAGAGAAGCCCTTGCCATGACCACAGCGCCTTCGAGCCTCGCGCAGCCCGAGCAACCCGCACGACCGTTGACCCGCAACGACTACAAGACTCTGTCGCTGTCCGCCCTTGGCGGCGCGCTGGAATTCTACGATTTCATCATCTTTGTTTTCTTCGCCACCGTGGTCGGCAAGCTGTTCTTCCCGGCTGACATGCCCGAGTGGCTGCGCCTGATGCAGACCTTCGGCATCTTCGCCGCCGGCTACCTCGCGCGGCCGCTGGGCGGCATCGTCATGGCGCACTTCGGCGACCTGCTGGGGCGCAAGAAGATGTTCACCCTGAGCATTTTCATGATGGCCGTGCCGACCCTGATCATGGGCCTGCTGCCAACGTATGCGCAGATCGGCATGTGGGCGCCGATCCTTCTTCTATTGATGCGGGTCATTCAAGGTGCGGCGATTGGCGGTGAAGTGCCGGGGGCATGGGTCTTCGTTTCCGAACACGTTCCGCAAAAGCACATGGGTTACGCCTGTGGCACCCTCACCAGCGGGCTGACCGCCGGTATTCTGCTCGGTTCGCTGGTCGCCACGGCGATCAACAGCATTTATACGCCAGCAGAGGTTTCCGATTACGCCTGGCGGATTCCATTCCTGCTGGGCGGTGTGTTCGGCCTGTTCTCGGTCTACCTGCGCCGTTGGCTGCACGAGACCCCGGTATTTGCCGAACTGCAACTGCGCAAAGCCCTGGCTGAAGAAGTGCCGCTGCGTGCGGTGCTGCGTGATCATCGCGGCGCGATTGCGATCTCGATGCTGCTGACCTGGTTGCTGTCGGCCGGGATCGTCGTGGTCATTCTGATGACGCCGACCGTGCTGCAAACGGTCTATCACTTCTCGCCGACCGAGTCGTTGCAATCGAACAGTCTGGCGATCGTGTTTCTGAGCATTGGCTGCATCATTTCCGGCGCACTGGCGGATCGCTTTGGCGCAGGTCGCGTGTTTGTGTTTGGTTGCCTGGGCTTGCTGGCCAGCTCCTGGACCTTCTATCACAGCCTTGCCGATCATCCGAACTGGCTGTTCCCGCTGTACGCGTTGACCGGTTTTCTGGTGGGCACCATTGGTGCGGTGCCATATGTAATGGTCAAAGCGTTTCCGCCGGTGGTGCGCTTCAGCGGGTTGTCGTTCTCGTATAACGTGGCTTACGCGATTTTTGGCGGGTTGACGCCGATGGTGGTCAGTCTGTTGTTGAAAGAAAGTGCGATGGGGCCTGCCTACTATGTAGCGGTGCTGTGCACGATGGGGATTCTGGTCGGGGCGTGGCTGTGGAAGAAGGGCCGCTGATTTTCTCTCCCGCCTGATCGTTCCCACGCTCCGCGTGGGAATGCATCCTGTGACGCTCCGCGTCACTTCTCAAATGCGTACGCAGAGCGTCCATGGCGGCGTTCCCACGCAGAGCGTGGGAACGATCTGTCGCGACATGCTGGCCTTTCATCCAATTGTCATATTTCAGCCATAGAGTGTTCACACGGCCTGCTGATACTTGGCCCCGACTTAACACACCCTATCTGCTAGGAGTAAGGCATGAAACTGAAGCGTTTGATGGCGGCAATGACTTTTGTCGCTGCTGGCGTTGCGACTGCCAACGCGGTTGCCGCTGTTGACCCTGCTATCCCGAGCTACACCAAGACCACTGGTGTGTCGGGCAACCTGTCCAGCGTCGGCTCCGATACCCTGGCCAACCTCATGACCCTCTGGGCTGAGAACTACAAAAAAGAATACCCGAACGTCAACATCCAGATTCAGGCCGCTGGCTCCGCCACTGCGCCACCTGCGCTGACTGAAGGCACCTCCAACCTGGGCCCGATGAGCCGCAAGATGAAGGACACCGAACTGGCGGCCTTCGAGCAGAAGTACGGCTACAAGCCAACCGCTATCCCGGTGGCCGTGGATGCCTTGGCTGTCTTCGTACACAAAGACAACCCGATCCAGCACCTGACCATGGAGCAGGTTGACGCGATCTTCTCGTCGACCCGTCTGTGTGGCGCCAAAGCCGACGTGAAAACCTGGGGCGACCTGGGCGTGACCGGCGACCTGGCCAACAAGCCAGTTCAGCTGTTCGGTCGTAACTCGGTATCCGGCACCTACGGCTACTTCAAAGAAGAAGCCCTGTGCAAAGGCGACTACAAACCAAACGTTAACGAACAACCTGGTTCGGCGTCGGTTGTGCAGTCGATCAGCTCCTCGCTGAACGGCATCGGTTACTCGGGCATCGGTTACAAGACTGCCAGCGTGAAGACCGTTCCTCTGGCCAAGAAAGGCAGCACCGACTTCATCGAAGACACCGAAGAAAACGCCCTGAACGGCAAGTACCCGCTGTCGCGTTTCCTCTACGTGTACGTCAACAAAGCCCCGAACAAGCCTCTGGCTCCGCTGGAAGCCGAGTTCGTGAAACTGGTGCTGTCGAAACAGGGCCAGGAAGTGGTAGTGAAAGACGGCTACATCCCTCTGCCAGCCAAGGTTGCTGCAAAAGCACTGGCTGACCTGGGTCTGCAGGAAGGCGGCGCTGTCGCAAAGAAGTAACAAATTGAGTCCGGAGTGAGCCCCACCGGACTCAGGTGAAAGGCCAGATCTGCGCGCAGACCGGCCTTTTACACACCTCAAATTTTTGATCCTCTGCCAGTCCCGCTGGCGGTGGATTTGCTGCGTCACTGCATTGTCATCTTTCTGTCATACAGGATCGCTAGGGTGAGCGCATGAATGATCTGGCCAATTCCCAAATGACTACTAATCCTCCCAAGCGCATTGATTTCAATACGCCTGAGCTGCAACGCAAGCGCCGCATTCGCGCGCTCAAGGATCGCTTCACCCGCTGGTACGTCCTCGTTGGCGGTCTCGCGGTACTGGCAGCCATCACCCTGATCTTCTTCTTCCTCGCCTACGTGGTTGCGCCGCTGTTCCAGGGTGCCGACCTGACCGCGAAAGACTCGATCACCCCAGCCTGGATGCAGGACGCCGGCAAGCCGCTGATGATTTCGCTCGAAGAGCAGAATCAGGTGGCCATGCGTGTTTCCGACAAGGGCCAGGCATTGTTCTTTGATATCGACAGTGGCGCTGAGCTGAAGCGCGTCGATCTGCCGGTGCCTGCCGGCGCCACCGTAACCTCGATTGGTGAAGACCAGCCGGGCCATCCGCTGGTGGCCGTGGGCCTGTCCAATGGTCAGGCGCTGGTGTTCCGCCACACCTATAAAGTCAGCTACCCCGATGGCAAGAAAACCATCAGCCCGGCCATCGAGTATCCGTACGGCGAGGCACCGATCGCGCTTAACGAAGCCGGTGGTGCGCTGGAGCATGTCAGCCTCAACGCCTCCGACACGACCCTGATGCTGGTCGGTTCGACCGGTTCGCAACTCAATGTGCTGTCGCTGACCAGCGAAGAAAACATGATGACTGGTGAAGTCACCAACGAGCAGAAGCGTATCGATCTGCCGCAGATGACTGAGCCGGTGAAAAACATCTTCGTCGACCCGCGCCAGCAATGGCTGTACGTGGTCAACGGTCGTGCCCAGGCCGATGTCTTCAGCCTGCGCGACAAGAGCCTCAACGGTCGCTACAAACTGCTGGAAAACGCCGACGCTGAAGTCACCGCAACCACGCAACTGGTCGGCGGTATCTCGCTGATCGTCGGTGACTCAAAAGGTGGTCTGGCCCAGTGGTTCATGGCCCGTGACACCGATGGTGAGCTGCGTCTTAAGCAGATCCGCACCTTCCAGATGGGCACCACGCCAATCGTTGAAATCAGTGCTGAAGAGCGTCGCAAAGGCTTTCTCGCGCTGGATGCCAGCGGCAAGCTCGGCGTGTTCCACAGCACCGCGCACCGCACCTTGCTGGTCGATCAGGTGGTTGAAGGCCAAGGCCTGTTCGGTCTGTCGCCACGCGCCAACCGCGTGATCGTCGAAGCCGGCGGCAAGCTGCAACCGTTGCTGCTCGACAACCCACACCCGGAAGTCTCGTGGAGCGCGCTGTGGAGCAAGGTCTGGTACGAGAACTACGACGAGCCTAAATACGTCTGGCAATCGACCGCCGCCAACACCGATTTCGAACCGAAACTGAGCCTGTCGCCACTGACCTTCGGCACCCTGAAAGCCGCGTTCTACGCGATGCTGCTGGCGGCACCGCTGGCCGTCGCTGCGGCAATCTACACCGCCTACTTCATGGCCCCGGGCATGCGCCGCAAGGTCAAACCGGTGATCGAGCTGATGGAAGCGATGCCGACGGTGATCCTCGGTTTCTTCGCCGGCCTGTTCCTCGCGCCGTATGTCGAAGGACATCTGCCGGGCATCTTCAGCCTGCTGATGTTGTTGCCGATCGGCATCCTGGTCGCCGGTTTCACCTTCAGTCGTCTGCCTGAATCGATCCGCCTGAAAGTCCCGGATGGCTGGGAAAGTGCGCTGCTGATTCCGGTGATTCTGTTCGTGGGCTGGCTGTCGCTGTACATGAGCCCGTTCATGGAGAACTGGTTCTTCGGCGGTGACATGCGCATGTGGATCTCCCACGACCTCGGCATCACCTACGACCAGCGCAACGCTTTGGTGGTGGGTCTGGCCATGGGCTTTGCGGTGATCCCGAACATCTATTCGATCGCTGAAGACGCCGTGTTCAGTGTGCCGCGCGGCCTGACCCTTGGCTCGCTGGCCCTCGGTGCTACGCCTTGGCAGACCATGACTCGCGTAGTGATCCTGACCGCCAGCCCGGGGATTTTCTCGGCGCTGATGATCGGCATGGGCCGTGCAGTCGGTGAAACCATGATCGTGCTGATGGCCACCGGTAACACCCCGGTCATGGAAATGAACCTGTTCGAAGGCCTGCGCACCCTGGCTGCCAACGTCGCGGTGGAAATGCCCGAGTCGGAAGTCGGCGGCAGCCACTACCGCGTGCTGTTCCTCTCGGCATTGGTGCTGCTGTTGTTCACCTTCGTCATGAACACCCTGGCAGAACTGATTCGTCAGCGTCTGCGCAAGAAATACTCGTCGCTTTAAGCAAAGGTAGAAGTCTGTGAAACAGAACTCCCTGAAAGGATGGTTCAAGAGCGGCGCCCCAGGCGTCTGGATCAGCGGTGGCGCGGTGTCCATCGCGGTCATCATGACCATTGGCCTGCTGGCCGTGATTGCCGTGCGCGGTCTGGGTCACTTCTGGCCGGCGGACCTGGTCCACGCCCATTACGACGTACCGGGCCAGGCCAATCACCTGGTCATCGGTGAAGTGGTACAGAAAGAAGAAGTGCCTCGCGCCCGTCTGAAGAGCGCCGGTTTGCCGGTGCCCGATGAAGGCCCGGAATTCATGACCCGCGAGCTGATCAAGGTCGGCAACCGTGATCTGAACGGCAACGACTTCACCTGGATCGTCGGCGAGTGGCTGACCAACCAGACCACGCCGCCAGAACTGATGGCGATCGAGCGTCGCGAGTGGGGCAATTTCTACGGCTACCTGGTCAACGTCAAACAGGATGGCAAAGTCATCGCCGAGGGCGAGGCCGCGTGGCCTGAGCTGCAGGCGCGAATCAACCGTGTGAACGGTCTGGCGGCACAACTGAAGTCGCTGGAAAAGACTGACATCGGTGCAATCAACGCAGGTCTGGAGCGCATCCGTCTGCACGGTCGCAAACTGGAACTGGAAGGCAAGCTCGACGCTACCGCGCAAGCGGACATGGAGTCCGAGCGTGCCGAGCTGAATGCGCGTTATCAGGACATCGAAGCGCGCCTGGCCGATCTGCATGCGCAGTTCAATCGCGATGCCTTGACCGCTCGTGATGCCAACGGCAAAGAGATCGAAATCGGTCTGGGCAAAGTGGTTCACGCCTACCAGCCGAACGCGATGAGCACCTTCACCAAGGTCGGCTTCTACTTCAGCAAGATCTGGGAATTCCTGTCGGACGACCCGCGTGAAGCGAACACCGAAGGCGGGATTTTCCCGGCGATCTTCGGCACCGTGATGATGACGTTGATCATGGCGATGATCGTCACCCCGTTCGGCGTGCTGGCGGCGGTGTACCTGCGGGAATACGCCAAGCAGAACACCCTGACGCGGATCATCCGTATCGCGGTGAACAACCTCGCTGGCGTTCCGGCGATCGTTTACGGCGTGTTCGGTCTGGGCTTCTTCGTTTATGTACTCGGTGGTTCGGTCGACCGTTTGTTCTTCCCCGAAGCACTGCCGGCGCCGACCTTCGGTACACCGGGTCTGCTTTGGGCATCGTTGACCCTGGCACTGCTGGCGGTGCCGGTGGTGATTGTGGCGACCGAGGAAGGTCTGGCGCGTATTCCACGTACCGTGCGTGAAGGCTCGTTGGCCCTCGGCGCGACCAAGGCTGAAACCCTTTGGAAGATTGTCATTCCGATGGCCAGCCCGGCAATGATGACCGGCATGATCCTCGCCGTGGCTCGCGCCGCGGGTGAAGTGGCGCCGCTGATGCTGGTGGGTGTGGTGAAACTGGCGCCGTCGCTGCCGGTGGACGGCAACTACCCGTACCTGCACCTGGATCAGAAGATCATGCACCTGGGCTTCCACATCTATGACGTCGGCTTCCAGAGCCCGAACGTCGAGGCGGCGCGTCCGCTGGTGTACGCCACGGCGCTGTTGCTGGTGCTGGTGATCGCCACGTTGAACCTGTCGGCGGTGTATATCCGCAACCACCTGCGTGAAAAATACAAAGCACTGGATAGCTGATTTTGCAGCACTGATTTTTATGTGGGAGCGAGCCTGCTCGCGAAGGCATCACCGCGGTTTCATAGACAAACCGCAGCGCCTGAATCGCCAGCAGGCTGGCTCCCACAAAAACCGAACCGAATTTGTTAGCACAGGGAGCCTCCCATGCAGCACGAAACACACACCCACGGCATCAACATGTCTGCCCTGGGCCGCGACAAGCAAAGCCTCAGTCTCGAGCAGGAAACCGTTGCCATCGAAGTGCCGGGCCTGAGCCTGTACTACGGTGAGAAACAAGCACTGTTCGACGTCAGCATGAACATCCCGAAACAGCGTGTGACCGCGTTCATCGGCCCGTCCGGCTGCGGTAAGTCGACGCTGCTGCGCACCTTCAACCGCATGAACGATCTGGTTGACGGCTGCCGCGTAGAAGGCGCGATCAACCTCTACGGCAACAACATCTATCGCAAGGGCGAAGACGTTGCCGAACTGCGTCGTCGCGTCGGCATGGTGTTCCAGAAGCCCAACCCGTTCCCGAAAACCATCTACGAAAACGTGGTTTACGGCCTGCGCATTCAGGGCATCAACAAGAAGCGCGTCCTTGACGAAGCGGTCGAGTGGGCGTTGAAAGGCGCGGCATTGTGGGACGAAGTCAAAGACCGTCTGCATGAATCGGCACTCGGCCTGTCCGGTGGTCAGCAACAGCGTCTGGTCATCGCCCGTACCATCGCGGTTGAGCCGGAAGTGCTGCTGCTCGACGAGCCGTGCTCGGCCCTCGACCCGATCTCGACGCTGAAAGTCGAAGAGCTGATCTACGAGCTGAAGTCCAAGTTCACCATCGTCATCGTGACCCACAACATGCAACAGGCCGCGCGGGTGTCCGACTACACGGCGTTCATGTACATGGGCAAACTGGTGGAATTCGGCGACACCGATACCCTGTTCACCAATCCGGCGAAGAAGCAGACCGAAGATTACATCACCGGTCGTTATGGCTGATTGAAGCGGCTGCGAGCGGCAAGCTTCAAGCGGCAAGTTAGAAGCGAAGCGGCATGGATCACCACATAACAGCTTGCAGCTTGTAGCTAGCAGCTCTTGGTTAAACGCTTTTTCGGAGCGAATGCATGATTTCCAAAGAAGGTCTTACCCACCACATCTCCGCGCAGTTCAACGCTGAGCTTGAGGAAGTGCGCAGCCACCTCCTGGCCATGGGCGGGCTGGTCGAGAAGCAGGTCAACGACGCGGTGACCGCGCTGATCGAGGCCGACTCCGGCCTGGCTCAGCAGGTGCGCGAGATCGACGACCAGATCAACCAGATGGAACGCAACATCGACGAAGAATGCCTGCGCATTCTTGCCCGTCGTCAACCGGCGGCGTCCGACCTGCGTTTGATCATCAGCATTTCCAAGTCGGTGATCGACCTTGAGCGCATCGGTGACGAGGCGACCAAGATCGCTCGTCGTGCGATTCAGCTGTGCGAAGAAGGCGAAGCGCCGCGCGGTTACGTCGAGGTTCGCCACATCGGCGACCAGGTACGCAACATGGTCCGTGATGCGCTGGACGCGTTTGCCCGTTTCGACGCCGATCTGGCGTTGTCGGTGGCGCAGTACGACAAGATCATCGACCGCGAATACAAGACCGCGCTGCGCGAGCTGGCGACCTACATGATGGAAGACCCGCGCTCTATCTCGCGGGTCTTGAGCATCATCTGGGTGCTGCGTTCGCTGGAACGCATCGGCGACCACGCGCGCAATATCTCCGAATTGGTCATTTACCTGGTGCGCGGCACCGACGTGCGCCACATGGGCCTCAAGCGCATGAAGGAAGAAGTTGAAGGCACAAGCGGCGAAACCGCTAATGTTCCGGGCAATGCTGACGATAAGTAAGATTGCCTGAGAAAAGCGCCCGGCCCTTTGGCCGGGCGTTTTTGTTTGTGCTTTTCACAAGGCAGATCGAATTAAAAAGCAGCACCCGCGAACGAAAAGTCCCGGCGTGACTGAAGAGTTTTGGCAATGTGCCATCAGCCAGCGTTATGCTTGCCGGGATTTTAATAGGGGTGTTGGATGAGCAAGATCAGTGTGTTGGTCGTGGACGATGCTTCGTTCATTCGTGACCTGGTGAAAAAGTGCCTGCGTAATTACTTCCCGGGGATCCGCACCGAGGACGCCGTCAACGGTAAAAAGGCTCAGGCCATGCTGGCCAGAGAAGCCTTCGACCTGGTCCTGTGCGACTGGGAAATGCCGGAAATGTCCGGTCTCGAGCTGCTGACCTGGTGCCGCGAGCAAGACAACCTCAAGACCATGCCGTTCGTCATGGTCACCAGCCGTGGCGACAAGGAAAACGTCGTGCAGGCGATTCAGGCCGGTGTTTCCGGCTACGTCAGCAAGCCGTTCACCAACGAGCAACTGCTGACCAAGGTCAAGCAGGCGCTGAACAAGGTCGGCAAACTCGACACCCTGATGAACAGCGCGCCGACCAAGATGAACTCGGCGTTCGGCAACGATTCCCTGAGCGCCTTGACCGGCGGCAAGCCTGCCGTGGTCGGCGGCGCTCCGGCAGCGGCGGCGGTCAACCCGTTTGCCAAACCGGTTGCTGCCGCGCCAGCGCCCGCTGCTGCGCCATCCCGTGGATTGCTCAACAGCCCTCCGGTCAAGGCACCCGCCGCCGCGTCGGCACCGGCCAGCGGTCGCGGCCAAGGCCAATTGCGTCTGCCAAGCGGTACTCAGCAATGCGTGATCAAGGCCCTGAGCATCAAGGAAGCGTTGTTGGTGGTGAAACGCACCGACACCCTGCCGCAGATCCTCGACAGCGCCGTGCTCGATCTGGAGCAGGGCGACAACGCCGAAATCGCCCGTCTCAACGGTTACTTGCACGCGGTTGTCGCGTTCGAGCCGAAACCGGACAGCGACTGGCTGCAACTGACCTTCCGTTTCGTCGATCAGGACGCTCAGAAGCTCGACTACATCTCCCGCCTGATCGCACGCGGCACGGCGCAGAAGCACTTCGTTCCGGGCGCGTGATCTTCGTCGCCTGACAGTCCGCTATCGCGAGCAGGCTCGCTCCCACCCTGGAATGCATTCCAAATGTGGGAGCGAGCCTGCTCGCGAAGGGGCCATCACTTACGACTTACATTTTCCAGACTGCCCAATTTGAAACATCTGTCGACTAGCCTGGTCTGCTTCACCTGCTAGGCTCATTTCCAGGCCTTCCTTTCGACAGACTCTTGCCCATGCTCGCGCGCCTGCTGTTTTTCTGTGGTCTCTTCATGGCCTCCACCTCGGCTGTGGCCATGACCATTTACAAATCCACCGATGCCAACGGCGTGGTCTCGTACAGTGACCGGCCGAGCAAAGGCGCGCAGGTGTTCGTTTTTCAGGACCGCATGGTCGAGCGCCTGGAGCGTCAGGTGTACCTCGACATCAAAAAGCAGAAGGGTGCCGATGTGGTCTTCGTGCGCAACGATCTGTATGCGCCGGTCGAGGTGGCGCTGGCGTTCACCGGGATGAGCAATGTGCGCGGCGCGCCGGCACAAACCATCCGCCGGGTGCTGCCGGCGCGCAGCAATACGCGGTTGGCATTGCTGACGGCGGTGTCCGGCAAGCAGCCGCTGGTGTACACGCCGCAATTTCACTATTCCCTCGGTGACCCCGCTGGAACCGCACAGGGCTATCGTTATCCGCTGCCATGGCGCGGTGGGCCGTTTCGCCTGAGTCAGGGCGCCAACGGCCAATACAGCCACTACGGGCCGAAGAACAAGTACGCGATGGACATCGCCATGCCGGTCGGCACGCCGATCATTGCCGCGCGGGCCGGGGTGGTGGTGAAGACCGAGAATTCCCAGAGCGGGCGCGGTAATGATGCTTCCGGCAATTTCGTGCGGGTGCTACACGACGACGGCACCATGGGCGTGTACCTGCACCTCAAACAAGGTTCGGTGAGCGTGCGCGAGGGGCAAAGGGTGACGGTGGGCAGTCCGTTGGCGCTGTCAGGCAACACTGGCAACAGCAGCGGCCCGCATTTGCACTTTGTTGTGCAGCGCAATACGGGGGATGGGTTGGTGTCGATTCCGTATCAGTTCAACCAGCCGCTGGGGGCGTTGCCCAACTTTGCGTTGGGCAAACAGTGATGAGGTATCTGATCTGACGCCTTCGCGAGCAGGCTCGCTCCCACCCTGGAATGCATTTCAACTGTGGGAGCGAGCCTGCTCGCGAAGGAATCGGCGCGGTGCCGGATCAGCCCATCAATCCAGCATCAACACCTTCGCCAGCACAATCTTCGGCCCTTTCATCTTCTTGATGATGATCCGCAGGCCTTCGACTTCCAGCACTTCTTCCTCTTCCGGCACCCGTTTCAGGGTTTCGTAGACCAGCCCGGCGAGGGTTTCCGCTTCGATGTGATCAAGGTCGATGCCCAGCAGGCGTTCCACCTTGAACAGCGGCGTGTCACCACGCACCAAGAGCTTGCCCGGCTGATAGGCGAGGATCCCGCGCTCAGCCTTGCGGTGTTCGTCCTGAATGTCGCCGACCAGCACTTCCAGCACGTCTTCCATGGTCAGGTAGCCGATGATGTTGCCGTCAGCCTCCTCGACCACGGCGAAGTGCGAGCCGCCCTTGCGGAACTGCTCCAGCAACTGCGACAGCGGCATGTGCCGTGACACGCGCTCCAGCGGGCGGGTCAGTTCAGCCAGGTTGAACGACTCGGGAATGTGGTCCAGCGCCGCCAGTTCCAGCAGCAGATCCTTGATGTGCAGCAGGCCGACGAACTCCTGACGCTCGCTGTCGTACACCGGATAACGGCTGAACTTGTGGCGACGGAACATCGCCAGGATTTCTTTCAGCGGTGCGTTGAATTCCAGCGTGATCAGGTCTTCGCGGGAGTTGGCCCAGTCGACCACTTCCAGCTCGCCCATTTCCACCGCCGACGCTAATACACGCATGCCCTGATCGCTCGGATCCTGGCCACGGCTGGAGTGCAGGATCAGTTTCAGTTCTTCGCGGCTGTAATGGTGTTCGTGGTGCGGGCCGGGTTCGCCCTGACCGGCGATACGCAGAATCGCGTTGGCGCTGGCGTTGAGCAGGTAGATCGCCGGGTACATCGCCCAGTAGAACAGGTACAGCGGCACCGCCGTCCACAGCGACAGCAGCTCGGGTTTACGGATCGCCCAGGATTTCGGGGCCAGTTCGCCGACCACGATGTGCAGGTACGAAATGATGAAGAACGCGGTGAAGAACGACACACCTTTGACGATCTCCGGCGACTGCACGCCGACCGCGCTCAGCAGCGGTTCGAGGATGTGTGCGAACGCCGGCTCACCAACCCAGCCAAGGCCAAGCGAGGCGAGGGTGATACCGAGCTGGCACGCCGAGAGGTACGCATCGAGCTGACTGTGCACGGTGCGCAGGATATGCCCGCGCCAGCCGTTCTGTTCAGCGATGGCCTCGACCCGGGTCGAGCGCAGTTTGACCATGGCGAATTCCGCCGCAACGAAAAAGCCGTTGAGCAAAACCAGGATCAGAGCGAAAAGGATCATGCCGAAGTCGGCGAAAATTGTAGCGAGGGACAAGCCAGGGGAAGGGTCCATGATGGAGTTTTGCGGGTTCCGTGTGATTCAAAAGAGAGAAAAGTCGCGCCTGAAAGGCAGGCACAAGTCAGCCAATGTAGCGGCTGACCTGGCGATTGCCTAGTGCGACATTACTCAGCGGCGCTGATCGCCCGCGCCTGGGCCACCTGAGCCGGGGCGAAATGGCAGGTGAACGTGCTGCCGTGACCGGGCACGCTGCTGATCTCCATGCGTGCGCGGTGGCGCAGCAACACGTGCTTGACGATGGCCAGACCCAGGCCAGTGCCGCCAGTGTTGGAGTTGCGGCTGGAGTCGACGCGGTAGAAGCGTTCGGTCAGGCGCGGCAAGTGTTTGCTGTCGATGCCGATCCCGGAATCCTGCACGCTCAGGTGCGCGCCCTGATCGTCACCCCACCAGCGAATGCGGATGTTGCCCTCGGCCGGGGTGTATTTCACCGCGTTGAACACCAGATTGGAAAATGCGCTGCGCAACTCCGCTTCGCTGCCCTTGAGCAACAGGCTGACATCGGCTTCGAGGCTGATGCGTTGGTTCTTCGCGCCGGACAATTGCTGCGCATCGCTCTTGATCGATTGCAGCAGGGTGTCGACCTGCACCGGCTGGTTGTCCGACGGGTAATCAGTGGCTTCGAGTTTCGCCAGCAACAACAAATCGTTGAGCAGCGTCTGCATGCGTCCGCCCTGTTGTTGCATCTGCTGCAGAGCGCGACTCCAGCGCGGGTTCACTTCTTCGACGTTGTCGAGCAGGGTTTCCAGATAGCCGCAGATCACCGTCAGCGGCGTGCGCAATTCGTGGGAGACGTTGGCGATGAAGTCTTTGCGCATCTGTTCCAGCTGATGGATACGCGTGACGTCGCGCACCAGCATCAGGTGTTCATTGTTGCCGTAGCGGGTCAGGTACAGCTGAATGCGCACGCGATCGTTGGTTGGCGAGGGGATTTCCAGCGGCTCGGCGTAGCTGTCCTGCTCGAAGTATTCCTTGAAGCGCGGATGGCGCACGAGGTTGGTCACCGGTTGGCCACTGTCCTGCGGGGTCTTGAGGCCGAGCAGGGTTTCGGCGGCGCGGTTCCACCATTCCAGGTTGCCGTCACTGTCGAGCATGATCACCGCGTCTTTCAGCGCGGCGGTGGATTCCTGCACCCGGTCGATCACCGCTTGCAGGCGCCCGCGTACGCGTTGATCACGGCGTTGCAGGTGGTAGATGCTGTCGAACACCTCGCCCCACAGCCCATAGCCGTCGGGCGGTGCTTCATCGGGTTGGTGCTGGCGCAGCCACTCGTGCAGCCGCAGCAATTGCTTGAGCGTCCAGCCCAGATAAATCCCCAGACCCGCCGCGAGGCTCCAGCCGTAATAGCCGGTGATCAGGCCGATCACCAGGCAGGCGGTGACCAGCAGCAGCATGTGGCGAATCAGGGTGCCATGCCAATTTTGATTCACGGGGGCGTCCTTAGCCGCAGCTTCAAGTTTCAAGCTGCAAGCTACAAGTCAGAGCGGCTCGCTGTTACTTGCCGCTTGTAGCTAGAAGCTTGCAGCTGTTTTTTTATGCTTTGGTGGAAAACCGGTAGCCGGTGCCGCGCACGGTTTGTACCAGATTTTCGTAGGCGTCGCCGAGGGCCTTGCGCAGGCGGCGGATGTGCACGTCGACGGTGCGTTCTTCAACGTAGACGTTGCCGCCCCAGACCTGATCCAGCAACTGGCCACGGGTGTAGGCGCGTTCCTGGTGGGTCATGAAGAATTGCAGCAGACGGTATTCGGTCGGGCCCATCTCGGCCGGTTTGCCGTCGATGGTCACGCGGTGGCTGATCGGGTCGAGCAACAGGCCGCCAACTTCGATCGGCGCTTCGCCGTCGGTCGGACCGGCGCGGCGCAGCACGGCTTTGAGACGGGCGACCAGTTCGCGTGGGGAAAACGGTTTGGTGATGTAGTCGTCGGCGCCGACTTCCAGACCCTGGATCTTGTTGTCCTCTTCGCCCTTGGCGGTGAGCATGATGATCGGGATGTCCCCGGTCAGTTCATCGCGCTTCAGGCGACGGGCCAGTTCGATACCGGAGGTGCCGGGCAGCATCCAGTCGAGCAGGATCAGGTCCGGCTTGCGGTCGACGATGATGGCGTGGGCCTGCTGCGAGTTCTCTGCCTCGAGGCAGTCATAGCCGGCCATTTCCAACGCAACGGCGATCATTTCGCGAATGGGCGCTTCGTCGTCGACGATCAGAATGCTCCTGCCAACCATGCCTTAATCCTCTTGTCATTTAACTGTCTTGCGCCGCATTAGATAACGGAATTATTGCAGTCGTGTGACAGTATTTTCGCCCGGCGGCGATTGTGCAAATCCTCAACTAAGCTCTAAGTCCGAATCCTGACAACCACAAAAGAAGGTTTCCATGACTCAAATGACTGTTTCTTTCAAAGCCCTGCTGATGGCTGCGGCCCTGACATTGCCTGGATTTGCACTGGCTGCGGATCCGGCGATGGAGAAGGACGGCATGTACACCGACCACAAGGGCATGACCCTGTATACCTTCGCCAAAGACTCTGCGGGCAAGTCCATGTGCAATGACAAGTGCGCAACGAACTGGCCGCCGTTGATGGCGGCGGCGGGTGACAAGTCGATGGGTGACTGGACTGTCATCAAACGTGACGACGGCTCAATGCAATGGGCCTATCAAGGCATGCCGCTGTACACCTTCGTGATGGACAAGAAAGCCGGCGACATGACCGGTGACGGCAAAATGGACGGTGCCTGGAAAGTCGCCAAAGCCAAGTAAACGCGGTCCCCTGTAGGAGTGAGCCTGCTCGCGATAGCGGTGTATCAGTCGGCATTTTCGTTAACTGACACACCGCTATCGCGAGCAGGCTCACTCCTACATTGATTGGTGTTTAGCGCAACGCGTAATCCAGCACGATCCCGACGAAAATCGCCAACCCGGCCCAGTGGTTGTGCAAAAACGCCTTGAAACAACGCATGCGGTCACGATCGCGGGTGTACCAGAATTCCCAGGCATAACAGCCAGCAGCCACCAGCAAGCCAAGATGGAACCAGATTCCCAACTCGAATTTCGACCCCGCCAGCAGCAGGCACCCCAGCGACAACGCCTGCAAGCTCAGGATGATCACCCGATCCGCCTCGCCGAAGAGAATCGCCGTCGACTTCACACCAATCTTCAAATCGTCATCGCGATCGGTCATCGCGTAATAGGTGTCGTAACCCACCGTCCACAGCAGGTTGGCGATCCACAGCAGCCACGCTGCCGCCGGCAACTCACCGGTCTCGGCCGTGAACGCCATCGGCATGCCCCACGAGAACGCCGCGCCCAGCACCACTTGCGGGTAATAGGTGTAGCGCTTCATGAACGGATACGTGAATGCCAGCGCCAAACCGCCCAGCGACAGCCAAATGGTCGGTGCGTTGGTGCACAGCACCAGCAGAAAACTCACGCCCATCAACAGGGCGAAGAACACCAGCGCTTCTTTCGAGCTGATTCTGCCCGCAGCCAATGGCCGTTGCGCGGTGCGCTTGACGTGGCCGTCGACCTTGCGATCAGCCCAGTCGTTGATCACGCAGCCGCCGGCGCGGGTCAGCACCACGCCGAGGACGAAAATCACCACATTGGCCAGCGACGGCGAGCCCTTGCCGGCAATCCACAACGCCCATAGGGTCGGCCATAGCAGCAGGTAAATGCCGATCGGCTTGTCCATCCGCGTCAACTGAATGAAATCCCAGGCACGCGGGTTCAAGCGATTCAGCGACTTGAGCAGGCTCTGATACATCAGCAGTTCTCCGGATGGGCGCGGGCGGCATTCCACAGGCTCGGCAGGAAGATTTCCGCAACCAGGACGCTCAGCGCGCCACGATCAAAGCGCGAACGCCGGCCCCACAGCTCAGGCGCTTTTGCGTCTTGTGGCAGCCATTGTTCAGGGTAGTGGCAAACTTCGAGGGCGCGGCGCTGGAACGCCTGATCGCAAAACAGCAATTCGCCCAGCGAGCGGCTGCCCAGCTCATCCATGTGCAAACCGTCGCCCTGCAAGGCTTCGCGCGATGCCACGCTGCGGGCAAACACCCAGGCTTCGCCGTGGCCGCGCAAATACACTTCGCGCACCCAGCCTTCGCTGCCATCGGCCAGATCCAGCGCGGCACATTCGTCAGCGCGCAGGGTGTCCCAGCCTTCGAACAGCGGCGTGACGCTGAAGCCATCGCTGGACAGCCGGGTCAGGCGGCGGGTGAGGGAGCCTTCGTCGAACAGCCAATCGAGGGTCAACGAATCGGGGAGGGGCGTCAGTCGGCTTTGGGTCAGCCAGAGCGGGGTCGGGCAGGCATTTGAATGTTGCACAATGAGTCATTATTGGCCGCAAATGAGGCGGCGAGCTTACCATGGCGAGCTGCGCTATTGATTGATCCGGGGCGCCATTGCGCCGAACAGGCTTGCATCTGCCCGGCTCCATCAGTACAAAACGCCCTGAGCCGGATGGCAGCGCAACTCCATCGACCGTCCGCGCCGGCACCAAGCCTGAACCCTGAGGAAGTACCTGAATGAAAAAGTGGCAATGCATCGTCTGTGGCTTGATCTACAACGAAGCCGACGGCTGGCCGGATGACGGCATTGCGCCGGGCACCCTGTGGCAAGACGTACCGGAAGACTGGCTGTGCCCGGACTGCGGCGTCGGCAAGATGGACTTCGAAATGATCGAAATCAACTAAGCACAATCAAGGAGTAAGGCATGAGCGCACCTGTCGTCATCGTTGGCACTGGCCTTGCGGGCTACAACCTGGCCCGCGAGTTTCGCAAACTCGACAGCGAAACCCCGCTGCTGCTGATCACCGCCGATGACGGGCGCTCTTACTCCAAGCCGATGCTCTCCACCGGTTTCGGCAAGAACAAGGACGCCGATGGCCTGAGCATGGCTGAACCGGGCGCCATGGCCGAGCAGTTGAAAGCCGAGGTGCGCACTCATACGCGCATCAGCGGCATCGATGCCGGCCACAAGCGTCTGTGGATCGGTGAAGAAGCGGTGGCCTACCGTGACCTGATTCTCGCTTGGGGCGCAGAAACCGTGCGCGTGCCCATCGAAGGCGATGGCGCGGATCTGGTATTCCCGATCAATGATCTCGAAGACTACGCACGTTTCCGTGCCGCTGCGGCGGGCAAGCGCCGTGTGTTGCTGCTCGGCGCCGGCCTGATTGGCTGCGAGTTTGCCAACGATCTGATTCTTGGCGGCTACGAAGTGCAACTGGTTGCACCCTGCGAGCAGGTCATGCCGATGTTGCTGCACCCGGCCGCTGCGGCTGCGGTGCAGGCCGGGCTGGAAAGCCTCGGTGCGAAATTCCACCTCGGCCCGGTGCTGACCCGCCTGCAAAAAGTCGCCGACGGCCTGGAAGCGCACCTGTCCGACGGCCAGGTCATTCCTTGCGACGTGGTGGTCTCGGCCATCGGCCTGCGCCCACGTATCGATCTGGCGGCGGCTGCCGGCGTACAGGTCAACCGCGGCGTGGTGGTTGATCGACACCTGAAAACCTCCCACGCCAATATCTACGCCTTGGGCGACTGCGCCGAGGTCGACGGGTTGAATCTGCTGTACGTGATGCCCCTCATGAGCTGTGCGCGTGCGCTGGCGCAAACCCTCGCCGGTAACCCGACCGCCGTGAGCTACGGGCCGATGCCGATCACCGTGAAAACCCCGGTGTGCCCGCTGGTGGTTTCGCCGCCGCCACGGGGCAGCGAAGGCGTCTGGACGGTAGAAGGGCAGGGCGCCGACATCAAAGCCCTGTGCCACAGCGCCGACGGCCAATTGCTCGGCTACGCGCTGACCGGCGCCGCGGTGATGGAAAAACTTGCCCTGAACAAACAGCTTCCGGCCCTGCTGGCGTAAATACCGGTCGTTCTGTCGGAATCACCCCGCTTTTGCCCCTACAAAGGTCGCGGGGAGACTGGCGCCGCCGGTATCCGCGTGCCATTCTCACTCCCGTCTGCCGCAGAGTAGAGCCTGCGGCGCCTTGGGCGCTGTTCCAACGAGAACAGCACGGACATAACAACAAAAAACCGTCAAAGGGGCTTCACTAATGCGTAAACCAGAACTCGCCGCTGCAATCGCTGAAAAAGCAGATCTGACCAAAGAACAGGCCAACCGCGTACTCAACGCCGTTCTCGAAGAAATCACCGGCGCTCTGCACCGCAAGGACAGCGTGACGCTGGTCGGCTTCGGCACCTTCCTGCAACGCCACCGCGGCGCCCGCACCGGCAAAAACCCGCAGACCGGCGAGCCGGTCAAAATCAAGGCCAGCAACACCGTTGCGTTCAAGCCAGGCAAGTCGTTGAAAGACAGCGTTAATCCTTAATTGCGGCGAACTCCTCGAATAACGGGGAGAACCGCAGAAAAAAATGGGCACACCGATTGCGGTCGGGTGCCCATTTTTTATGCCTGCCGATTTATTGGGGCGTACAGCCTTAATAAAGGCCGAGTAATTGATTGCATTTGTTGGCTATCGATCAGCCTCACAGTTAAATCAATCCTCTATATATAAAAGCCATCATATTGATGGCACTTTCTGAGTTGTTGGTTGTCTCGCGGTGATTTGTTGAAACAACACCGAAGTCTTTCGGAATCATCCTACATCCGATTTTTTCAAAACCCGTCATGCTCCGCGCCATTCTCGCCTGCCCCGGTTTGCGGTGATCGACGGCAGCTGGAACGATCGCTCTAAATCAAGCTTTCCCGGAGGTTTGTAAGGGTATTCGAATATAAACAGAGCATCGGGGATTCCCTGACTGAATATAGGGAAACCTCCTACAACAAACAAAGAACACTTCGTCTTGTTGTTTAATCAGATGCTTGCTAGTGGCCATCATAGTGATTACGATGCGCCCACTTGAAAGAGCACATCTCAATTGGATGAGTCGCATCACTGCTCTTCGATACTGTCCCGCGCCACGGTTACTCCAATAGGCGCCTGACTGTAATCCTTAATAAAGGCCATGGATGTCCTACTCAAGCAAACTTTCCGCCCATTACCTCGAACTCGCTAAAGTCTCTGTTTCCAAAGAGAATTTCGCGGGCGAAGACGTTCGTTTTTCGAGCGAATTCGAGGCGCTGGAAAGCGAGCTGGCCAAAGCCTCGTCGATGCACGAAAGCGGGCAGATCGACTGGCTGAAAATTCGCGAGAACAGCGAAAATCTGCTGCGTACCCAATCCAAGGATCTGCGTGTCGGCGCCTGGCTGACCTGGTCGCTGTACCAGCGCGAATCCTTCCCCGGGCTGCTGGCCGGCCTCGGGTTACTGCACCATCTGTCGGAAAACAACTGGGCCGACGTTCACCCGCTCAAACCCCGCACCCGTGCCGCCGCCATCGGCTGGCTGGTGCCGCGTCTCGAGCAGGTCATCACCGAAAACATTGCGATCAAAGAGCAGTTGCCGATGTTCCGGCAGCTCTCCGAGCACCTGTCCGGTCTCGAAGCGGCGTGTGCTGAGCACCTGGGCGATGATTCGCCGCTGCTGCTGCCGATCTCCCGTCGCCTGAAAACGATGATCCAGCGCGCGGCCGACAACCAGCCGGCTCCCGGTGTGGTCGGTGCGGCGGTGGCGCAGGTCAAGCAGGCGGCGAGCCAGTTGCTCACCCCCGGCGCTCCGATCGATAACGAACGAGACGCGCACAAAGCCCTGCGCGCCCAACAGGAAAGCGCCCGCCCGCTGTGCGCCTGGTGGCTCAAGCAGAAAGCCACCGACCTGCGCGCCCTGCGCCTGAACCGCACGCTGCTGTGGATGACCATCGACGCGGTGCCGGAGCGCAACGCCGAGCAGATCACCGTGCTGCGCGGCCTGCCGCTGGAAAAGCTCAAGCTCTATCAGGACCGTTTCGATCAGGGCAAATACGCCGACCTGCTGGTGGAACTGGAGGCGAGCCTGGCGAAGGCGCCGTTCTGGTTCGATGGCCAGAGGATGGTCTGGGAGTGTCTCCAGAACCTCAACGCCGAGCTGGCAATGCGCGAAGTGGAAATCCACTTCGCGCTTTTGGTTCAACGGCTGCCCGGCATTGTCGAGTTGCGCTTCCATGACGGCGCGCCGTTTGCCGATCCGTCCACCCGCGCGTGGATCGCCGCCAACGTCATGCCGCACCTGCAAAGCGCCAGCGCGCCGCGCAAGGTCGAAAGCGAAAACGTCGAAACCCAGCCGGCCTGGGAAAAGGCCCTCGAAGAAGTCCTGCCGCTGCTGCGCAAGGAAGGCCTGAAGCCTGCCGTGCAGACGCTCAAGCAAGGCTTGCAGTCGGCCCACGGCGGTCGCGAACGCTTCTTCTGGCAGTTCGCCCTCGCGCGCCTGTGCTTCATGGCCAAGAAATACGAACTGGCCAAGAACCAGCTGGAAACCCTCGATCAGACATTACAGGACTCAGGCCTGCACGCCTGGGAGCCCGATCTTGCATTGGAAGTGCTGCATTTACTGCATAGCTGCTGCGAATTGTTGCCGCAGAACCATGCTGTACGTGAACGCAAGGAAGAGATTTATCGCAGGCTGTGCCACCTCGACCTCGAAGTGGTACTCGAATAGGCCCCAGGGCCACAACCGCAAGGAGAAAAGCCATGGCCAAAGAAGGCTCGGTAGCCCCCAAGGAACGCATCAACGTCACCTTCAAACCCGCCACCGGCGGTGCTCAGGAAGAGATTGAACTGCCGCTGAAGCTGCTGGCAATCGGTGACTACACCCACCGCAAGGACGATCGCAAAATCGAAGATCGCAAGCCGATCAGCATCGACAAGATGACCTTCGACGAAGTGTTGGCCAAGCAAGAACTGGGTCTGACGCTGAGCGTGCCGAACCGTCTGCAGGAAGATGGCGAGGCCGACGAGCTGGCTGTGCAACTGCGCGTCAATTCGATGAAGGACTTCAACCCGGCCAGCCTGGTCGAGCAAGTGCCTGAGCTGAAAAAACTGATGGAACTGCGCGATGCGCTGGTGGCCCTCAAAGGCCCGCTGGGTAACGCACCTGCGTTCCGTAAAGCGATCGAAGGCGTGCTCGCCGACGACGAATCCCGCGGTCGCGTACTCGGTGAGCTGGGCCTGAACGCCGCAGCCCCGGACGCCTGAGACTCCAGCCAAGGAAGCCAACACAATGAGCACTAGCGCAGCACAAGAGAAGAGCGCCGGCAACGGCGAGTACAGCATTCTCGACAGCATCATCGCCGAAACCCGTCTGACTCCGGACGACGAAGCCTACGACATCGCCAAGCGCGGTGTGTCGGCGTTCATCGAAGAACTGCTCAAGCCGCAGAACAACGGTGAGCCGGTCAAGAAGGCCATGGTTGACCGCATGATCGCCGAGATCGATGCCAAGCTCAGCCGTCAGATGGACGAAATCCTGCACCACCCGGACTTCCAGGCTCTGGAATCGTCGTGGCGTGGTCTGCAGTTGCTGGTCGACCGCACCAACTTCCGCGAAAACATCAAGATCGAAATCCTCAACGTCTCCAAAGAAGACCTGCTGGACGATTTCGAAGATTCGCCGGAAGTCATGCAGTCGGGCCTGTACAAGCACATCTACACCGCTGAATACGGCCAGTTCGGTGGTCAGCCTGTGGGCGCGATCATCGCTAACTACTACATGTCGCCAAGCTCGCCAGACGTGAAGCTGATGCAGTACGTTGCCAGCGTTTCGTGCATGTCGCACGCGCCGTTCATCGCTGCTGCCGGCCCGAAATTCTTCGGTCTGGAAAGCTTCACCGGCCTGCCGGATCTGAAAGATCTGAAAGACCACTTCGAAGGCCCGCAATTCGCCAAATGGCAGAGCTTCCGTACCTCGGAAGACTCCCGTTATGTTGGCCTGACCGTGCCGCGTTTCCTGCTGCGTAACCCGTACGATCCGGAAGAAAACCCGGTCAAATCGTTCGTGTACAAGGAAACCGTTGCCAACAGCCACGAGCACTACCTGTGGGGCAACACTGCTTACGCGTTCGGCACCAAGCTGACCGACAGCTTCGCCAAGTTCCGCTGGTGCCCGAACATCATCGGCCCACAGAGCGGTGGCGCGGTTGAAGACCTGCCGTTGCACCATTTCGAAAGCATGGGCGAAATCGAAACCAAGATTCCTACTGAAGTTCTGGTTTCCGACCGTCGTGAATACGAACTGGCCGAGGAAGGCTTCATTTCCCTGACCATGCGTAAAGGCTCCGACAACGCGGCGTTCTTCTCCGCAAGCTCGGTGCAGAAGCCGAAGTTCTTCGGCATCAGCGCAGAAGGCAAGGCCGCAGAGCTGAACTACAAGCTCGGCACCCAACTGCCGTACATGATGATCGTCAACCGCCTGGCTCACTACTTGAAAGTGCTGCAGCGCGAGCAACTCGGTTCGTGGAAAGAACGTACCGACCTCGAGCTGGAACTGAACAAGTGGATCCGTCAGTACGTTGCCGACCAGGAAAACCCGAGCGCCGAAGTGCGTGGCCGTCGTCCGCTGCGCGCTGCGCAAGTGATCGTCAGCGACGTTGAAGGCGAGCCGGGCTGGTACCGCGTGAGCTTGAACGTGCGTCCGCACTTCAAGTACATGGGTGCCGATTTCACCCTGTCGCTGGTTGGCAAGCTGGACAAAGAGTAAGAGCGACTCATGGACGGATACGGCAGCCTGTTCGAACGCCTCAACGGCGACGCGCAACTACGCAAGGGCAACAGCCTTGAGGCTTGTGCCATGGCGTCAGTGGCTGCCCATCTGGCCAAAATGCTCAGCACCCGGGCCGGCAGCGTGCAAACGCTGGCCGACTACGGGTTGCCCGATCTCAATGACATGCGTCTGAGCCTGCACGACTCCCTGAGTCAGGCCCGTCTGGCCATCGAAAACTTCATCGAAGCCTACGAGCCGCGCCTGAGCAACGTGCGTGTCATTTCCCTGCCGCGTGACCACGATCAACTTCGCCTCGCCTTCAGCATCGAAGGCCTGCTGGAAGTTGAAGGGTTCAAGCGTCAGGTCAGTTTTTCCGCGCGCCTGGATGGCAGCGGTCAAGTGAAGGTCACCTAAGGAGATCCCCGATGTCTGGCAAACCCGCAGCACGCGTATCCGACCCCACCGCTTGCCCGCTCCCCGGCCACGGTACCAACCCGATCGCCGCCGGTTCCGGCGACGTGTTCTTCGACGGCCTCGCGGCCGCCCGCCAAGGCGATGCCTCGGCGTGTGGTGGTGCGATGTCGGGTGGTTTGGCGACCACTGTGTTGATCAACGGCAAACCTGCCGCGACGGTTGATTCGGTGGGTACCCATGGCAACAAGGTTACGGCTGGATCCGGGACGGTGATTATCGGGAATTCGCATTCGCCGGCGCCGTTTGTGCCGCCGTTACCGGTCATCATCCCTGGAATATTCAATCGTGTCTTTGAATTCAAAACCGCAGATGGAAGAACGGTTGAAAATTTAAACTACACCATGCGCTCTGATAGCGGGATTGAGAAAATAGGTTCAACGTCAACAGGCATGTCAGGTGGTTTTTCAACTGGAAAGACGGCAGAGCCTGTAACTATATACATTTCGGCGGACTAGTAGGTATGGAGACCATAATCAACATCGATGGTGTCGCTTACACCTTTGTGACTCAGGATCAGGTGACTACACTTAAAGTTCTTGCCGAAACAACTGAGAGCAAGGATACGAAGCCTAAGACAGTTGATCTTCCGTTGGCCTGGATTATTACGCGAAAAAGTGGAGTGCCTCTCTTCGCTTTGAAACCGGGTAAGGATGACTCTCCATTCAGAATCATCACCGCGGAGAAACTGTACGCAGAAAAGGGTCAGTGGTTCGAACCGTTAGCCAGATATTACAGAGAACTTATCTGGATCAATCCAGAAACAACGCAGGCCGGAACAGAGTCGAATACGGCTTATAAACATGTTACCTGGCAGGAGCTGATCGATTTTGCAATTGTTGACCGCTTTTCCTTCACGTTTCACTCCGGAATGCCGGGTGACTGGAAATTCCGTGCCGTGGGCGGTGCTGAGTTTTTGATGGTGTTCATGGAGGATAAACCCTATTGGACTGATGGCATTGGCCAGGTGCCGTTTGCGGTTAACACCTATAGAAAGTATCTGCGAGAAACAAAGCAGGTAGAGCTCGCAATAAAGATGGCTGGTGAAACCGGTGTGACTTGGGGCGACGGCAAAGCCTATACCGGAGCAGAGCGAGGACCGAAAGACGTCTACGATAACTTCATCATATTACGAGGGATATTGTGGGCAAAAGAAAACTGCAAGTTGGTTGTGAAAAAAGACACGGTATACGATAAAGGTATCCCGCACACAATTGAACTTACTGATGCACCCTATGTGCCAGTATCAAATGCGAAATTGATAAATCCAATTTCGCAAGGCGATATGGATCAGTACGGGACTTGGAATAAATGAAAGCTCGTCGCTTAATTGGCTGTATTCCGCATCTAATAGTGTGTGCTCTGTACGTTCCGCTGCATAACTACGGTGTCGACTTATATATCGGAGTGTATGGTGGATTGACATCGAGAGGTATCGGCATCGGTATGACGCCGGATCTAATGGTTCAATATTTTGTGGTGATGAACGCTATAACTTTTTTTATCCCCAAGCTGAAATTAAAAGTCCTCTGTGTCTCATTTATGCTTGCGCTTATCTTGTACTATTTTTTGCCTCACTACCCCGTCCGCGCGATGGCTTACACATTGATGGGTGGTGTCCTGACTTTTGCGGCGATATTCGCTGGTCGGTTAATCGATCGCCTTTTTTTTTCAAAAAGAGAAATTGAAGCATGACTGTCGGGCGTCATTGCCGACATTGCCCGCGGGGAGTTCCTAGCCCGCATGAACCGTTCTGCTGTTTTTTCAAATGAGTTCCACTACCAGGCAGGTAACCCGTGTCGTTTAACCACTACTACCAAAGCGAACTCACCGCACTGCGCCAACTCGGTCGCCGTTTCGCCGAGCGTAGTCCGGCGTTGGCGCCGTATCTGGGCCAGGCCGGGCGGGATCCGGACGTGGAGCGGTTGCTCGAAGGCTTTGCGTTTCTGACTGGGCGGCTGCGCCAGAAGCTCGATGACGAGCTGCCGGAACTCAGCCATTCGCTGATGCAATTGCTGTGGCCGAACTACATGCGTCCGCTGCCGGCGTTCAGCATTTTGCAGTTCGATCCGCTCAAGCGTTCCGGGCCGGCGTTGCGCGTCGAGCGTGATACGCCGATTGAAAGCAAGCCGATCGAAGACGTGCGTTGCCGCTTCCGTACTTGCTACCCGACTGACGTGCTGCCGCTGGATCTGGCCGCGCTGAATTACTCGGTGAAGGGCGACGGCTCGCTGCTCAGCCTGCGTCTGGAAATGAGCGCCGACGGCCACCTCGGTGAGCTGGAACTGAGCAAACTGCGTCTGCACTTTGCCGGTGAGCGCTATATCAGCCAGATGCTCTACCTGAGCCTGCTGCGCAACCTCGAGGGCATCGAACTGATCCCGCTCGACGGTGCCGGCAAACCCATCGATGGCGTCAGCGGCAAGCCGATGGCGTTCAAGATTCCCGGTGATCGGGTCAAACCGGTGGGCTTTGCCGAAGAAGAAGCGTTGATCCCGTATCCGCTGAACACCTTCCGCGGCTATCGCTACCTGCAGGAATACTTCGCCTTCCAGGACAAATTCCTGTTCGTCGACGTCAACGGTCTGGACATCATCAACGCGCTGCCGGAAGACACCCTCAAACAGATGCGCGGGCTGGAATTGCGCTTCGATATTCGCAAGAGCGGCATCATGCGCATGCGGCCGACCCTGGATAACGTGAAGCTGTTCTGCACGCCGATTGCCAACCTGTTCGCCCACGACGCGCTGCCGATCCGCCTCGACGGCAAGCAGGACGAATACCTGCTGCTGCCGGCGGAATACGATCTGGAAAACTGCGGTGTGTTTTCGGTGGAAACCGTGACCGGCTGGAAGCCCGGCGGCCTCGGTTATCAGGAATACGTGCCGTTCGAATCCTTCGAGCACGACCCGAGTTTCGACGTGCCCAACAGCCGTCCGCACTACAGCATTCGCCAGCGCTCTTCGCTGTTGCACGACGGCCTCGACACCTACCTGAGCTTCGGCATCCGCCACACCGAAGCCCACGAAACCCTGTCGATCGAGCTGATCTGCACCAACCAGAACCTGCCGCGCAAGCTCAAGCTTGGCGACATCTGCATGGCCTGCGAAGAGACGCCGGAGTTCCTCAGTTTCCGCAACATCACCCCGGCCACGTCGAGCTTCGCGCCACCGCTGAACCGTGACTTCCTGTGGAAGCTGATCAGCAACATGTCGCTTAACTATCTGTCGCTGGCCGACGTCAATGCGTTGAAGGTGATTCTCGAAACCTACGACTTGCCGCGCTACTACGACCAGCACGCGGAGAAGGTCAGCAAACGCCTGCTCGGCGGCCTCAAACACATCAAGCATCACCACGTTGACCGCTTGCACCGTGGGTTGCCGGTGCGCGGTTTGCGCACCGAACTGACCATCGACCCGGAAGGGTATATCGGCGAAGGCGACCTGTTCGTTTTCGCTTCGGTTCTTAACGAGTTTTTCGCGCTTTACGCCAGTCTCAATTCATTCCATGAACTGCGCGTAAAAAGCACACAGGGAGAGGTGTACCAATGGACACCACGTATGGGCCTGCAGCCCCTGCTTTAAGCGGGCTGACCAAGGTAATACGCGAGTACTCGCTGTTTCAGGCCGTGCTGCTGGTGATCGACCGGCTGCGCGAGGCACACCCGTACCTGAGCGAAGACGATCTGTACGACCACGTGGAGTTTCAGGCCAACCCGAGCCTGGGCTTTCCGCGCAGCGACGTCGATCGCGTCGAGTTTTTCGAAGAGCACGGGCAGATGCGCGCGCGCATGCGTTTCAACCTGATCGGCCTGGTCGGCTCGGGTTCGCCGCTGCCGGCGTTCTACGGCGAACAAGCCCTGGGCGATAGCGAAGACGGCAACCCGACGCGCAATTTCCTAGACCTGTTCCACCATCGCCTGCAACGGCTGATGCTGCCGATCTGGCGCAAGTACCGCTACCGCGCGAGCTTCCAGAGCGGCGCGATTGACCCGTTCTCCTCGCAGCTGTTCGCCCTGATCGGTCTGGGCGGTGATGAGATCCGCAAGGCCAAGGAACTCAACTGGAAACGCCTGCTGCCGTACCTCGGTCTGCTCAGCTTGCGCGCGCACTCGGCGGCGCTGATCGAAGCCGTGCTGCGTTACTACTTCAAGCACGAAGACCTGGTCATCGAGCAGTGCATCGAGCGCCGCGTAGAAATTCTCGAAGAGCAGCGCAATCGTTTGGGCCGCGCCAACAGCCTGCTCGGTGAAGACCTTGTGCTCGGCGAGCACGTGCGCGACCGCAGCGGCAAATTCCGCATTCACATCACTGAACTCGACTGGCAGCGATTCCATGAATTCCTGCCGATCGGTTTCGGTTACCAGCCGCTCTGCGCGCTGGTGCGGTTCACCTTGCGTGACCCGCTCGATTACGACATCCGCCTGGTTCTGCGCCAGGAAGAAATCCGCGAACTGCGCATCGGTGAGCAGAACGCCTGTCGCCTCGGTTGGACCAGTTGGCTGGGCCGCGAAAAAGCGGACGGCGTGGTGACCCTGGGCAGCAAAATTCATTAAGGACGTGAGCCATGATCAACGTAGACCTGCAACAACTCATCCAGGCGCTGGACGCCGAAACCCGTCGTGATCTGGAACGTTCCGCCGAGCGTTGCGTGGCCCGTGGCGGCAGCAAGATCCTCGTCGAAGACCTGATGCTCGGCCTGCTCGAGCGTCCGAACGGCTTGTTGTCGCGCGCACTGCAGGATGCCGACGTCGACGCCGGCGAACTCAGCGCCGCACTGCAATCGCGCGTCGAACACAGCGCTTCGCGCAACCCGGTGTTCGCCCCGGAACTGGTGCAGTGGCTGCAAGATGCGCTGCTGGTGGCCAACCTCGAACTGGGTCAGACCCAGGTTGAAGACGCGGCGCTGATCCTCGCGCTGCTGCGCAATCCGATGCGCTACGCTGGCAGCCGCTATCAGCCGCTGCTCGCCAAGCTGAACATCGATCGCCTGAAGGAATTTGCCCTGTCGCAACAGGAGCAACCAGCGGCCAATGGCAAACCGGCCGCCCAAGGCGAATCGCTGCTACAGCGCTTCACCCACAACCTGACCCAACAGGCCCGCGACGGCAAACTCGACCCGGTGCTGTGCCGTGACGGCGCGATTCGCCAGATGGTCGACATCCTCGCCCGTCGTCGTAAGAACAACCCGATCGTCGTCGGTGAGGCCGGTGTCGGCAAGACCGCCATCGTCGAAGGTCTGGCGTCGCGCATCGCCGCCGGTGAAGTGCCGCAAGTGCTCAAAGGCGTTGAACTGCTGTCGCTGGACATGGGCTTGCTGCAGGCCGGCGCCAGCGTCAAAGGTGAATTCGAACGTCGTCTCAAAGGCGTGATCGACGAAGTCAAAGCCTCGCCAAAGCCGATCATTCTGTTTATTGACGAAGCTCACACCCTGATCGGCGCGGGCGGCAATGCCGGCGGTTCCGATGCGGCCAACCTGCTGAAGCCGGCACTGGCCCGTGGCGAATTGCGCACCATCGCCGCCACCACCTGGGCCGAGTACAAGAAATACTTCGAGAAAGACCCGGCGCTGGCCCGTCGTTTCCAACCGGTGCAACTGCACGAACCGACCGTCAGCGAAGCGGTGACCATCCTCCGTGGTCTGGCCCAGGTTTACGAGAAGAGCCACGGCATCTATCTGCGTGATGACGCGGTGGTCTCGGCGGCTGAACTGTCCGCGCGTTATCTGGCCGGTCGGCAACTGCCGGACAAAGCCGTCGATGTGCTCGATACCGCTTGCGCCCGCGTGCGCATCAGCCTCGCTGCCGCCCCGGAAAGTCTCGAGCGCCTGCGTGGCGAACTGGCTGAAGGTGGCCGTCAGCGTCAGGCCCTGCGCCGCGATGCCGAGGCCGGTCTACTGATCGACCACGAAGCGCTGGAGGCACTGGAAGCGCGTCTGGACGAAGCCGAAACTGAAATGGTCGCGCTGGAAACCCTGTGGACTGAGCAGAAGCAACTGGCCGAGCGCCTGTTGGAATTGCGTCAGCAACTGGCCAAGGCTCGTGAAGCTGCAGCGGTCGAACCCGTGGTCACCGTTGAAGAAGACGCCGAAGGCACCGTGATCGAAACCGTCGCTGCCGAAGTCGAAGAAGGCCAAAGCGTCGAAGCGCTGGAAGCCCAACTCAACGAAACCCACAGCGCCCTGACCGCCGCCCAAGTCAAAGAACGTCTGGTCAGCTTCGAAGTGTGCCCGCGTCTGGTCGCCGAAGTGATCAGCGCCTGGACCGGCGTGCCACTGGCGCAACTGGCCCGCGAACACAACGCCAAAGTCGCCAGCTTCGCCACCGACCTGCGCACGCGCATCCGTGGTCAGGAACAAGCCGTGCACGCACTGGATCGCTCGATGCGTGCGACCGCTGCCGGCCTGAACAAGCCTGACGCTCCGGTCGGCGTATTCCTGCTGGTCGGCCCGAGCGGCGTCGGTAAAACCGAAACGGCGTTGGCCCTCGCTGACTTGCTCTACGGCGGCGACCGCTTCATCACCACCATCAACATGTCCGAATTCCAGGAGAAGCACACCGTTTCCCGCCTGATCGGCGCGCCACCGGGCTACGTCGGTTACGGCGAGGGCGGCATGCTCACCGAAGCCGTACGCCAGAAGCCGTACTCGGTGGTGCTGCTCGATGAAGTCGAAAAGGCTGACCCGGACGTGCTTAACCTGTTCTACCAAATCTTCGACAAAGGCGTGGCCAACGACGGCGAAGGTCGCGAGATCGACTTCCGCAACACGTTGATCCTGATGACCTCGAACCTCGGCAGCGACCGCATCAGCGACCTTTGCGAAAACGGCGCACGCCCGACCGCTGAAGTCCTCGAAGAAACCATCCGCCCAGTGCTGAGCAAACACTTCAAACCGGCGCTGCTGGCACGGATGAAAGTGGTGCCGTACTACCCGGTCGGCGGTCCGGTGCTGCGCGAGCTGATCGAGATCAAACTCGGTCGTCTCGGCGAGCGCCTGAATCGTCGTCAGCTGGATTTCAGCTGGTGCCAGAACCTCGTCGATCACCTGTCCGAGCGTTGCACGCAAAGCGAAAGCGGTGCGCGTCTGATCGACCATCTGCTCGATCAACACGTGTTGCCGCTGGTGGCTGACCGCTTGCTCGATGCCATGGCTACCGGTGAAAGCCTCAAGCGTGTGCATGCCACGCTCGATGGCGAAGCCAGCGTGACCTGCGAGTTCGCCTGAGGTGGGTGTGATGTTCACTCAGGTGCCGCAGCCACTGGTCTATGCCGAAGCGTTGCTGGCGCAGTTCGCCAGTCTGTCGCGGGCGGCGGACGGTGCTGCGTTGCTGGGTGATTTTGTGCGCGGGTTGGCCGAGCTGAGCGGTTGCGAACTGACGCAGCTGTATCTGCTCGACGCCACCCACACGTGCCTGGGGATGAACGCCGAATGCCTCGACGGCGCCCTGCAACCGCGTGAAGCGGCGAGCCTGCCGGCGGATTACAACGGTGAACAACTGTTGCAATTTGCCCTGTGCCAGAACCGTGTGGTGTGCCTCGACGACTTGAGCGGCAGCCTGCACGAAACCAGTTTTCTGCCGGCGGCAACCTCGCCGTGGCAGTCGCTGTTGTGCGTGCCGCTGGTCAATCAGCACAAAGCTGTTGAAGGTTTGCTGCTGTGCGCCAGCCGTCGTCGCACCCACCTGCAAGGCTTCGCCGATTCCCTTGGCCAGCTCGGCTCGTTCGTGCTTGGCCAATTGCATTTGCTGCAACGCTTGCGTCAGCCGTTGGCAGAGTCGGCATCGGTTGTGCGCAGCGTGCCGAGCATCAGTGGCTATGGCTTGATCGGTAAAAGCGCGGCGATGCGCCAGACCCATTCGCTGATCAGCAAAGTCCTGCACAGCCCGTACACCGTGTTGTTGCGTGGCGAAACCGGCACCGGCAAGGAAGTCGTGGCGCGGGCGATTCACGATTGCGGCCCGCGCCGTTCCCAGGCGTTTATCGTGCAGAACTGCGCGGCGGTTCCGGAAAATCTGCTGGAAAGCGAGCTGTTCGGCTATCGCAAGGGCGCGTTCACCGGCGCCGATCGCGACCGTGCCGGGCTGTTTGATGCGGCCAATGGCGGCACGCTGTTGCTCGACGAAATCGGCGACATGCCGCTGTCGTTGCAAGCGAAGATCTTGCGCGTGTTGCAGGAAGGCGAGATTCGTCCGTTGGGTTCCAACGACACGCACAAGATCGACGTGCGCATCATCGCCGCGACCCACCGCGATCTGTCGACGCTGGTCAGCGAGGGCAAATTCCGCGAGGACTTGTATTACCGTCTCGCGCAATTCCCGATCGAGCTGCCGGCGCTGCGTCAGCGTGAAGGCGACATCCTCGAATTGGCCCAGCACTTCGCCGAGAAGACCTGCACGTATTTGCAACGCGATCCGGTGCGCTGGTCGAGTGCGGCGTTGGAACATCTGTCTGGCTACAACTTTCCCGGCAACGTGCGTGAGCTCAAGGCCTTGGTCGAGCGCGCGGTGCTGTTGTGCGAAGGCGGCGAGTTGCTCGCCGAGCATTTTTCCCTGCGCATGGAGCCGATGCCGGAAGACAACAGCCACCTGAATTTGCGCGAACGTCTGGAGCAGGTCGAACGCACTTTATTGCTCGATTGCCTGCGCAAGAACGACGGCAACCAGACCCTCGCCGCCCGTGAACTGGGCCTGCCGCGACGCACGCTGCTATATCGGCTCGGCCGGCTGAACATCAATCTGGGAGATTTCGATGGGTAGGCAAAACGTCATCGAAATCCTCGCAAAAACCAATTTCAGCGCCGCCCGCAAGGGTCGGCGCTTTGTGCTTTGTCTACACCTGGAGACCCTCTGATGTCTGTTCGTCACTGGCAAGCTGTCCTGCTGACCCTCGTCGTTCTATGCGGCCTTGGCGGCTGTAGCGGTAATTACAAATTCAACGACAACGACTATCGCCCGTTGGGTGATCCGCAAGCGGTCAATCGCGGCAAGTGACCGCAAGGAGCATCAAACATGGAATTGGTTTTCGAAATGCTGAACACCAAGCAGTTCGTGCCCACCGAGTTGTGCCAGAAGACCTTTAAACAGGCCGGCGGCGTGATCGGGCGGGGCGAGGACTGCGACTGGATCATCCCTGACCGCAAGCGTCACCTGTCCAATCACCACGCGATTGTCAGCTACCGCGAGGGTACGTTCTTCCTCACCGACACCAGCAGCAACGGTGTCCAGGACGGCGAGAGCGGCGCACGCCTGCACAAAGGCGAACCGGTGCGCATCGAACACGGCAGCACCTACGTGCTGGGTGACTTCGAAATTCGCGCGCGGCTGGTACGCGACCCGGCGACCTTCGACGGTGAAGTTGGCCGTCCACGCGCCGCTGGCAGCATCATCCCCGACGACGCGTTCCTCGATCTCGACCCGCTCAATGCTCTCGAGCAGCAAGAGCGTGTGTACTCGGAAATCGACGAACTGCTGGCGCCGAACACCAAGCCTGAGGACTCCCGTCAACGCGCCGACTACGCGCGCATCGACATGGAAAGCCTGATGGTGCCGGAGCTGATTGCAGCCCCCGTCGAACCTGAGCCCGCTCCGGCGCCGAAAGCCGTTGAGCGTCAAAGCGAAGGTTTCTGGGATCATTTCGGTGCGGCGCTGGGCGTCGATGTCAAAGGCCTCAGCCACGACGAACGCGAAGCCCTGGCGCTGAACGCTGCGCGCTTGCTGCGCCAAAGCATCGGCGGTTTGCAGCAGAGCCTGCGCACTCGTTCCGAGTTGAAAAACGAGCTGCGTCTCGCCCAGACCACCGTGCAAGGCACCAACAAGAACCCGCTGAAATTCGCTGTCGATCCGAGCGAAGCCCTGCAGATTCTGTTGCAGCCAAGCAAGCCCGGCCATCTGCCGGCCGAGCAAGCCATTTCCCGCGCGTTCCGCGACCTGCAGGCGCATCAAGTTGCCCTGCTGACCGCCAGCCGCGCCGCCGTGCGCGGCACGCTGGAGCACTTCTCGCCAGAGCAACTGACCCTGCGTTTCGAGCGCGACAACAAGCCGTTGATCGCCACTTCGGGCGGGCGCTGGAGAGCGTTCGGCCGTTATCACCAGGCGCTGCGTCAGGACGATGACTGGAGCGAGCGTCTGCTGGCCCGCGACTTCGCCCAGGCCTACGAAGAACAGATCCGCCTGATCTCCACCCTCCACACCGACCACCAAGGATGATGCGCATGTCTCGCCGCTCGACCGCTTTTTTCAAGACGCTGACTGCGCTCACCGTGCTGGTGCTGCTCGCCGGTTGTTCGTCGCTGTCGCCGTACTCGAAAGTGACCAAGATCAACCTCAAGCTGACCGGCAGCGATCAGCTCAACCCGGACCTCAACGGTCGGCCGTCGCCGATCGTCGTGCGCCTGTTCGAACTCAAGCACCCGGTGACCTTCGAGAACGCTGATTTCTTCAGCCTGTACGAACGCGCCAAGGAATCCCTCAACCCGGATCTGGTGGCCAGCGAAGAACTCGAACTGCGCCCGGGTGAAACCGTGGAAATGAAGCTCAAGGTGGAAGAGGGCAGCCTTTATGTGGGCGTTCTCGCCGCTTACCGCGACTTGCCGGACACCCAATGGCGCCACACCATTCAGATCACTCCGCTGGAAGTCACCGAAGTCGATCTGACTCTGGACCAGACCGGCATCCGCAACACCAATCAAGTGCTCGCCAAGGCGGATGACTGATCATGAATACCCATAAAGTCATTTGGCAGGAAGGCATGCTGCTGCGTCCGCAGCACTTCCAGCACAACGATCGTTATTACGATCACCAGATGAAAACCCGCACCCAATTGCTCGGTGGCTACACCTGGGGTTTCCTCAATCTGGAGATCGACTTGCAGTTCCTCAACATGGGCAAACTGGTGATCAGTGAAGCCTCGGGGATTCTGCCGGATGGCAGCCTGTTCGAACTCGGTGGCAACACCGAGCCGCTGGCGCTGGACGTACCACCGAACACCGGTAACACACCGATCTATCTGGCGCTGCCGCTGGTCACCGGTAACCACATCGAGTCGCGCCGTCCAGAACAATCCGACGTGCTCGCGCGTTACACCGCGTATGACGCCGAAGTGGCCGACTCCAACGCCGGCGACGATTCCGCCAGCCAGGTCAGCTGCGGTCGCCCGGACTTCAAACTGTTGCTCGGCGAGCAGCAGAGCGATCAGGCCTACGTGAAGCTAAAGATCTGCGACGTGCTCGACACCACCCCCGACGGCGTGATCAGCCTCGACCCGGACTTCGTGCCGACCTACATTCAGGCCCACGCCTCCAGCTATCTGCTGTCGTGCCTGAAAGAAGTCATCAGCATGCTCAACCACCGTGGCGACACCATTGCTGAGCGGATTCGCTCCAACGGCAAGGTCGGCGGTGCCGAAGTCGGCGACTTCATGATGCTGCAACTGATCAACCGCACCGAGCTGCTGCTGCGCCACTACCTCGGCCTGGAGCAAGTGCACCCGGAAGAGTTGTACCGCACGCTGCTGACCATGCTCGGCGATCTGGCGACCTTCTCCGGCGAGAGCAAACGCCCGCGTCTGGACAGCCGCTATTCCCACGCTGACCAAGGTGGGAGCTTCCGCAAACTGATGGAAGCGATTCGTCAGGTGCTGTCGATGGTGCTCGAACAGCACGCCATTGAACTGATCCTGCAAGCGCGTCAGTACGGCATCATCGTCTCGCCGTTGCACGACCACAAACTGCTTGGCTCGGCGTCGTTCGTGCTGGCGGCCAGTGCCAACTGCGACTCCGAAGAACTGCGCCACCGCTTGCCGGCGCACCTCAAGGTTGGCCCGGTGGAGCGTATCCGCCAACTGGTCAACCTGCACTTGCCGGGGATCAAGGTCAAACCGTTGCCGGTGGCCCCGCGGCAGATCGCGTTCCACTCGAACAAAACCTATTTCATCCTCGAACTCAGTTCCGAAGACCTGGCACAACTCGAGCGCTCCGGCGGTTTCGCGTTCCACGTGTCCGGCGAATTTGCCGAGCTTGAACTGAAATTCTGGGCCATCAGGAACTGACCGACATGATCAAGGAAACGGATTACAACCAGGACGACAAAACCGTCCTGCTCGATCGTCAAGGCCACGGACCGGCATCGAGTCCGCTGACCGACTTCGCCGCGCCGCCGCGTTTCGAGCAACTGGAAGAGCGCATGATCTACGCCGCGCGCCTGCGCCCGGCCGAAGCGTTCAACATCAGCCTCAATTCGCTGGTCGCTGCTTCGTCCGAGCTACTTTCGGAAGTGGTGCGCCTCAAGCACAGCGAAACCCGCGAAGACTTGTACGCACTCAACGAGCGTCTGACTGCCGGGCTGAAACTGTTTGAAGTACGCGCCCTGCACAACGGCGCCGAAAGCAGCCAGGTGATGGCCGCGCGTTACGTGCTCTGCACCGTGGTCGACGAAGCTGTCGTGACCACGCCGTGGGGCAACGAAAGCGAATGGTCGCAGATGAGTCTGCTGAGCAGCTTCCACAACGAAACCTTCGGTGGCGAGAAGTTCTTCCAGTTGCTCGATCGACTGTCGAAGAACCCGGTCAAGCACCTGCCGATGCTCGAGTTGATGTACCTGTGCCTGTCCCTCGGTTTCGAGGGCAAGTACCGCGTCCAGGCACGCGGCATGCTCGAGCTTGAAGGCATCCGTGACGCCTTGTACCGGCAGATCCGTCAGTTGCGTGGCGACGTGCCGCGCGAGTTGTCGCCACACTGGGAAGGCTTGAACGATCAGCGTCGCAACCTGGTGCGCATCGTGCCGGCGTGGATGGTGGTGTTGTTCACTTTCGTCTGTCTGGTGGTGATGTATTCGGGCTTCGCCTGGGTCTTGGGCGAGCAGCGCGACACCGTTCTGCAACCATATCAGCCGCTTGATCCGGCCGCGGTGCAACCGCAGTCGCAGCCGTAAACAGGGACGTGTGATGAAAAAGTTTTTCAAGAAAGTCGGCGCCTTCCTGCGCCAGACCTGGGTCTGGACCTTGCTGCTGGTGCTGTTCGTGGCGCTGCTGGTGTGGTTCGTCGGCCCGTTGTTGGCGGTTGATGACTACAAGTTCTGGGAGAGCTCGACCTCTCGCTTGCTGACCATCGCTGTGCTGTTCCTGATCTGGGGCCTGACCATGGTCTTCGTCAGCTGGCGCTCGGGTATCCGCAAGAAAGCCGAGGAAGAAAGCGAGGACGGCCAGGACCGCATTCGCCGCGAAGAGCTGATCGACGAAGAGCAGAAAGAGTTGAAGGCGCGCTTCAAAGACGCGCTGAAAACCCTGAAGACCTCGAGCCTGTATCGCGGCCGCAGCGAGCGCTGGCGCAGTGACTTGCCGTGGTACCTGCTGATCGGTCCGCAGGCTTCCGGCAAGACCAGCCTGCTGGACTTCTCCGGTCTGGAATTCCCGATCAACAAGATCGACCGCAAGCTGACCCGCGACACCCTCGGCACCCGTCATTGCGACTGGTACTTCGCCGACCACGGTGTGCTGATCGACACCGCCGGGCGTTACACCACGCAACCGGATGTGGAAGTCGACGGCGGCGCCTGGACGACGTTGCTGGAACTGCTGCGCAAGCGTCGTCGCGGTCGTCCGTTGAACGGCGTGCTGGTGACCATTCCGGTGGAAACCCTGCTCGGTGGCAGTGAGCAGGACATCGATACTTTGGCGCGCCAGGTTCGCGGCCGTCTGCAAGATGTGCATCAGAAACTGCACGTCGACGTACCGGTGTATCTGGTCCTGAGCAAGGCTGACAAGCTGCTCGGCTTCGACGAGTTCTTCGATCAACTGACCCGCGAAGAAAGCGATCAGGTGCTCGGCACCAGTTTCCGCAAGGATCAGGTCGGCACCGACGTCGCTGTGCTGCGCAACGAGTTCGAAGAGCTGCTGCGCCGCCTCAACAGCCAAGTGATCATGCGCATGCACTCCGAGCGCGACACTCAGCGCCGGGGCCGCATCCTCGATTTCCCGCATCAACTGGGGCAGATCGGCGAGCGCCTGTGCCTGTTCGTCGACATGGCGTTCACCGGCAACCGTTATCAGCGTGCAACGCAGTTGCGCGGTTTCTACCTGACCAGCGCGCCGCACCTGACCCAAGAGATGGATGCGACCACCGCCGGCATCGGCGCCAGCCTCGGCATGAGCGCCGGCGTGCTGCCGACCCTGCGCAGCGGTCGTTCGCGGTTCATTCATCACTTGTTCAGCCAGGTGATTTTCCCCGAATCCGATTTGGCCGGTCTGGACAAGCGCGAGCGCAGCCGTATTCATTGGGGCCAACGTGCCCTGTATGTTGGCGCACTGGCGGCACTGGCACTGTTCGGCATGCTCTGGGCGGGCGGTTTCTCGGCCAACTACGAGCGTCTGGAAAACCTACGCAATCTGGCGCAGAACTGGACGCAGCAACGCACGGCATTGTCGCCGCGTGATGACGCCATGGGCGTACTGAAAACCCTCGACACTAGCTATGCCGCGACGCAGGTCTTCCCGAAAAAAGGCGACGTGTCGTATCACGAGCGCGGCGGTCTGTATCAGGGCGAAGACGTCAATCCAGTGGTCAAAGAGGCTTACGAGCGCGAGCTTGAAAAGCAACTGCTGCCACGGGTTGCAACCATGCTCGAGGGGCAGATTCGCGCCAACATGAAGGACCGCGATCGCCTGCTCAACAGCCTGCGCGCGTACCTGATGCTGAACATGAAAGACCGTCGCGATGCCGCGTGGCTCAAGGACTGGGTCGCCACTGACTGGTCGACGCGCTACACCGGCAACACCGCCGTACAGAACGGTCTGAGCACGCATCTGGAGCGTCTGCTGAAACAGCCGTTTATCTACCCGCTGAACGACCAATTGGTCACTCAGGCGCGTCAGGTCTTGCGCAGCGAATCGCTGGCCACGGTGGTTTACCGCATGCTCCGCGAGCAGGCACGCAACCTCCCGGACTACCGTTTCAGCCAACACCTCGGCCCACAAGGCTCGCTGTTTATCGGCACCGAATACGTGATCCCGGGTTTCTACACGCAAACCGGTTATCAGCAGTATTTCTCGGTACAGGGTTCGGCGCTGGTTACCGACATCCTGCGTGACAACTGGGTGCTGGGCGAAGGCGCGGGCATCAGCGATATGGACTTGCGTCGCCTGATGGTCGAACTGGAGCAGCTGTACTTCCGCGACTACGCCAACTACTGGAGCGAAGCGGTTGGCCAGGTTGCCCTGCCGCCGATCAGCGACGCCGGTGAAGGCGCCGAGCAACTGGCGGGCCTGACCTCGGCGAATTCGCCGGTGCTGGCATTGCTCACCGAAGTGCGCGAGAACACGCGCTTCCAGGCGGCTGCAGATCCTGTCGAAGAAGCTGGCGACGCTGCTGATGCGCTGGCCGGGCAGAAAGGCAAACTGGGTAAGGTTGGCAAACTTGCCGCCGCCGCAGCGGACAAGGCTTCGGCCCTGAACGTGGCGAAGACCCTGCCGGACACCGCGAAGAAGTCGCTGCAACGCCGCTTCGAACCGCTGCATCGTTTGCTCGATGACAACAACGGCCCGGCGGCGGATCTGACGCCTGCACTGAGCGCGCTCAACGACCTGCAACTGCAACTGGCCGGTCTGGCCCGTTCCAGCACGCCGGAACAAGCCGCGTTCGAAATGGCGAAAACCCGCATGAGCGGCCAGCGTGATGCGCTGACCAACCTGCGCAATGCGTCCAGCCGTCTGCCGCGTCCACTGAGCGTGTGGTTCAACGTGCTGGCCGAAGACTCGTGGCGTCTGGTGCTTAACGATGCTTACCAATACCTGAACGGCCGTTATCAGAACGAGCTGTACAGCGTGTATGGCAAAACCATCAGCAAGCGTTATCCGTTCAGCGCCAGCAGCACCAGCGACGTAGCGATCAGCGATTTCCGCGAGTTCTTCCGCGCTCAAGGCACCGTCGACCGCTTCTTCGACAGCTACCTGCGTCCGTTCGTCAGCGGCGATCCGGGCAACTACCGCATGCGCAGCGTCGACGGCCACAGCCTGCCGGTATCGAAGATGTATCTCGACCAGATGGCAGCGGCGCTGACGATTCGTCAGAGCTTCTTCTCGATCAACCCGGCCGAGCCGACCGTGCAGTTCAAACTGGAGCCGTACACCCTCGATCCGGCGGTCAGCCGTTCCGAGTTCAAGTTCGGCGACAAGACCATGGAGTACCGCCACGGTCCGATCCTGCCAATGTCGTTCAAATGGCCGACCGATGCTGAAGACGGTCGCACCAGTCTGGTCATGGACAAAATGGCCGGGCGCCCGATCGGCATCGAGAAGAACTCCGGCCCATGGTCGCTGTTCCGTCTGTTCGACCTGATGCAGACCGAGTACCTGAGCGGTCGTGACGTGCTGGTGCTGAAAGCCGATGTAGGTGGCCTGCGCGCCAACTACCTGCTGACCAGCCAGCGCACGCCGAACCCGTTCGACATGGGCGTACTGCGCACCTTCCGTATGCCGGTGCAGCTCTGATGCTGGTGGCCAGTGCCTGGCGCAGCGCGGCGCGTACCGACCCGGGCAAGGTGCGGGCGCGCAACGAAGATGCCTTCCTCGACTCGCCACAGCAGGGGCTGTGGGTGGTCGCGGACGGCATGGGCGGTCATCAGGGTGGCGACATCGCCAGCCAGTTGATCGTCGCCAGCCTGGCTGAACTGCCGCAACACGAGGACTTCGACGAACGCCTCAAAGCCATCCGCCAGTGCCTGCACTGGTTGAACCGGCGTTTGGGGCAGGAGTTGACGGTTACCGCCGGACGCCACGACAGCATCATGGGCAGCACCGTCGTGGCGCTGCTGGTGGAAGGCAATCGCGCGGCCTGCATCTGGGCTGGCGATAGCCGCTGCTATATGTGGCGCGGGCAGCGTCTGTATCAGCTGTCCAAGGACCATTCGCTGCAACAGCAATTGATCGACGAACAGCAAATGAGCGTCGAACAAGCGGCGGCTCACCCGGCGGCTCAGGCCTTGACCCGAGCCGTCGGCGCCGCCGAACAACTGACCCTGGATGTACTGGAACTCGAGGTCTATCCGGGCGATGCGTTTTTGCTCTGCAGCGATGGTTTGTATCAGGGCCTGAGCAGCGATGCCCTCGGCAACGCCCTCAGCCTCAGCGCGCCGCACGTGGCGCTGGAACGTTTGTTCGACGGTGCCCTGCGTGGCGCCGCGCGCGACAACCTGACAGCCGTGGTGATCCGCCAATGACTGAAATCGAATCCTCAGTCGATGACTTGCTGATGAGCGAAGAACAGGCCAGCAACCTGACCTACTTCGCCTTCGCCAAGGAAAACAAGGCAGAGCCTTTGCTGGCGCCGACCAAGGCCAGCATCGGTGCACTGCCGGATGTACTCGCCGGTCGCTACCACCTCGAGCGTCTGCTCGGGGCCGGTGGCATGGGCGCCGTTTACCGGGCGCGGGATCTGCTGCACGAACAGTTCGGCGATCCCGATCCTTACATAGCGCTGAAAATCCTCAGCGAAGAATTTGCCGAATCGCCGGACGCCAGTGCCTTGCTCTACAGCGAGTTCGCCCTGACCCGGCGTCTGCGCCACGACAACGTCGTGCGTGCACACACTTTTGAAGTCGACACCGATTGCCAGCGGGCCTTCATCACCATGGAATACATGCGTGGCCTGACCCTGGACAAATTGCTCTGCGAGCGGCCCCTCGGCCTGCCGTGGCAAGAACTGCGCGACATCGTCCTGCCGCTGCTCGACACGCTGGCCTACGCCCACGGTCGCGGCGTGCTGCACGGAGACCTGAAACCGAGCAACGTCATGCTCAGCGAAGACGGCCTGCGCCTGTTCGACTTCGGCCTCGGTCAGGCAGAGGAGGGCATCTTGCCCGGCCTGCCACACCTGAGCCGCGAACGCTTCAACGCCTGGACCCCGGGCTACGCCGCCCCCGAACTGCTTGAGGGCCAACCGTTGTCGGCCAGCGCGGACGTATACGGCGTGGCCTGCGTGATCTTTGAGCTGGCGGGCGGCAAACACCCGTTCCGCCGCTTGCCCTCGACCCAGGCCCGCGACGAGCACCTGGAGCGCGAACTGCAAGCACCGGCGAATTTACCGAAACACGGCTGGCCAGCGCTGCGAACCGCGCTGAGCTTCGACCCGGCAGAACGCAGCATCACTGCCCAACAATTGCGTGACGCCTTGGGCGCCACTTCGTCCTGGCTGCAACGTCTGCGACTTCGGGCGTAACGGATGACATTCGAACAGGGAGCACTTTATGTTCAACCCAGCTAACGAAACCCACTTCAGCCTCAAGGTCGAAGACTACGTCGGCGACCTGCAAGTACTGTCGTTCACCGGCACCGAAGGCATCAGCCAGCCGTTTCGTTTCGACCTCGAACTGGTCAGCGAAAACCCTGATCTGGACCTCGAACAACTGCTGCACAAGCAGGCGTTTCTCGCATTCGATCCGCAGGGCAGTGGCATTCACGGCCAGATCTACCGCGTCGCCCAAGGCGATGCCGGTAAGCGCCTGACCCGCTACAAAGTGTCGATGGTGCCGCAACTGCAATACCTGCATCACCGCACCAACCAGCGCATCTACCAGCAGATGTCGGCGCCGAAAATCATCGCGCTGATCCTCGAAGAACACGGCATCAAGGGCAACGCCTACAGCTTCCAGTTGAGCCAGCCGTGCCCGGATCGCGACTATTGCGTGCAATACGACGAAACCGACCTGCACTTCGTCCAGCGCCTGTGCGAAGAGGAAGGCATTCACTACCACTTCCAGCACAGCGATAAAGGCCACCTGCTGGTGTTCGGCGACGACCAGACCGTGTTCCCCGATCTCGGCCAGCCGACCGCTTACGTGCAAGGCAGCGGCATGGTCGCCGAAGAACCGGTGATCAAAGGCTTCAAGCTACGCCTGGAAACCCGCACCAGCCGCATCACACGCCGCGACTACGACTTCGAAAAACCGCGCCTGCAAATGGAAGCGGCCTACAAACCAGAAAGCGGGCCTGATGCCGAGAGCACCGAGCCGGATCTCGAAGACTACGACTACCCCGGCCGCTTCATCGACCGCGCCCGTGGCAAGTTCCTCAGCCAGCGCGCCCTCGAACGCCATCGCGCCGACTACCGCCAGGCCGAAGGTCGCGGCGACCAGACCAAACTGGTCAGCGGCCACTTCATGGCGATGTCCGACCACCCGCGCAGCGAGTGGAACGACCTGTGGCTGCTCACCGAAATCTTCCACGAAGGCAAACAGCCGCAAGTCCTCGAAGAAGGCGTGACCAGCGACACCACCGACAACAAGGACGACTTTCACCAAGGCTACCGCAACACCTTCCTCGCCACCCCGTGGGACGTGTTCTACCGCCCGGCGCTCGAACACCCGAAACCGCGCGTCCTCGGCAGCCAGACCGCCATGGTCACCGGCCCCAAAGGCGAAGAAATCCACTGCGACCAGTACGGCCGCATCAAAGTGCAATTCCACTGGGACCGCGAAGGCCTCGCCGACGACAAAACCAGCTGCTGGCTGCGCGTCTCCAGCTCCTGGGCCGGCGACCGCTACGGCGCCATCAGCATCCCGCGCATCGGCATGGAAGTCCTCGTCACCTTCCTCGAAGGCGACCCCGACCAACCCCTCGTCACCGGCTGCCTGTACCACAAGGAAAACCCGGTGCCGTACGCCTTGCCGGCGAACAAGACTCGCAGCGTGTTCAAGACGCTTAGCTCACCGGGTGGTGGTGGGTACAACGAACTGCGTATTGAAGACAAGAAAGGTGCGGAGCAGATCTACATTCATGCCCAGCGCGATTGGGATGAGAACGTTGAGCATGACCAGAAGATTCGGGTCGGTAATGAACGTCACGACACGGTGGTGAAGAACACCTACACCGAGCTGAAGGCTGAAGAACACCGCACCACGATCTCTGACCGCAAGATTGAAGCGAAGCTGGATGATCACCTGACGATTGGGCAGAACCAGCATGTGAAGCTGGGCACGGCGCAACTGACCAGCGTGGGGAAAGAGATTCACCTTAAGGCTGGGGACAAGATCGTTATTGAGGCGGGGACAGAGCTGACCATTCTTGGGGGTGGGAGCTTTATCAAGCTTGATGGCGGTGGGGTGACGGTGGTTGGGCCGGTGATCAAGATCAACGCCGGTGGCTCGGCTGGGTCGGGGACTGGCATCGGGATTAAACCGCCGGTGCTGCCGGGGGCGGCGGATAAGGATAAGGCGGGGAGTTTGATGGATCAGGCGTTGGGGAATGCGGTGCCTGAGAAGGTTAAGCCGACAGTTGATTACCCTTTCTCGCTTTGAGCGGACGGACAAGCGTCAATATGAACAAGGAATTTTTTGAATGATCATTAGCCCTCCATTTCTTCCTACTCCGGTAGCGGGAGAAACCGACGATGCTTATCTGGCACGTGCCATGGTTGGCGGTATTCCCGGTGATGGTGGTTATCCGCTGAGTTTTGACCTTAATTGGCATGGTGGCATCCATTTGATGGCCCCCCAGGATGGGGGACGTGCGTTGCCAGTAAGAGCAATCTGCGATGGTACATTGGTTTATTTCCGCGATTCCGCTCCAGAAAACGACGATCCAACTAATCCGCTAAATTTTCGAGGCGGATGGACGGACAAGGGTTGCGTAGTTTTGCGTCATGAGACCGAAATTGGTGAGGAGGCACAGTCGAAAGTAATTTTCTATTCGATCTATATGCATTTATCGAAAATTAATCTGGCTAGTCCTCAGATAGGGAAAGTAGTCAGCAGAAAAGAGTCTCTTGGTGAGGCGGGCAGTATATATGGATCTAAAGGCCGGATTCATTTTGAAATCATTGCTGATCAAAGTCAGATAACAAATATCACGGGTAGGGATACTAGAGATCTAAGTTATCAGGCGCAGAGTGGGCGGAAAAATAGTTGCTGGGGTGATATGTATTTTTTCGTGCCTCCAGAAGTTTTGTTATATAGCACGCCACCAAACGATCGCCGCGAATCGTTAAACAACGCATCGGTCGTTTATCGTCCTCCTGCCATGCCACCGACCGTGCCAGTCCAAGAAGGTGGCAGCACCACGTCATCCGTAGGCAATCCCGCTACGGTTGGGGGATATGAACCGGCGGTAGCGTCGTTATTGCAAAACGGAATTTTTGTGCGCATGCGTTACGAAAAAGGCGAGTGCCAGTTAACTTCTTTTTATCTGACTGGCCAAGAAATCGGAACTCAGGTGGAGGAGTCCGGATATGCATACAAACTTTATGACAAAGCTAAGCAATATTACCCACAATCGCCTAGTGCGGGTTATGAAATCCTAAGATTCGGACGTGTACTAGGGCCGGATAATCTCCAGCCCACTAACGCCGCGCATTGGCGCCAAATTAAGTTCCCTGGTAAGTCCGGAGAAGAGAGCAAGTCTGGTTGGGTGAACCTTAACGCTGATAGTGTTACAAGATTCAGCGATGCAGATTTTCCTCAATGGCAGGGGTGGCACCTGGTCGATGATGATGCGGACACGGATAGTCATTGTCAGTCAGACTTTGTAAAAGGCATTTTGGGGTTGGGAACGGGTACGGTTGAACACGAAAATGGTGATGCTGTGAGTGTTGCCAACTCCGTTGGATATTCAACCCTTTCAGATGAACAGAAGAAAAACTTATCAGAGCGTTATACAAATGAACGTGCGCTAAGTATGTCTCGGCTTCGTTCTGATGATACCCAGCAATCGCTAAAGCGGCTTATATGTAAATTCCCGACGGAATGGACGGCAGACGATTTTGATACTCGCTATGGTTGGTTGTTGAAAGTTGCAGATGGCGGTCCGATGCCTCAAGAGCAATACGAAAAAATAAAAAATCATCAAAAAGTTCTTGCTTTCTGGGAGCAAGCCAATTTAGTTGGTGTCGAAAAAAAACATTGGCATTTCCCACCCGTAGAGTTTATTCGTTTATTCAGGAAATGCGGTTGGCTTAGCGGTGACGAATTGAGGAAGGTTCTTTGGCCGGCGCCCGCTGCTGGAAAGGAACGGGCAAGCAGTTTACGAGTGCAGACTAATAAAATGCTGTCTAAATATCAGATTTCTAATTCAAAACTTCGGATTGCCCATTTTTTTGCACAAGTTGGTATTGAAACCGGCTGGTGGCGAACTCGAGAAGAAGACGGGAATGAAGCCTATTTCCGAAAAAATTATGAAATTATGACACCGGCTGAAGCAGGTGCTGAATATGATAGGTGTGTAACTCTAAATCGAAATCTACCCTCAGGTCGTCGCCCGGTTGAGCTACCTAATCCAGGACCACATCCTAAGCCCACCATCAATCGACCCGATTACGTAGCAACACGGCCTGGACAAATAGCAACAAAAGCTGCAGGGATGGATAATGGTGCCGCTAACTCGTCACATGGTGGGATGTTGGGAGACGGTAATAGATTTCATGGTCGAGGATTTCTGCAAATAACGGGTCGAAGAAACTATAAAAGTTACGAGGGATACCGAGGAAAAAATTTCACTACGGACCCCAATCCACCACTTTTGGCTTCAGATGATTACAATGCGTGTGATGCATCTGGTTTCTTTTGGTCGAGAGAGAAAATCAATGCGCGTGCTGATAAAGATGCTACACCAGAGACTTGTAGAATAGTGGGCTCAATAATAAATAGAGGAAGCCCAAATAAAATACCTTTGCATGATGTAGAAAGGAAGGACGCACTAAAATCTATATGGGGTGTGCTTAATGATGAAGTCTAAATTTTATTCCCTGCTGAGTGTCATTGGCTCTATATTATTCGTTGGTACTGTTTTCGCGGGTGAGTCAGAATGTTCGTTTGATTTTAAGGGGTCGAATTTTGTAGTTTCAAGCTGTGCTAAATATGATAAGGAGTTGGTTGTGAGTTTAAGTCCTACTAATTTATCTGCTAACGCTAATTCCTTCGACAAGATTCCTACTGTTTTAGTGATTGGAGTGAACCCTGAAGCGGCGCTAAAAAAAAATGATCTGCAATCTGCTGGTTCTTACAATGGTCTGATTGAACTTCCTGATCCGGAAGGGATAGAACACATTTCAGACGCTCCGGAATCAGCGAAAATTAAGCTTGCAGGGAGTGGTTGGAAAGTCCTGGATATGAAAGTAGTTGAGTATGAAGGAGTTCAGGGTGGTGAAGGTTTTTTATTTGTGTGTAGTACGCTTAAAAGAATAAACAAAAAAGATGCAGCAATCGTCGCTCAGTGTAATAGTTTTTATAATGAGGACATAACAGAGTTGAATGCGCTATTGAAGTCATTAGATGGATGACTCCCATAATGCAGTAGGGAGATGGTGAGAGTGCGGCGGTCTGCATTTAGGTGAAAATGTGGACAGACTACGTTTTAGTAATTATCAGAATGTAGACTGTCCCATTTATTTTCAGTAGTTATACCAAGCCGAAGCACTTCACTTTGCACTTAAGGGAACTTAGGATGAGGGTGGTAGCTTTTTTTGTGTTCGCGGTTATGGCGTCAGTGGTCAATGCGAACTGTAGTTACGGGGTTGATTTAAACGGGGGTGGAGTCTGCGATTCGTATAGTGTTAGCCCGCTCGAGGATGACGGTACAGTTTCGCGAATCACTATCGATATAGGCGGGAGCGACAAGTCAGTTTCGGGGGATTTTGAACTTGGAGATGGTGGGCTGTCAGTAGGTTATCTCCCAGGCGAATTCTCGTTGTTGCTGGATTTTTATACTCGTAATACTGATCTTACGCAGTATAGTTTTAGATGGAGCTCTGCGCAGAAAGATTGGGTGCTCTATAAAAAATCTACATGGGTTGAACCTAGTAGGGATGAGAAATATACCTTGGGTGGTGAAAAGGCTCCGATTGATGAATTATTTCCGCAGCAATTTAATGTCCAGCGTGTAGTATGTTGTACTCTGTTTTCTCAGTTTTCCGAGAGCGGGCCTAACTTTGGCTTTTTGAGTGATGAAGCCAAGCTTGTAGAAATCAGAAAAGACTTTAAATATATAGCTGATAATCTCCATCAGGGTGAAAAAGGACAATTGTTTTTTGGAGTTGATGGTGGCGGGAATAAAGTAAGAAGGAATATTCCCCAAGAATTTGTGTATGAGCTTACTTTGATCATCTCCGATGATAATGTCGGGCCTTTGAATGATTATGCCTATTATTTATCTCGTAACCAGAATAACGTCTTAGCTGCTTTGCTTTTGAAGGAGATACATAAAAAATTCCCGGAGAGAGTCGTTGCGACGTTGAATTTAGCAGATGCCTATTGGGATATAGGAATGAAGTCCGACGCATGTACGCTTTACAAAGAATACATCGCTAAAATGACAAAGAACGGAAAAGGTGGACGTATTCCACAGTCGGCGAAATCTCGAGGAAACTGCAAATGATACGAGCAAGTAGAAAGTTAAGTTGGGGGCAGGCTACGTTTTATTAGTCATCAGAAAAGACGTGGCCTGTACCCGGGTGGCCTCTTTCGATGTTTCGCTACAGTTAATTTTTTTGAGATATATGCAAATGGTTAGACTCCTGATGCTTTTGCTATTTTTATATATCGGTGCAGCAAGGTCCGCATCAATAGAGCATAAGCTACTGTGCAAAGAGGTGGGCTCTAGCGAAGCAGTAAAATTGGTGCTTTCTGTCAAAGAAGAAGTTTTTACCCTTGAGGGTTCTGATCGCGGCTGTCGGTCTGAGTATGTCTATAGAGCGGTGCCAGCTGAATACGGTGCACCTTTTATATTTTCTTATCCAGCCAGTGATGAAATGGGACTTAACGCTCAGGTCATGATTTTTTCTGCTTCAGCTAAAGAAGGGATGGCTCACTATATTGGATCTATTCCCGCAGGCGCTTCTGAGTTGCAGGATGGAAGTTTTAAAGATATTCAGCAGTCAGGTGGCTCAATATACGAGAGCATTTACCGTATAGAAGGTCATGAAGTTTTGACCTTGATGCCAGGCAAGGAGTTGATAGTTTCTGATGAACAATGTGTTTTCAAAGAAAAAAGCGGTGGTGCGTGCCAGAAAATGCAAGGTAGTTTCAGAAAGCCGGTTTGCGTTTTTAACTACGGTGAACGCAAGGTTCTTGCCGATGCGAAAGAATGCGTGGGTATGAGTGAAAGCCTTTAAACCGATGGAAAGCGGGGCGGACTTTCAGTTGGTTCTCAATCCGCCCCCTCGTGCCGCTTACGTTTTTGCTTCTTGCCTCGCCGCTATCAATTCTTCCAGATGATCCAGCGCACGCTCGACCATAAGCTGTGCGCCATCTGCAATTCGGCTAAGGGCCAACGCTACGGAGCGGTTCGATCCATCGACATCGTCCGCTAGTTTGGCGGCGATGGCGCTGATGGACAGCATGTCTTCGGAGGCATTGGCCAAGAGGGCTTCCGGATCAATGCCGGTTGAGATGGTGAAGAGTCTGCCTTTACGGCGTTTGGATGGTTTGTCGTTGGTAGGTGGGAAGTAATGGGCGAAGGCACGGTCGGCGGCTTCTTTGTCGAGCGTTGCAGTGTTGAGGGATTCTTCGGCGGGGGTGCCAGTGTTGTCTGGCGGGTTGGGCGTCACTTTGAACATGGATGTATCTCCGTCTGTATATGAGGAGCCACCACCGTTCGCTTGCACGCAAATAAGGTGGCAGCTGTGCGCAGGTGTGCAAGACCGGGCAGACGGACCCGGCAGATCGCTCTCGAAAGAAGGATCTCCCACGCACAGCCGCCATACAGTCGGTAACGCGTGCAGGGATATGCCCGATCAGCGACCAATGACGTTGCGCGTCGTCTTTTACCCGGACTTGCACGTCCGTGTCACCGTTTTTTGCGGCGACAAATCAAGGTTAGCGGCGAATGGGAAGGTCGGATAGTTCATGGATGGCTCGGCGTCTTGCGGGAAATGTCCGACGAACATGACATCCGTTTAGCAGTAGATCGAAAGATCGTGACTTCTGTTTAAGTGGTTGCGACACAGTGAGGATCTTTCTGACAACAACGGCTTATCCACGTAACCGACGCCTACCGATGACAGGTTTTTTGTGGAGAAAGTCGGGAGTGGAACAGCAGTGAACCCGACTCTCATAAGGAAATGAACATGAAAAAAGTACTTCTTCTGCTGGTCAGCCTCTTCCCGTTGATGGCGCACAGCGCAGTCACTACCGAATCACTCTGCTTCGAACTCTCGCAATCCAGTCCGGTAAAGTTCGAACTCCGCACTTATTACGACGAAGCCAGCAAATGGTCGGGCGGCTTCGTCAAGTACGCCAAGTCCAGTGAACCCATTTCCATTGTGCTGACGGATTCAGAAAACGAAATCCTCGACCCGGATGCTCCTTGGCAGCACACCAGAACCTGGTCTGAAGTCGTCAACGGCAAGGTCACGGGTAGCTATGAGTTGATGACACAAGGCTCGCAGATCGTCTCGATGTCTTACACAAAGCAGTCCAACGGTAAGGCTTATAGCTTCGGAATCAGCACCAGCATCGACTCCTCTCTGGAGTCCGGATGCAAGTGGGAGTAGAGCGAGCACATGCAATTCAAAACTCTAGCGGTATCGCTGCTCGGCCTGATGTGGACGATCCCGGCGTTGGCCGAAACCACCACGTTCAGCCCAACCAAAGGCGTCGACGCGACGCTGGTTCTCGAAGGCGCCAAGCTGAACATCGCGGTTAAAGGCGAAACGCACAGCGAGTCTCGGACAATCGATTTTGAAGCCGTAAACGAACTCCATGTGCAGTTCGATGATTTCAATTTCGACGGCGCCCAAGATTTCGCGATCTGGCAGCTGGATGACGGCATGGGCACTTACTACTACTACCGGGTATTCGTTTACCAAGCCAAAACCGGCACGTTCGAAGAGTTGCAACCGGACTGCGGCGATGGCTTTGTTAACCTGGGCGTCGACAAAAAGCGTAAAGCGTTGCTCAGCACCTACTGGGAAATGAACATATCCAAGCAATGCATCACCCGATTCACCAAACGCAAAACCTGAATGACTCAAGGAAGAACCCCGTGAAACGTTTTGTTTTTACCCTGCTGGCCGTGCTACTGCCATTTTCAGCGGCCTATGCGCAGGATGACTGCAGCCATGTCACCTCAAGCCTGGAAATGGTGCCCTGTTCGGAGGCGGCGAAGAAGGCTGCCGATGTGCAGTTGAATGTCAGCTACAAGCAGTTGATGACGCGGCTTGAATCTGACTATCGAACAGATCCGGCGTTGGGCGCGGAGTACGCAGCGAAGGTCAAAGAGTCGCAACGTGCGTGGTTGAAATTGCGCGATGCGAACTGCCCGTTGGAGGCGTTCGAGATCGAGACGGGGATGCCGGCGCATGTGTTCGCCGTTAACTCGTGCATCGCTAGAATGAGTCGCGAGCGCTCGGCGTATCTGGACAAGATTGTCCCTGCGCTTGCATCCGATAAGAGCGCTTCGACGGCTCCCACCAGCGACGCTTGCCCCTCGGAGGAGTTCGCGCCTTTCCTGACTGCGTTTTCCGCCAACAGCGAATCACAACGCCGTCTCACTGCAATGACGGTCAAGTCGCTGGTGTTGAAGCCGGTGGCGGGAAAGGAACGTAGTACCTTTGAGCCTTCGACCTCGGGTGTCAGTGGAACAACGTTCACCTATCCGCTGATGGCCGCCATCACACCCGGCAAGACACCTGGAGTCGAGATCGAAGAGGTCGATGACAGTCACGTCAACGTTGTGGATAAACGGGCGGGTAACAGCAATGTGAAAATCTTCAACTTCTCTCGTCAGGCGTGCTGGGTGCTTGAGGGGATTGAGGATTGGTCGATCAGTGAGAAGGATCTTGTCGCAACAGATAACCCGGGAATGAGCCGCGCCGAGAACTTCTGTTATCAACGTGCCGAAGCGTTAGGTGGGCTTGGGTTTCTTGAGCAATACCCGCTGACGGTGGAGTTGATTGAAGCGTCCCTGGAAAATTTTGTCTGTGCTGCAGAGTCGGGTGACGCACAGGCGAGCCTGTCGGCGGCAAGCCTAAGCCTTTCGCAAATGGCGTCTCAGTTGGAAACCCCTAAGGTTGAGGCGCTGTTCAAAGCGGCCTCGAAAATACCGAGTGGCGCGTTGGCCTATGCCACGTTTCTTTGTTCAGGAAACTCGACCGACTATAACGGCACTTGCCTCCATCCCGAGCAGGCAAAAGAGCAGGTTATTCGTGCTATTTCCATGGGCTCCGCTGATGCGATGAATTATCTGGCCTCGACCTTTGAAGGTGGCGAGTTTGGAACGAAGGATATGTCCCGGGCGTTAGCCTGTTATCAGATGGCGGCTGACAAAGGTAATCAGTTGGGCATCTTCAACGTGGGACGATTGGGATCGTCAGGCGCAGCACCGATCAAGGCCAGTCACTGCATCTGAATTTCGAGGGCATGTTTGAGGCGGTTTTGTAGGAGTTTTGCCTGAATCACTCACGCTTAAACGTTTAATACTTGAGCATCTGACGACCGCGATTTTCCTTTAAACTCCCCACCCCCAAGGAATGCGCTCAGGACACGGAATGCCAGCCCCCTCGAACTCCCTTCGCCCCGCGTTAGTGCTCTGGCTATACGCCGCCGCAGTCGTGCACATTCTCGCCGGTCTCACCCTGACCTGGGCCGGGCATTCCGGTTTACTCGACGGCTATCTTCAAGTTCTCGAACTCGCATTCTGGGGCGCAGACCCGGTGCCCGTCGCCGGCCACGAACAACAAGTCTGGTGGCTCGCGCTGTTCGGCGCGACGCTGCAAAGTTATTCGTTGTACATGCTTGCGCTGGTGCACATCGGCAATCGCTCGAAAGCGCCGATGGTGTGGGGATGGTTGATCGCCGGCATCCTGTTATGGGCGCCGCAGGACATGTGGCTTTCAGCGCAACAGCAGGTCTGGTCGCACCTGTGGCTCGACGGTTTTGCGTTGCTGGTGTTGTTGCCGCCGCTGTTCTGGTTGTATCGGTATGACCGCCGAAAATCCCCTTCAGTAAAGGCACTGAGCCAATCCAACCCGTTTGCCGATGGCGCCTACAAGCGAGTGCTGATCACCGGCGGCACCGGGTTTATCGGTGAAGCCTTGGTCAACCAACTGCTCGACTCAGGCCATTCGGTCAGCGTTCTAACGCGCGATCCATTGAGCGCGGCCAATCTATTCAACGGCCGCGTCCGCTGTGTGCATTCACTCAACGAACTCAGCCACGACGAAGCCTTCGACGTAGTGATCAATCTCGCCGGCGCCCCCGTCGCCGGCCCACGCTGGACTCCCAAACGTCAGGCGCAATTGCTCGCCAGTCGAGTCGGCACCACCGAAGCGCTGATGACCTGGCTGAAGAACACCAAGCACAAACCCACCCTATGGATTCAAGCCTCGGCCATCGGCTTCTACGGCGTGCGCGACGCCAGCGAAAACCTCGACGAACACGCCAACAAGGGCGACGGTTTCATGGCCGAACTCTGCGCGCGTTGGGAAGCCGCCGCGCAACCGGCCACCGAGTTTGGCGTGCGTCAGGTGGTGGTGCGCCTCGGCGTGGTGTTCGGCCCGGGCGGTGCGCTGACGCCGTTGCTGCTGCCGTTTCGTCTGGGCTTCGGCGGGCGCATGGGTGACGGTCAGCAGATCATGAGCTGGGTGCACCGCGACGATGTGCTTCAGGTGATCGCGCGGGCTTTCAACGACGACACTATGCGTGGCACCTACAACATGGTCGCGCCCGAAACGGTCAGTCAGGCCGCGTTCGCCGCCCATGCCGGCAAAGTCCTCAAGCGCCCGGTGTGGTTCAACATTCCCGCCGCGCCAGTACGTGCATTGGCCGGGGAGATGGCGGAGTTGTTCTTCGACGGTCAGCGCGTGGTGCCGCAGCGTTTGACCGAGGCTGGCTACACATTCCGCTTTCCAACCCTCGACGCCGCTCTGCGCGATCTGACCTGAGGATCGCTCATGAGCAAGCCGTTGATGTACCTGCTGGCCGGCAACGGTAGCGCTGCCGATTGGTGGGACGACGCGCTGCCACACTTCCAGCGCTACGACGTGGTGCCGCTGGAGTTGCCGGGCTTCGGCGCGAATCCGCAGCCGCCTTGCGAGGATCTGGCGGACTACGCGCAGACCTTGCTGGCGATGACGCAGCAGGGCAGCGCGATCATGGCGGTCGGGGTCAATGCGTTGCTGGTGTTGCATGCGTTGCAACGTCGGCCCGGGCACTTTTCGCGCAGTGTTCTGTTGGCGCCGGTTGGGGCATTTTTGTGGCAGCGTCGCTTGCCGGCATTGATGTCGCCGCTGCCAATCCGCAAGACCATTCACTGGCTGCTGGCGAACAAACCGACGCTGTTCGCGCGTAAGTTTTCCAACCAGACCTGGACGCCCGCACAGTACCAGCGCATGGGCGCCGGTTATGCGCGTTGCCGGGCGTTTGTGCCGCATTGGGACTTGATCCGCGCTGATACTGCGTTGCCTCTGCTGGAGTGGATCACCGATCCGGTCGAGCTGGTCTGGGGCGATCAGGACGCCGTGCTCGGCATCGAGCAAGCGGCAGCGTGGTCGGCGATTCTCGCCCGCGCCGATCTGACCATCAGCCTCAAACCCGGTTGGGGTCATTACCCGTGGATCGACTCGCCCGCGCAGTTCGCGCACTGGCTGGAGTCGGGCGAGCGCGGGTTTGTCGCGCACACCAAGGGCGGTCGTTTGCGCTTGGCCGAACTGGCGCGGCAAGCGGTGCCGGCGGCGTTGACGCTCAACGATTGCAGCGATCCGCGTCTGCCGGCATTTCTCGCCGCCCAACCTGATGTGACCTGGGCGGTGCGCTCCTCCAGTTATGGCGAAGATCAGGCCGATTCGGCGAATGCCGGATTGAGCACAACCTATCTGCGCGAGCCGACCGCCAACGTGCCGAAACGCATCGCCGAACTGACGGCCGAAGGCGTCGAGGAAGTGGTGGTGCAGCGCTTCATCACCCCGGTAGTGTCCGGGATCGCTTTCGTGCGCCATCTCTCGGTAGAACTGGAGTGGGTTGAAGGCCATCTAGAATCGCTCGCCGACGGTCACGTCAGCCCCTCACGGGCAACGCTTTCGCGGCTCGGCGATGCCTGGCGCAGCGGCACGTTCACGCCGTCCCACGGTTTGACCGAAGACCTGCTCTGGCGCTTTCTGCAAGACGTGTTGCGCGTGTTCCACTACGTGCCCGGCGATGTCGAGTGGGCCTGGGATGGCTCGCAACTTTGGCTGCTGCAATACCGGCCGATCAGCGACTACGGCTGGCGCCGCCACCTGACTGCCGCCAATATTGCCGAGATCCTGCCGCCGCAACCGAGCGTACTGGTGGAGTACGCCCAGCGCCGCGCAGCCGCGAGTATCCCGGCGATCATGGCGCGTTGGGATGCGCGGGTGTTGCAGGACAACGAGCCGTTCACCGCCGTGTTCGGCGGCGCGTCCTATATCAACAATGATCTGTTTCTTGCCCGGCTGGCCGACTGGGGCATCAGCGCCGCGAACTACGCCGGTGAAGTCGGCGGCGCGACGCCGCATCTGCCGTGGCATCCGCTGAAGATGCTGCGTTCGTTGCCGCTGTTTTTGCGTATGCAACGCAAGGCTCGCGGCCATTTGCTGAATCTTGAAAACGGCTTGCAGCGCTTCGATCGGGAACTGGCCGAACTCGTCGCCCAAGCTGCCGATGGCCAACAACTCGCGGACTGGTTCACCCGGTTTTACGTGTTCGTGGTGCAAGGCAATCTGTGTATCGCCACAGCGTTGGCCAGCAGTGGCGGCGACAAGTTGGGCCGTCCGCCGACCGCTTACGACAATCTAGAAAACAGTCCACATCGATTGCCGTGGGAAACCGATCCTGCTACGCCTCGGTCCGCGTCGAGCGATCTGCCGCTGCAGCCATTCCCGCAATGGCCAGCTCTGATCCGCCTCGCCCATTCGAGCGGCCTGCCGGGCCTGCGCGGCTACTACCTGCAAGTGCGCGAGTGGTACCGCGACAACCTCATGCGCATCTTCTTCCGCCTGCACCACGCCATGCCGTTGGCGGATCGCGAACATTGGTTTGCACCGCACCCCGATGTGCGCACCCGTGACGGCAGCTTCTGGCAGGACGGTCGCGAAGGTGCCGAGCAGGCGACCGGGTTTATGATTTATCCGGGGCAGGTGCAAGGCGTCCTCGGCGCCGACATCCTGCTCGAAGACACCCTCGATCCGGGGCGGCATGCCCACTATCAAGCGGCGCGGGCGGTGATTGCCCGGATGGGTGGGCGGTTGTCGCATGGCTCGACTCTGTTGCGCGAATTGCGCAAGCCGTCGGCGGTGATGCCGCAGGTGGATCCGGCGTGGGTGGGGTGTGAGGTGTTGTATCGGGATGGTGAGTTGGAACTGATGAATTCGAAGGATACGAAGTGAAACTACGATACCTCCGCGAATTGATCTTTGGTCTGGTCGCGTTTTTACAGGTGGGTTATGTGACTGGCGCAGGTCCTGTATTGGTCGGTAACGAGCCCGGCCAGTCGCCGGTTGCGCAAGGCCCGACCGAGACAATTGTAGACATGGGTTCGTGTCGGTTCTCAATGCCGCTGCTGCAGAACCAATGGCTGAAGTTCGACGATTTCTATTCGGTATTTATCGCAGCCAAACAACTGCCCAAACCGTCAAGCGCCCCCAGCTTGTGGCAAGCGCAGACGTCGAGTGGTGCCGACTGGCACTTCGAGAAACACGGTGACCTCAGCCAGCCGTGGTTTGGTTTGATGTGTGAAAACTTGGAGTACTTTTCGCTTCTCACCGACTGGAAACCCCCGGTAGACGATGTGTTTGCGGTGCAAGTCCTGCGTGACGACAACGACCCCAGGTGTCCGGCGACTCGTACCGATCAGGGCTGGGTGCCCAACTCTCTGGCGGGTCGTGCGAACACCTACAACTTCGAACAATGGGGCGGGGAGAGTTCTTCGGGTTTCATCTTCGGTTTCCACGACAAATCACGACGGCACATTACCCGCATCGCTTTTTGCTTGCTGCGAGGTAAAGCTGTGCTGATCGGCTCGGCGGAATCAGGTTCATCCGCCCCGTTGGCGATCAGCAACGAAGGATTCGAACAAATCAAGAAAGCGGTGCGCGGCATTGCCTTCGAATGAACATCCCCAAAATGCATTACGTCGACGGAGCTACAGCGTGAAAGGATTTTCGGTTCTTCTCGGCAGCTTGATATTGGCTGCCGCGTCCATGGCATTCGCTGCCGATCCAGCCTTCAAGGATTACACCGTCACGCCAGTTTTCACCGGCCCCAACCATAAGCTGGTGCCGCAAGAGAGCAGCAGCCCAATGATGGATCAGGCACGGGGGCAAGCCCTGAAAGGCAAGGTCAACTTCGCCGGCCATTACATCCTTCACAGGCTCGGCTGTGGCGGCAGCGCAATTTGCGGCGAAGTGCTGGACGCTCAGACTGGGGAAGTCGTTGGCGGTCTGCCGAATGCTTACGACGGCAGCACGTTCGGCATGGTTTACCAACCCGAGAGCCGCATGATCATCGTGTCCGGCATCACGCTCGACGGCGAAGAAGATGCCCAAGGGAATGCTTTGGAAAGTGGTAACCGGGACCGTTACTACGAATTTGTGAATAACGAATTCCGGCTGCTGATCATGACCGACGTGGAATCGTCGCCGATGGATGAGGAGTGAGTGGATGAACCGTCTTCTCGCGGGCAGCCTTTCGCTGCTGCTCTCTCTGCCAGCCTTCGCCGCGCCTTCGGACGCCTTTACCCAGCGCGATGTCATGCAGTGCGGCGGTGTTGAAGTGGTGTTGGTGTCGTCCTGCCGATCGGTGACGGTGGATGGTGCGCAAACCCACGTCATCCCGGTCTGCTCCGACCAGACCATCAACATCGGTAGCAAGGCGCTTCGACGCGATATCAGCAAAGTTTCACAGCTCACTTCCGACGGTGCGAAGACGAAAATGTTGAGCAATGTCGTTGTGGCGATGGATTGCGTGGAAGGCACCAAGGGCAGTCTTGTTTCGATAGGCGGATATGGCGGTTGCGGTGCCTGCGCGGAGTGGCATGGGTATTACTCGACAGCAGGGCGATTGGAGCAATACAGCTTCGATAATAACCAACGCTCTTTTGGCTCGAAGGGATCTCGGGACGAGCTGATCAAGGCCTATGGCGTTACGAAGAGACAGTTAATGTCAGAAAGCCCGGCGGTGAAGAGGATCGTCTATGGCCAGCCTTAAGTGGGTGTTGATGATCGGCAGCGTTCTTGCCGCCACAAGTGCCTTTGCCGAGGATCCGCCAATAGTCGGTATCGATGGGCACACCGTGACGTTTAGAGCGACAAAATGGACGATGCCTGGTGTGGATTCGGCGACCGCATGGTTCACCGCCAACGGCAAAACCTTCCCGCTCTTCAGTGCCGATGTTGGCGCTGATGGACACTCGGACTGGCTAAGCCCTGACAAGAAAACCTTATTGCTCGACCCGGTGGTCTTCGGCATTGTGTCGGACGAGAATCAAGAAGAAAAACTCGTGTCGCAACAGCATTGCGATGTGATCTCCATGGAAACCGGTTGCGTGCTGGCCGAGCGTTCCCCTCGTTTTTGTCTCGGCAAATGGGTGGGTAATCAGTGGTTTTCGGAAGATGGCGAAGTCCTCACACCTAGCCTGGAAACGGAGTCCCCGAAGGAGTGGTTGAAATATATCTCGACCATCAAAGCTGCGCAGTCCCGCGCTGATTCTATCGAATCGGGCCTGACTTTTTTGAGTCCCGAATCCTACATGGCGTGCCATCCCCCGGCACAAAATGTTCAGGCGTACAACGACCTCGGTTTTTATCTGGCCGAGGGCGGTAGAGATGAGCTGGCGCTGAAGTTTTATCGCGGCGTTGAGGCCGTTGGTAAACGCACGGTACTGATATTGAACATCGCCGATTCACTCTGGCGCCTTGATCGGAAAGAAGAAGCGCAGCGTTATTACCGCGAGTACCGCGACGCGATGAGTGCCGCCGGTAAAGCGCAGAAGATTCCGCAACGCGTTGTTGAGCGATCTAAAATTCAGGGACTGAGACAGTGAATATGTTCTTCCGCTTTATCGTGTTGAGCCTTGGGCTTCTATCCACTTCCTACGCATTTGCTGCCCCGCAAGTCCTCAAGGAAATTCCGGCTAGCTTGCTGGGTGATGCATCACGGCAAAACGTATTTGTTCTGGCAGGAGGTGCGGACGAGGCCTCCAACCGGTTGTTGATTGCGCCGGAACAAGCACGTAACGAGGACATATTGCTCGATACGTCGAAGGCGCTGCCTCTGATCAAGAGTCAGTACTCGTCTGCGCTTCAGGGTGTCTTCAGCGTCCATGTACTCAAAGGTCGCCCTGGCGTCATGACTGTCATTGATCCGCAGGCTGAGGAAGCTGTGGTAAAGCAGCCGTTCGTTGAGGCTGGGGATTACATCGCGCTGGTAACCAGCGAGGAAGATAACGCGGTTTACAACTTCAACCTGTTGTTCGCCTTCAACAGAGGTTCAAAGCAGTTTGAGCTGAAAGCTCTGCTGGAAGTGGCGAACAACGACTCCTGTGACCGGTCGCTTGTCAGCGTAGTGGAGTTGCCGGTGCAGACGTTGGGCCCAATCACCCTGGCCTCTTTCGATGGGCGTGAGGCGCTGCAGAAGCTGCAGGTTGCTCGTACTGGCAGTATTAAGGGCGTGAGAAAGAAATTGATGACCGTCGATTCGGCTGATTTGCTGGATATGGCGCTGGCAGCCTACCGAAAGGGTGATGACTCTTCCTTCAAGGATACGATGAGCTACGCGTTGATGGGCGGTGGCCCGCATGACACTTGTCCCCCGGATAGCTATATCGTCGCAAAGTACTACTACCCGCAGCGTCCCGGCTGGTCCAACGACCTCGGTTTTCTGCTCGGCGAGGCGGGTTACTACGCTGAGTCGATTGAGTTGCTCAACGCAGTGATTGCTAGCCACCCAAACAGGACGGTTGCTTACCTGAATCTCGCTGACAGTTATTGGGCCGTGAACGATAAAGAGCGGGCGGTGGCGGCGTACAAGCAATACGCATCGCGTATGTCGGAAGCGGGAAAGGCTTCGAAGATCCCGGCGAGGGTGGTTGAGCGCAGCGCTGTGGCGCCAGAGGCGTGACCAGCGCTCGTTGAGTTGCTGAAAGCATGTTTTTTATTACCCATGAACCGCTAAAGGAATGTTCGGTTTGAAATTTTCGTCTGCATTGTTTTCCGCGTTGCTCGCTTTCGTTCCTCTGGCGGCTCATAGCGAGGTCACGACCGAGGTTTTTTGCTTCCGCTCCGACGAAGGCAAGCCCATAAATTTTGAGTTCAGAACCTATTACGATTCTGTCGCCAAGTGGAGCGGTGCTGGCGTCAAGTACAGCAAGTCGAAGAAGGCCATCACTCTGGTTCATCGCAATACTGAACAAGAAGAACTCGTGTATGGCCGGCCCTACCAGTACACGACAACTTGGGTTGAAGTAGTTGATGGCGCACTGACAGGTGAGTATCAGATGGTCACTCAGGGTGGCCGGGTTGATGCGATGACGTATACGAATTACAAATCTGCAAAGAAGTATTCGTTTGAAAACGATTACAACGTGGATTCGAAATCTGAAACAGGTTGCCAGTGGTGAAGCAGGGAATATTCAGAAAGGGGACTTAACGTCCCCTTTTTTCATCCGCAAATCTCGCTACGGCTTGGCCGCCACGCTTCGCACTTCTATCTGGTCGAGCGTTCCTTCCACCATCAATCTCACCCCGTCCGCCATTCTGCTCAGGGCCAGTGCAACCGAGCGGCGGGAGCCGTGGAGGTCGTCTGCGAGGTCGCAGGCGATGACGCTGATGGACAGGAGGTCTTCGGAGGCGTTGGCCATGAGGGCTTCGGCGTCGGTGCCGGGGGAGAGTTTGAAGAGGCCGTTCTCGCGTTTGGGGTGTGGTTCGACGGCTGGTTTGAAATGGTGGTCGAGGGCGCGCTCGGCGGCTTCGTGGAATTTCTTTGATTCCAGAGATTCGTAGGGCGAAATATCCGGGTTTTCTGGGGGATTGGGTGTTGGTTTGATCATAGGTATTTTCCGAGTTATGGAGCCAACACCGTTTCGCTTGCTTCGAAAGGGTGGCAGCTGTGTATAGGTGTGCAAGACCGGACTCGGAAACCGGCAGACCCGAAGGCCTCCCATACACAGCCGCCATAACAGTTCGCGAGCATAGGAAAACACTCGGCGAATAGCCATAACTGAATGCATGACGAGTCTGGACTTGCACGTCCGTATCACCGATTTTGCGGCGACCCACAGATCCTATCCCCACCGCACCAACTCGCCTAGTTCATGGACAGCACCGCACTTTGCAGGAAATTTCCCATAGATTCGCGGGCCGGAAGATCAAAAGATCGCAGGCTTCGCCAGCTCCTACAGGGATGTGTTTCAACAGGTGTAGGAAAGGTGAGTGGTGAGACGCGGAGCGTCTCGGGATGCATTCCCACGCGGAGCGGGGGAACGATCAGTGGGCGAGCGCTGAATCGTGACTTGGCGGTCATCGTGCGGGGAATAGTCAGCATCCTCTTCCAACAGCGTCAGATACTGGCGTTATCGTCCGAATCCCTTACACTGCCCCGGCCGTTCATTTTCCTTTTGAGGCTGTGCGCATGAAATTTCGTTTTCTTCTGTGGATGATGGGTTTGTTGATGGGTAAGGCCAGCCGGACAAATCCTGCGTTCCAGCAGCAGTTGGGTGACAAGGATCTGGTGTTTCAGTTGCAGACGCTGGACGGGAAAGTGGCGCGGCATTTCGTGGTCAAGGATCAGCGCATCACCAGCAAGTCTGGCGTGGTGGCAGAGCCGGCGTTTGCGATTGCGTTTAAAGATGCCGGTTATGGCTTTGCGACGATGCAGGCGAAGAACAAGCAGTTGGCGTTTATGCAGGGGATTCAGGACAAGTCGATCCAGCTCAAGGGCAACCCGGCGCTGGTGATGTGGTTTCAAGGGTTGATGAAGTATTTGAAACCAAGAAAGGCCAAGCCCAAGGCTTGAAGCGCCATTTTTCTAAAATGCGGTGGGTGCCAGGCTTGGCTCGATAAGTCGGTTAATTGGCGCGTACGGCCATGAAAACCTGTCAGAAATGACAGGTGTTTTTGTTTGCATGTTGAGGCTTGATGGGGGCGTCCAGCAGTAAAGGGACTTATCCGGATTGGAGAGTTATCAACATGACCGTACAAGCAGGTGAGCTTGATTCAACATTTGCCAATGACGGCATACTCAATTGGGAGTTTCCTGAATTTGTCAGCATTGCCCCGCACGCTGTCCTTTCTTTGCCTGACGGTAGACTGCTCGTCGTGGCGAATGAGGCAGTCAGGTTCCCTGGCTTTGTAGTCGCACGGCTTACTGAAGAGGGGCGGCTCGATGTTGGCTCCGGGTTTGGCGAAAACCAGCAAGGTTTTGCACGGATTTCGACAGGGGATAAAATTTTATTAGGAAAATTTCGCGCAAGCTTGCTGAGCAATGGAGGGGTGCTGGTTACAGTTGAATACGCTTCCCGGTCGTCGGGTGAAGGCGGTTTTGTTGAGATCCAGCTACTGCCGGACGGTCGACTCAACGATAAGTTTGGTGAAGGCGGCGTGGTTACCTTCCCGTCCTTTTCTATACCCACAACGCTAAACAGAGGGGCAAGGTTTGCACGCGCCGGCCAAAATTCAAGCCATGATGATCAGCCTTCTATTCAGAGCAGCGCCCATTCTGGAGCGTCCGGTATCGAGTTGTCAGACGGCAAAATAGCTCTGGTCTCTTCTGGTATTGATCCTGCTACACGGCAAACCAAAGGCTTGGTCGTGCGACTCAATCCTGATGGCACTTTTGACAGTACCTTCAACAAAACCGGTTCGGCTACTGTTGAACTGACTGAGTTGGGGCCGGCCGCTATAAACGCTGCCAGCGGAGTGGCTGTTCAAGCGGACGGTGGCTTGGTGGTGTATGGCACCTTTAGTGATGAAGGCACCCTTGGTGTTTATGCCGTGCGCTTCACAACAGATGGAATACGGGATGATAAGTTCAGGACAACCATTCTGTCCTCTGGTCGGCTGCCGACTTTCCGCGATATTGCCGTGAGGAAAAAGGACGGAATCATTGCTTTGGTAGGAGGGCAGGACGTTGAAGGCTGGGTTGGTGGTGAAGGGGTGATTGTCGTACTCAGTGCGGACGGTTCACCTCACCCCCTTTTTAACAATGGCCAACCGTTGTATACCAAAGTTGTGCCTGAGATTGGTCAGACTTGGTCGAGTTGCGCCTTTGGCGATGGGGATGAAAGCAAGTTGATTGTCGCCGGCAGCAGCGGCGGAGTGTTTACTACTGACGAGACGCATGCCGTCTGTGCACGTTATTGCCTTACCGGCGAACTTGATTCGGAGTTCAACGGCAGTGGGTGGGTATCTTTTAATAAGCCTGAGAAACTGGAGTTTGGTTTGGATCTGCAAGTCACCGCGCAAAACAAGATCGTCATCTGCGGTGAGTATGTGCGCCTGTCGGGTCTACCCTCAAGCGGCTGGATAGCACGCTTCATTGCCTGATCAATAAACAATGCTCTGATGGCCCGCTCTCACGAATAAGAATGATCTCGTGAGAGCGGGTTTTTTATGCCTGACTGAACTGTGAGGCCAATTCCAATAAATCCATGCAAGCGCATTGAATAAACATGTGCCTGTCTTGTAAGGCCATTATTCAGGCTCACAAAGACAGCCGGACTGTCATTTCTATCAGGTGTTTTGTGCGCCATGGCGATGCTCTACTCAAGTTCCAGTTCCAGCATTAAGGTACTTCACTGACTTGATGGAGCAAGCTCATGACGCAGACACACAGTATTTCGACCCCCAAGTCTCTCGATCCGACATTTGCTCAGGATGGCGTGCTGACCTTACCGATACCCGGCATTGCGGGCGACGAAGCGGCGGCGGTCTTGGCGCTTCCCGATTCTAAATTACTCGTTGCGATACCTTTAACGGGAGCGAATGTCCCGGTTGCCATTGCGAGGCTGAATGACGACGGTTCGCTGGACGAGACCTTCGGTCCGGCGCGCAGAGGTTTCGTTGAAATAGCGCTGGAAGGGGCTCGGATCAGCTATGTCTCCGGTCTCGATGCGCTCGAGGATGATGGTTGGCTGATACGCCTTCAGTATTTCTCGACTACCTCCGATGACGTTGGCCTCGCACTGGTCCGCCTGAAAAAGACCGGTGAACTGAACGAAACGTTCGGCACCAACGGCGTGCGGTTCATCTCCCATTATGGCAACCCCGACCCCGCTAGCGCGCCGCGCAAGACCAGTCATCCGAGCAGCAGGTTCTCTCAGACTGCGCACGCTTCATTACGGTCAACGGCCCTGAAGGTGGGCGGCAAAATCGTCCTGCTTCATCTCGTGTTTTTTGCTGATGCGCCATTGCCAGTGGGCGTTGTGATACGTCTGCAAGCGGATGGCTCCCTCGATCGATCATTCAACGGTTCGGGCTATGTGGTTGTGGATGTCGCCACATCGAATACCGCCAACGGCATTGCCGTTCAAGCTGATGGCAAGGTGCTGGTCTGCGGTGCATACCAGGACGGATCGGGAGGCCGTGGAGTTTTTCTGGCGCGTCTGGACACAAATGGCGCGCTGGACAGTCGATTCAACAACGGCCTGGCCTTGTTGATTCCCGACGACGAAGGCGAGAATTTTCTGCAATCGATTTCGGTACGTGAAGGCGATGGCAGGATTATCGTCGCGGGCCAAGCCCTGCGTAATGGTCTCGACGGTGGGTTGATCGCTGCATTCACGACCAGCGGCGCGGCAAACCTTGTGTTCAATGGTGGCAAGCCGCTGTTTTCGCCGTTACTGAAAGGGTTGGCGTGGACGCATACCTCTCAGGCGGGTGGTTCGATCGTTGTTGTCGGGCAGGGTGAGTCAGCCGTGGTGACGGCGCGTTTTCTTGCTGATGGAAAACCGGATACGGCTTTCAACGGTACGGGGCATGCGTTGTTTGAAGACAGCGCAGGGGAAGCCTTCGCGCGAGGTTTGGCCGTCATGGGGGACAGCCGGATCGTGGTGTGCATCGAACTCTCCGTCCATTCTGATCTTCCCAAAGTCCCTGGGCGTTTCGTGCGCTATCTGGCGGGCACGCCATCCTTGAATAACGATCCGACGTTCGGCGACGGTGGCATCCTCAGATTTCCGTTTCCCGGGTTCTCGGGATATGACGTCAGGGCACTGCTGGCGCTGCCGCAAAACAAATTGCTGGTTGCCGTTCGCCTTTCAACACCCGGTGCGCCTACACGGATCGTTCGCCTGCTTGAAGACGGTGCTCTCGACTCAGCTTTCGGTGGAGGAGACTCCGGCTACGTCGAGATCAGGCTGAAAGAAAGTTTTTACATGAGTCGGATCCTCGGGTTTACACCGCTGAGCGATGGCGGTTGGCTGGTTGGTGCTCAGTACACGGAAGAGGGCGCGAATAACTCGACGGGCCTGGTGCTGGTCAGACAGCGCGAGGACGGGCAACTGCATACGTCTTTCGGGGAACAAGGTGTGCTCTATCTTCCCTACGCGAAGATGGGCGGCGGCGGATATACCGGGGTGGTGCAAGCGTCTGCCAGCGGTGCCGCAGTGGCTGGCGCAGCAGGACTGGTCGCGCAACAACTGGACGAAAAAATCGTCGTGGTCAGTACCGTTGAGGATGCTGCCGGACGGACAAAAGGTATCGCTCTGAGGTTCGATCCGAACGGTTCTCCCGATACGACCTTCAACGGCACTGGCTTTGCGTTCATAGAGCTTGCAGAGATTTCGCCTTCTGACATCGTTGCGCAAGCGATCGCGACCCAGGCGGATGGCGCCGTGGTGATCTGCGGCCATTACTTCGCGAAGAGTGCGCATGGCGCCTTTGTTACCCGTCTCAACGCCACGGGCAAGGTTGACGCAGACTTTGGAAACAACGGCGCGGTGGACGTGCCTCATGATCAATGGATCAGCCTGGACGTTGCGGCAATCGTTGACGACAAGATCGTTGTGGCCGGCGGTGCGGCGGTGAAGGGCGTCTATCAGGGCTTGATTGCAGTGCTCAATTTCAGCGGCTCCTACAATCGGGTGTTCAATGGTGGTCAACCACTGATTTCGTCACCTGTCTCCCAAGGTGTCAGATGGTTGCATTGCGTGCCGCGTACGGACGGTTCAGTCATCGTTTGCGGTAGCAGTGGCACTGGGGTGCTTGATGAGAATCTCAGCGCGGTCACCGCACGCTTTCTGGCGGATGGTTCTCCCGACGCCTCTTTCTTTGGTTCGGGATTTACCGTTTTCAATGAAAGCGCGGGTTTCGAATACCCCCACGGCATGGCGGTAATGGACGATGGGCGTATCGTGGTGGGCGGAGTGTATTTCACCGACTCTGGGTACGATAAAGGCTGGGTGATCCGTTACCTGGACAAGTCGGCTTAAGCCGGAGGTTGAATACATCGCGGGCAGCGTCGCTCCAACTGGAGCTCGCTTGCCCGCTTTGCATTCAGGCCTGGCTGAACTGCGAAGCCAGTTCGCGCAATAACACCTCGGCCTCAAGCACTTTGCTGACAACGTCGTTGGCTTTGTCGCGGGTCAGACCAACGCGTTCGAGCAGCGCATCCGGGATGTCTTCATCCGGGCCGGAGCCAATCCCGCGGCTGCGCAGCAGGCGCACGGCCAGGCAGACGAGGTTCGGGTATTCGGCGTAGGCGCCGTCGTAGCTTGGGTCGTGCTGGAAGCGCAGGGCGGTGGCCAGTTCGTCGGGCATGTCCCAGTAGCGCATCAGCCATGAGCCGATCTGTTCGCGGCTGATACCGAGCAGGTGTTGCTCGATGTAGCTGTGGCACAGGTGCGGGTTGACCTCCAGGTGGCGGCAGATCAGCGAGAAGTGCGGCGGGAACACGTGGGCCAGCAGCAGGTAACCGAAGTTGTGCAGCAGACCGGCCAGATACGTCAGGCCGGCTTCCGGGCGCTGGGCGCGCGGCATGGCGCGGGTCAGGCCTTCGATGACGGCGGCGGTGTAGATCGATTGCTGCCAGTACGGCGTGGTGTGTTGCGGATGATCTTTGGGCAGGCTCAGGGTCTTGCCGAGGGCCAGGCCCAGCGCAAGGTTGATCACCAGATCGAAGCCGAGTACGCGGACGATCGCGTCTTCCACCGAACGAATCTTGCCCGGCGAGGCGTAGTACGGCGACGCCGCCCAGCTCACTACTTGCGCGGCCAGCGCCGGGTCGGTTTCAACGACGCCGGTGATGTCGTCGATGGTGGCGTTGGGGTCAACGCGCAGCTTGATGATTTTTTGCGCGGTTTCGGCCAGCGGCGGAATTTCGATGGTCGCTTCCAGACGCTGCTGAATGCGCCGCGCGGTGAACGCCTGCACGGCTTGGGTGATTTCCTCGCGGTCATCGTCCGGGCGGTCGAGGTTCGGGCGGATGCTGCTCAGGGCTTCGCCGAAGTTGGCGGCGCTGGCCTTGGTCAGCATGGTCTTGAAGTCTTCGCTGGCGATTTCCAGCAGCAGGCCCGGCTCACCGGAGTTGATCAGCAGCTTCGGTTCACGCAGCAGGCTTTCTTCGTAGAGGCACGGCGAACTGGTCAGCGCCGGCAGGCCCGGCAGCAGGCTCAGGCTGTGTTTGCCGAGCATCTTTTCCAGGCGCTCGGTGGACACGGCAGTCAGACGCCGGCCAGTGAGTTCGGCGAGGCGGTTGAGGTCGAGCAATTGGCTCTGCGGAAACAGCACCATCAGCGCGCCGACGGCGTCGTCCAGCAACACGGCTTGTACCTTGCGCGATGCATTGAGGCCGTGGTGGTCGAGCACTTCTTCGTAGGCGATGCCCAACTTGCCTAGCAGCAGCCGAATGACAGACGGCGCGTGCGGGGATTCGGGGGCGAGAGCGGCTTCGGTCATGATCTGTATCCGTTTTTGAAACAATGGCAGGAGTATAACCAGCTTGGTCGGAACGATCTGTCAGAAACTGCGACGGTGCTCACACTTGGCCGTATTGCTGCCCGTGGCGCAACCAGCGATCGAGTAATGGGCTGACGTGGGTTGGCCAGCGCTCCAGCAGGGCTTGCGCGGCGTCGCGGACGGCGGGCAGCAGGTCGGCGTCGCGCATCAGGTCGGCGACTTTGAATTGCAGCAGACCGGTCTGGCGGGTGCCGAGCATTTCCCCGGGGCCGCGCAGTTCGAGGTCTTTTTCGGCGATGACGAAACCGTCGTTGGTCTCGCGCATGATGCCCAGGCGCTGACGACCGATCTGCGACAGCGGCGGATGGTAGAGCAGCACGCAATGGCTGGCGGCGCTGCCCCGGCCAACGCGCCCGCGCAATTGGTGCAGTTGCGCGAGACCGAGGCGCTCGGGGTTTTCGATGATCATCAGGCTGGCATTGGGCACGTCGACGCCGACTTCGATCACTGTGGTGGCGACCAGCAGCTGCAGGTTGCCGGCCTTGAACTCGGCCATGACGGCGGCCTTCTCGACGGGTTTCATGCGCCCGTGGATCAACCCGACTTTCAGCTCGCCGAGGGCGAGGGTGAGGTCTTCAAACGTGGTTTCGGCGGCCTGACAGGTCAGCTCTTCCGACTCTTCGATCAGCGTACACACCCAATAGGCCTGACGCCCTTCGGCGCAGGCACCGCGTACGCGTTCAATGACTTCGACGCGGCGGGTGTCGGTGACCAGCACGGTATTGACCGGGGTGCGACCGGGCGGCAGTTCGTCGAGGATCGAGGTGTCGAGGTCGGCGTAGGCGCTCATCGCCAAGGTGCGCGGAATCGGCGTGGCGGTCATGATCAATTGATGCGGACACATGCGCCCGCCGACGCCTTTCTGCCGCAGGGCCAGACGCTGCTGCACGCCGAAGCGGTGCTGCTCGTCGATGATCACCAGCGCCAGATTCTTGAACTGCACTTCGTCCTGGAACAGCGCGTGGGTGCCGACCACCATCGGCGCGCCGCTGGCGATCTGTTCCAGCGCGGTAACGCGGTTCTTGCCCTTGAGCTTGCCGGCCAGCCACGCGACTTCGATGCCCAGCGGTTCGAGCCAGCGCTTGAAGGTGATGAAGTGTTGCTCGGCGAGGATCTCGGTCGGCGCCATCAGCGCGACTTGATAACCGGCCTCCAGCGCCTGTAATGCAGCGAGAGCCGCGACCACAGTTTTACCCGCGCCGACGTCGCCCTGAATCAGGCGCAGCATCGGTTCGTGCTGGCTGAGGTCGTAGGCGATTTCGTTGCCGACGCGCTGTTGGGCGCCGGTCGGGTTGAAGCCGAGGTTGGCCAGGTATTTCGGCGGCAGCTTTTTCGCTTTCGGCATCGCTGGCGCGCGCAGCGACCGCATGCTTTCGCGCAGACGTTGCTGCGACAGTTGATGGGTCAGCAGTTCTTCGAAAGCCAGACGATGCTGCGCCCAGTGATGACCGAGGGCGAGTTCGTCGACATCGGCATCGGCAGGCGGGTTGTGCAGGTAGCGGATCGCGTCGGCCAGCGGCGCCAATTGATAGTCGCGCGCCAGTTCGGTCGGCAGCCAGTCGGGCAGGGTGTCGGGCTTGAGCAGGGTCAACGTCTGCATGCACAACTGACGAAGGCGCGCTTGGGTCAGACCTTCGGTGAGCGGATAGACCGGGGTCAGGGTTTCATCGACTGGCGGCGGTTCGTCACCAGTAATGGCGCGGTATTCCGGGTGGTAGATTTCCAGGCCTGAGGCGCCGGGCCGGGCCTCGCCGTAACAGCGAACCCGCGTGCCGCGCTTGAGGCCTTCTTTCTGCGCGTTGCTGAAATGGTAGAAGCGCAGGCTGAGACCGCCGGTGCCATCCTGCAAGCGCACAACGAGGCTGCGACGGCGGCCCATGACCACGTCGGCGCCGCTGACGGTGCCTTCGACCACGGCATCCTGTCCCGGTCGCAGCGCGCCGATCGGCACCACGCGGGTGCGATCCTGATAGCGCAGCGGCAGGTGAAACAGCACGTCCTGCAGATTCTCAAGACCAACCTTGGCCAGTTTCTCGGCCATGGCTTCGCCGACACCCTTGAGTGCCGTCACCGACACTTGCGACAGCTCCGTCATGACGCTCGCTTAACCGGCCGTAACCGGTGCCGCTGGCTTGGCCACCGAACACAGGCGAATGGAGTCGGCGAGAATCTCGATGGCTTTCGGCCGTGGGAAGCTCGCGCGCCAGGCAATGGCCACGGTGCGGAACGGCACCGGCGGCGACAGTGGCCGCACTTCAATCACGCCGGGGGCGTAGTGATGGCTGTCGACGGCCGACAACGGCAGGATCGAGATGCCCAGACCGGACGCGACCATGTGGCGAATGGTTTCCAGCGAGCTGGATTCGACCGTGGTGTGTTTGGCGCCGTCGTTGCCCTTGGTCAGGGTCGGGCAGGCTTCGAGAACCTGATCGCGGAAGCAGTGGCCTTCACCGAGCAGCAGCAGGCTCTTGTCGTTGAGCAGGCCGGCGTCGATGGTTTCTTTTTGTGTCCACGGGTGCTGGGCCGGCATGAGCACGTAGAACGGCTCGTCGTACAGCGGCAGGGTCAGCACGTCGGCTTCGTTGAACGGCAGGGCGATGATGATCGCGTCGAGCTCGCCGTTGCGCAGTTTGTCGCGCAGCACGTGGGTGAAGTTTTCTTCGATGTACAACGGCATCTGCGGGGCGACCCGGTGCAGTTGCGGAATCAGATGCGGGAACAGGTAAGGACCGACGGTGTAGATCGCGCCGACTTTCAGCGGCGCGGTCAGCTGGTTCTTGCCGGCCTGGGCCAGTTCACGGATGCCTTGCGCTTGTTCGAGGACTTTCTGCGCCTGGGCGACGATGCCTTCGCCGACCGGGGTCAGGCGCACGGCACTTTTGCTGCGCTCGAAAATCAGCACACCGAGTTCGTCTTCAAGCTTTTTCACGCCCACCGACAGGGTCGGCTGGCTGACGTGGCAACGTTCGGCGGCGTGGCCGAAATGCTGCTCTTGGGCGAGGGTAACGATGTAGCGTAATTCTGTGAGGGTCATAGCAAGCGTCCATGAAGATGCGGGCCAAGCATACCGGCTGCAATCGATAGACGCACGTTATCAGACTGAGTGTGGAATGCGACACCGGGCAATGTCGGTTTGCCGCGGGCAGATACGCAAAAGGCACCTTTCGGTGCCTCTATTTCGATCTAACGTTCAACGCGTAACCACTGTGGGAGCGAGCCTGCTCGCGAAAGCGGTGGGTCAGACAAGCATGGGCTGACTGACACGACCTCTTCGCGAGCAGGCTCGCTCCCACAGGGTATTGCGGTGTTGCTTAGCGGCGGCGTTCGAGGGAGTAAACAAACGGCGCAACAATTTCAATCGAGCCATTGTTCAGCATGTCGGCCGGTGGCTTGGGCAGCGGTTGTGCGCGGCGGATCATTTCCAGGGTTGCCCGGTCCAGATCAGCGTTGCCCGAGCGGCCCACCAGTTCAAACGACAACACATTACCTTCGGCATCCACCACGAAACGCAGACGGTTCAAGCCTTCCTTGCCCCGCGCCTGAGCACTTTGCGGGTACTTCTTGTACTTGGCCAAATGCGCGAGCAGGGTGCCCTGCCAACTGGCCTTGGCGGCCAACTGTGCCGGCGACGGACCCGGCGCAGGCTGGGCGGATTTCTCCGTCGGTGCCTGAGTCGGTTGAGTGTCGGCCGGTTTCTCCTCGGAAGGTTTTTCCTTCGGTGGATCAGGCAGCTTCTTCTCGACCGGCTTCGGCGGTTTCGGCTTTGGCTTCGGCTTGGGTTTCTGCACCGCGATTTCAGCTTTCGGTGCTTCGGCCAGCTTCGGAATCGGCAACTCTTCAACCGGAGCCGGTGGCTGCGGCGGTGTGACGACTTTCGGCGGAGCAGGCGGTGGCGGGGCCGGAACCGGGGCCAGCTCGACCATCATTGCCTGTGGGGGCAATTCGATGGGCGGGCGGGCGGTCCAGTTCAGCGCCAGCGCGATGGCCAGCGCGTGAACGCCCAGCACCACGGCCAGGCTACCGCTGTAACGCGTCAGCTTATGGCGCGTCGTGATCATTTCTTGGCTGCCGTCTCAAGTCCGACCAGACCGACCTTCAGGTAACCGGCGGAGCGCAGTTTGTCCATCACGCTCATCAGGTCGCCGTAATCCACGCCTTTATCGGCCTGGAAGAAGATGGTGGTGTCTTTCTTGCCCTGGGTCTTGGCGTCGAGCACGGCGCCAAGGGTTTCGGCTTTGACTTCATCGTCGCCGATGTACAGGCGCTGGTCAGCCTTGACGCTGAGGAACACCGGTTTCTCTGGCCGCGGTGCCGGTTTGGCGGTCGAGGCAGGCAGGTCGACTTTGATGTCCACGGTGGCCAACGGAGCGGCCACCATGAAGATGATCAACAGCACCAGCATCACGTCGATGAACGGCGTGACGTTGATTTCGTGGTTCTCGGCCAGATCGTCGTCTGCGCCTTCTTTCAAATGCAGGCCCATGGCCGATTACCCCACTTTGACCATGTGCGGCTGCGAGCTGCGCTCAGGCTGGTGATCAAGGTCACGGCTGACCAGCAGCAGCACTTCTGCCGAGGCGTCGGAAACCTGCGCCTTGTAACCGGCGATGGAGCGGGCGAAGACGTTGTAGATCACTACGGCCGGGATCGCGGCAACCAGACCCAGTGCGGTGGCCAGCAGCGCTTCAGCGATACCTGGCGCCACGACGGCAAGGTTGGTGGTCTGGGTTTTGGCGATGCCGATGAAGGAGTTCATGATGCCCCAAACGGTACCGAACAGGCCGACAAACGGTGCGGTGGAACCGATGGTGGCGAGGACGCCGGTGCCGCTGCTCATGTTGCGACCGCAGGCTGCAACCAGACGCTCAAGACGGAAGCTGACGCGTTCCTTGATGCCTTCTTTCTCGCGGCTGTTGACCGACAGGCGCATCTCTTCGAGGGCGTCGTGCACCAGCAGGTTGGCGAGGGTGCCTTCCTTGCCGGCAGTGGCGCTGGCTTCTTTCAGGGTGGTGGCTTTCTTCAGGGCGGCGATTTCGCCACGCAGACGACGCTTGGCGCCCATCAGCTCGAAGCCTTTGGCGATCCAGATGGTCCAGGTGATGATGGAAGCGATGGCCAGACCGATCATCACGATTTTCACGATGATGTCGGCGTTCTGGTACATGCCCCACGGCGACAGGTCGTGGGCCATGCCCAGGCTGTTGTCGGCTTCGAGAACTTCAGGAGCGTCGGCAGCGTCAACCGCTTGCACCGGATCGGTAGCGGCCGGGGCAGCCGGAGCGGCGGCTGGTGCGCTTTGCTCGGTGGCGGCTGGCGTTGCAGGTGCCTGGGCGTCGGCGAAAGCGGCAGTCGGTGCCAGCATCAGGCTGAGCAGCAGAGCCGCCACTGCGCTCCAGGCGCGAGGTCGATTGGTTGGCGAAGCGGGGATTTGATTACGTGTCATGCTGGCCGGACCTGAGATAGAAAAACGGTGATGCTCTACCAGGCCTCGTGAGGCCGAGAACAAAAGTGGCGTGCATTATTGCAAGTAATTCTTGTTAACAAAAGTAATAGAGTATCTTTTTTTCCTGCATTGCTAGCCGCTCGTCCTGTCCCGAGGCTAGTCTGTGTCTTTCCGATAGGAGTTTTTTGATGTCCGCGCCTTCTGTTTTGATTGCCGGTTGTGGTGATGTCGGCAGTCGTCTGGCCAAGCAATTGCTGGCGGCTGGCTGGGAAGTTCATGGCCTGCGCCGTGACGTTTCGAAGCTGCCTGCTGGGGTGATTGGCGTTGCCGGCGACCTGTTCAACGAAGACTGCCCGGCGACCTGGCCGGTGGGGGCGGTGGACTATCTGGTGTATTGCGCTGCGGCCACCGATCACGATGAAGCCGGTTATCGCGCGGCTTATGTGCAGGGTTTGCAGAATGTGCTGAGCTGGCTGGATGACTATGGGCAGGTGCCTGAGCGGCTGATTTTCGTTTCCAGCAGCAGTGTGTATGGGCAGCAGGAGGGTGAGTGGGTCGATGAGAACTCAGAGACCATCGCTGCCGGTTATTCCGGGCGATTGATGCTGGAGGCTGAGCAGGTCGCGCTTAAGAGTGGCATTCCTGCGAGCATTCTGCGTTTGACCGGGATCTACGGGCCGGGCCGCGAATGGCTGCTGACTCAAGTGCGTCGCGGTTATCGCGTAGCCGTCGAGCCGCCGCTGTATGGCAATCGGATTCATGCTGACGACGCGGCCGGGTTGCTGGCATTCCTGTTGGAGAAGGCTCGGCAGGGCGTGAAGCTGGAGGATTTCTACATCGGTGTCGACGATGCACCGGCGCCATTGGCCGAGGTGGTGGGCTGGTTGCGTGAGTATCTGAGCGTTACCGAATGGTCGGAAGACGCCAGCGTTCGGCGCACGGGCAGCAAGCGTTGCAGCAATGCGCGAGCAAAGGCCCTGGGCTGGACGCCAACGTACCCGAGCTACCGTGAGGGCTACGCCGCGATCCTCGACGGTAAATGCTGACTTTCTAACAACGCAAAACAACTGTGGGAGCGAGCCTGCTCGCGAAAGCGGTGTATCAGGCAACATTGCTTTGACTGACACACTGCTTTCGCGAGCAGGCTCGCTCCCACATTTGATCTTCAGCGGTTTCAGAGACGGGTTACTGCTTCTCCAGCAACCACTTGCGCTCACCCGGCGTGTACTGCGGCATTTCATCCGCCAGCGCGGTGTTCACGGCCTGGAAAATCTCCAGTTCCTTGCCCTTGCGCGCAAAGATGTAGGCATTGCCCTGACCGTTGAGTTGCAGCCACATATTGTCGTTGGTGCTGCTCATCGACGCGCAGTCGCCTGCCAGGCACAGGGCGTAACGGTCGGCACCGGGTAAACCAGATACCTGGCCATCGGCCTGGAACTGCACCGTTTCGCCTTCGCCCTGACCACTGGCGATTTTCCAGCTGCCGCCCATGTAGGCCGAATACAGTGCACGTTCGAAACTGGCGCCGATCGGCGCACCTTCCGGCACCGGAATCTGTGCACGGTCGAACACCTGCTCGGGTTCGTTCTCGCTGGCGGCTTGCTGCAGTTGCCCGCCGTCGCGTTTCAGCTCGCTGGCAGAACTGCCATAGAAGTCGACTTTCCAGGCGCCGGATTTTTCACCCAGCAGCCGTCCTTCGACGTTCTCAAAACCGTTGGTGTAGCGGGCCTGACTGGCCTTGGTGTTGACGTCCCACTCAAGGTTCGGGCCGTAAGCCTGAAGCGCTTCGCGCAGGGGGCCGCCCTTGGCTGCGGCATCGATCGCCACCTGGTTGATCCAGGTGCCGCTGATATCACGGTCGGCAGGGTTGCTGGCGCAGCCGCCGAGGAAAATGGCGAGCAGCGGGAGAGCTAGCGCTTTGCGCATGGTGGAATCCTTTCAAAACCTTTTCTTGCAGCAGTCGGCGCGGCTTTGAAGGCCGCGCCGTGCGCATCACTCGATGACCAGAATGGCATCCATTTCAACCTGCGAACCCTTTGGCAGGGCAGCCACGCCAATGGCAGCGCGAGCCGGGTACGGCTGGTCGAAGTACTTGCCCATGATCTCGTTGACCTTGGCGAAGTGGCTCAGGTCGGTGAGGTAGATGTTCAGTTTGACGATGTCCTTGAACGAACCGCCAGCGGCTTCAGCCACGGCTTTGAGGTTCTCGAACACCTGGACGGTCTGGGCTTCGAAGCCTTCAACCAGTTCCATGGTTTTTGGGTCCAGAGGGATCTGACCCGACATGTAAACAGTGTTGCCTGCCTTGATCGCCTGGGAGTAAGTACCGATGGCGGCCGGGGCCTTGTCGCTGGTGATTACGGTTTTGGTCATGAATGACTCCTTGTAATAGGCAGGTTATGCACGCATGCGGGTGATGCGGATCACCCCGGTCAAGGCGCGCAGCTTCTTGATCACGCGGGCCAGGTGCACACGATCGTGGACGCTGACCACCAACTGGACCACGCTGATGCGACCATCGCGTTCGTCCATGCTGATTTTCTCGATATTGCCGTCAGCCGCGTTGACGCTGCTGGCCAGCAGGGCGATCAGGCCGCGCTGGTGCTCCAGCTCGACGCGCAGTTCGACGTTGAATTCGCCGGTGACATCCTTGGCCCACGAGAGCTGGATGCATTTTTCCGGGTTGTGCCTGATTTCGCTGATGTTGCGGCAGTTGTCCAGGTGCACGACCATGCCTTTGCCCGCCGACAGGTGCCCGACAATCGGGTCGCCCGGGATCGGCGTGCAGCATTTGGCGTAGCTCAGCACCAGACCTTCGGTGCCGCGAATCGCCAGAGGGCCTTCCGGGCTTGGCAGTTGTTCGCCTTCGCCGAGCAGGCGGCGGGCGACCACGTAGGCCATGCGGTTGCCCAGACCAATGTCTTCGAGCAAGTCTTCGATCAGTTCGAGGCGGTACTCGGTGAGCATCGCCTTGACGCGTTCGGCCGGGATCTTCTCCAGCGAACTGTCGAAACCGTTGAGGACTTTGTTCAGCAGGCGTTCGCCGAGGCTGATGGACTCGGAGCGACGTTGCAGTTTCAGTGCGTGGCGGATGTGAGTACGCGCCTTGCCGGTGACGACGAAGTTGAGCCACGCCGGGTTTGGTCGTGCGCCGGGGGCGCTGACGATCTCGACCGTGGAGCCGCTTTGCAGCGGTTCGGACAGCGGTGCGAGACGACGGTTGATCCGGCAGGCGATGCAGCTGTTGCCGACATCGGTGTGCACCGCGTAGGCAAAGTCGACCGCCGTGGAGCCTTTCGGCAGCTCCATGATCCGGCCTTTTGGCGTGAACACGTAGACCTCGTCCGGGAACAGGTCGATCTTCACGCTTTCGATGAATTCCAGCGAGTTGCCGGCGCGTTGCTGCATTTCCAGCACGCCTTTGACCCACTGGCGGGCACGGGCGTGAGTGCCTTTCGGCTGTTCGTCACCGCTGGATTTGTACAGCCAATGGGCGGCGATGCCGTTGTTGGCCATCTCTTCCATTTCGCGGGTACGGATCTGGATCTCGATCGGTACGCCGTGCATGCCGAACAGCGTGGTGTGCAGCGACTGATAGCCGTTGGCCTTGGGGATCGCGATGTAATCCTTGAAGCGCCCCGGCAACGGTTTGTACAAATTATGTACAGCACCCAGCACGCGGTAGCAGGTATCGACCTTGTCGACGATGATCCGGAACGCATAGACGTCCATGATCTCGTTGAAGGCCCGACGCTTGCCGCGCATTTTCTTGTAGATGCCGTAGAGGTGTTTCTGGCGACCGCTGACTTCACCCTGGATGCCGTCGATAGCGAGGCAATGGCCAAGGGATTCTTCGATCTTGTTGACGATTTCCTTGCGGTTGCCCCGGGCGCGTTTGACCGCCTGGTAGATCCGCGCGGAACGCATCGGGTGCATCGCCTTGAAGCCGAGGTCTTCGAATTCGATGCGGATCGCATGCATGCCCAGCCGGTTGGCGATGGGCGCGTAGATTTCGAGGGTTTCCTTGGCGATCCGGCGGCGTTTTTCGCCGGACAGCACTTCCAGTGTGCGCATGTTGTGCAGGCGGTCAGCGAGTTTGACCAGGATCACGCGAATGTCGCGCGCCATGGCCATGGCCATTTTCTGGAAGTTTTCGGCTTGGGCTTCGGCCTTGGTCTCGAAATTCATCTGGGTCAGTTTGCTGACCCCGTCGACCAGTTCGGCCACGGTTTCACCGAACTGCGCTTGCAGCGCTTCCTTGGCGATACCGGTGTCTTCGATCACGTCATGCAGCATCGCAGCCATCAGGCTCTGATGGTCCATGTGCATGTCGGCAAGAATATTGGCCACGGCAAGAGGATGCGTGACATACGCCTCGCCACTGCGACGGCGTTGACCGTCATGGGCTTGTTCGGCGTAGAAATACGCTCGGCGGACCAGGTTGACCTGGTCGTTGCCGAGGTAGGTCGATAAGCGATCGGCGAGGGCGTCTATGCTCGGCATGATGATTCCTGCCGTAAGCTGTGATCCCGCGCCGTGCTACGTCGACCAGGCATAGGCTTAGACGGCCTCGTTGGACTCGTCCTCGAACGCTGCGAACAGCGGCTCTTCCTGGACGATTTCCTGCTCGGCGATGAACTCGTAGCTCATCAGGCCTTCAGCGATTTCACGCAGGGCGACAACAGTCGGCTTGTCGTTTTCCCACTGGACCAGTGGCTCTTTGCCGCCGGTGGCCAGTTGACGGGCACGCTTGGTAGAGAGCATGACCAGCTCAAAGCGGTTTTCCACGTGTTCTAGGCAGTCTTCAACGGTTACGCGGGCCATGGTATTCCTCGGAGCGAATGCAATATGCGCGCTGCCCGGTTGGGCGAGCGGACTCAACAGTTTAAAAAATCACCAGCGATTAGGGAAGCGCTGATTTTTTGACCAAGCCCTTCAACGCGCTGCAAGCACCAATGTAAAGCGCTTGCAGCGGTTTTGGGAAGTGCTGATTATCCGAGCAATTCGGCCAGCAATTTGCCGAAACGTACTTGCTGGCGTTTCTGTTGCAGCTGATTGGCGCGGAAAATCGCCTTCAGATCGTCCAGTGCGTGAGCAAAATCGTCGTTGATGATCAGGTAGTCGTACTCGACATAGTGACTCATCTCGTTGACCGCTTCGCGCATCCGGCCGTCGATGATCTCGTCGCTGTCCTGACCGCGGTTGGTCAGGCGTTGGTGCAGGGCCTGAAGCGACGGCGGCAGGATAAAGATCGAGCGTGCCTGCGGCATCAGCTTGCGCACTTGCTCGGCGCCTTGCCAGTCGATTTCAAGAATCAGGTCGTGACCTTCGTCCAGCGTCTGCTGCAGGCGGCTTTGCGAGGTGCCGTAGAAGTTGCCGAAGACTTCGGCGCGTTCGAGGAAGTCGCCGTGCTCGCCCATTTTCACGAACTCTTCGCGGGTCACGAAGTGATAGTTCACGCCGTCCACTTCACCTGGGCGCATGGCGCGGGTGGTGTGGGAAACCGAAACGCGAATTTCCGGTATGGCATCGGTCAAAGCCTTGACCAGACTGCTCTTGCCCGCGCCCGATGGCGCGGAAATGATGTACAGGGTGCCGGTGCTGTGGGTCATGTCGGGGTTGCCTTACTCAATATTCTGCACTTGTTCGCGCATCTGCTCGATCAACACTTTGAGGTTGACGGCCGCCTGGGTGCTGCGCGGATCGAAGGCCTTGGAGCCCAGTGTGTTGGCTTCGCGGTTGAGTTCCTGCATCAGGAAGTCGAGGCGGCGTCCGGCCGCACCACCGGACTTCAGTACCCGGCGCACTTCGATGATGTGGGTGCTCAGGCGATCCAGTTCTTCGGCCACGTCGCTCTTTTGCGCGAGCATGACCATTTCCTGTTCGAGGCGCTGTGGATCCAGTTCGGCCTTCATGTCGGTGAAGCGATCGAGGACCTTCTGGCGCTGAGTGGCGAGCATTTGCGGCACCAGTTCACGCAGGGTCACGACGTCTTCTTCGATAGAGGTCAGGCGCTCGTTGATCAAGCGTGCCAGCTCCGCGCCTTCGCGCTCGCGGCCGGCCTTCAACTCTTTCAAGCCTTGATTGAACAGGGCGAGTGCGTCGGCGTTCAGTGCCTGCGGGTCGCTCGCATCGCCGACCAGTACGCCGGGCCAGGCCAGCACCTCAAGCGGATTCAGTGCGGCAGGATTCTTGATCAGGCCGGCAACGGTCTCGGCCGCAGCGACCAACTGCGCGGCGCGCTCGCGATCGACTTGCAGCGCTTTGCCGGTGCTTTCTTCGGTGAAACGCAGGGTGCATTCCAGTTTGCCTCGCGACAGACCTTGACGCAGCGCTTCACGCACCGCGCCTTCGAGGTCGCGAAACGACTCCGGCAAACGCAGGTGCGGTTCAAGGTAGCGGCTGTTGACCGAGCGCAGTTCCCAGCTCAGGGTGCCCTGGGCGCCGGCTTTTTCGACGCGGGCGAAGGCGGTCATGCTGTGCACCATGGCGGTGACCTCGCAATGCAGATCGGCGCAGCAGATGTTCCGCAGGCTCGATATCAATGAATTTAAGCCGACTGGCAGCAAAGGCGCAGGATTGTAGCGCAGTGCGGCGAATGCGCCCAAACACACGGTGTGACAAAGGGCTGCAGCCCGTCGGTAATGGGTGTTTCAAGGGCTTCAGTCGTCGTCCCGATTTTTTAGCGAGTGCCCAGTGGCGGTGCAGCGCTCTATAATGCTCGGCAGTTTTCCGTCCTCAGTACAGGTATCTCCTATGAAACGTCCAAGTGGTCGCGCTGCCGATCAGCTCCGCTCGATCCGCATTACCCGCAACTACACCAAGCACGCCGAAGGTTCGGTGCTGGTCGAATTCGGTGATACCAAAGTCATCTGCACCGTCAGCGTCGAAAACGGCGTGCCGCGCTTCCTCAAAGGCCAGGGCCAGGGTTGGCTGACCGCCGAGTACGGCATGCTGCCGCGCGCCACTGGCGAGCGTAACCAGCGTGAAGCGAGCCGTGGCAAGCAGGGCGGTCGCACTCTGGAAATCCAGCGCCTGATCGGCCGTTCCCTGCGCGCTGCGCTGGACATGTCCAAGCTGGGTGATGTCACCCTGTATGTCGACTGCGATGTGATCCAGGCTGACGGCGGTACTCGTACCGCTTCCATTACCGGTGCCATGGTTGCACTGGTTGACGCGTTGAAAGTGATCAAGAAGCGCGGCGGCCTCAAAGGCGGCGATCCGCTCAAGCAAATGATCGGTGCCGTGTCGGTTGGCATGTATCAGGGCGAAGCCGTGCTGGATCTGGACTATCTTGAAGATTCCGCCGCCGAGACTGACCTCAACGTGGTGATGACCAGCACCGGTGGTTTCATCGAAGTACAGGGCACTGCCGAAGGCGCGCCGTTCCAGCCGGAAGACTTGAACGCCATGCTGGAGCTGGCCAAGCAGGGCATGAACGAAATCTTCGAACTGCAAAAGGCTGCACTGGCCGACTGAGCAGGTGCATAACCGCAAGGAGGACACGATGAGTGACGAGCAAGAGTTGCTGCCCAAACCGAGCCAGGAGGTTCGCCAGTGGGCGATGTTTTGTCACTTGTCCGCCTTGCTGGGGATCTGGATTCCGTTCGGCAATCTGATCGGACCATTGATCCTTTGGCAGATGAAGCGCGAGACAGATCCGTTCATCGATGCGCAGGGCAAGGAGGCGTTGAATTTTCAGATCACCGTCGCCATCGCCTCGTTGATTTGCTTCCTGCTGATGGTTCTGATCATCGGGTTCTTCCTGCTGGGGATACTGGCGATCGGCGCGCTGGTTTTGACGATCATCGCCGGTGTGAAAGCCAATGAAGGTTTTCCTTACCGATATCCGTTTACCTGGCGACTGATCAAATAACAAGCTCGAAAAGTTTAAAATCAATGCCCTGACCTGTCAGGGCATTTTTATTTATGCAACTAAATTAGTCTCTACTATATGTAGGAATAATCTGACTGCGATGACTGGTCGATACTCTTTCCGTATATACACTTTTGGTCACAACTGTATTGGCTTAGTTTGGATTCATGGCCTTGGAATCAAAGGCGACGATTGTTAAAGTTGGCCGAATAATATTTCTCCTGAAATATCAAGATATATTCAAGCCATCGAAGGCTTTTGAATTTCCGAGTAATCAGTGTTGAAACAATCAGCCGGTTCATGAGGCGCGTGCAGGTAAACAGCTCGCCTCTGAATATATAGCCAAGAATAATCCCAATGATTCAGCTCGATTTTTACGGAACACTTGTGGCCGCCTCGTTAGTGCTTCTGCTAGGGCGCGGGCTCGTTATGCGTGTTGGTTTCATGCGCAGTTACAATATCCCCGAGCCTGTCGCGGGTGGCTTGGTAGTTGCCTTGCTTTTATTGCTGCTGCGAATGTTCGATATTGAAATTCGTTTCGATACTTCCCTGCAGACACCTTTGATGCTGGCCTTTTTTGCCACCATTGGTCTGAGCGCAGACTTTGCCAGCCTGAAGAAAGGCGGCCGCATAGTTGGGGTATTTCTCCTGGCGGTCACCGGGCTGTTGGTGGTGCAGAATGCCATGGGTATCGGCTTGGCAAAAATGCTCGGGCTTGATCCATTGATGGGGCTGCTGACCGGTTCGATCACTCTGGCGGGCGGTCATGGCACCGGTGCTGCGTGGGGTACGGTATTCAGCGAGAAGTACGGTCTGGCGTCTGCGTCGGAACTGGCGATGGCATCCGCGACGTTTGGCCTGGTGCTGGGTGGTCTGATCGGCGGACCAGTCGCGCGCTTGCTCATCAAGCGAGTGCAACTGCCCGGTTGTCAGAGTCAGGATGCGCCGCCGCGGTTGCCAAAAGGCTTCGAGCAACCAAACAAAGAACGCTCGATTACGCCGTTTTCGTTTATAGAAACACTCGCCCTGATCGCGGTCAGTTTGCTGGCGGGCAATCTGTTGAACGGTCTGCTGCAGGGGACCGCATTCGAGTTGCCAACGTTTGTTTGTGTCCTGTTTGTAGGCGTGGTGTTGCGCAACGGGCTCTCGGCGCTGGGCCTGTATCAGGTGTTCGAGCGTGAAGTGTCGGTGCTGGGTAATGTCAGCTTGTCGCTGTTTCTGGCGATTGCCCTGATGTCGCTCAAGTTGTGGGATCTGGCCGCATTGGCGTTGCCGATTTTCATCATTCTGGCTGTACAGGCGCTGGTCATGGCGTTGTTCGCGATTTTCGTGACGTTCCGGATGATGGGGCGCAACTACGACGCGGCCGTGCTGGCTGCGGGGCATTGCGGTTTTGGCCTGGGCGCCACGCCGACTGCCATTGCCAACATGCAGGCCGTGACACAGCGCTACGGTCCCTCGCAGATCGCGTTTCTGGTGGTGCCGATGGTCGGGGCGTTCTTCATCGACATCATTAATGTCATCGTCATCAAGCTGTATCTGGCTTTGCCGTTCTTCGCAGCTGTCTGAATTCGAGCCTGCCTGGACGTGACGCATAAAAAATGCCCGTATCTTGCGATACGGGCATTTTTTAACTGCGAAACGACGCTTAGATGGTCAGCGTCCAGTCGTAGTCGACGATCAGTGGCGCGTGCTGCGAGAACCGTGGCTGACGTGGCAGGCGTGCGCTGCGCACGAAGCGTCGCAGGCCCGGGGTCAGGATCTGGTAATCGAAGCGCCAGCCCAGATTGAGCATCTCGGCCTGTTCGTTATCCGGCCACCAGCTGTACTGGTCACCTTCACGGCTGACTTCGCGCAGGGCATCGACATAGCCCATGTTGCCGACAATCTCGTCCATCCAGGCGCGTTCTGGCGCCAGGAAGCCCGGGGATTGCTGGCTGTCGCGCCAGTTCTTGATGTCGAGCTTCTGTTGCGCCACGTACAGCGAGCCACAATAAATGTACTCGCGACGTTTACGCCGCTGTTTGTCCAGGTACTTGCCGAAGTCGTCCATGAGCTTGAACTTCTGGTTCAAGTCCTCATCGCCGTTCATCCCCGAAGGAAGCAGCAAGGTGGCAATACTGACTTTGTCGAAATCTGCTTGCAGGTAGCGCCCGTAGCGGTCGGCCGTCTCGAAACCGAGACCGCTGATGACAGCCTTCGGTTGCAACCGCGAATACAAAGCCACGCCGCCTTGGGCAGGGACTTCAGCATCGCAGGCATAAAGGAAGTAGCCATCCAGTTGGAAGGCTGGGTCATCCAGTTCAAAGGCGGAGGCACGGGTGTCCTGCAGGCAGATGACGTCGGCATTCTGTGCTTGCAGCCAACTGAGCAAACCACGCTCGACTGCAGCCTGAATACCATTGACGTTCACACTGATGATCCGCATAAATGGCCCCAAAAATCGCGTGCGTGTATGATACACGGCGTCAAGCTAATTAGCTAAATCCGTGGTATTTGGGGTTTTTTTCATGCAAGCGTATCAGCGCGATTTCATTCGTTTTGCCATCGATCGCGGCGTTTTGCGCTTCGGTGAGTTCACCCTGAAGTCCGGGCGCACCAGTCCTTACTTCTTCAACGCCGGCCTGTTCAACTCGGGTTCGGCCTTGGCGCAGCTGGGGCGTTTCTACGCTGCAGCCATTGCCGAAAGCGGCATTCCCTTCGACGTTCTGTTTGGCCCGGCCTACAAAGGCATTCCGTTGGCGGCGACCACTGCCGTCGCGCTGGCCGAGCATCACGACCGTGACCTGCCATGGTGCTTCAACCGCAAGGAAGCCAAGGCCCACGGTGAAGGCGGCAGCCTCGTTGGCGCCCCGCTGACTGGGGACGTGCTGATCATTGATGACGTAATTACTGCGGGTACGGCAATCCGCGAAGTGATGCAGATCATCGCTTCCCAGGACGGCGCCAAGGCCGCTGGCGTGCTGATCGCGCTGAACCGTCAGGAGCGTGGCAACGGTGAGTTGTCGGCGATCCAGGAAGTCGAGCGTGATTTCGGCATTCCGGTGATCAGCATTGTTTCGTTGAATCAGGTGCTGGAGTTCCTTGCCGATGATCCGCAGCTCAAGCAACACCTGCCAGCCGTAGAAGCTTATCGCGCGCAGTTCGGCGTTTAACCGCAGAGCCCTGTGGGAGCGAGCCTGCTCGCGAAGAGGCCTTCACATTCAACATTGATGTGATGCAGAGACCGCTTTCGCGAGCAGGCTCGCTCCCACAGCGAATGCGGTGCAAAAAAAGACCCCGCTCAGCCAGGCTGAGCGGGGTCTTTTTGTTTGCGCTAAAGCTTAAGGACGCTTGCGATTGCTGATCAGCGTGCCCACACCGGTGTCGGTGAAGATTTCCAGCAGGATCGCGTTTGGCACGCGACCGTCGATGATCAGCGAGCTGCCCACGCCGCCCTGAACCGCTTCCAGCGCGCAACGGATCTTCGGCAGCATGCCGCCGTAGATGGTGCCGTCGGCGATCAGATCATCGACCTGCTGCGTGCTGAGACCGGTCAACACCGTGCCCGACTTGTCCATCAGGCCGGCGATGTTGGTCAGCAGCATCAGCTTCTCGGCTTTCAGCGCCTCGGCGACTTTACCGGCCACCAGATCGGCGTTGATGTTGTACGACTCGCCGTTCTCACCCACACCAATCGGCGCGATGACCGGGATGAAGTTGCCTTTGACCAGCAGGTTAAGCAGCTCGGTGTTGATCCCGACGACTTCGCCGACGTGACCGATGTCGATGATTTCCGGCTGGGTCATCTCCGGGGTCTGGCGGGTCACGGTGAGCTTCTTCGCACGAATCAGCCCGGCGTCTTTACCGGTCAGGCCGATGGCGCTGCCGCCGTGGCGGTTGATCAGGTTGACGATGCTTTTGTTGACCTGACCGCCCAAGACCATTTCCACGACGTCCATGGTCGCCGCGTCGGTGACGCGCATGCCATCGACGAAGTGGCTTTCGATCGACAGGCGCTTGAGCAGGTCACCGATCTGCGGGCCGCCGCCGTGCACGACCACCGGGTTGATGCCCACAGCTTTCATCAGCACGATGTCGCGGGCGAAGCCGGTTTTCAGCTCCTCGCTTTCCATCGCGTTGCCGCCGTATTTGATCACCAGGGTCTTGCCGACATAGCGTCGGATGTAAGGCAGCGCTTCGGACAGGACCTTGGCAGTGTTGGCGGCGGCATCGCGTTCGAGGGTCATTCAGGGCTCCGGGTGGATCAGAACGGTAGTTGGAGATCAGGTGCAACACGTTTCAATTGGGCGTGGAACACGTCTTTGATGCGCTGTAGTTCAGCCTCGTCATCGGCCTCGAAGCGCAGCACCAGCACCGGTGTGGTGTTGGATGCGCGCACCAGGCCCCAGCCTTTGGCGTAGTCGACTCGCACGCCGTCGATGGTGGTCAGGTCAGCGCCTGCGCCCCACTGTGCGTCGTGCAGTGCATCAATGATGCTGAATTTGCTCTCTTCGGTCACATGGATATTGATTTCCGGCGTAGAAATATCATTCGGGAAGGTCGCAAACAGCTCTTCCGCGGTGGATTTTTCCTTGCTGAGGATCTCCAGCAGCCGTGCGGCGCTGTAGATACCGTCGTCGAAACCGAACCAGCGCTCCTTGAAGAAGATGTGCCCGCTCATTTCACCGGCCAACAGCGCGCCGGATTGTTTCATTTTCTTTTTGATCAACGAATGACCAGTCTTCCACATTAGCGGCCGACCACCGTATTCCTTGATCAGCGGCACCAGACGACGTGTGCATTTGACGTCGAAGATGATTTCCGCGTCCGGGTTGCGCGCCACGACGTCGCGAGCGAACAGCATCAGCAGGCGATCCGGGTAGACGATGCTGCCGGTGTTGGTCACCACGCCGACACGGTCGCCGTCGCCGTCGAAGGCCAGGCCGATGTCGGCGTTGGTTTCCTTGACCTTGGCGATCAGGTCGACGAGGTTCTCAGGCTTGCCCGGATCCGGGTGATGATTCGGGAAATTGCCGTCGACATCGCAGAACAGCGGGATGACTTCGCAGTTCAGCGCTTCGATCAATTGCGGGGCGATCACACCGGCCGCGCCGTTGCCGCAGTCGACCACGACCTTCATGCGCCGCGCCAGTTTGATGTCCTGGACGATTTCGGTGTTGTAGCGGTCGAGGATCTCGACCTGGGTGACGCTGCCCGCGCCGCTGCTCAGGTTGTTGGTCTTGAGGCGCTCGTGCAGGGCCTGGATCTGTTCGTTGGCGAGGGTGTCGCCGGCGATGACGATCTTGAAACCGTTGTAGTTCGACGGGTTGTGGCTGCCGGTGAGCATCACCCCGGACTTGCCGGCCAGGACGTTGGCGGCGTAATACAGCGCCGGCGTCGGCACCAGACCGACATCGCTGACATGGCAGCCGCTTTCGGCGATACCGCGAATCAGCTCGGCAACAAGCTCCGGGCCGGACAGGCGACCGTCGCGACCGACGGATACGTTCGGCTCACCTTGAGCCAGGCTCTGCGAACCGATGGCGCGGCCGATCCAGTAAGCGGTTTCGGCATTGAGGAATTCCGGCACGGTGCCGCGAATGTCATAGGCGCGGAAAATGCTGTCGGGCAGCTTCGGGGCGATCTTGGCTGGGGTGCTCATCTACGGAAATGCTCCATCTCGAAAGTGGCGGGACAGACCGACGAATCGTTCGACGGCAGGCTCAAACTGAAGGGTATGACGGCGTTTTCCACAGAGAGTTCGTGCTGTGAAAGGGCCATGACGCCTCGGCTGGCGTGGCTTTCGGCCGGCAAAACCTTGATTTACGGTGTTAAAACCTGCCGCGGAAAATGCACAAATTTCCCCCGTAGGAGCTGCCGCAGGCTGCGATCCTTTGACTTTGTTTTTTAAGATCAAGATCAAAAGATCGCAGCCTGCGGCAGCTCCTACAGGATATTCATCCGGTTATTTGGTGCCGGTATGACCGAAACCGCCGGTGCCGCGTTCGGTTTCAACGAACTCTTCAACCATTTCGAAATGCGCCTGTACCACCGGTACCAGCACCAGTTGCGCCAGACGTTCGCCGACGGTCATGGTGAAATCGGTCTGGCCACGGTTCCAGCAGGACACCATCAGCGGGCCTTGGTAATCGGAGTCGATCAAACCCACGAGGTTGCCCAGCACGATGCCGTGCTTATGGCCCATGCCCGAGCGCGGCAGGATCAGCGCGGCGAGGTTCGGGTCGCCGATGTAAACCGACAGACCGGTCGGAATCAGCACGGTTTCACCCGGCTTGATCACGATGTCCTGATCCAGCATGGCGCGCAGGTCGAGGCCGGCGGAGCCCGGGGTGGCGTATTGCGGCAGCGGGAAATCGGTGCCGATGCGTGGGTCAAGGATCTTGGCTTGCAAAGCGTGCATGTAAATTAAACCTGGTTCAGACGTTCGGCGATAAAAGTGACCAGTTGGCGAGCGATCTTGCTCTTGCTGGTCTGGGCGAAAACCGTGGCGTGCAGCTCACGGTCAATCACGCTGCAGGCGTTTTCTTCGCTGTTGAAACCGATGCTCGGGTTGGCGACGTCATTGGCGACGATCAAATCGAGATTCTTGTCTTTCAACTTGCGTGCAGCGTAGTCGAGCAGGTGTTCGGTCTCGGCGGCAAAGCCGACACTGAACGGACGGTCGGGACGGGTCGCGATGGTGGCCAGGATGTCCGGGTTACGCACCATTTGCAGGACGAAGCCGTCACCGCTCGTAGGATCTTTCTTGAGTTTTTGCGGGGCAACGACTTCCGGACGGTAGTCCGCCACCGCTGCCGAGGAAATGAACACGTCGCACGGAATCGCGGCTTCGCAAGCCGCGAGCATGTCGCGGGCACTGACCACGTCGATACGGGTGACGCGATCCGGTGTCGGCAGGTGCACCGGGCCGCTGATCAAGGTGACGCGAGCGCCGGCTTCAACCGCCGCTTCGGCGAGGGCAAAGCCCATTTTCCCGGAGCTGTGGTTGGTGATGTAGCGCACCGGGTCGATGTTTTCCTGGGTCGGGCCGGCGGTGATCACCACGTGCTTGCCGGTCAGTGCCTGACGCTGGAAGCAATCCGCTGCGCATTGCGCCAGATCGGTGGCTTCCATCATGCGGCCCATGCCGACGTCGCCGCAGGCCTGGCTGCCCGAGGCCGGGCCGAAGGTCTTCAGGCCACGGCTTTCAAGGAGTTGCAGGTTGGCCTGGGTCGCCGGATCGCGCCACATCGCCTGATTCATCGCGGGGGCGACGGCCACGACGGCGTCGGTGGCGAGTACCAGCGTGGTCAGCAAATCGTTGGCGATGCCTTGCGCCAGACGGGCGAGCAGGTCGGCGGTAGCCGGGGCGATCAGCACCAGATCGGCCCACTTGGCCAGCTCGATGTGGCCCATCGCAGCTTCTGCGGCCGGGTCGAGCAAGTCGAGGTGCACAGGGTGGCCGGACAAGGCCTGCATGGTCAGCGGGGTGATGAACTCGGCGCCACCGTGGGTCATGACCACACGCACTTCGGCGCCCTGGTCGATCAGGCGACGAACCAGATCAGCGCTCTTGTAGGCCGCGATGCCGCCGCCGACGCCCAGAACGATGCGTTTCCGATACAGCCGCTGCATAGGTCTGCCTTTCATTTCGTTGATGACTGCGGTGCGATGCCCCCTCCCCAGGGTTGAATCGACCACAAAAAAGATGGGCTACGATATCACAGCGACCGCTACGGAACAGCGGCGCCCACAGACAGGGAATGTGTATGAGTATTCGCGATTGGCCTGCGGCGGAACGGCCGCGGGAAAGGTTATTGGAGCATGGGGCAGCGAGCCTCTCGGACGCTGAGTTGTTGGCGATTTTTCTGCGCACCGGATTGCCCGGAATAAGCGCTGTAGACCTGGCGCGTAATCTGTTGACTCAATTCGGCAGCCTGCGTTTGCTGCTTGAGGCCGATCAGCACGCATTCAGCAAACAATTGGGACTCGGGCCGGCGAAGTTTGCGCAACTGCAGGCGGCTCAGGAAATGAACAGGCGACATCTGGCTGAGAAGTCACGGCAGAAACCAGCCCTGGAAAACCCTCAGGTCGTTCGCGATTATCTGAAAGCGATGCTGCGTCACGAACCGCATGAGGTGTTTGGTTGCCTGTTTCTCGACTCCAAACATCAAGTACTGAATTTCGAGATCCTGTTTCGCGGCTCGATCGACAACACCAGCGTGCATCCGCGCGAGGTTGTGAAGCGATGTTTGGCCAATAACGCGGCGGCGTTGATCCTGTGCCACAACCATCCATCGGGGAATACGGACCCCAGTCAGGCCGATCGGCTGCTGACCAAGCGCCTGCAAAAGGCGCTGGAGCTGATTGATGTGCGGGTGCTCGATCACTTTATCGTCGGCGATGGGGAGCCGCTGTCGATGGCGGAGTGCGGCTGGATGTAGTTCTCGAGGGACAACACAAACCCATGTAGGAGTGAGCCTGCTCGCGATGGCGTCATTTCAGTCAACTTGTCAGTGACTGGAAGAATGCCATCGCGAGCAGGCTCACTCCTACAGGTTATGTGCAGGGCAGGTTATTTCAGGTTGACCTTGGAGTAGTCCTGACGGCCAAACGGGCTCACGGAGTAACCCTGCACGTCTTTACGCGTCAGTGCGTAGGCCGTCGGGTGCGCCAGCGGCAACCACAGCGCCTGCTGCTGAATCTGCGTCTGCGCCTGCTCATACAGCTTGGTGCGCACGCCTTGTTCGCTGGTGGTCTTGCCGGCGCTGATCAGCTTGTCCAGATCGGCGTTGCAGTACCGCGCGAAGTTGGTCCCGGATTTGACGGCCGCGCAGGAAAACTGCGGCGTGAGGAAGTTGTCCGGGTCGCCGTTATCGCCGGCCCAGCCCATGAACAGCAGATCATGCTCGCCGGCCTTGGCGCGACGAATCAACTCTCCCCACTCGATCACGCGGATTTCCGCCTGAATGCCGATTTCCGCCAGATCTGACTGCAACATCTGTGCGCCCAGGCTCGGGTTCGGATTCAGCAGGCTGCCGGAAGGACGCGTCCAGATGGTGGTCTGGAAACCGTCCTTCAACCCGGCCTTGGCCAGCAATGCCTTGGCTTTGGCGACATCGTGCGGGTAACCCGGCAGGTTCTTCGCGTAACTCCAGGTGTTCGGCGGGTAAGGGCCGTTGGCGGCTTCGGCGGTGTCTTCAAACACAGCCTTGATGTAGTTGGCCTTGTCGAAGGCGAGGTTGATTGCCTGCCGCACTTCCGGCTTGTCCAGCGGCGGATGCTGGCTGTTGATGCCGACGAATGCGGTCATGAACGCGTCAGTCTTTTCGACTTTCAACGTCGGTTCTTTCAGCGCGGCTTGTACGTCGAGTGGCTTCGGTGACAGGGCGATCTGGCATTCATTGCGCCGCAGTTTTTGCAGGCGCACGTTAGCGTCCGGGGTAATGGCGAAAATCAACGGATCCACCGAAGGCTTACCGCCGAAGTAATCCGGGTTGGCCTTGTAACGAATCGCTGCGTCTTTCTGGAAACGGTTGAACACGAACGGGCCGGTGCCGATCGGCTGGCTGTTGAGCTTGTCGGTCGCGCCGGCCTTCATCAGTTTGTCGGCGTATTCGGCGGAGTAGATCGAGGCGAAGCCCATGCTCAGGGTCGCCAGGAATGTCGAATCCGGATGATCAAGAGTGAAGCGTACGGTCAGCGGATCGAGTGCGTCGATTTTCTTGATCAGCGCAGGCAGTTGCATCGACTGTGCGTGCGGGAAGCCGCTTTGAGCAACCTTGTGCCACGGGTTGGCCGGGTCGAGCATGCGGTCGAAGCTGAACTTGACGTCTTCGGCGGTCAGCTCGCGGCTCGGCTTGAAGTATTCGGTCGTGTGAAACTTCACCTGCGGGTGCAGCTTGAACACGTAAGTCAGGCCATCGGTGCTGACTTCCCAGCTGTCGGCCAGGCTCGGCACGACTTTGCCGCTGGCGGTATCGAAGTCCACCAGACGGTTCATCAGTACGTCCGCCGAGGCGTTGGTGGTGGTCAGCGAGTTGTATTGCACCACGTCGAACCCTTCCGGGCTGGCCTCGGTGCAGACGCTCAGCGCGGCGGCCTGGGCCAGGGGGCTCAGCAGGAGCGGGGCAAGCAACAGGGGTAGGGCAGCGAGGCGCATGGTCGGTTTCCTTTTACAGATCGAAGGCCCATCTGCAAGTGCAGTCTGGAAAAGGCCTACCCTAGAGGTCTGGATTACAAATGACTATCCCCTTTTTGCATTTTCGGGGCACAGTGATGGCCGTTTTTCAGGCTGCAGGGCGCGGCCAAAAGTCTGAAACACCCGCAAGGGTGGTTTTCTGCGACGAGTGGTAAAAATCGATGCCAGCCTTTATCCAAGGCGTTCGCAGGCTGAAAAAGCGCCTTTTTGTGGATTGTTTGCACACCGAATGTTGTTGCTCCGAAGTCTTTCTGGTATAAAGCAGCGCTCTTTTCTAGGGGCCCGGTTCCTTCACTGTAGGTGTAGCCGGTAAGACCTCTAAAGAAACGCGGCGCCTGGCGCCAAATGACTGAGAGATTAAGCGGCCAACCCATGCCGGGTTGGGCATGTGGTTTTAGAGGGCTGAGGCATGTCGAGAGTATGTCAAGTTACCGGTAAGGGTCCGGTGACTGGGAATAACATTTCCCACGCAAACAACAAAACCCGTCGTCGTTTCCTGCCGAACCTGCAGCATCACCGCTTCTGGGTTGAAGAAGAGAAACGTTTTGTGCGTCTGCGCGTATCTGCCAAAGGCATGCGTATCATCGACAAGCGTGGCATCACTGTCGTGCTCGCCGAACTTCGCCGCGATGGCAAGATTTAAGGGAGCTAATCATGCGTGAATTGATTCGTTTGATCTCGAGCGCCGGTACTGGTCACTTCTACACTACCGACAAGAACAAGCGTACTACCCCGGACAAAATCGAGATCAAGAAATATGATCCGGTTGTTCGCAAGCACGTGATCTACAAGGAAGGCAAAATCAAGTAATTGATTTTTCCCGACTTACGAAAAAGGCCCGTATCTCACGATATGGGCCTTTTTTGTTGCCTCGGATTTTGTGTTTCCTGTTCTGGCCCCCTCGCGAGCAGGCTCACTCCTACATTTGAATGCGGTCACCTGTAGGAGTGAGCCTGCTCGCGATAGGGCCGGATCAGCCAGCGAAAATCCTCAAGCCTTCTGTTCAAAGATCACATAGATCTTGCGGCAAGCCTCAAGCACTTCCCAAGTGCCACGAAACCCCGCCGGAATCACAAACCGGTCGCCCACACGCAAGGTCTTGGCATTGCCATCGCTGTCACGCAGCACCGAAACCCCCTGCAGGATTTCGCAGTACTCATGCTCGGTGTAATTCACCGTCCACTGCCCGACCGCACCTTCCCACACGCCGACGCCCATCTGCCCGCAAGGGCTTTCGTACTGATGGAACACCGCTTGCTCAGGATCACCCTTGAGCACTTTCGCCGGGTCCGGACGATAGCGTTCGGCTTCGCTGCTGGTGAGGCTGATGTCGACGACGTTCTGGATGTTCATTGTTGTTATCCCCCGTGAATACGGCGCGATTGGCTGGAAAGGCCCAAAGTCTATGTTGATTAAAATCAACACCGCAAGGCCGTATGGCCACCTTATGTCAAATATATTGAAACAACCCCGGCCGCTGGTTTAGGGTGGCGGGTGCCTCTGGCCGAAAAAACCGGCTGGCCGGGCAGAATTCCTGAGGACGCTGGCGAAGATCGCGCGGCGCTCGTATTCAACAAGCGGAGGACACTCGAAATGACCACCCTGACTCGTGCCGACTGGGAACAACGCGCCCGCGACCTGAAAATCGAAGGCCGCGCCTACCTCAATGGCGAATACACCGACGCCGTCTCCGGCGAGACCTTCGAGTGCATCAGCCCGGTCGATGGCCGTCTGCTCGGCAAGATTGCCAGCTGTGACGCCGCCGACGCCCAACGCGCTGTTGAGAACGCCCGCGCCACGTTCAATTCCGGCGTCTGGTCGCGCCTGGCGCCGACCAAACGCAAAGCCACCATGATCCGTTTTGCCGGCCTGCTCAAGCAGCACGCCGAAGAACTGGCCCTGCTTGAAACCCTCGACATGGGCAAGCCGATCAGCGATTCGCTGTACATCGACGTTCCGGGCGCGGCGCAAGCGCTGAGCTGGAGCGGTGAAGCGATCGACAAGATTTACGACGAAGTCGCGGCCACGCCGCACGATCAACTGGGTCTGGTGACCCGCGAGCCGGTGGGCGTTGTCGGTGCCATCGTGCCGTGGAACTTCCCGTTGATGATGGCCTGCTGGAAACTCGGCCCGGCGCTGTCGACCGGTAACTCGGTGATCCTCAAACCGTCGGAAAAATCCCCGCTGACCGCCATCCGCATCGCCGCACTGGCGGTTGAAGCGGGTATTCCGAAAGGCGTGCTCAACGTGCTGCCGGGTTATGGTCATACCGTTGGCAAGGCGCTGGCCCTGCACAACGACGTCGACACACTGGTGTTCACCGGTTCGACCAAGATCGCCAAGCAACTGATGATCTACTCCGGCGAATCGAACATGAAGCGTGTCTGGCTGGAAGCCGGCGGCAAGAGTCCGAACATCGTCTTTGCCGATGCCCCGGATCTGCAAGCCGCTGCCGAATCCGCTGCCAGCGCAATCGCCTTCAACCAGGGCGAAGTCTGCACCGCCGGTTCGCGTCTGCTGGTCGAGCGTTCCATCAAAGACAAGTTCTTGCCGATGGTGATCGAGGCGTTGAAAGCCTGGAAGCCGGGCAATCCGCTGGATCCGGCGACCAACGTTGGTGCGCTGGTGGATACCCAACAGATGAACACCGTGCTGTCGTACATCGAGTCCGGCCACAGCGATGGCGCCAAACTGGTGGCTGGCGGTAAGCGCATCCTTCAGGAAACCGGCGGCACTTACGTTGAGCCGACTATTTTCGACGGTGTGAGCAACGCGATGAAGATCGCTCAGGAAGAGATCTTCGGCCCGGTGCTGTCGGTCATCGCTTTCGATACCGCTGAAGAAGCCATCCAGATCGCCAACGACACGCCTTACGGTTTGGCCGCTGCAGTCTGGACCCAGGACATCTCCAAGGCTCATCTGACCGCCAAGGCGCTGCGTGCCGGCAGCGTGTGGGTCAATCAGTACGACGGCGGCGACATGACTGCGCCGTTCGGCGGCTTCAAACAGTCGGGCAACGGCCGCGACAAGTCGCTGCACGCGTTCGACAAGTACACCGAGCTGAAGGCGACGTGGATCAAGCTGTAAGCCGTTAGGAGGGTCTGTTCGCAAGAGCAGATCCTCCAGACGAGGCAGATCCCTGTGGGAGCGAGCCTGCTCGCGAAAGCGGTGTATCAGTCAGCCCATGTGCTGAATGTGAAACCGCTTTCGCGAGCAGGCTCGCTCCCACATTTGTTTGATGTGGTCTCTAAAAATAATTATCCACAGGAGCGTGGAACATGCGGTGGGCGACGTATTTCGCCGTGTTGGCGTCTGTCTTGAGTGTCGGTCTGGCCCTGGGGGTCAGCATGCCGTTGGTGTCGTTGCGCCTGGAAGGCTGGGGTTACGGTTCCTTCGCCATCGGTGTAATGGCAGCGATGCCGGCGATTGGCGTGTTGTTGGGCGCGAAGATTTCCAGCCATTTGGCGGCGCGCTTTGGCACGGCGAACCTGATGCGCCTGTGCCTGTGGGCTGGGGCATTGTCGATCGGTTTGCTGGCGCTGTTGCCGAGCTATCCGATCTGGCTGGTGCTGCGCCTGATGATCGGCGTGATCCTGACTATCGTGTTCATCCTCGGCGAGAGCTGGATCAATCAGCTGGTGGTCGAGCACTGGCGTGGCCGGTTGGTGGCGCTGTATGGCAGCAGCTATGCGTTGAGCCAACTGTCGGGGCCGTTGTTGCTGGGCGCGTTGGGCACTGAACATGATTACGGTTTCTGGGTCGGTGTCGGTTTGCTGGTGGTTTCGCCGTTGCTGTTACTCGGTCGCAGCGGTGCGCCAAGCAGTGAAGCGAGCAGCGTGACGTTCCGCGACCTCTGGGGATTTGCGCGCGAGCTGCCAGCAATTGCCTGGGCGGTGTCGTTGTTTGCCGCGTTCGAAGCGATGATCCTGACGTTGCTGCCGGTGTATTGCCTGCAGCAGGGTTTCACGGCCGAGATCGCGCTGGCGATGGTCAGCACCGTGGTGGTGGGGGATGCGTTGCTGCAATTGCCGATTGGCGCGTTGGCCGATTACCTGTCGCGACGTACGTTGTTCGCGGGTTGTGCGGTGGTGTTGATGCTGTCGAGTCTGGCGATTCCAATGTTGCTCGACACGCTGCTGATCTGGCCGTTGTGGGTGTTGTTCGGGGCGAGTGCCGGTGGTTTGTTCACCCTGTCGCTGATTCTGATTGGCGAGCGTTATCGCGACGATGCGCTGGTGCGGGCGAACGCGCACATTGCGCAGCTTTGGGGCGTGGGTTGTCTGGTCGGGCCGCTCGCGGCCGGGGCGGGCAGCCAGTGGATCAGCGGGCATGCGTTGCCGTTGCTGATGGCGATCGGGGCGTTCGGGTTGGTGATTCTGCTCTTGCGCCAAGGGGCGTTTGGCACAGCTCAGACGGCTTGAAGTCAAAAGATCGCAGCCTTCGGCAGCTCCTGCAGGAGGAATGCATTTCAACTGCAGGAGCTGCCGAAGGCTGCGATCTTTTGCTCTTTAAAGCATTCGCTCAAGGCCGACAGTGGTGCTGAACCACGCGTTGAACCGCCGCCACCAACTCCCCGGCTCTTTGGTCAGGGTATGCATCTGGCCGTTGTCCTCAGTCACCCAGACGATCTGCCCGTTCTCAAGCTTCGCCTCATAGCTCAACGCTGGCGCCATGCCCTGCAAGGCCAGTTCGCGCACATGCCAGGCCAGTTCCGGGCTGTCGACCAACACCCCGACCTCGGTATTCCACAGCACCGAGCGCGGGTCGAAGTTGAATGAGCCGATAAACGATTTCTGCCGATCAAAGATCATTGCTTTGCTGTGCAGGCTTGAGTCCGAACCACGAAACGACTTGCTGTAAAACACATGCGGGCCGCTGCCATAGTTATCCCCAGGCTGGCGCCGCAGTTCATACAACTTCACGCCATGCTCCAGCAACGCCTTGCGATACGGTGCATAGCCGCCATGCACCGCCGGTACATCGGTGGCCTCCAGCGCGTTGGTCAGCAGGCTCACCGAGACGCCGGCATCGGCGCGACCGGTCAGGTAAACCAGACCTGGCTGGCCCGGCACGAAGTACGCCGAAATCATGATCAGCTCTTTGCTCACGCCTCTGAGCTCGGGTGCCAGTTGCGTGGTCAGCAGCAATTGCGGATCCGGCTCACCCTTGGCCAAGACCTTGCTCGGCGCGTCCCACAATGCCTGATTCCACGCCCAGATCAGCTCTTTGCGCCAGATGTCCATGCGCGGCGCAGTCTTGAAGGTCATCAATTGCTGATACAGCGCGTGATTCTGTTTGCGGGTTTCTTCCAGCGACTCTTCCAGGCGCGTGCGGGTGTTTTTCAGGTCTTTGGCGGTCGGCTGGCTGGAGAGGAATTCGTCGATCGGTTTGCTCAGGGCGCTGTTCCAGTACTGGTCGAAACTGTGGCCGAGCTGCTCGGCGACAGGCCCGACACTGAGCATGTCGATATCAGTGAAATTCAGATTCGGCTCGGCGTCGAAATACTCGTCACCCAGATTGCGTCCGCCGACGATGGCCGCGCTGTTGTCCGCCAGCCACAGCTTGTTGTGCATACGCCGATGTTGCAGCGATAGATTGAACAAGCGGCCTGCTGCCCGCGTGACGCCGGTACTGCGGCCAAGGTGGAGTGGATTGAACAGACGAATCTGAATCTGCGGATGCGCCGCGAGTGTGGCGATGATCTGGTCGAGGCCATCGCTGGTGGTGTCATCGAGCAGGATGCGCACGCGCACGCCACGGTCGGCAGCCTTGAGCAGTTCCTCCACCAGCATTCGCGTGCTGATGCCGTCGTGGACGATGTAGTACTGCAGATCGAGGCTGGTCTGGGCGTTGCGGATCAGTTCGGCGCGGGCGGTGAACGCCTCGCTGCTGTTGGACAGCAGGCGAAACCCCGAGCGGCCTTGATAGGGCGCCGCTTGCGCCTGGATCGAACGGCCGAAGCTGGAATCGGATGCCGGCAATGCCTGACTCGGCTCGCGCGGAACATCGAGACTGGCACAGCCACTCAGGAACGAGGCGAGTAACAGCAAAGCGAACAGGGGCTGTCTGAAGCTCACGTAGGGTCATTCCGAATGGCGGCTAGGGTCGGCATATGGACGCGGTTCTCTGGAAAAAGGTCAGTCGGCTTCGGCCAGCAATCTGACAGCGGTCTCGCCGACTTTGCGCACCGCCTCTTCGATCTGCGCTGTCGGTTTGGCAGCGTAGTTCATGCGCAGGCAATTGCGGTACTTGCCCGAAGCGGAAAAGATGCTGCCGACGGCAATCTGTACGCCTTGGTCGTGTAACTCACGATTGAGTTTCAGGGTGTCGAAACCTTCCGGCAATTCGACCCACAACATGAAGCTGCCTTGCGGCCGGCTGGCGCGAGTACCCGCGGGAAAGTACCGCGTCACCCAGTCGATCATCAGGTCGCGGCTGCGCTGGTATTGCGTGCGCATGCGCCGCAAGTGCGGTTCGAAATGACCGGCCTTGAGGAATTCGGCGATGGCAATCTGCGGCTGCGGTGCGGTCGATCCGGTGCTGATGTATTTCATGTGCAGCACGCGCTCGAGGTAGCGGCCCGGTGCGACCCAACCAATGCGCAGCCCCGGCGCCAGGGTCTTGGAAAACGAACTGCACAGCAATACGCGGCCGTCTTCGTCGAAGGATTTGATCGTGCGCGGACGCGGGTAGGTGTAGGCCAGTTCGCCATACACATCGTCCTCGATGATCGCCACATCAAAGCGTTGCGCGAGGTTGAGCAGGGCGCGTTTGCGCGACTCCGGCATGATGTAGCCGAGCGGGTTATTGCAGTTCGGGGTGAGCTGAATGACCTTGATCGGCCATTGTTCAAGCGCCAGTTCCAGCGCTTCGAGGCTGATGCCGGTAAGCGGGTCGGTGGGAATTTCCAGGGCTTTCATGCCCAGGCCTTTGAGCGTTTGCATGGCGCCGTGGAAGCTCGGCGAATCGACCGCGACGATGTCGCCCGGCTCGCAGATCGCGTGGATGCTGGTGGACAGCGCTTCGTGGCACCCGGTGGTGACGACCAGGTCGCTGGCGCTCAACTGGCAACCGGAATCGAGCATCAGCCGAGCGATCTGTTCGCGCAGTTCGAGAGTGCCGTGAATGTTGTCGTAATACAGGCCGGGCATGTCCTGGCGGCGGCTGATCCGCGCCAGACCGCGCAGCAACGGTTTCATGGTTGGCGAGCTGATGTCGGGCATGCCGCGACCCAGTTGCACGACGTCCTTGCGCGGCACCGCGCGAATCAATTCCAGCACCTGATCCCACTGCGAAATCTCCACCGGCCGTTGCGCCGGACGACCGACGGCGGGCAGCTCCGGCAGCTCGCGACCGACCGGTACAAAGTAGCCGGACTTGGGTTTTGGTGTGGCCAGGCCACTGTCCTCGAGCATGCGATAGGCCTGTTGCACCGTGCTCAGGCTGACCCCGTGTTCGACGCTCAAGGCGCGCACCGACGGCAACCGATCGCCGGGTCGATAGAAACCGTTTTCGATGCGCGTGCCGAGCAATTCGGCGAGGTTTACGTAAAGGGTCATGGTTCTGCCTCGGTGCGGTGATTCGATATACCAGTACAGATGTGGCAAAAAACGACAATTCAGTCGGCAAAGCGGCAAATCTGTATGGAGTTAATACAGTCGCTTTGAATCTGTAACGGTTTTGCTCGCCCGCGCATCATGGAATCTCTGGCTACCCAAGTAAACAGGAGCATTGAAAATGAACGGCTTGAGCGATGTGCGGCTGACGTTACACAGTCAGGAACTGGCGGCAGGGCAGAAGGACAACGCACGCAATCTCATGCGTAACGCGCCATCCGGTCTTAGCCGCTGGAACCTGTTCTGGCATCGTCTGCACACGCGCAAGGCGTTGCTGGCGCTGACGGCGGACCAGCTCAAGGATATCGGGCTGACCCGTGAGCAGGCGCTGGAGGAGGGGTTGAAGCCGTTCTGGCGGATCTGACAACCACTGATCGTTCCCACGCTCTGCGTGGGAACGCCGCCCCGGACGCTCCGCGTCCGTTGTGACGCAGAGCGTCACTGGATGCATTCCCACGCAGAGCGTGGGAACGATCAATCAGACCAGCTCTTTGAGGCGATGCCACAACATCCCCAGCGCCAACAACGGCGAACGCAAATGCTTGCCGCCCGGGAAGGTGATGTGCGGCACCTTGGCAAACAGATCAAACCCGCCACCCTGTTGCCCGCTGATCGCCTCGGCCAGCAACTTGCCCGCCAGGTGCGTGGCATTCACCCCGTGTCCGGAATAGGCCTGGGCGTAATACACGTTCGGCTGGTCCGCGAGCCGGCCAATCTGCGGCAAACGATTAGCGCCGATGCCGATCATCCCGCCCCACTGATAATCGATCCTCACCCCAGCCAATTGCGGGAATACCTCGAGCATCTTCGGCTGCATGTAGGCGCCGATATCCTTCGGATCGCGCCCGGAATAATGGCAGGCGCCGCCGAACAGCAAACGACGATCCGCCGAGAGCCGGTAGTAATCCAGCGCCACCCGCTGATCACAGACCGCCATGTTCTGCGGCAGTAGGCTGTGCGCCTGTTCTTCGCTCAACGGTTCGGTGGCGATGATGTAGCTGCCTGCGGGCAGGACCTTGCCGCTGAGTTGCGGATTCAGATCATTGAGATAGGCATTGCAGCCGAGGACCAGCGTTTTCGCGCGTACCAAACCTTGGGCTGTATGGACTTTGACTTCAGGGCCGTAATCGATACGCGTCACTGCGGAGTGTTCAAACAGTTTGACGCCCAATTGCTGCGCCGCCGCTGCTTCGCCCAATGCGAGATTGAGCGGATGCAGATGTCCTGAACCCATGTCGATCAAACCGCCGACATAGCGCTTGGAGCCGACCACCGTGTGCATTTCGTTGGCTTGCAGCAGACGGGTTTCGTAGCGATAGCCGAGGCTGTGCAGTTCTTCGGCGTCTTCGGCAAAACCTTCGAGGTCGGCGGGCTTGTTGGCGAGATCGCAGTAGCCCCAGGTCAGGTCGCAGGCAATCTGAAAGCGCTCGACCCGCTGGCGAACGATGTCCACCGCTTCCAGGCCCATGAGTTTCATCTCGCGCACGCCGTCGCTGCCGATGACATTGGCGAACTGATCGAGACCGTGACCGACGCCGCGAATCAACTGCCCGCCGTTGCGGCCGCTGGCGCCCCAGCCGATCTTGTGCGCCTCGAGCAACACCACACTGAGGCCGCGTTCGGCCAGTTCCAGTGCCGTGTTCAACCCGGAAAAACCGCCACCAACCACGCAGACATCAGCCACCATTTCACCTTGCAGCGCAGGATGATCCGGCTGCGGCAGGCTGCTGGCGGCGTAGTAAGAGGCAACGTGGGGTTGGCTCGCGGAGGTGAAGGCGCGGGCAGTCATGGGCGTCATCCAACGGCTAAGTGTCGAGAAAATTTGACGGAGCATAAGCCGCACGCCTGAACGTGGGCAACACTGGTCGGCCTGCGGTGTCTGGATCACGGCTTTTGCGGCACAATTGCCGTCTATTCCACCTTGGTTACCGTTTCGATGAGCTGCAATAGCCAGACAGTCCGCACCTTGCGTCAGCAGATCCCCTCGTTCGAGTGCGTGCCCGGCTGCCACGACTGCTGCGGGCCGGTGACCACTTCGCCGGAAGAAATGTCCCGCCTGCCGCGCAAGACCCGCGCCGAGCAAGATGCGGCGATGGAAGAGTTGAACTGTGTGCATCTGGGGCCGAATGGCTGCACGGTATATGAGGAGCGGCCGCTGATTTGCCGGTTGTTCGGCACGACCAAAACCTTGCCGTGCCCGAATGAGCGGCGGCCGGTGGAGTTGATTCATCCGCGTGTCGAGAAGCAGATTTTCGATTACATGGCGGCGAATCGGCAGGTGTTGGTTTAACGCGTTCACTCGGGACCGAGTCGACGCCATCGCGAGCAGGCTCACTCCTACAGGGGAACGCATTCCAAATGTAGGAGTGAGCCTGCTCGCGAATGGAGCGCCACCGATCTTCAATCCGGAATAGGTAAGCTCAGGCTCTCCTTAACCTCTTCCATCACGATATAGCTCTTCGACTCGCGCACATGCGGCAGCTTCAGCAGGATGTCGCCCAGCAGCTTGCGGTACGAGGCCATCTCGGAAATCCGCGCCTTCACCAGATAGTCGAAATCCCCCGACACCAAGTGACACTCCAGCACGTGCGGCAACTTCAGCACCGCGCGGCGGAACTCCTCGAACGTGTCGCCGGATTTGTAGTCGAGGCTGATCTCGACGAACACCAGCAAGCTACCCTTCAAGTGCTGCGGATTCAGCCGGGCGTTGTAGCCCATGATGATCCCTTCGCGCTCCAGACGCCGCACCCGCTCGGTGCATGGCGTGGTGGAGAGGCCGACCTTTTCCCCGAGTTCGGTAAAGGAAATCCGCCCGTCCGCCTGCAGGATCCGCAAGATGTTGCGGTCGATCTTGTCCAGCTCACGTTTGGTCTGAGTGTTGGTACGCATAGGGGATGCGCCTCCGTGAAAAGGGTTTTTGCCGAGAATTGTCGCCAAATATAGGCGCTTATATAGTGAAAAGCACTGGCATTTCTTTTTTACACTGCGCGCATCATTGCTCTAACAACAGACGTACGCGGGCCTGCCGCGATGAGGGATACAAAAATGCGCGTAATGGTCTTGGGTAGCGGCGTCATCGGTACCGCCAGTGCTTACTATCTGGCCCGTGCCGGGTTTGAAGTGGTGGTGGTCGACCGGCAGCCCGCTGCGGCCATGGAGACCAGTTTCGCCAACGCCGGCCAGGTGTCGCCGGGCTATGCCTCGCCGTGGGCCGCGCCGGGCGTGCCGCTGAAGGCGATCAAGTGGTTGCTGCAACGCCACGCCCCTCTCGCGATCAAGGCCACCGCCGACATCGATCAGTACCTGTGGATGGCGCAGATGCTGCGCAACTGCACCGCCAGCCGTTACGCGGTGAACAAGGAGCGCATGGTGCGCCTGTCCGAGTACAGCCGCGACTGCCTCGACGAACTGCGCGCTGAAACCGGCATTGCCTACGAAGGCCGCAGCCTCGGCACGACTCAGCTGTTCCGCACTCAGGCGCAGCTTGATGGCGCCGCCAAAGACATCGCCGTGCTGAAAGAGTCCGGTGTGCCGTTTGAAGTCCTCGACCGCGCCGGCATTGCCCGGGTTGAACCGGCGCTGGCGGGCGTGACTGACATCCTCGCCGGTGCCCTGCGCCTGCCGAACGACCAGACTGGCGACTGTCAGATGTTCACCACGCGCCTCGCCGAAATGGCCGTGAAGCTCGGTGTCGAATTCCGCTTCGGCCAGGACATCCAGAAACTCGACTACGCCGGTGATCGCATCAACGGCGTATGGATCGATGGCAAGCTGGAAACCGCCGACCGTTACGTGCTGGCCCTCGGCAGTTATTCGCCGCAACTGCTCAAGCCACTGGGCATCAAAGCCCCGGTGTATCCGCTCAAGGGTTACTCGCTGACTGTGCCGATCACCAATCCGGCCATGGCCCCAACCTCGACTATTCTCGACGAGACGTACAAGGTCGCGATCACCCGTTTCGACAACCGCATCCGCGTCGGTGGCATGGCCGAGATCGCCGGTTTTGACCTGTCGCTGAACCCGCGTCGCCGCGAAACCCTGGAGATGATCGTCAACGACCTTTATCCTCAGGGCGGCAATCTGGCCGAGGCGAGTTTCTGGACCGGCCTGCGGCCGACTACCCCGGACGGCACGCCGATCGTTGGCGCCACGCCGTTCAAGAACCTGTTCCTCAACACCGGTCACGGCACGCTCGGCTGGACCATGGCGTGCGGTTCCGGTCGTTTGCTGGCCGACCTGATGGCGAAGAAAAAGCCACAGATCAGCGCCGAAGGCCTCGATATTTCCCGTTACGGCAACAAAACCCAGGAGTCCGCAAAACATGTCAATCCAGCGCCAGCTCACCAATGAGCGCATGAGTCAGATCGTCAGCCACAACGGCACCGTGTATCTGGCCGGGCAGGTCGGCGACGACTTCGACGCCGGGGTTGAACAGCAGACCCGCGACGTACTGGCCAATATCGAGCGTTTGCTTGATCTGGCCGGGACTGACAAACAGCACCTGTTGTCGGCGACGATTTACCTGAACGACATCGAGGCGCATTTTGCCGGAATGAACTCGGTGTGGGATCAGTGGCTGCCAAAAGGTGCTGCTCCGGCCCGCGCCACCGTCGAGGCGAAGATGGCCAAGCCGAGCATTCTGGTGGAGATCTCCATCGTCGCCGCGCTGCCGTAACTGTTTTAAAGATCCCTCTCCCGGCGCTGTTGGCGGTTCATGTCGTCAGTCGGCGCCGGTTTTTCTTCCCATGACCGCCTAGAAGTCTGCCGCCATGCGTCCTGCCCGTGCCCTGATCGACCTAGAAGCCCTGCGCCACAACTACCGAATTGCCCGCGAAGTCACCGGCGCCAAGGCGCTTGCGGTGATCAAGGCCGATGCCTACGGCCATGGCGCGGTGCGTTGCGCGCAGGCGCTGGAAGCCGAGGCCGACGGGTTTGCCGTTGCCTGCATCGAGGAGGCATTGGAGCTGCGCGCTGCGGGTATCCGTGCGCCGGTGTTGTTGCTGGAAGGGATTTTTGAGGCCGATGAGCTGGCGTTGATCGTCGAGCATGATTTCTGGACCGTCGTGCATTCGCTGTGGCAGCTCGAAGCGATCGAACAGGCAGCCCTGAGCAAACCGATCACTGTTTGGCTGAAGCTCGATTCGGGCATGCACCGCGTCGGTCTGCATCCAAAGGACTACCCAGCGGCCTATCAGCGGCTGCTGGCCAGCGGTAAAGTGGGAAAAATCGTCCTGATGAGCCACTTCGCTCGCGCCGATGAATTGCACGCGCAGAGCAGCACCGAGCAAGTCGCGGTGTTTGAAGCAGCGCGTCAGGGGCTGGCCGCTGAAGTCAGCCTGCGCAACTCGCCGGCCGTGCTCGGTTGGCCCAGGATTCACAGTGACTGGGTGCGCCCGGGCATCATGCTTTACGGCGCGACCCCGTTCGAAGAGGCCAACGCCGTGGCTGATCGCCTGCAACCGGTAATGACCCTGGAATCGAAAGTCATCAGCGTGCGTGAACTGCCGGCTGGCGAGCCCGTAGGCTACGGCGCCAAATTCATCACCGACAAGCCGATGCGCATCGGCGTGGTCGCCATGGGTTACGCCGACGGCTACCCGCGTCAGGCGCCGACCGGTACGCCGGTTTTGGTGGCGGGTAAACGCAGTCGCATTCTCGGTCGGGTGTCGATGGACATGCTCTGCATCGATCTCACCGATGTGCCGGAAGCCGACCTCGGTTCGACCGTCGAGCTGTGGGGCAAAAACATCCTCGCCAGTGAAGTGGCGCAGTGGGCCGACACCATTCCGTACCAGATCTTCTGCAACCTGCGTCGGGTGCCAAGGCTCTATTCCGAGGGTTGACGCCGCTGCGGGGGCCAAGTGTTGTAAATACTGAACGCTGTCGCCATGATAACGCTCAATATTCTTACAACATCAGGAGGCTCCCGCCTTGGACGTCGGTGAACGACTGCAATCGATCCGCAAGCTCAAAGGGCTTTCCCAGCGTGAACTCGCCAAACGCGCGGGCGTCACCAACAGCACCATTTCGATGATCGAAAAGAACAGCGTCAGTCCTTCGATCAGTTCGCTGAGGAAGGTACTGGGCGGCATCCCCATGTCCATGGTCGAGTTCTTTTCCGAAGAAATCCTGCAGGAAGTCCCGACCCAGATCGTCTACAAGGCCAACGAGCTGATCGACATTTCCGACGGCGCCGTGACCATGAAACTGGTCGGTCGCGCGCATCCCAGCCGCGCCATCGCCTTCCTCAATGAAATCTACCCGCCGGGCGCCGATACCGGCGAAGAAATGCTCACCCATGAAGGCGAGGAAACCGGGATTCTGGTGGAAGGTCGTCTGGAACTGGTGGTGGGTCTGGAAACTTTTATTCTCGAAGCCGGCGACAGCTACTACTTTGAAAGTACCAAGCCGCATCGTTTCCGTAATCCGTTCGACGCACCTGCGCGACTAATCAGCGCAGCCACGCCGGCGAATTTTTAACAAAGAGGTGCCAAGCCATGATGGCAAAGGCATCCGGACCGTTTTTCTACCGTGCGGTATAACCCCTTCGACTATGGGGTTGTTTCAGTGTGACGGGCTACCCGCTATACTTCCGCCCGCCTGCGAACCGTGGCCGCAGGCGTGAATAGCCACCATTGAGGGTGAACGCGTGAACCTAATTATGAAAATGCTGGCCGCACCAGCAACCGTACTGGCCCTCTGGGCTGTCAGCGCTCAAGCTGCGACGAATGACGACATTGCCAAACGCCTCGAGCCGGTCGGCCAGGTGTGTGTCCAAGGGCAGGAATGCAAGGGGATGGAAGTGGCTGCAACTGCCGGCGGCGGTGATGCCAAGACTCCAGACTCAATCATTGCCAAACATTGCAACGCTTGCCATGGCTCCGGCCTTTTAGGCGCGCCGAAAATCGGTGACACCGCAGCCTGGAAAGAACGAGCCGATCACCAGGGCGGCCTCGACGGCATCTTGGCCAAGGCCATCACCGGCATCAATGCCATGCCGCCTAAAGGCACCTGCGCTGACTGCTCCGACGCCGACCTGAAAGGCGCAATCGAGAAGATGTCCGGCCTGAAATAAGCCGCGCTTCTGACGAAAAAAAACCGTCTTCGGACGGTTTTTTTGTGCCTGCGATTTAGTAGCCCTCACCCCAGCCCTCCCGAAACGTCGGACCGCCCGTAGGGAGAGGGGGCCGACCGAGGTGTCTTTTGCTATGCATCGACCTGAAAGACCTTAGCGATTATGGATTCAGCACATCACTTTCACGTCGGCGTATCTTCACAGCAACCCCCAATCAGTCCCCTCTACCTCTGGGAGAGGGCTAGGGTGAGGGCAACAATTTCGAGTCGGAAAAACATTTCAAGAACAGCGCACACTTACTCTGAAGCTGTTCATTGCAGCAAACTCAAGGCAAGCTCGGTCTACCCCTATTCACGGAACGGGCAGGAGGCTTCAGATGGTGCAGTTGTGTTCGATCGAACAGGCAGTGGACGACGTGCTGGCGCGCTTGCCGGCGCATATCCACATGGGCATGCCGCTGGGCCTGGGCAAACCCAATCACTTCGTCAACGTGCTGTACCGGCGGATCAAAGGCCTGCCCGAGCGGCAACTGACGATCTATACCGCACTGTGCCTCGGCCGCCCGGCGTTGGGCGACGGCTTGCAAAAACGCTTCATCGAACCCTTCGTCGAGCGCGTCTTCGGTGACTATCCGGAATTCGATTTCCTCGCCGACCTGCACCGCGACAGCCTGCCCGCGAACATCCGCATCGAACAGTTCTTCATGCAGCCCGGCAGCCTGCTCAACAGCGCGCCGGCCCAGCAGGATTACGTCAGCAGCAATTACAGCCACGCCGCCCGTGACATCAACGCCGCCGGGCTCAATCTGGTGGCGCAATTACTGGCCAGCAGCAGCGAGCATCCCGATCGACTGAGCCTGAGTTGCAATCCCGACATCACCCTCGACCTGTTGCCGATGATCGCCAAACGTCGCGAAGCCGGGGAGACGATTCTGCTGGTCGGCCAGGTGCACACCGATTTGCCGTATATGCCCGGCGATGCAGAAGTCGATATCGACACCTTCGACCTGCTGATCGACGCGAAGGACAGCAGCACGCTGTTCTCCACGCCGAACATGCCGGTGGGATTTCAGGATCATTTCATTGGCTTGCACGCGAGTACGCTGGTGCGCGACGGCGGTACGTTGCAGATCGGCATCGGTTCGATGGGCGACGCGTTGACCGCCGCATTGCTGGCGCGTCAGGCGGATAACACCGGTTATAGGGCGTTGCTCGACGACATCAACCTCAGCCAGTGGACGCAATTGATCGAGCGCGAGGGCGGCACGGGGCCATTCGCCAAAGGTCTTTACGGCTGCAGCGAAATGTTCGTCAACGGTCTGCTGGTGCTGGCGGATGCCGGGATCATTCGGCGCAAGGTCTATCCCGATGTGCAGACTCAGGAACAGGCCAACGCTGGCACCCTCAACGAGGCGGCGCAGACTGACGGCATCTCGGTGCACGGCGGTTTCTTCCTTGGCCCGCGCAGTTTCTACGAGCGCCTGCGTGAGTTACCGCAGAGCAAACGCCTCGAATTCAACATGACCCGCATCAGCTACATCAACGAGCTCTACGGACAGGAAGAACTCAAGCGCCTGCAACGCCTTGATGCGCGGTTCATCAACACCGTATTCACCATGACCCTGCTTGGCGCTGGCGTGGCGGATCAACTCGAAGACGGACGGGTACTCAGCGGTGTCGGCGGGCAGTACAACTTCGTCGCGCAGGGTCACGCGTTGCACGATGCCCGTTCGATTCTGATCCTGCGTAGCTGGCGCGAATCCGGTGGCGACGTCAGCTCCAACATCGTCTGGGAATACGGCCACTGCACGATCCCACGGCACCTGCGCGACATCGTCGTGACCGAATACGGCATCGCTGATTTGCGTGGCAAATCCGACGCGGTGGTGATTGAGTCATTGCTGAATATCAGTGACTCTCGCTTCCAGCAGGGTTTGATCGAGCAAGCGCAAAAAGTCGGCAAGCTGCCAAAGGATTTCCGTCTCGATCCACGCGTCACCGAGAACACGCCGCAGCGCTTGCAAGCGATTGCCGCACGGCACAAAAACCTGTTTCCGGAGTACCCGCTGGGTTGTGATTTCACTGCGATCGAACGGGATCTATTGCGTGCGCTGAACTGGCTGAAGAGCAAATTCAAACTCACCGAAATCCTCGAACTCGGCAAAGCAGCCCTCGACGCCCCCGAAGCATCGCTATACCCCGAACACCTTGAACGCATGCAACTCACCCACCCGGAAGGCCTGAAAGAAGACCTCTTCCAACGCCTGCTCCTCACCGGCCTCAAAGCCACCATCCAAACCCCGTAGAAGCTGCGGCACGCTGCGATCTTTTGATCCTGATCTTTGAGCAGATCAAAAGATCGCAACCTCGTTGCACTCGACAGCTCCTACACGGGGTATGCCCGAGATCTGAATGGATACGGAATGACTTCTGTAGTCCCGTTCTGAAAATCATCAATCAATGAGTATTTGGATTGTCGTCGGCGTTCGCCTATCGATAGGTTTGTTTGTGGGCGTTTTTTAAGAGGACTTCTAGCCAGCCGAAATCCAGAGGGCACACAGTGCACACATCAAAGAAATACCTGACAGATGTATCTGTCCACCAAGCCTTACTCCTCACTGACTTAACCGAAAAGAGCCACCCTGATCACGCTGTTCGACTATTACTGAATGAAGTCCTTCAGGGTCTCGAAGAAAAGGGCTGGCCCCGAGCGCAGTTGCAGGTTGGGCCAAGGATTGTGTCCGTCGAAGAAAACTACGGTTTGCTGGGTTACGACCCGACAGAAATTACCCTCGGCAGTGAGCACACACGTTGGGTCGATGAGCATTCGCTTTTGCGAACACAGACCACGAGCCAGATCCCTGCGGCGCTTCAGCAGGCCGCCGAGGTTCGTCAGCCGGGACAAACCATTTTGCTGGCAGCGCCAGGCATTACCTTCAGGCGTGATAGCCGAGATCGTTGGCATTGCGCCGAGCCGCATCAAATGGATATTTGGGTGTTGGGCGACCCGGAGTTGGCATCCCATGAGCATTTGCTGCGGCTTGTTGGCGATATTTTGCAGTTGGCCGTTCCTGAAAAATCCTGGGTTTATAGCGATAGTCCACATCACTACACCGAGGGCGGGATTGAAGTGAATGTGTTGAATGATGGCGTGCCGGTTGAGGTTCTAGAGTGCGGGCGTATCGCGAAGTCGCTATTGCAGCGTTTGCAGATTGATCCTCTGCGCCATGGCGGGCTCGCTCTTGGGATGGGGCTGGATCGCCTGACGATGTTGCGCAAAGGCATTCCTGATATTCGTTTGTTGCGTGATCAGAATGTGCGCGTGCAGGCGCAGATGCATGATCTGGATCCTTGGACTGCGGTATCTCGTTTGCCGTCGATTGCCCGCGATATCTCGTTGGCGGTAACGCCGGGATTGAGTGAAGAGGTATTGACCGAGAGGATGTTGCAGGCGGCAGGGGATTGTTCTGGATGGATTGAGGAGATGCGAATCAAGGGGCGTTGGCAGCGTACGGATTTACCGGCGCAAGCCATTGAGCGACTCGGAATGCTGCCGGGTCAGGAGAACGTGCTTTTGCATGTCGTGCTACGGGATTGTTCGCGCTCGATTACTACCGGCGAGGCGAATGCCTTGTATGCGGATATTCAAGCTGCGATGCATGAGGGAGTGCCGGGGGCGGGGTACAGAATGGATTTGTCGAAGGCTTGAGACTTACCTGTGGGAGCGAGCTTGCTCGCGAGCGCGTAGTGTCAGTCAACCAAGGTGTCGACTGACACTCCGCTATCGCGAGCAGGCTCACTCCTACAGGGGGACTGCGGTGCGGTTGGCTTATTCGATGAAAGTGACCACGCCATCCTTCAGCGATTTCACGCGAGCCAGCGATTCAACGCGGTAGCCCTGCGAATCCAGTTCGGCGCGGCCGCCCTGGAACGACTTCTCGATGACGATGCCGAGACCGGCAACGGTCGCGCCGGCCTGTTTGATGATCGAGATCAGCGCTTGCGACGCCTTACCGTTGGCCAAAAAGTCGTCGATGATCAGCACGCGGTCGCTGCTGGTCAGGTGGCGCGGGGAGATGGCCACGGTGCTTTCGGTCTTTTTGGTGAACGAGTAAACGGTCGCCGACAGCAGGTTTTCCGTCAGGGTCAGGGACTGTTGCTTGCGGGCGAAGATCACCGGCACGCCGAGGTTCAGACCGGTCATGATCGCCGGGGCGATGCCCGAGGCTTCGATGGTGACGATCTTGGTGATGCCCGAATCCTTGAACAGCGTGGCGAATTCGTCGCCGATCAGCTTCATCAGGGCCGGGTCGATCTGGTGGTTCAGGAAGGCGTCGACCTTCAGGACCTGGTCGGAAAGCACAATGCCTTGTTCGCGGATTTTCTGGTGCAATGCTTCCATGAAGCTGTCCTCATTTGGCGCTTTGTGCGCCGAAGGTCTAGTAAAAAGTGGTCAATTCTAGCGCTTTAACATCGCGCGTATATCAGCCAATGCGCTATTGCCACGCACGACTTTGACTTCGGTCGGTGTGTCGTCGTTGCCTTCCCAGGCCAGATCGTCCGGCGGCAGCTCATCGAGGAAGCGGCTCGGCGCGCAGTCGATGATCTCGCCGTACTGCTTGCGCTTGGCGGCGAAGGTGAAGGCCAGGGTCTGGCGCGCGCGGGTGATGCCCACGTAGGCCAGGCGGCGTTCTTCTTCGATGGTGTCGGCTTCGATGCTGGAACGGTGCGGGAGGATTTCCTCTTCCATGCCCATGATGAACACGTAGGGGAATTCCAGACCTTTGGAGGCGTGCAAGGTCATCATCTGCACGCCTTCGGCGCCGTCTTCCTCTTCCTGCTGACGCTCGAGCATGTCGCGCAGGACCAGTTTGCCGATGGCGTCCTCGACGGTCATTTCGCCTTCTTCGTCCTTCTCGAGGGTGTTTTTCAACGCCTCGATCAGGAACCAGACGTTGCTCATCCGGTAGTCGGCAGCTTTGTCGCTGGAGCTGTTGGTGCGCAGCCAGTTCTCGTAGTCGATGTCCATGACCATGCTGCGCAGCGCCGAGATCGGGTCTTCGCCGGCGCACTGCTCGCGGACCTTGTCCATGAAGCGCTTGAAGCGCGACAGGCGATCGGTGAAGCGGCTGTCCAGATGTTCGCCCAGACCGATTTCGTCGGTGGCGGCGTACATCGAGATCTTGCGCTCGGTGGCGTAGTTGCCGAGTTTTTCCAGGGTGGTCGAGCCGATTTCACGGCGCGGCACGTTGATCACGCGCAGGAAGGCGTTGTCATCATCCGGGTTCACGATCAGGCGGAAGTAGGCCATCAGGTCTTTCACTTCCTGACGGCCGAAGAAGCTGTTGCCGCCGCTCAGGCGGTACGGCACCTGATGGTGCTGCAGCTTCAGTTCGATCAGCTTGGCCTGATAGTTACCGCGATAAAGGATCGCGAAATCGCTGTACGGGCGGTCGGTGCGCAAGTGCAGGCTGAGGATTTCCATCGCCACGCGCTCGGCTTCGGCGTCTTCGTTGCGGCAGCGGATCACGCGGATCTCGTCGCCGTGGCCCATCTCACTCCACAGCTGCTTTTCGAATTCGTGCGGGTTGTTCGAAATCAGCACGTTGGCGCAGCGCAGGATGCGACTCGTCGAGCGGTAGTTCTGCTCGAGCATCACCACTTTCAGCGATGGATAGTCGTCCTTGAGCAGCATCAGGTTTTCCGGCCGCGCGCCGCGCCAGGCATAGATCGACTGGTCGTCGTCGCCTACCACGGTGAACTGGTTGCGCGTGCCGATGAGCATTTTCACCAGCAGGTACTGGCTCGCGTTGGTGTCCTGGTATTCGTCGACCAGCAGGTAACGGACCTTGTTCTGCCACTTTTCGAGAATGTCGGCGTGTTCTTCGAAGAGTTTTACCGGCAGCAGGATCAGGTCATCGAAGTCCACCGCGTTGAACGCTTTCAGCGTGCGCTGATAGTGGGTGTAGACGATAGCGGCGGTCTGTTCCTTGGGATTGCGCGCGTTCTCCAGCGCCTGAGGCGGCAGGATCAGGTCGTTTTTCCAGGCGCCGATCATGTTCTTGATCTCGTCGACGCCGTCGTCGCCCGCGTATTCCTTCTGCATGATGTCGGTCATCAGCGCTTTTACATCGGTCTCGTCGAAGATCGAAAAACCGGGTTTGTAGCCCAACCGCACGTGTTCCTTGCGGATGATGTTCAGACCGAGGTTGTGGAAGGTGCAGACGGTCAGGCCGCGCCCTTCGCCGGCCCGCAGCAGGGTGCCGACCCGCTCTTTCATCTCGCGCGCGGCCTTGTTGGTAAAGGTCATGGCGACGATGTACTGGGCGCGGATGCCGCAGTTCTGGATCAGGTGCGCGATTTTGCGCGTGATCACGCTGGTCTTGCCGGAGCCAGCACCGGCGAGCACCAATAGAGGGCCGCCGACGTAGTTCACGGCTTCTTGCTGCCGGGGATTGAGTCGGGACATACGAAAATTCGGGAGTCGTTGACGAAATGGGCCGGCATTTTAACAGGCTCAGAGAATTGTGCTGCTCTCTCCGACTTGTGACGTATCACGCGATTCAAATTTGCCGGTTTTGTTACTTTCGCGGAGGATGCGCGGTGATTTTGCGGCTAATGTACTCATTCGTGACACAAAATAACGTTTTGATAACCGTTGTCATTTGGTCATTGAACATCGCAACGGCATAATGCCCCGCCCACATCTTTGCAGAGTCTAGGGAGCTAGCTTGTCTACGCCTGTCGAACCCTTGCGTTTGCTGCTACTGGCCGAAGAGCCAGCGTGGACAGCGTTATTGCGTGAGTGTCTGGCTCCGATGGGGAGCGCGGCGGTGCTGATCAGCGCGCCGAGCTGGGAGTCGGTCAGCAGTTTGTTCGAAGACAACCGCCACGCGGTGTTGTTGACCATACCTGCATTGCAACCGGCACCCGGCCGTTGCAGCCTGCCGACGGTATTGCTGCTGGAACACGAACCGGACACCGCGCCGGTTGGCGTCAGTGACTGGCTGGTGTTCGATGCCCTCGACGCCGACATGCTGCGCCGTTGCCTGCGCCATGTGCGCGAACGCGGCGTTCTCGAAAACACCCTGCAACGCCTCGCTGAACAGGACCCGCTGACCGGCATCGCCAATCGCCAGGGTTTCCAGACCTTGCTCGCCGCGCGCCTCGCGGAAAACGACGGTCGTGGCCTGGCCCTCGGGCATCTCGATCTCGACAACTTCCGTCATGCCAACGATGCGCTTGGCCATCAGGCTGGCGATCGCTTGATCCTGCAAGTGGTCGCACGGCTGAAAAGCCAGCTGGAGGCCGGCGATCAACTGGCGCGGCTGGGCAGCGACGAATTCGCTTTGCTGATCGACACCCGCCGGGCGCCGCAGCGCGCCGAATGGATGGCCGAACGCATCACCGAAGCGCTCGCCGAACCGTATTGGGTTGATGGCGAAAGCCTGCTGATCGGCTCCAGCCTCGGCATCGCCCATGCCCGTGCGCAGGGTGGCGCTGACCCGCTGATGTGGCACGCACATATCGCTATGCAGCAGGCCAAAAGCACCCAAGGCTGCACTTTTCATATCTTCAACGAACGTATCAACCGCAACGCGCGGAGCATGGCTGATCTGGAAAGCGAACTGCGCCGGGCGTTGCGTCGCGATGAGCTGGAGCTGCATTACCAGCCACGCTTGAATCTTCAGGATGGCCAGATTGTTGGCCTCGAGGCCTTGGTGCGGTGGCGCCATGGCGAACGCGGTTTGCTGCCGCCCAGTGAATTTGTCCCTTTGGCCGAGCAGAGCGGTTTGATCGTGCCGCTGGGTTACTGGGTGATTTCCCGAGCCCTGCGTGACATGCAGGCGTTGCGCGAGCGCGGGTTGCCGGCGCTGCACATGGCGATCAACTTGTCGTTCCGCCAGTTTCAGGACAGTCAGTTGTTGCCGACGCTTAGTCGCTTGATTGCTGAGCGCGGTGTTGAAGCGCAGTGGCTGGAGTTTGAACTGACCGAAACCGCAGTGATGCGCCGCAGCGATCTGGTCAAGCAGACCATGGACGCCCTCGGCCGCCTCGGTGTGCGTTTCTCGCTGGATGACTTCGGCACCGGGTTTTCCTCGTTCGTGCACCTCAACAGCCTGCCGATCACCTTGCTGAAAATCGACAAGAGCTTTGTCGGCGGCATGGAGCAGCGCGAGGAGAACCGCAAACTGGTGCACGCGATGATCAATCTCGCGCACAACCTGCATCTGGAAGTGGTGGCGGAGGGGGTGGAAACTCCGGAGCAACTGGAGCTGCTGCGTGGGTTTGGCTGCGATCAGGTGCAGGGATATCTGATCAGCCGACCGTTGCCGTTGGCGGAACTGGTTGAATATCTAACCTTCGGCTCAAGCCAGCAGTCAGCCCTGGAAATCGTCAGCTAAATACAATCTCCGGGTCAGGCATGAGCCCCTGTGGGAGCGAGCCTGCTCGCGAAAGCGGTGTGTCAGGCAAAGATGATTTGACTGGCCGATCGCATTCGCGAGCAGGCTCGCTCCCACAAGGGGAATCTCATTCAGGCTGAGGGATGTTGAAGCCCCGAGATTGCGGCTCCAGCCGAATCATCCGCTTCATCTTCCATTCGAACGCCAGGGTCAAACTCACCGCTGCACACGCCAACCCCAACGCCAATCCCCACCAGACCCCCGTCGGCCCCCAGTTCAAGTGGAACGCCATCCACCAGGCCGCCGGCGCGCCGATCAGCCAATAGCAGCCGAGCCCGACCAGAAACGTGGTCTTCGCATCCTTGAGCCCACGTATGCAGCCCATGGCAATCGTCTGCGTACCGTCGAACAACTCAAACCACGCCGCCACCGCCAGCAGGCTCACCGCGAGGCGAATCACCTCGGCAAACGCTGGATCGTTGTGATCGAGGAACAACCCGACCAACTCATTTGGCAGCAGCCAGAACACCATGGCGAAACCCAGCATGACCACGGCGCCAAAGACGATCCCGACCCGGCCGGACATCCGTGCATCGCTCAATTGACCGGCGCCGTAATGCTGGCCGACGCGCATGGTGATTGCGTACGACATCCCCGCCGGCACCATGAATGCCACCGAAACAATCTGCAGGGCGATCTGGTGTGCGCCCAACTGCGTGCTGCCCATGGTGCCCATGCACAGCGCCGCGAAGGCGAACAAGCCCACTTCCACAGCGTAGGTGCCGCCAATCGGCAGACCGAGGCGCCACAGTTCTTTCAGGTATTGCCGGTTCGGTCGCGACAGGCCCGCACGTAAAGGGTAAGCGTCATACGCCGGATGCCGACGGATGTGCCAGGCCAATGCCAACGCCATGCAGTTGGCGACAATCGCCGTGACCAGGCCGATCCCGGTCAGACCCATTTTCGGCAGGCCGAACATGCCGGTGATCAGCGCGTAATTGAGCAGGAAGTTGGCCACCGTGCCGGCCAGGCTGATAATCATCACCGGCGTCGCCCGGCCAATCGCGCTGGTAAAACCGCGCAGGGCCATGAAGCTCAAGTAGCCGGGCAGGGCGAAGGGCAGGGCGATGAGGAATTGCCCGGCGGCGTTGACGTTGGTTTCGGTCTGGCCGAACAACAGCAACACCGGTTTCAGATTCCACAGCAACAACCCGGCGCCCAACGCCATCAGCCACGCCAGCCACAGCCCGGCCTGAGTCAGCCGTGCGGCGCCAATGATGTCGCCGGCGCCTTTGCGAATCGCCACCAGCGTGCCGACTGCCGCAATCACGCCGATGCAGAAAATCGATACGAACGAGTAAGTCGCTGCACCGAGACCGCCGCCCGCGAGCGCTTCGGGACTCAGGCGGGCCATCATTAAAGTGTCAGTCAGCACCATCAACATGTGCGCCAACTGTGAAGCAATCAACGGCCCTGCCAGCCGCAGAATGGCCCAGAGTTCGGTACGCACAGGATGCTGCATGGTCATCACCACTCGATTTTCAGAGGGAACAGAAGACCGTCGATTCTCGGCGCTTGGCAGGTTTTGCACAAAGGGATAAAAAGGATGGGTGGCATGATTAAAACTCATCTTGAGCAGTTTTCGTCAGACTGGCTGCATCCCGCTATAGGAGCTTTCTGCATGTCTCGTCGTCTTCCTCCCTTGTATGCCCTGCGCGCATTTGAAGCAGCGGCACGGCACAGTTCGTTCACCCGTGCGGCGGAAGAGTTGTCGATCACCCAGAGCGCAGTCAGTCGGCATATTCGAACCCTGGAAGATCATTTCGCTTGCCGGCTATTCCATCGCAGTGGTCGCAACCTGCAACTGACCGAGGCCGCTCGCCTGCTGTTGCCCGGCATCCGCGAAGGCTTCACGGCGCTGGAGCGGGCCTGCAATACCTTGCGCGCCGAAGACGACATTCTGCGCATGAAGGCGCCGTCGACCCTGACCATGCGCTGGCTGCTGGCACGGCTCAGTCGCTTCCGCCACTTGCAGCCGGGCAACGAAGTGCAACTGACCAGCGCCTGGATGGATGTGGATTCGGTGGACTTCAACGATGAGCCGTTTGATTGCGCGGTGTTGCTGAGTGACGGGCATTTTCCACCGGACTGGGAGGCGAGCCTGTTATTTCCCGAAGAACTGATTCCGGTGGGTGCGCCAAACCTGCTGAATGATCAGCCATGGGATTTGGCCCGGCTGGCGTCCACCGAATTGCTCCATCCAACCCCGGATCGTCGTGACTGGCGCAGTTGGCTGGAGCACATGGGGCTGTCCGATCAGGTGTCGCTCAAGGGCGGACAGGTGTTCGATACCCTCGAGTTAGGGATGATCGCCGCGGCGCGCGGTTATGGTGTGTCGATGGGCGACCTGTTGATGGTCGCCGAAGATGTGGCGCAGGGACGACTGAGCCTGCCGTGGCCGACGGCCGTCGCCAGCGGACTGAATTATTACCTGGTGTGGCCAAAGACCCGTCCGGGAGGTGAACGTTTGCGCCGCCTCAGCGACTTCCTGCAAGGCGAAGTCCGCGCCATGGAACTGCCGGCGGTTGCGCGCTTGAGCTGAAACGTTCGAGCCGCCACAATGGCGGCCTTGTGCCATAACCCTGCTGCTCGCTCAAGTATTCGGCTTTACCGCCGAATACGTGCATGTGGAACCGTCGTGCCGGTATCCACGATTCACCCCCACTATTAAAAATTATCCGAGCTGCGATCAAGGAGGATCGGAAAGTTCGGCCAGGAGCTGTCATGTCTCAACCTCGCGCTCGGATCGCCTCACAGTTAGGTCTCGCCCTCGCCGTGATACTGGCGATAGTCATCAGTGGCAGTACGGTGTTCGCCCTGCGTTCGCTGGATTCCGCAAACCTCGCTACCCGTGAAGAGCATCTGGCCAGTGAGGCGCGGCTGCTGGCCGACCAACTGAGCACCTTTCACGGCACGCTGCGTGAAAGCACCCAGCGGCTCAGCGGGTTGTTCGAAAAGCGCTTCAGCGCGGGTCTGAGCATTCACCCGAGTGAACCGGTGACGGTGGCCGGCACCCAGACCCCGGGCCTGCACCTGGGCAGCGAAGTGTTGAACAACAACTTCAAGGAAGTCGACGAGTTCAAGCAGATGACCGCCGGCGTCGCCACGCTGTTCGTGCGCAGCGGCGAAGACTTCGTACGGGTCAGCACCTCGCTGACCAAGCAGGACGGCACTCGCGCCATTGGCACCTTGCTTGACCACGCGCACCCGGCGTACGCGAAGTTGATGGCGGGGCAGAGCTATGTCGGCCGCGCGTTGCTGTTCGATCGTTCCTACATGACCCAATACACCCCGGTGCGCGATGGCAGCGGCAAGGTGATTGCGGTGCTGTTCGTCGGCTTCGATTACACCGATGCTCAAAACGCCCAGTTCGACAACCTCAAGCGCTTCCGCATTGGCCAGACCGGCTCGCTGGCGCTGCTCGATGAGCAGAGCAAATGGCTGGTTGCACCGGCAGGTGTGCAGGCGTTGGATCAAGCGATTCCAGTGATCAAGGATCTGGCGAAATCGCCGGGCAAAGGTCAGTTCTGGGGCGACAAGTCCGAAGATTTCTACAGCGTCGCGGTGCCGTTTGATGGTGGCCCGTGGTCGGTGGTAGCAAGCATGCCGAAAGCCGAAATCCGCGCAGTGACGTGGAGCGTCGGTACGCAACTGGCGATCGGCAGTCTGTTGGCGATGCTGCTGGCGGTCGGTTCCGTGGTCTGGTTGCTGCGTAGCAAACTGGCGCCACTGAGCGATCTCGTCCGTCAGGCGGAAGCCTTGGGCGCCGGTGATCTGAGCGTGCGCCTGAACGTGTCGAGCAACGACGAAATCGGTCAGCTGTCCCGCGCGTTCAACCAGATGAGCCAAGCGCTGTCGACCATGGTCGAGCACATTCGTCGCTCCTCGGAAGAGGTCAACAGCCGTGCCCAGGCCCTGTCCGGTTTGTCCGGCGGTGCCTATGAAGGCATGGAGCAACAGTCCGGCGAAATCACCAGTATGGCCGGCGCAGTGGAAGAGTTCAGCGCGACCTCGCTGAACATTGCCGACAACATGGGCGCGACCCAGCGTCTGGCGCAGGAAAACGCCCAGCAAACCCAGATTGGCCGCAGCTCGATGGAAGAAGCGTCGTCCTCGCTGGAGCAAATCGCTGGCGCCCTGAACAGCACCGCCAGCGTGATCAACACCCTCGGTCAGCGTTCGCAGGAAATCGGCGGCATCGTCGGTGTGATCACCTCGATCGCCGAGCAGACCAACCTGTTGGCACTCAACGCTGCGATTGAAGCGGCCCGTGCCGGCGAACAAGGTCGCGGCTTTGCCGTGGTAGCCGATGAAGTGCGCAGCCTGGCCTCGCGTACCCGCCAGGCGACTGATGAAATTTCCAGCATGATACACAGCATCCAGCAGGAAACCGGCAACGCCATCAGCACCATGGAGCAGGGCAATGTGCTGATGCAGGAAGGCTTGTCGCGTAACGCCAACGTCGCTTCGGCGCTGGCGCGCATTGATGAGCAGAGCCGGTCGGCTGGGCAGCAGTTTGCCGCGATTACCACGGCGACTCAGGAGCAGAGCAGCACTGCGACGTTGTTGAGCAGTAATTTGCAGAGCATCGCACTGGCCAACAGTGAGCAGCGTGAGGTTGTGTCGAACCTGGCTGTTACCGCCAAGGAGCTTGAGAAGCTGGCGGCGGATTTGCGTTCCGAGGTTGATCGCTTTCGTTGATGCGCCTTTGAAATAGCTTTCGCGAGCAGGCTCGCTCCCACAGTGTTCGGTGTGATTCACAGATTTTGTGAAGACCCGGATCCCCTGTGGGAGCGAGCCTGCTCGCGATTGCATCACTGAAGATCTCCGGCAGAACAGGCGATCTGTCGATCTAATACACTTGCTGAAACGTTTCCGCAGCGCTATAAAAATGGCACAACTCCAATAAAGGCTGCTGCCATGACCCCGCTCAAACTCGCCGTCGCCCTCGGCGCCTTCACTGCTGCTTCCCACGCCATGGCCTGGGATTACGTCCTTCTCGATACCAACAAGCCCGCAGAAAACTGGAGCATCACCAGTGAGCAGATCGGTGTGAAAACCGACAAACCCTTCTCCGTAAGCCTGCGTACCTTGCACGGTGGGCGGCAGGAAGGCGTCAGCATTGTTGATATCGATAACGGCACGATGAAACTCTCGGTGGTGCCAACCCGAGGCATGAATGTCTTGCAAGCTTCTGTTGGCAATGTACGCATGGGTTGGGATTCGCCGGTCAAGGACGTGGTCAACCCAGCCTTCATTGAACTTAACGGACGCGGTGGGCTGGGCTGGCTGGAAGGTTTCAACGAGCTGGTGACCCGCTGCGGTTACGAGTGGGTCGGCCATCCCGGTATGGACAATGGTGAATTGCTGACCTTGCACGGACGCGCCGCCAACATCCCGGCCAGTACGGTCACGCTGCACATCGACGAAAAGCCGCCCTACGCCATCAGCTTGCGCGGCGAGCTGAAAGAGCAAGCGTTCAAGAAAGTCGACTTCTCGGTCGTCACTGAGCTGGTCACCGAGCCCGGCAGCGTGCGCTTCGCACTCAACGATACGCTGACCAACAACGGCGATTATCCGAAGGAATACCAGGCGCTGTATCACAGCAACTTCAGTACGCCGTTCCTCGAGCAAGGCGCACGATTTGCCGCTCCGGTGAAGCAGGTGTCGCCGTTCAACGACAAGGCCAAGGGTGATTTGCCAGACTGGCAAACCTACCGCGCACCGACCAAGGACTACGACGAAACCGTCTACAACGTCGTGCCCTATGCCGATGCCAAAGGCGAAACCCTGACCGTTTTGCATAACAAGGCGGGCAGCCTCGGTGTTTCTGTTGGCTTCAATACCCAGCAGTTGCCGGTGTTCTCCCTGTGGAAAAATACCGACACTCAAGGCCAGGGCTACGTCACCGGGCTGGAGCCGGGCACCAGTTTTTCCTACAACCGCCGCTATCAGCGTCCGCTGAATCTGGTGCCGACCATCGCACCCAAGGAACACAAACAGTTCCAGATCAGCTACAGCCTGCTTGCGGACAAGGGGGCTGTGGATAACGCGTTGAAGCGCGTGACCGAGATTCAGGCCGGGCGCGACACCGAAGTGCGGCAGACGCCGTTGGTGGATCTGACCGAGCATTAAGGTGTCGCCGGCCGGTATTGCAGTGCCTCGGCCAGGTGCTCGCGTTTGATTGCATCGACTTGCTCAAGGTCTGCCAGAGTGCGGGCGACCTTGAGCAGGCGATGGGCCGAGCGCAGCGAAAGCGTCAGGCGTTCACAGGCTGACTCCAACCAATTCTCATCGGTTGTGGATAACTTGCAGTGTTTTTTCAGTCCTGGCAGATCGAGAAACGCGTTGGCGCAGCCTTGACGCTTTTGCTGTCGTTCGCGAGCCTCGGCTACCAGTGCTGCGGCGCTGGCGCTGTCCTCGCCGGGTTTAATTGCCGGATTCAACGCCGTCGCCTCCCGCGCCACCGTCAGGTGCAGATCAATCCGATCCAGCAACGGCCCCGATAGCTTGTTGCGATAGCGCTGCACCATGTCCGGTGTGCACGAGCACTTGCCGCTGGGCTCGCCAAGATATCCACAAGGGCAGGGATTCATCGCCGCCACCAACTGGAAGCGTGCCGGAAAACGTACGCGATCCTTGGCCCGGGCTATCACGATGAATCCCGACTCCAAAGGCTCCCGTAAAACCTCCAGAACCTTGCGATCAAATTCCGGCAACTCATCGAGAAACAGCACACCATGGTGGGCGAGGGTGATTTCGCCAGGTTGCGGTTTTGAGCTGCCGCCGACCAGTGCCGGCCCGGATGCCGAGTGGTGCGGTTGACGGAAGGGACGCTGCGGCCAATGGGTCAGCGGTGCGCCACTGGCGACGGACTGAATCGCCGCCACCTCCAGTGCTTCACTCTCGGCCAGCGGCGGCAACAGCCCCGGCAGGCGACTCGCCAACAATGTCTTACCCGTCCCAGGCGGCCCGCTGAACAGCAAGTTATGGGCGCCCGCAGCAGCAATCAGCAACGCCCGTTTCGCCGCCAGTTGGCCCTGCACTTCATTCAAGTCCGGATAGGGCTTGCTGGCATGCATCAATCCGTCGGAGACATAGGGCTCAACCGGCGTATGCCCATTGAAATGCGCCACCGCCTCCAGCAAATGATCCACCGCAAACACCTTCAACCCCGAAGCCAGGCACGCCTCCTCGGCATTCGCCCGCGGCACCACCAACGCACGACCCGCCTTGCGCGCGGCCAACGCTGCCGGCAACACCCCGCGCACCGCCCTTACTGCGCCGGACAACGCCAACTCACCCAGACATTCCACATCGTCCAGCGTCAGACACGGCACCTGCACACTCGCCGACAGAATCCCCAAGGCAATCGCCAGATCAAACCGCCCGCCATCCTTGGGCAAATCCGCCGGCGCCAGATTCAAGGTGATCCGCCGCGCCGGAAACTGCAGCCCGGAATTGATGATCGCGCTGCGCACCCGATCCTTGCTCTCCTTCACCGCCGCCTCGGGCAGGCCGACCATGGTCAGCGACGGCAGACCGTTGGCCAGATGGACTTCGACGGTGACAGCGGGGGCTTCCACGCCTATCTGGGCGCGACTGTGGACGATGGAGAGGGACATGGTCGTTCCTTGAGCTGAATCGGGGAGCCGCTTCCTGCGGGTTTTTTAAGGGTAGTTGAGCCCGGTTTCAGTGCTGAAATAGAGGTTTACAAGACGTATCAAGACCCGATGGGCTGTCACTGCTTGCCTGAATTGGAGCGTTGACTCTCGCCCGGCATTGACGGATCATCCCGTTCGAGGACTGCAACTGCGCATTCGTCGGGACTGGGCACCAGCAAAAGCTCCCCCGCATTTTTGGCAGCAGAGAAAGCTGGTTTCTCTGAAGTAGTGACGACGGGCTAGCCTGTCGGATTCTGAACCCAAGGCCGTAAAGCCCGGAGCTAAAGAATCGCTGCGACTACTCCTCAAAAAATACTTAAAAGGCGTCCATCGGACGCCTTTTTTTTATTTCTGATTTGATGGTACTCGTGGTATCTGTCCCACTAACGTGCCATGTGCGCGTTTTTGCGGGTACCAAGTCACCACGAAGTAACCAAATCCTGTGGCGCGCTCGTGTCGCGGTTCAAGAATCAGTGTTCCCATAGATGTCCTCAGTACCGCGATCCTGTTTCCACATCGCTGTTCTTTGAACTCACAATAGATTTGTGCTCCCGGGACGATCATTTTCGCAACAATCGCTGCTACCCCATCGGCTGTCTGGCAACCATGCTTGAGCAAATCGGCACTATGGGCTTCCCAAATGTGCACTACGCCAAAACCACTATTCGCTCGACGGTGGATACCTACCCGCAGATAAATCTTCCCGCCTGGCAAGCCGAATTTTGGCATATCGGGGATCGTGCCAAAGATGTAACCACCATCTGGGTGCTGAACCAGCGTGTTTTCTTTGAGCTTGAGCAAATCAGGCAAGAGGGATCCAGAACCAGAGTGTCTGGCGATCAATGTGTATCGCCTGGAACTCGACGAATAGGATCGACCAGCGCAGGCGAAAGCCACCAGCCTAATCACAGCGAAGAACTCGCGGAATCAGGCGCAGACGCTGATTCTCGTAGGGTTATGCCCTAATAGTTGTAGGACGCCGGCGAAACGGTTTTGATGGTCTTGTTTTTCCTTAATCGGATGCTCCAGTTTGGCCACTCAACGCAGCCTCTGGAGGCCAGCAATGGACCGCAATGGTATGCGCCCGATTCATCCGGGCGAGGTTCTGAATAAGGAATTCATGGAGCCGTTGGGCATGACTGTCATGGATCTGGCCATGCCCACGAACTGGCCCGAAAGTGAGATCGAAAAGCTTGTGAAATGCCAGCTCAGGATCTGCGCCGATCTGGCAATCAGCCTTGCCATTCAGCTCAACACTACGCCTGAGTTCTGGATGAATCTCCAATCGACTTACGATTTGCGCAGGGCCCAGCTCCGGCATGCGGGTTTATAGCGATTGCAGCATCCGCGAAGCTCTTTTCCACCATGGCCCCGTCATCGGGCGTTTGGTCTGTTCCCGTTCCACCAACATCAACGGCACATCCTGCAGCCGTATCCACGGCTGGTTATTCCAGTGCAACAAACTCAACGTCATGTCCGGCCAACTGAGCAGGCTCAGGTGTGGGCGTTCGCTTGTGGTGGGATGTTGGGCGTCGCGCAGGGTGGGGATGACCTGGTGGGTGAGCCATTCGCGCAGGGCTCGGTATTCGGGGCAGTAGTGGTAGACGAGAAGGGCGTAGATGCCGGATTCGCTGATCAGCAGGGTGTTTTCGATCTGGTTGTGGATCAGGGTTTTGCGGGTTTGGTATTGGTCGGGGTCGAGTTTTCGCAGCATGCGTTCGTTGAGGTAGATGTGCAGCAGGCGACTCAGGTCTCGGGCGCAGAACCAGGGTTGGTTCTGGATGAGGAGGGCGTGGAGGGGGAGTTTGTGGCGGGTGAAGATGTGCGGGCTTAGATAAGTCTCTTCTTGATTCATTGAGCAGTTCCTCTTGCTTAAGGGGCTGCACTCAATCGTCGCCAAACGATTGGGTGGCAGTTGTACGCGGGTTGGCGAACCGGAGCAAAAGGAACCCGGCAGACCCGAAGGTCTCCCACGCACAACCGCCATGAAACGATGTGACGGTAAATGTAGCCGCCATCATGGTTGTCGTGCGCCTTAAGCTGTTCGGGTCGCCAAACCCGGTGCTGAACTTTCAGCATCGGGTGAGGTTAGAAACCTGGGCTTTTCGGCGCAATCGGACGGCGGTCATTCAGGTTGTAGGACGTTGCCGAGAAGATTGAAGGGCTGGAGATCAAAAGATCGCAGCCTTCGGCAGCTCCTACAGGGGGCGCGGATTATTCAGCGGGCGGCGTCAGCTTCGCTTCCATCTCGGCAACTTTGGCCTCAAGACTCTCAAGTCGAGCACGAGTGCGCGCCAACACAACCATCTGGCTATCAAACTCTTCACGGCTCACCAAATCGAGTTTGCTGAAGGCACTCTGCAGCAGCATCTTGAACTGGCTTTCGATTTCGGCTTTCGGCAGCGGGGTGTCGCCGTTGAACAGGCGGGAGGCGGTGCCGCTCAGGGCGTCGAGGAAGTCTTTGGGCGCGAGCATGGTGAATGTCCTGGAAACAATGGCCGGCAGTGTATCACGCAGTGTCTATAGTCAATCTCGTGGTCAGGGATGCACGCTTTTCGCGCAGGCGGATGGACGGCGACGCACCGTTGTTGTGCGTATCCGGATGGCGTTTTGGGTGCAATGGCTTGCAGCAGCGGCCAAGGGATTGAAATCAGGGGATTTTGGCGAGATGGCAAGGTTTCTGCTTAGTCACCTTTGACCCATGCACTGATGCAGTCGCTGTGACGAATGCAGTGCGGCAGACGGAGCGGGGAGTTTCGTCAGCAGCGGTTAGCTGGCGTCAGTCGGGCAGGTAAGGCCGACGATGCGTTACAAAGCCAGGCACTGCGCTTAGACTTGAGTCGGGTTTGTTTTCCTGGGGCAAGTCCACCAATTCGGGAGAGAGTTTTCATGAAGCTAGTCACTGCCATCATCAAGCCGTTCAAGTTGGACGACGTGCGCGAGTCGCTGTCCGAAATCGGCGTGCAGGGCATTACCGTTACTGAAGTCAAAGGCTTCGGCCGGCAGAAGGGTCACACCGAGCTGTATCGCGGCGCGGAATATGTGGTCGATTTTCTGCCCAAGGTGAAAATCGACGTGGCCATCGACGACAAGGATCTGGATCGGGTTATCGAGGCGATAACCAAGGCGGCCAACACTGGCAAGATCGGTGACGGCAAGATCTTCGTGGTCAATCTGGAACAGGCGATTCGCATCCGTACCGGCGAAACCGATACCGACGCGATTTAACCGCCGCCACAAACCCCAACGCCCCAGGAGAAAACAATATGACTCTGCGTAAATTCGCAGGGCTAGGAGCCCTGTTGTCCATCGTAATGCCAAGCCTTGCAATGGCGGCAGACGAAGTGGCGGCCCCAGTCCTCAATTCCGGCGACACTGCCTGGATGCTGACCTCGACGGCACTCGTGCTGTTCATGACCATCCCGGGTCTGGCGCTGTTCTACGGCGGCATGGTTCGCTCGAAAAACATTCTTTCCGTGATGATGCAGTGCTTCGCCATTACCGGTCTGATCAGCATCCTGTGGGTCATTTATGGCTACAGCATTGCGTTCGACACCACCGGCATGGAGCAGGGCGTCGTCAACTTCAACTCGTTCTTCGGCGGCATGGGCAAGGCGTTCCTCGCCGGTGTCACGCCTTCGAGCCTGACCGGCCCAGCGGCTTTGTTCCCTGAGGCGGTGTTCATCACCTTCCAGATGACCTTCGCGATCATCACCCCGGCGCTGATCGTCGGTGCGTTCGCCGAGCGGATGAAGTTCTCCGCGATGCTGATCTTCATGGGCATCTGGTTCACCCTGGTTTATGCACCGATCGCGCACATGGTCTGGTCCGGCAACGGCGGCCTGATGTGGGACTGGGGCGTGCTCGACTTCGCGGGCGGCACCGTGGTGCACATCAACGCCGGTGTCGCCGGTCTGATTGCCTGCCTGGTATTGGGCAAGCGCAAAGGCTTCCCGACCACCCCGATGGCCCCGCACAACCTCGGTTACACCCTGATGGGTGCGGCGATGCTGTGGGTCGGCTGGTTCGGTTTCAACGCTGGCTCCGCTGCAGCGGCCAACGGCACCGCCGGCATGGCGATGCTGGTCACTCAGATCGCTACCGCTGCTGCGGCACTGGGCTGGATGTTTGCCGAGTGGGTCACCCACGGCAAGCCAAGCGCGCTGGGCATCGCTTCGGGTGTGGTTGCCGGTCTGGTAGCGATCACTCCGGCAGCCGGCACCGTGGGCCCGATGGGCGCACTGGTGATTGGTCTGGCGGCGGGCGTGGTGTGCTTCTTCTGCGCCACCACCCTGAAACGCAAACTCGGTTATGACGATTCCCTGGACGCGTTCGGCGTGCACGGTATCGGCGGTATCCTCGGCGCGATCCTCACCGGTGTCTTCGCTGCGCCGGCGCTGGGTGGCTTCGGCACCGTGACCGATATCGGTGCGCAAGTGTGGATTCAGGTCAAAGGCGTGGGCTTCACGGTGATCTACACCGCGATCGTCACCTTCATCATCCTCAAGGTACTCGACGCTGTGATGGGTCTGCGTGTGACCGAAGAAGAAGAGTCGGTCGGCCTCGATCTGGCACAACACAACGAACGCGGCTACAACCTGTAAGTACGCGCATTAAAAAATTTGCCCGGTTCGCCGGGCATTTTTTTGTCTGGAATTTGTCATTCAGAGAGTAGCTGAAAGGATTTTTCGTACTGCTTTGGTCGTGTTTACGACGGGTGTTTTTCTGCGGCCAATGGCTTACATGATTGCAGGAATATTAGGGCCTTTGTTTTTTCCCAGAGCGCGCTAGAATGCGCCCCGAACGTGCGGAGAACTGTATGTGGCAACAGACTCTGATAACCCTGCGGGCACGGCCCCGGGGCTTTCATCTGGTAACGGACGAGTTACTCGCGGGGCTGCCTGAACTCAGGGAGTGCCGGGTCGGTCTGTTGCATTTGTGGCTGCAGCATACCTCGGCGTCGTTGACCATCAACGAGAACGCCGATCCGGCGGTACGTCGCGACTTCGAACGATTTTTCAATCGTCTGATCCCACAAGGAACAGACGGCTATGAGCATAACGACGAAGGCCTGGACGACCTCCCGGCGCACTTCAAGGCCAGCGTGCTTGGCTGCCAGATCAGTCTGCCGGTTTCGGCAGGTCGCCTGGCACTGGGGACCTGGCAAGGCGTTTATCTGGGCGAGCACCGTGATCATGGCGGTGCCCGAAAAGTCCTCGCCACCTTGCACGGTGAAGGGGCATAAACCGTTGGTCACCAATGGTTACTGATTTTTTAACGGCGACTTTCGACAGTTGCCAAAGCTGGTCTATAACTAATCTGCTTTTCGCAAGTCATGAGGTAGAACATGAGCGACGATGATCTGGAAAACGACGACCTCGAAGTAGGCGACGAAGACGAGGCCGAGGAAGGTCTGGAAGCAGCAGCGGAAGACGTTGCTGACGACGATGGTGGCGACGATACGCCGGCCCCGGCTGCCAAAGGCAAAGCCAAGGCTGCGGTGTCGGTAGACGAGTTGCCGAGCATTGAAGCCAAGAACAAGGAACGCGACGCCCTGGCCAAGGCCATGGAAGAGTTCCTGTCGCGTGGCGGCAAGGTTCAGGAAGTGGAGGCCAACGTGGTCGCCGATCCGCCGAAGAAGCCGGACAACAAGTACGGCAGCCGCCCTATCTGAGACGTGCCGCTTGCTTGCTGAAAAAGCCCGCCGTCGCTGCGGGCTTTTTTATGCCTGGAATAAAGCAACTGAAGTAAATGCAATTCCCTTGTGGGAGCGAGCCTGCTCGCGAAAGCGGTGGGTCAGTCAACATCAGTATTGAATGACAGAATGCCTTCGCGAGCAGGCTCGCTCCCACAGGGGTAGTAGATCAGTTCGAGGTGGCATTCCAGCGTGCAAGAACGGCTGGCAAATCGCTCAGGCTACGGATTTCAGCATCCGGCAAACGATCCGCTTCCCAGACCTTGCCCGCCGGGTTAAACCAGATCGCCCGCAACCCGGCTTGCTGCGCCCCGGCAATGTCATCCCCCGGATGATCACCTATGTGCACGGCGGTTTCCGCAGTAGCGCCACCGCGCTGCAACGCTTCATGAAACAACCGGGCATCCGGTTTGGCGATGCCGATATCTTCGGCGCACAACGCGAACTTGAAGTAATCCGCCAACCCCAACCGCCGCACATCGGCGTTGCCATTGGTGACTACGCCAAGCGCATAGTGATTGGCGAGAATCTCCAGCACGGGTTCGACTTCAGGGAACACTTCGATCTGATGCCGCGCATGCAGAAACACTTCAAAGCCCTTGTCTGCCAGGTCGGTTGCTTCTCCATGGGCGTACCCAGCGTCTTCCATCGCATGAAACAACACCCGCCGACGTAGCGCGCTGATGCGATGTTTCAACCCCGGCTCACTGGTCAACACCCGCTCACGAATCGCCCACAAATGTTCGACCGGCACGGCGCCCAGATTCGGCGCATGTTCGCTCAGCCATTCGCGCAATACCGCTTCGGCGCTGACGATCACCGGGGCGGTGTCCCACAGGGTGTCGTCGAGGTCGAAGGTGATCAACTGGATGCTCATGAATCATCGCCTTTCATGCGTTTGGCCCGTGGGTGGGCGCTGTCGTAGACCGCCGCCAGGTGCTGGAAGTCCAGGTGGGTGTAGATCTGCGTGGTCTTGATGTCGGAGTGGCCGAGCAACTCCTGCACGGCGCGCAGGTCCTGCGAGGATTCGAGCAGGTGGCTGGCGAACGAGTGGCGCAGCATGTGCGGGTGCAGGTTTTGCCCCAGCTCGCGTTCGCCGGCCAGTTTGACCCGCACCTGAATTGCGCGCGGGCCGAGGCGCCGGCCTTGCTGGCTGACGAACACGGCATCGTCCGCCGGGTTGGTCATGGCCCGCAACGGCAGCCATTGTTCGATCGCTTCACGGGCCTTTTTGCCCACCGGCAACAGACGGGTTTTGCTGCCCTTGCCGAGCACCTGAACCATGCCGTCGGCCAGATCCAGCTGATCAAGATTAAGCCCGGTCAGCTCTGACAAGCGCAGGCCGGAGGAGTAGAACAATTCAAGAATCGCCTGATCCCGACGTGCGAGAAAATCGTCCTCGACCGCACCTTCAAGCAGTTGCAGTGCACGGTCGGTATCGAGGGTTTTCGGCAGTCGGCGCTCGCCTTTCGGCGGTGCCAGACCCGTGGCCGGATCATGGTCGCAAAGACCTTCGCGATTCAGATAGTGATAGAGCCCGCGTACTGCCGAGAGCAATCGAGCGAGGCTGCGCGAGGACTGACCTTGCGCGTGCAAACGGGCGATCAGGCTGCGCAGGCGCTGAATATCCAGTGCCGCCCAGCTGCCGATGTTCTGTTTGACGCACCAGCCAAGGACTTTGTCGAGGTCGCGGCGGTAGGCCGACAGCGTGTGCGGCGACACCTGTCGCTCACTGCGCAGATGTTCGCAGTAAGCGTCCAGTTGCCGTTCCATGCTCAGCGTACCGAGCGCAGGGAGCTGTTGACCCGTGGCAGCACGCGGCCCATGACTTCGGCGATGTAGCTGAGGAACAGCGTGCCGACCGAACTCTTGTAGTGCTGCGGATCACGGCTGGCGATCGCCAGAATTCCATGGATGCCTTGATGGCTGACCGCGACCACAGCGGTGGAGCCGATCTGCTTGCGCTGTTCTTCGCCGAAGAGGAAGTCCAGTTCATGCTCGCGCAGGCTACCGCTGACGCTTTTGCCTTCGGTGAGCAAGCCGCCGATGGCGACTTGGGCGTCAGCGTGGCTGACCCAACGGCCGACCGGCGCCGGGTTGTCACCGAGCAGGATCAGGCTGACAAAAGGCACCTGGAAATCCTGACGCAGACTGTCTTCGACGCTGATCACCACGTCTTCAAGACTGGAGGCGTCCATCAGGGCGAGGATCAGGCGACGAGTCTTGTCGAACAGGCGATCGTTGTCGCGGGCGACGTCCATCAACTGCGAGAGGCGGTGGCGCATCTCGATGTTGCGGTCGCGCAGAATGGTCATCTGCCGCTCGACCAGCGAAACGGTATCACCACGCTGGTGAGGAATGCGCATCGCGGGCAGCAGTTCTTCGTGCTCGACGAAGAAGTCCGGATGAGCCTCCAGGTATGCGGCAACCGCTGCCGCCTCCAGGCTCTCGGACGCTGATTCGTCGGACTGTCGGGCGGGTACCTGAGGCTTATCGGTCATGATTTCTGCTCACTCAAAGACGTACTTGTCCTTCGTATACACGCACTGCCGGACCGGTCATCAGTACCGGTTGGCCAGGGCCTGCCCATTCAATGGACAGACGCCCGCCGGGCAGGTCGATCAATAGCGGCGAATCCATCCACCCCTGGCTGATCGCAGCGACAGCCGCTGCACACGCGCCGGTACCGCAGGCCTGGGTTTCCCCGGCACCGCGTTCCCACACGCGCAATTGCGCGCGGTTACGGTCGATGACCTGGAGAAAACCGACGTTCACTCGCGCGGGGAAGCGCGGATGGTGTTCGATTTTCGGCCCCAGTTCATGCACCGGTGCGCTGTTGATGTCTTGCACGCGCAATACCGCGTGCGGGTTGCCCATCGACACGGCGGCCAGTTCGACGGTGGTGCCGTCGACTTCCAGCTGATAGCTGATGGCCTGCGCCGGCGCTTCGAACGGAATGTCCGCCGGCACCAGACGCGGAGCGCCCATGTTCACACCGATCTGGCCGTCGTTACGCACGTCCAGTTCGATGATGCCGCCCTTGGTCTCGACGCGGATCTGCCGCTTGGCGGTCAGACGCTTGTCGAGCACGAAGCGCGCAAAGCAGCGCGCGCCGTTGCCGCATTGCTCGACTTCCGAGCCATCGGAATTGAAGATCCGGTAACGGAAATCCACGTCCGGGTTGCTCGGCGCCTCGACGATCAGCAACTGGTCGAAACCGATACCGGTGTGCCGATCGCCCCATTGCTTGGCGTGTTTTGGCTGAATGTGCGCGTGCTGGCTGACCAGGTCGAGAACCATGAAGTCATTGCCCAAGCCGTGCATTTTAGTAAAACGCAGCAGCATGGGTTACTCCGGCAGCAGGCTTTCGCCGGCAAACAGCTCGGCCACGGTCTCGCGGCGACGCACTTCAAAAACCTGATCACCGTCTACCAACACTTCAGCGGCACGGCCACGGGTGTTGTAGTTGGAGCTCATCACAAAGCCGTAGGCACCGGCCGAATGCACGGCCAGCAGATCGCCTTCGGCCAGGGCCAATTCGCGGTCCTTGGCGAGGAAGTCACCGGTTTCGCAGATCGGGCCAACGATGTCGTATTTGCGCGCAGCGGTGTCACGCGGTTTGACCGCCGTAACGTCCATCCACGCCTGATACAGCGCCGGGCGGATCAGGTCGTTCATCGCCGCGTCGACGATGGCGAAATCCTTGTGCTCGGTGTGCTTGAGGTACTCGACCTGAGTCAGCAGCACGCCGGCGTTGGCAACGATGAAACGGCCTGGCTCGAACACCAGCGCCAGATCACGACCGTTCAGACGCTCGCGCACGGCTTTGATGTAGTCGGCAGCCAATGGCGGCTCTTCATCGCGATAACGCACGCCCAAACCACCACCGAGATCGATGTGGCGCAGGTGAATGCCGCAGTCGCCGAGGCGATCGACCAGATCCAGCAGGCGATCAAGTGCGTCGAGGAATGGCGGCAGCGTGGTCAGTTGCGAACCGATGTGGCAGTCAACGCCCACTACTTCCAGGTTCGGCAGATGCGCGGCACGCACGTACACGTCTTCGGCGTCGGCGATGGCGATGCCGAACTTGTTCTCTTTGAGACCGGTGGAAATGTACGGGTGGGTGCCAGCATCGACGTCCGGGTTCACGCGTAGCGAAACCGGTGCGCGAACGCCCAGTTCGGCGGCGACCACTTGCAGGCGCTCGAGCTCGTCGGTGGACTCGACGTTGAAGCAGTGCACGCCGACTTCCAGCGCGCGACGCATGTCGTCACGGGTCTTGCCGACACCGGAGAAGACGATCTTGTCAGCGCTGCCGCCAGCGGCCAGTACGCGTTCCAGCTCGCCACGGGAAACGATGTCGAATCCGGCGCCCAGACGTGCCAGGACATTCAGCACGCCGAGGTTGGAGTTGGCTTTGACCGCAAAGCAGACCAGATGCGGCATGCCGGCCAGTGCATCGGCGTAAGCCAGATACTGGGCTTCGATGTGCGCGCGCGAGTAGACATAGGTGGGCGTGCCGAAGCGGTCGGCGATGGCGGACAGCGCCACACCTTCCGCGAACAACTCCCCGCCACGGTAGTTAAAAGCGTCCATGGCGATCCCTTATTGGTAAACGTCGTGCTTGTGTGCTTTGGACGGCTGCTTCTGCGAAGACTGGGCTTGCTCGGCCGGGTCCTGATCGTCATCCGGCAGGTACAGCGGGCCTTTTTGACCACAGGCCGAAACGAGGCAGGCAACCGCGACGAGCGCAGCAAGGGAAGAGATCAGGCGCTTCATGGCGAAATCCTTGAAAATGCGTTAATTGCGCCGGAGTATACCGGCCACCCGGCGGCTTGCCTATGCGAGGGGGTTCCCGTCCGGCGGGGCTTGCCTAAAGCTGCTCGAACCGCCGCAATCTCCTGTAGGAGTGAGCCTGCTCGCGATAGCGGAGTGTCAGATACCTATATGCTGACTGACACACCGCTATCGCGAGCAGGCTCACTCCTACAAGGGTTAGGTGTCAGGAGTGGGGCAGGGTGCTTGGTCGTTAATCTTTGCAATCGGCCAGCAGCGTCCGTATCTTTCGGCGCTTGAGCCTGATCAGAACATTTTTTGAGGTTGCCGCAATGAGTTTGTCCGAAGCCCGTTTTCACGATCTGGTCGATGAAACCCAGGAAAAACTGGAAGACATCTTTGACGAAAGTGATCTGGATATCGACATGGAGAACTCGGCCGGTGTGCTCACCGTCAAGTTCGAAAACGGCTCGCAGCTGATCTTCAGCCGTCAGGAGCCGCTGCGTCAGCTGTGGCTGGCGGCGGTGTCCGGTGGTTTCCACTTCGACTACGACGAAGAAAGCGAGCGCTGGATGTGTGACAAGAGCGAAGAGCAATTGGGCGAAATGCTCGAGCGCATCGTCAAGCAGCAGGCCGGCGCCGAATTCGATTTCGAAGGTCTGTGATTCCGTGACTGAGACTGCTCCCGCCCGGCCTCCGAAGCCGCTCTACAGCAACATCAGCCCTGCGGTGCCTTCGCCGTGCAGTGGCGTGTGTCGGCTGGATGACCAGAAGGTTTGCCTCGGCTGCTTCCGCCATGTCGAGGATATTCGCGAATGGCGCTCGGCGGACGATCAACGCCGCCGGGTCATCTGCGCCCAAGCCGCAGACCGCCGCAATTCCTCAATGTAGGGGCCGGCCGGGTGGGTGACTTGTATATTTTTTGAGCTGTGATAGTGTCCGAACACGCCTCAACCCATCGAGGCCTGGTGAAAACCCCGTCTTTTTTTGGCGGGGTTTTGCTTTTTTTGTGTGCAGAAGAAAGGAGTCTGCCCGGATCATGACCGCACCTTCCATCACCCTTACCCGTCTGGACGTGCAACGTCTGGAGCGCTTGATCGACAGCCTGGATGACACGCTGCCGGGCGTGATTGCGCTGCAAACCGAGCTGGACCGTGCCGACTCCGTGGTCGGCCACGATGAAGTGCCCGCCGATGTCGTGACGATGAATTCCCGTGTGCATTGCCGCGAAGAAGGCAGTGGCAAGGACTATCACCTGACGCTGGTCTATCCGAAGGATGCCAACGCCGATGAAGGCAAGATCTCGATCCTGGCTCCGGTCGGCAGCGCGTTGCTGGGCCTGAAGGTCGGTCAGCACATCGACTGGCCGGCACCGGGTGGCAAGACCCTCAAACTGACTTTGCTTGAAGTCGAATCGCAACCGGCCAACGGTGGCGCGTTTCCCGAGTAACCCGCCTCAGACCTGTTCGAGCGCTTCGTTCAGGGCGCGCTCCAGGTCAGCCTTGTAGCGCAGATACAAATTGCTTGAACTCTGCCCGTCACCGAGCAGGCCTGAAAGATCGAGGTCGGTGATGTAGCAGCGATAGCGTTCGCTGTCGCGGCGCTGCTCGACGATCTCCCGGGCGACCACGCTGAACAGCTGGTCGCCATGTTCCAGCTCGCTGAATTCCCGTTGATTGCAATACAGGGTGACCTGCACTTCGCCCGGTGCGGCTTTGCCGACGATCGCCTGCACGTCGTAGAACGGCTTGTTCACGGGTGTCTGCGGTGCCGGCCGCGCTTCGACCCGGCGCGCGCGTTGCGGGCCCGATGGCAATAACTGGTAATACAAAGTGTCGAGACGGGCATCCGGGCTGGCGTCCATCGGTAGCACGGCTTCACGGCGGAACAGGATTGATTGCAGGAATCGCTGCAACGGCACCAGCAAACTCTGCTCGTCGTGATAAGGCAAATGCTGCTGCCACAGTGCGTTGAACTCATCCAGCACGTACAGTTCGGCCTGCTGCTCGGTGATCCGGTAGAACACCTGAATGCACTCCGGCTGACCCATCGGCAGGATCAGCGCGAGGTCGTGATCTTCCAGCGCCATCGGGTCCAGGTGCAGCGGGCTGTAGCGCGGCTGTTCTTCACCAAGGTAATCCAGCAACGCTGGCAATGTCGCGAGCGCGACGTGGTTGACCTGACCAGGTACCAATTCCAGCACGTGAAAATGCTGCTGCACTTGAATCAGGTAGCGATGATTCAGTTCGCTGAGCAACAGATTTTGCGCGGTGTCGATGATTTCCTCGACGCGGCGGGCAATGAACTGCGCGCGGTTGTGGCAGAAGCAACGCACCTTCAACGACGGCTGCAATGGCCCGCGCGGCAGGTTATTGAGGTAATCACGCAGGCAGTCGAGCAGGGCGTGGGGGCCGTCGAAACGGTTGACCAGCACTTCGTTCCAGCTGTTGAGCGTGACCTGATCCAGGGTTAGCACGAGGTTTTCGCGCACCCCGGCGTAACTCAGCGAGTCGGTGCGCTCGGTGGTCATCAGGATGTTCAGGTCGCGATGGTGTTTGAGCGGATCAATACCGACGTTGACCAGAATCAGCACTTCGCTTGGCACAGCGGCACGTAGCAGCGGCTCCTCGGCGACTGTAGGCAAGGGCAGGGCGATGCACTGTTGCAGGCTGCCGAGCAGGTTGAACAGCTCGAACTCGCTCAGGTCGCTGGTGCCTGGATGCAAAGCCAGGCGGGTGCTGCTGTCGATCACGCCGTTGCGGTGGCACCAGGTCAGCAATTCAAGCAATTCGCGGCTGCGCTTGATCGGCGCGAAGTGTTCCCACTCCAGCGCCGTGAGGCTGCCGTTATACAGGCCCCACTGGGTTTGCCCGGGCTCCTTTTTATTGCGCGACTGCACCAGCGTCAGGGTGTCTTCGGCCAGATCCGGGGCGATGCCGGGGTTGATGAACTCGACCTTGTCGGCCTTGCGCTCGAAGGCTGCGTAGAGCCGGCGGCCGAGCACATTGAGATCACGCTTGTTGATCAGGCTGACGGTCTGCTCGGTGCGGGCGAACTGGGTCAGGAAGCGATAGCTGTAGTTCAGCTCATTGACCAGCGCGCGGCGTTCGGCGCTGACCTGGCGGACTTTCCACTGGCTGCGGCTGTCGAGCAGTGTCAGTTGCCGCTGATCCCAATGCCATTCGCTGGCCAGCCGTTCCAGCAGCGAGCGCTGCCAGCTCTGGGTGCGGCTGTTGCCGGTGAGCTTGCGGTTGACCTTCAGGTACAGCGCGCGGCGCACCAGTTCCAGACGTTCCGGTTCGTTGCGCGCAGTGAGGTACTCCTCGATGCGCCGGTACACGACCATGTACGGATCCAGCTCATCGAGATCGAGCTGATTGGCGAACACGGCTTTCTTGAAACGCAGGCTCAGGCACCGCACCTGCGGGTGTTCGCTGGCGTAAACCTCGGTCAGCAGCAGTTTGAGTACCGATTTGTACGGTGACTCAATGCCCTTGAACAGTTGCCACAATCCGGCGCCGATGAACTCTCCCGGTGGAATCGTCGCCAGATGGCCGAGATCCAGGGTTTCGTCTGCGCGGATAAAGCGCTTCGACAGCAGGGTATGGGTGTAAAGGTCGTAGGCGGTTTCTTCGTAAACCGGCACCAGCCACCAGATCGGTGTACGTCCGGCCAGCCAGATCGCCGTGCGGTAGAACTCGTCCAGGAGCAGATAATGCTGGGTCGTGCCGCAGTTTTCCGAGCTGAGCTGAGTGTCGCGTTCGCCTTTGACGAAACGCTCCGGGTCGATCAGGAAAAAATGCGCTTCGGCGCCCTGACTCGCCGCCCAGGCTTCCAGCAGCTGACATTTCTTGCTCAGTTCGGCGAGCTCACTTTCGCTCAGATCCGGCGCGTGGCAGACCCACACGTCCATGTCGCTCTGATCGGCCTGGGCCAGCGTGCCGAGACTGCCCATCAGAAACAGGCCATGAATCGGTCGCGGTGGATTGCTGCCGTGGCGCGGTTTGTAGGAGAACGAGCGGGTCAGGCGTTGGGCTTCAGCGAGTGTATCGGCGTCCGGTTCGTAATTGGATACCCCGGCCGGCGTACTGCTCGAGACATAACCCGGCAGCAGCGGGTGATTGACGTGGAAAAACAGCGGAAGCAGTGTCAGTACGCCTTGTTGGCGTGTCGACAAGCCTTCCAGTGCGCGACCTAAGCGCCCTTCATTGAGTTTGAGAAAGCGCGCACGCAGCTGGCTGAGTACCTTGCGGTCGATGCCTTCGTCCAGGTCGGGGCGGATTTCGTGGGTGCGCGTCATGTCAGCTCAAACCGGCTCGCAAGCTCGGACGAAGAGGGTCTCGGAATGGGAGGCAGTTTAGCCTTTGCGCAGCGGGACTTTTAAGCTGAATTTGTTTTTTGACGTCAGATTTCTATCGCGGACGACCGGGCAGGCCCGCGGAAATCCCGTGGCAGGAGTTCCCGTGGGCGAAGTCGGGGAGAATCAGGCGGTTTCTTGCTCTCTCAGAATGGTCAGCACGGTTTGCACATTTTGTGCGGCATCGCGACCGAGGCTGGTCAGATAACCGCCATCAGGCTGATCCGTCAGGTCTTTTTCAAAGAGGCGTTTGGCGGCAGAAATATGTTTCGGGGCAGCGGTCTGATGAATTTTCAAACCTTCCTGGGAACTGTCCAGGGGAAAGAGTGCGAGGACTTCCAGTTCGGCAACCAACTCAGGGGTAAGCGACATAAGGACTCCAGACTTTCTAGGAATTGGACGACAGCGTCCCTAAGGTGAACCCGCTTTTGCGGCATGTCCAGTGCCCAGATCAGGGATTTTGTCTTGAGGCGAATTCCAGTGTAGTCGGGGCCGGGGAGTTGGCTGGATGGATACGTTACAAACATTGTAGGAGTGAGCCTGCTCGCGATAGCGGAGTGCCTGTCAGCATATTCTTCACTGACAGAACGCTATCGCGAGCAGGCTCACTCCTACAGGATCGGGGCTTACTGCTTTTCGGGTGGCAGCTCTGGCAATCCACGCAGCGCCGCTTCGTACCATTCGGTATCAAATGCACGGTCTTCATCGAGCATCGCGTCAATCTCGTAAGCCAGCACATGCGCCATCAGGTTGAGGATCTCTTCGCGCTCGACTCCCACCAGGGTCAGCTTGTTGAACGTCGCTTTCGCCGCTGGCGGGTTGTCGCTTTCGATCTGGTTCTCGATGGCTTCGATCAACGTAGCCTCGGTGAACTCTTCTTCGTCGTGGTCGATGTCTGTCGGCTCGCTCATGGCAGGCTCCTCATGGAAAGGCGCCAGTTTACCCGCATTCAGCGGGGTGATGCTGCTGGCGCGATTCGCCTGCACGATCTATAAACAGGCCCTGCCCACCCCGCACGGCCTGGAGGCTATGTGATGTTCAAGCTCTACGGATTCTCAGTCAGCAACTACTACAACATGGTCAAACTGGCGCTGCTGGAAAAAGGCCTGCCGTTCGAAGAGGTCACGTTCTATCCGGCGCAGACACCGGAATCTCTGGCCATCAGCCCGCGCGGCAAGGTTCCGGTGCTCGGCGTAGACGCCGGTTTCATCAACGAAACCGCGATCATCCTCGAATACCTCGAGCAAACCCAGAAAGGCACGCCGCTGCTGCCGAGCGATCCGTTCGAGCGCGCGCAGGTGTTGGCGATTGCCAAGGAAATCGAGCTGTACATCGAGTTGCCAGGGCGCGCCTGCTACGGCGAAGCATTTTTCGGCATGGCCCTGCCGGAGGCGACCAAGGAAAAGACCAAGACTGAATTGCTGCTGGGTTTTGCGGCGCTGGGACGACACGGCAAGTTCGCCCCGTACGTGGCGGGCGACAGTCTGAGCATCGCAGATTTGTATTTCCTCTACAGCGTGCCGCTGGCCTGTGCGGTCGGGCAGAAGCTGTTCGGGATTGATTTGCTGGCGGAGATGCCGCAGGCGAAGGCGTTGCTGGAGCGGCTTGAACAGAATCCGCATGTGCAGAGGATAGCGGCGGACAAAGAAGCGGCGATGCCAGCGTTTTTAGCGATGATTGCTGCGAAGAAGTGATTTTTCTGCTGTTCTGAAGATCGCATTCGCGAGCAGGCTCGCTCCCACAGGGGATTTTTGTCGGCCACAAATTCTGTGTTCAACAAAAATCCAACTGTGGGAGCGAGCCTGCTCGCGAAGCTTTTGCTTTAGCGGCTGGCGATCAGCGCTTGACCGCGCACCACCGCTGCCTTGACCTGTGCCGGCGCAGTCCCGCCGATATGGTCACGGGCATTCACCGAGCCTTCCAGGGTCAGCACGGCAAACACGTCCTGTTCGATCTGATCACTGAACTGGCGCAGTTCTTCCAGGCTCATCTCGGCCAGATCCTTGCCAGTGTCCACACCGTATTTCACCGCGTGGCCAACGATTTCGTGGCAATCACGGAACGGCAGACCACGGCGCACCAGATAATCCGCCAGGTCGGTCGCGGTGGAGAAACCGCGCAGCGCCGCTTCACGCATGATCGCGTGCTTCGGTTTGATCGCCGGGATCATGTCGGCAAAGGCGCGCAGCGAGTCGCGCAGGGTGTCGGCGGCGTCGAACAGCGGCTCTTTGTCTTCCTGGTTGTCCTTGTTGTAGGCCAGCGGTTGGCCTTTCATCAAGGTCAGCAGGCCCATCAGTGCGCCGAATACACGGCCGGTCTTGCCACGCACCAGCTCTGGCACGTCAGGGTTTTTCTTTTGCGGCATGATCGAGCTGCCGGTGCAGAAACGATCCGGCAGATCGATGAACTGGAATTGCGCGCTGGTCCACAGCACCAGCTCTTCGGAGAAGCGCGACAAGTGCATCATCGCGATGCTCGCGGCCGAGCAGAATTCGATGGCGAAGTCACGATCGGACACGTTATCCAGCGAGTTGCCGCCGACGGCATCGAAACCCAGCAGTTGCGCGGTGTATTCACGGTCGATCGGGTAGGTGGTGCCGGCCAGCGCGGCGCTGCCCAGTGGCATGCGGTTGGTGCGCTTGCGGCAGTCGACCAGACGCTCGTAGTCGCGGCTGAGCATTTCGAACCAGGCCAGCATGTGATGACCGAAAGTCACTGGCTGCGCGGTTTGCAGGTGGGTGAAGCCCGGCATGATGCTCGCGGCTTCGCGCTCGGCTTGTTCCAGCAGGCCTTTTTGCAGGCGGGTGATTTCAGCGAGGATCAGGTCGATCTCGTCACGCAGCCACAGGCGGATGTCGGTGGCGACCTGGTCGTTGCGGCTGCGCCCGGTGTGCAGCTTTTTGCCGGTGACGCCAATGCGATCGGTCAGGCGTGCTTCGATGTTCATGTGCACGTCTTCGAGGTCGATGCGCCAGTCGAACTGGCCGGCCTCGATTTCGCCCTGAATGGTCTTCAGGCCATCGATGATGCTGTCGCGCTCGGCATCGGTCAGCACGCCGACCTTGGCCAGCATGGTGGCGTGGGCGATCGAGCCCATGATGTCGTGGCGATACAGGCGCTGGTCGAAAGTGACGGAGGCGGTGAAGCGGGCGACGAAGGCGTCGACGGGTTCACTGAAGCGGCCGCCCCAGGACTGATTGGTCTTGTCAGTGCTCATGAATTCGCTCGTATCGGCTTGAAGAAAAAAGGCGTGAAACGCTGGCGCGGATAATAACAGGGTTGCCCAGACTGTCGCTGACACCGGTCGATACGTTTTTTTCTCATCGGCTCAGTCATAGTCGGCGCTGGCCCTGGCGGATTTGCGCAAGGATATTTTTCGATTGAGCAATATCGGCCCGACGAGCGTCTACAGTAGGACATAAGGGTCGGCGCGGCTGCGGATCGCGCAAAGGTCTGACCGCCGACTATAAGAAGAGGGGGGTGGGTGTAATTGTCCTTCGGCAATCCCCGTGAGAAACGCAGGAAACAGCGGGCTTCGAGCAGTACGACCCGGACACTGGCAAATATTGCTGGCCGACGTACGGCACTTTTTGGCGCTCGGGCTAGTCTTAGCGTGGATCGCGGTGACGGACGTCACTTCACCTGTCTACGCTATCCTTGTGCGAGACTCACGCAGGAATCCAGCGCAATATGAATGTCCTGATCGTTGATGACGAACCACTGGCTCGCGAGCGCCTCAGCCGAATGGTGAGCGAGCTCGAGGGTTATACAGTTCTGGAGCCCAGCGCCACCAATGGCGAAGAGGCGTTGGTACTGATCGACAGCCACAAGCCGGATATCGTACTGCTCGATATCCGCATGCCGGGCCTCGATGGCCTGCAAGTCGCTGCCCGTCTGTGCGAACGCGAAACGCCGCCGGCCGTGGTGTTTTGCACCAGCCCCGATGAATTTGCCGTGGAAGCCCTGCAGGCCAGCGCCGTGGGCTATGTGGTGAAACCCGTGCGAACCGAACATCTGCATGACGCCCTGAAACGGGCTGAACGTCCCAATCGGGCGCAACTCTCGGCCCTGACCCGTCCTGCTGCCGAAAGCGGCACCGGCCCGCGCAGCCACATCAGCGCCCGCACCCGCAAAGGCATCGAACTGATCCCGCTGGATCAGGTGGTCTACTTCATCGCTGACCACAAATACGTGACCCTGCGTCACGAAGCCGGCGAGGTGCTGCTGGACGAACCGCTCAAAGCCCTTGAAGACGAATTCGGCGAGCGCTTCGTGCGTATCCACCGCAACGCGCTGGTCGCCCGTGACCGCATCGAACGACTGCAACGCACACCACTGGGACATTTTCAGCTGTTCCTCAAAGGTCTCAATGGTGATGCGCTGATTGTCAGCCGTCGGCATGTGGCCGGTGTGCGCAAGATGATGCAGGGGCTGTAGCCCGGTCATTTCGGGCGGCCTCTCTTTCCTTTACCAGGCATTGCCGGCCAGGGAGGCCGCGCCGTTTCTGATTCAAGTCAAAGTGGATTTGGCTGAGCTGTTATTATCCGCCGTATCTATTCAGTACGGATTGATCCATGTCCTCTCGCGAAATCCGCATCGCCACCCGTAAAAGTGCGCTGGCCCTCTGGCAGGCCGAATACGTCAAAGCCCGTCTGGAAGCGGCCCACCCGGGCCTGCTGGTGACGCTGGTGCCCATGGTCAGTCGCGGCGACAAGCTGCTCGATTCGCCACTGTCGAAAATCGGTGGCAAGGGCCTGTTCGTCAAGGAACTGGAAACTGCGCTGCTGGAAAACGAAGCCGACATTGCCGTCCACTCGATGAAAGACGTGCCGATGGACTTCCCTGAAGGTCTCGGCCTGTTCTGCATTTGCGAGCGTGAAGATCCGCGCGATGCCTTCGTTTCCAATACCTATGCCAGCCTGGAGGCGTTGCCTGCCGGCAGCATTGTCGGCACGTCGAGCCTGCGTCGTCAGGCACAGTTGCTGACCCGTCGTCCGGACCTGCAAATCCGCTTCCTGCGCGGCAACGTCAATACACGTCTGGCCAAGCTCGATGCTGGCGAGTACGACGCGATCATCCTCGCTGCGGCCGGTCTGATCCGCCTCGGTTTCGAAGATCGCATCACTTCGGCGATCAGCGTCGATGACAGTCTGCCAGCCGGTGGCCAAGGCGCAGTCGGCATCGAATGCCGCAGTGCCGACACTGAAATCCACGCCTTGCTCGCACCGTTGCATCATGCCGATACCACGTCGCGGGTGACCGCCGAACGTGCCCTCAACAAACATCTGAATGGCGGCTGCCAAGTGCCGATCGCCTGCTACGCCGTACTTGAAGGCGAGCAGTTGTGGTTGCGTGGTCTGGTCGGTGAGCCGAGTGGCGGCAAGCTGCTCAGCGCCGAAGCCCGGGCGCCGCGTGCCGATGCCGAAGCGTTGGGCGTGAAGGTCGCCGAAGACCTGCTCAGCCAGGGCGCCGACGATATTCTCAAAGCGGTTTACGGCGAGGCAGGTAACGAGTGACTGGCTGGCGCCTGCTGCTGACGCGCCCTGCGGAAGACTGTGTGGCGCTGGCCGAGACGTTGGCCGGGCAGGGGATTTTCAGTAGCTGTTTGCCGCTTCTGGACATTGTTCCGCTGCCGGTCTCTGCCAAAATCCGTCAGGCGATTGCGCAGTTGCCGAGTTGCAACGCGGTAATCGTGGTCAGCAAACCGGCGGCACGCATTGCGCTGGATCTGCTCGATGGCTCGCCCTCGTTGACGATGCCTTGGTTCAGCGTCGGCGCGGCGACTGCACAGATTCTTCGCGATTATGGTCTGGACGTCAGCTTCCCGGCGGACGGCGATGACAGCGAAGCCTTGCTGCAATTGCCGCGTCTGCGTGCAGCGGTGAGCCAGCCCGGGGCGCAGGTCTTGATCCTGCGCGGAGAGGGCGGCCGTGAGCTACTCGCCGAGCGCCTGCGTGAGCTTGGTGCTAGTGTCGAGTATCTGGAATTGTATCGACGTGACTTGCCGGCCTATCCCCCGAACGAACTGTCGCGGCGGATCGAAGCGGAACGCTTGAACGGGCTGGTGGTCAGCAGTGGACAGGGTTTCGAGCACCTGCGCCAGATGGCCGGTGATGCCTGGCCGACAATCGCGCAGTTGCCGTTGTTTGTTCCAAGCCCTAGGGTCGTCGAGCTGGCAGGTGCCGCCGGGGCTCAAACAGTTGTGGATTGCCGCGGCGCGAGTGCCGCGGCTTTGCTGACGGCGTTGCGGGAGCATCCCGAACCCGTTTACTAATGCAAAGGATGGATACGTGAGCGAAACAGCCTTGCCCAAAGATGATGTCCAGCCTGTGATTGAAACCCAGGTTGAAACTCCACCGCCGGCCACAGAGCCGCGCCGAGGCAATGGATTGGCCATCGTCGCCTTGTTGCTCGGCGCCGCCGGCGTCGCGATCGGTGGCTGGGGTGTCTGGCAGGTCCGTCACCTGCAGACCAATACTCAGCAGCAGTCCGGTGAAGTGCAGGCATTGAACGATCAGGCGCAGAGCCTGAAGCTCAATGAGCAGCGCCTGACCGAGCGCCTCGCGCAACTGCCGGGGGCCGACGAACTTGCCGAGCGCCAGCGTCTGGTGACGCAACTTCAGGGCGATCAACAGCGCCTTAATCAACGCCTGGAGACGGTTCTCGGTGCCAGCCGCAAGGACTGGCGTCTGGCCGAGGCCGAGCACCTGCTGCGCCTGGCCAGCCTGCGGCTGTCGGCGTTGCAGGACATCAGCAGCGCTCAGGCGCTGGTGCAGGGCGCTGACGAAATCCTCCGTGAGCAAAACGATCCCGGTTCCTTCGCCGCTCGCGAGCAAGTGGCGAAAACCCTCGTAGCGCTGCGCAGCACTGCACAACCGGATCGCACCGGTCTGTTCCTGCGTCTCGGCGCATTGCGTGATCAGGTCATCGACCTCACCGAGCTGGCGCCGGAGTACAAGGATCGCGGCGAGTCGCTGCTGGGCCTGACCGCCGACGGTGACGGCGCCAGTCGTTGGGCGCAGTGGTGGGATCAGGTCTCGCGCTACATCCGCATCGATTTCAACGCTGACAAAAACGTGCGGCCGCTGCTGGCCGGGCAGAGCCTGAGTCAAGTGCGTCTGGCCCTCAGCCTAGCACTGGAGCAGGCGCAGTGGGCTGCGCTCAACGGGCAGGCGCCGGTCTATACCCAGGCGCTGGCTGAGGCGCGTGATGTGCTCAAGGGCAATTTCAACCCGGACAATCCGCAAAGCAAAGTGATGCTCGAACAGGTCGCCGAGCTGAGCAAGGAACCGGTTACGGTCACGACGCCGGACCTGGCTGGCACGCTGAGTGCGGTGCAAGCCTACCTTGAGCGGCGCAACGTTAACGCTGAAGAGTCGGTGAAACCTTTCGCCAAACCTGCCGTCAACACCGCGCAGGAGGCCACGCCATGAAGCGCTTGTATGTGATCGTGTTTCTGGTGATCGCGGCGACGGCGGCGCTGGGTCTGGCGATTGCCGAGCATTCCGGTTACGTGCTGGTGGCCTACAAAAGCTTCCGCTACGAGTCGAGCCTGTGGGCGACACTGGCGGTAATCGCTGTGCTGTGGTTGCTGATCTGGGGCATCAAGGCGCTGGTCGAGCTGGTCATGACGTCGAGCGGTGTGGTCAATCCATGGTCGCGACGCAACCGCAGCCGGCGTGTGCAGGTGGCCATCGAGCATGGCCAACTGGATCTGGCCGAAGGTCGCTGGGCCAGTGCTCAGCGTCATCTTTATCGAGCGGCTGAAGCCGAGCGTCAGCCATTGCTGTACTACCTCGGTGCTGCCCGCGCAGCCAATGAGCAAGGCAATTACGAAGAGTGCGATCGATTGCTGGAGCGTGCACTGGAGCGTCAGCCGCAGGCGGAACTGGCGATCGCTCTGAGTCATGCGCAGTTGCAGACCGACCGTGGCGATACCGACGGTGCCTTGGTGACTCTGCAAGCGATGCATGATCGTCATCCGCACAATGCGCAGACGCTGCGTCAGTTGCAGCGCTTGTATCAGCAGCGCGGCGAATGGTCGGCGGTGATTCGTTTGTTGCCGGAATTGCGCAAGGACAAAGTCCTGCCGCCCGCCGAACTGGCAGAGCTTGAGCGCCGCGCCTGGGGGGAAAACCTGTCGCTGGCAGCGCAGCGCGAAGAGGACGGGAGTGTTGGCTTGCAGTCGCTTACACGTGCCTGGCAGCAGCTCACTTCGGCGCAGCGTCAGGAGCCGCCGCTGGTGCTGGCATACGCCGAACAGCTGCGTCAGCTGGGTGCTCAGGTCGAAGCGGAAGAAGTGCTGCGCACGGCCCTCAAGCGCAAGTACGACAGCCATCTGGCCCGTCTCTACGGTCTGGTGCGCGGTAGCGATCCGGCCCGTCAGTTGCAAACTGCCGAAGGCTGGCTGAAGGATCACCCGAACGATCCGAGCTTGCTGCTGACCCTTGGCCGCCTGTGTCTGCAAACCAGCCTGTGGGGCAAGGCGCGGGACTATCTGGAAAGCAGCCTGCGTGTGCAGCGCAATCCTGAAGCCTGTGCGGAACTGGCACGGCTGCTCGCACAGCTGGGCGATACCGAGCGCAGCAATCAGTTGTTCCAGGAGGGTCTGGGGCTGCTGGATGAGCGCCTGCTGGCCGCGCCATTGCCGGTTCCGGCGCACGTCTGAAGTGGCGGGGGAGGCAGCTCCCTCGCTTACCTTTTGTGGTTGAAATTTCAACTTCAGTGAGCGCCCGAGGCGAATTCCTACAACTGACTACACCGATTCCTCTCGAACCTGTCGGGTTTTCCCTACACCTCTGGTGAACTGTCGGCAGGGCCTCGCCTTGAAAGGCTGACACGCTTTCCTCTACCGTAACCGTCTGTCTCTACTGTTACGGAAAAGCCATGTCGTTGGCCTGCTCACGCTCCTTGTTCTTCATGGCTTTCACTGCGGGGGCCTTTGCTCTGGGAGCTTCCTATTATCTTGAATATGCTGTTGGTCTGACGCCGTGCAGCCTGTGCCTGGTGCAGCGCCTGTTCCTCACGTTGCTGTGTGTATCCAGTGGCCTGGCGGCGGTGCACGGCCCCAAGCGTGTCGGTTTGTGGCTCTACTGGCTGTTGACGCTGGGCGCGAGTCTGGGAGGTACCACGGCTGCCTGGCGGCAGGTGCTGATCCAGAGCGATCCGCTGCTGCAACTGCTCAATTGCGCGCCTGCCCCGGAGCTGTTGTTCACTGGTCTGCCCTGGATCTGTGCGTTGCAGCGGATGTTTAGCGGCGGTGCCGATTGTGCGGAAATTTCCTGGACGTTGTTCGATCTGAGCATCCCGGAATGGAGCCTGCTGTTCTTTGTCGCGGTATCGATTCTGGCGGTTTATCAATTGTTGCGGCTGGTCTGGAGTGCTCTGCAACGACCGCTCAGCGGCGAAGCGTCGCACCCGGTGCTGCTGCGGGATTAAACACTTGTATGAACTTTATCTCCTGCGTACCTTGAAGCCATAGGCGTGCGGGCATAATCTGGCCCGCACGTGTCATTGGATTTATGTTGCTCGATGACGCTCTGCCCGGCCGACCCCCTAGCCAAAATCAAAAGAGGGGCGCGGGTGTAGAGCAGCATGACCCACAAGGGAAGAGAGATCGCCATGCTCGAAAGTTGTCAGAATGCTCAGGAACGCTGGGGTGGAGTTCATCTGCTGATCGACCGCTGGTTGCAGGAGCGTGAAGATCTGATCGGTGCCTACGACAAGCTCGGCGCAGAGCCTGATTCGCTGTCCGAGAGCCGCAAGCCCTTGCAGGAGTTCTGCGGTGTACTGGTCGATTATGTGTCGGCCGGGCACTTCGAAATCTACGAACAGCTGACTGGCGAAGCCAAGGCGTTCAACGACAAGCGCGGCCTCGAACTCGCCGAGACGATCTATCCGCGCATCGATGTCATCACCGAGAAGCTGCTCGCGTTCAACGACCTGTGCGATGAAGGCAAATGCGTAGCGGAGAAGTTCAAAGAGCTCGGAGGCCTGCTGCACGAGCGCTTCGAACTTGAAGACTGCCTGATTGAAGTACTGCATACAGCACACAAGGAAGAAGATCCGGTTCAGGCCTGATCTTTTTCCCTGATCGAAAAAAAACGGTGCGCCCGAAAGCGCACCGTTTTTTATTGCCTGCTCAACTCGTCGCGCCACGTAATTCCACTTCAAACACCAGCGGTGTGAACGGTGCGATCAAGTCGCCGGCACCGTCGGCGCCATAGGCCTGATCGGAGGGAATCACCAGTCGCCATTTCGCACCCACTGGCATGTTCTGTAACGCGGTGCGCCAACCGGCAATCACGCTGTCGAGATTGAACCATTGCGGCTGAGTGTTCTGGTCGAACACTGTGCCGTCGGGTAGTCGCCCGACATACAGCACCTGCACTTTTCCATCGGGACCGGCCTTGGTCCCCGTGCCAGGTGTCAGCTCGGTGAGCAGGATGCCATCGGCCAGTTCCTTCACGCCCGGTTTGGCTTTTTCAGCGGTGAGAAAACGTTGCTCGTTTTCCATCGCCGCATCGCTGGATGGCTGTGCAGAGTGTTCGGCATTTTGCGCTTCATGATCGGCCAGAATCTGTTCGATACGTGCTTCGCTCAGCGCCAGCGGCTTGCCTTGATAGGCTTGTTGCAAACCATCGACCAGTGCCTGAATCTGCAGTTGCGGGACTTCCTGACGCAGCCGTTCACCGAGGCTGGCACCGAGGCTGTAGGCCAGATCGTGAGCATCGTTCGCGGTGGTTTTTTCGTCAGCGTGAGCGGCCGAAACAAGCATGCAGAGGGATAAAAAAAAGTAGCGCGACATGGGCACACTCCGTCCTGAGATGCGGTGGATTATGCCAGCGCGAACGTCTGCAACGGTGAACTGCTTTTGCCTTCACGCAGAACATTTTCGATTCGGTGCAACGCAACGCAATCGATACTGTCAAGATGCCCTAGCGGCGGTAACTGCAGAGGTCTAGTATGAGCCGCACTCACGTCAGCCAGGAGGTAAACCATGTCGGCCACCAAGAAGCCTGTAAATACTCCGTTGCACTTACTCCAACAACTCTCGGGCAGCTTGCTCGAGCATCTGGAAAACGCTTGCTCTCAAGCCTTGGCTGATGCTGAAAAACTGCTCGCCAAACTGGAAAAGCAACGCGGCAAGGCGCAAGAAAAACTGCACAAGTCCCGCACCAAATTGCAGGACGCAGCTGCCGCCGGCAAAGCCAAGGCACAGACCAAAGCCAAAGGCGCCGTGAAAGAACTGGAAGACCTGCTCGATGCCTTGAAGGATCGTCAGTCGGACACTCGCAGCTACATTCTGCAACTCAAGCGCGATGCTCAGGAAAGCCTGAAGCTGGCCCAGGGCGTGGGCCGCGTTCAAGAAGCCGTGGGTAAAGTGTTGTCCACCCGCGCCGCCAAACCGGCAGCGGCACCGGCGAAGAAAGCAGCTGCCAAACCTGCTGCTGCAAAAGCTCCAGCGAAAACCGCAGCGGCCAAGCCTGCTGCAAAAGCTGCTGCTAAAACCGCTGCCAAGCCAGCTGCAAAAGCACCGGTGAAAGCCGCTGCAAAACCAGCTGCCAAAGCGGCCGCAAAACCTGCAGCGAAGAAACCTGCTGCGGCGAGCGCTGCAAAACCAGCAGCTAAAACCACGGCGGCAAAACCTGCTGCGCGTACTGCCGCTGCCAAGCCGGCTACCCGTGCCGCCGCTGCTAAACCAGCCACCAAACCAGCTGCAGCAAAAGCTGCTCCAGCGAAAACCGCCGCTGCCAAACCGGCCGCTAAACCTGCTGCCAAAGCTGCCGCAAAACCTGTTGCTAAAACTGCTGCTGCAAAACCAGCTGCCAAGACTGCCGCTAAACCAGCTGCCGCCAAACCTGCTGCAAAAGCACCAGCTAAAGCTGCTGCCAAACCAGCCGTGAATGCCGCTGCCAAACCAGCAGTCAAGCCTGCCGCAAAACCAGCCGCTAAACCGGCCGCTGCTGCCAAACCAGCGACTGCTGCTAAGCCTGTTGCTGCAAAACCCGCCGCCAAGCCTGCCGCAAAACCAGCAGTTAAAAAGCCAGCCGCTGCCAAACCAGCCGCTGCCAAACCGGCCACCGCACCCGCCGCAAAACCTGCCGCACCGACAACTTCGGCTGCGCCAGCTGCACCGGCACCTGCCGCTACTACCTCGACCCCTTCGACTGCGCCAACGCCAGCCGCTGTGTCGAGCGTCAGCAACAACCCAACCAGCGCTTCCTAAGTGCCGGTAGCCGCGACGCGCAGCACTTGCAGCGCGTCGCGGTTCGGGTTGGCCGCTGTGCCGGCCAAACCTTCAAGCCAGGTCATTGAACCTGCGTCGTTTCGCGTCCACTCCTGCGCCACACCTTCAAGCCGTGACAGCAGCGCTCGCTCAGCTTCCAGCTCGAGTGATTTGATCTGCTCGCGCATGCCGTTCAACACCGCATCATCCAGCGCACGCGCTTTCCATTGCATGCGCAGTGTTCGCAGCGGCTGCACCACTTCGATATCCCACGGCTCGGTCAATGCCTGAAGCACGCCAATGCGGTGTTCATCGCAGGTCACCCCGCGTTGTTCCAGCCATAAACCGCAGAGCAGCAGGCACACGTTGGCGCCCGCCGTTTGCAGTTGCAGGCAGGCATCTTCCACACCCGCTCGGGCGTAGGTGGCAAGGGAAAAGCTCCACAGGTCAGAGGACATCGTGCTACTCGCGCCAGTTGTGAGCGAAGCTGGTAGACTCCGCCGCCATTATGATCCGACTTCAGAACCTGACTTTACAGCGTGGCCCGCAACGTCTGCTAGAAGACGCCGAGCTGACCCTGCACGCCGGCCACAAAGCCGGCCTCATCGGTGCCAACGGCGCCGGCAAATCCAGCCTGTTCGCCTTGATTCGGGGTGAGCTGCACCCGGATTCGGGTGACTGCTACTTGCCGGCCGACTGGCGCATCGCTCACATGCGCCAGGAGATCGAGACGCTCGAGCGGCTTGCCGTCGACTATGTGCTCGATGGCGACCTGCGTCTACGCGAGGTGCAACGTGACCTCGCCGCCGCCGAAGCGGCGCATGACGGTGCCGCTCAGGCTCGTCTGCACGCCGAACTCGACAGCGCCGACGGCTACACCGCCGATGCGCGAGCGCGCAAGCTGCTGGCCGGTCTGGGTTTCACCAACGAGCAGATGGATCGTCAGGTAGGCGATTTCTCCGGTGGCTGGCGGATGCGTCTGAATCTGGCGCAGGCATTGATGTGCCCATCGGACTTGTTGCTGCTCGACGAGCCGACCAACCACTTGGACCTCGACGCCATCATCTGGCTCGAAGAGTGGCTGAAAAGCTACCCGGGCACCTTGCTGCTGATTTCTCACGACCGCGATTTCCTCGATGAAGTCGTCGATCACGTCGCGCATGTCGATCAGCGCAAGATCACTTTGTATCGCGGCGGCTACACCGCATTCGAACGCGCCCGTGCCGAGCGTCTGGCCCAGCAGCAACAGGCCTACGAGAAGCAGCAGGCGCAACGTGCGCACATGGAAAGCTACATCGCCCGCTTCAAGGCGCAAGCGACCAAGGCCCGTCAGGCGCAGAGCCGGATCAAGGCACTGGAGCGGATGGAAGAGCTGTCGGCGGCCCACGTTGATTCGCCGTTCGATTTCGTCTTCCGCGAGTCGACCAAGATTTCCAGCCCGCTGATCGACCTGTCCGATGCGCGTTTGGGCTACGGCGACAAAACCATCCTGGAGAAGGTCAAGCTGCAACTGACCCCGGGTGCGCGGATCGGCCTGCTGGGTCCGAACGGCGCGGGTAAGTCGACGCTGATCAAGAACCTCGCCGGCGAGCTGTCACCGCTCGGCGGGCGCCTGACCCGTGGCGAGAACACCGTGGTCGGCTACTTCGCTCAGCATCAGCTCGATTCGCTGGATTCCAAGGCCAGCCCATTGCTGCACTTGCAGCGTCTGGCGCCGACCGAGCGTGAGCAGACCCTGCGCGATTTCCTCGGCGGTTTCGACTTCCGTGGTGCGCGCATCGATGAGCCGGTGCTGAATTTCTCCGGTGGTGAAAAGGCGCGTCTGGCCTTGGCGCTGATCGCCTGGGAGCGGCCGAACCTGTTGCTGCTCGACGAACCGACCAACCACCTCGATCTGGAAATGCGCCTGGCGCTGACCATGGCGCTGCAGGAATTCAGCGGCGCGGTGCTGGTGGTGTCTCACGATCGACACTTGCTCAAGAGCACCACCGACAACTTCTACCTGGTCGCTGACGGCAAGGTCGAAGAGTTCGATGGCGACCTCGAAGACTACGCCCGCTGGCTGGTGGAATACCGTCAGCGCAATGCCCCGGTCAGCAACACCCCGGTGAACCCGGACAAGACCGACAAGAAGGCCCAGCGTCAGGCGGCGGCTGCGTTGCGTCAGCAACTGGCCCCGCACAAGCGTGAAGCCGACAAGCTCGAAGCCGAACTGGGCAAGCTTCACGAGAAGCTCGCCAAGGTCGACGCCAGCCTTGGTGACAGCGACATCTACGAGCCGGCGCGCAAGAACGAATTGCGTGATCTGCTCGCCGAGCAGGCCAAGCTGAAGGTTCGTGAAGGCGAGCTGGAAGAGGCGTGGATGGAAGCCCTCGAGGTGCTGGAAAGCATGCAGGCGGAGCTGGAGGCGCTGTCCTGATGGAAGCGTTCAAGCTGCCGCTACCGGCGGTGTGGGTCGAGCCGGTCTGGTTCACGGTGCAGATTCTGCTGATCCTGCTGGCCGGTTACCTCACCCAGCGCTTCGTCGCCAAAGGCCTGACAAGATTGGGTGAGCGCTATCCGTTCCCGCCGCAGTTGCTGATGCCGCTGCGTGGTGTGCTGCGCTGGCTGATCATGGGCAGTGCACTGATCTTTGTGCTGGAACGTCTCGGTGTCTCGGCCACGGTGCTGTGGACGGCGCTGTCGGGTTTCGTCGCGGTGGCAGCGGTCGCGTTCTTTGCGATGTGGAGCGTGCTGTCGAACCTGCTCTGCGCGATTCTGATCTTCACGGTCGGGCCGTTTCGGTTGGGGGATATCGTCGAGCTGGTGGACACCACGGACAAGCCAGGCGTGAAGGGTCGAGTGGTGGCGATCAATCTGCTCTACACCACGTTGATCGAGGCTGAAGAGCTGGGGACTGGCAGCGCGATGGTGCAGGTGCCGAACAGCTTGTTCTTCCAGCGCTCGGTACGGCGTTGGCGTGGGACGGATGTGTTTCCGTCGAGCGGTTTCGAGAAGTAGATTCTGCGGCGTCTGTTCTGACGCCTTCGCGAGCACCTGCAACATTCAGCAAAAAATCGGTAGTCATCCATTCAAACCCGCATTAGCTTAGGCATTTGTCACGAGCATGAGTCGAGGTGTGCGATGGAGCTTCAAACATGGCTGGCGTTTTTTGCCGCCTGCTGGGTGATCAGTCTGTCCCCGGGTGCTGGCGCCATTGCGTCGATGTCCAGCGGTCTGCAATACGGTTTCTGGCGCGGTTACTGGAACGCCCTCGGCCTGCAGATTGGCCTGGCGGTACAAATCGCGATTGTCGGCGCCGGTGTCGGCGCGATCCTGACCGCTTCGGCCACGGCCTTCCACGCGATCAAGTGGTTCGGTGTGGCTTATCTTGTTTATCTGGCCATCAAGCAATGGCGCGCGCTGCCCATGGACATGAGCGATGACGCGGCGGTGCGGCCGATCGGCAAGCCGCTGGCGCTGGTGTTCCGCGGCTTTCTGGTGAACATCAGCAACCCCAAGGCTCTGGTCTTCATGCTGGCGGTGCTGCCGCAGTTCATCAATCCGCACGCGCCGCTGCTGATTCAGTACGTGGTGATCGGTGTGACGATGATCTTCGTCGACCTGATCGTAATGGCGGGCTACACCGGTCTGGCGTCGAAGGTCCTGCGTCTGTTGCGCACACCGCAGCAGCAAAAGCGCATGAACCGCACGTTTGCCGGGTTGTTCATCGGCGCGGCGGCGTTTATGGCAACGTTGCGCAAAGCGGCGGCATAAACATCGCGGGCACAAAAAAGGCGACCTTTGCCGGTCGCCTTTTTTGTGGCCAAGACGCAGAGCGTCCCGGGATGCATTCCCACGCGGAGCATGGGAATGATCAGGAGCCAGTCATCAGCGCAAGATCACCGGCGCGGTATCACGCGGCAGATTGTTGCGCTGCGGTGCTTCGCGCGGCTGCTCGTAACCGCTGCCACCGAGCTGCATGCTCAGTTGCCCGGCCACGTCTTCGCCCAAGGCCTTGGACACGTCACGCACCACTCGTGGGCGGTTCAGTGAGATCTTGATGTCGCGATGGTTCACCAGTTTGGTGTCCTGCGCTTCACCCATCGCCGTGAAGGCCGAGGTGATTTCGAAGGTCTTGGTGTTGATCAGGCTGAAGTCCGCCACCAACGTCAGGCCCAGCACCGCCGAATAGCTGTCGGTGTTCGCCAGCTCGTTGATGTCCTGAGTGAAGTCGATATCGGACACGGTGCCGAACAACACGTAGTCGGCGCCCTTGAAGTTACCGGCCTTGATGCGCTTGATCACATCAAAGACATCACCCTTGGACGACGCGGTGTACGGCGTGCCTTGCACCAGCTGGAACATACCGGTGCGCAGGATTTCACCCTTGATGTCGCCGGTGAATTTACGCAGCTCGGTCTGTTCGATGTAGCTGGTCGTTGCTTCAATCTCGTTGTAGCTCGAAGAGCCACTGGAGCTGTAGTAACCCTCGCGGTGATTGCTCTGGGCCGAAACGATGTGGATGTATTGCTCCACACGTTCCTGATAGGCCAGATCCGTCACCGCGACTTTCGGGGCCGCTTGCACGCTGAACGCGCAAGCCAGGGCCATCATGCCAATCCATGCGCGCATCAATTAACGCTCCGTGGTTTTGCGGATCTCTTTTTCGTCCATCCACTCGGCCAGACCGCTTTCAACGTCGATCAGTTGCAGGCTGAATTTGTAGAAGACGTCCTTGTAGTCGCTGCTGCGCTTGACGATCGAGCTGATCGAGCCTTCGATGCGGTACTTGGCGGCAACCATGTTGCCGGTCTTGGCCACGGTGCTCTTCTTGTACAGGCCGCTCTGGTTTTGCAGCTTGAGCTGATCAACCTGGCTTTGCATGGCGTTATTGTCGCTGGCGAAACGCGCAACACCGGTCTTCATCAGCTGAGTCTTGATGCTGGTGGTGATTTCGCGGGTGTCGATGTACTCGCTGGTCTTGTTCTTCACGTCGTAGACCTGAACCACCGGACGACCCTGCAGAATGCCGGACTGGGCCAGCGAGCGGGTCATCGATTCGGCGATCATTTGCAGGTCGGTCGAACCGAATTCGTTGGTTACGGTTTCAACCGCTTTGGTGTCGCCGTAGCTGATGTTCTTGCTGCCCAGGGTCGGCGAAGTGTTGGCGCAACCGGAGGCCAGCAGGGCGATAACGGCGATGCAGGAAAAGCGTGCAAACATGGGAGTGCTCTCTAAAACAGGAATTGGGTGACAGGCTTACGGCGTCTTGATTTCCAGACGGAAGTCCATGGCTTTCGGGGTCGGGGCAATTCCCTGAATGAAGCTGGTCTGGGCGCCGTACATCATTTGGCTTTTCCACACTTCTTCTTCGGCAATCGGGAAACCTTCCGCGCCGAGCCAGGCGAAGCGGTAGTAGAAAATCTTGTTGCTGTTGAGGGTGTTGCTCAACTGCACATTGACCGTCATGAAGCCGTTTTCGCGGGCGACGCGCATGGCGCCGACGACGATGTGTTTCTGCGGACCCATGGCCACGACTTTGCTCGCGGCGCTGCCCGGCTCTGGCGGTGGCGGGGTGGCGCAGCCGCTCGCCAGCAAGGCGAGGGCGGCGACGGCGATGAGTTTGAAGCGCATGCAAAGACTCCGTTCTTAAGGTTGTTTGAGGCTGGCGACGTTGGTCGCGCCGGCGCTCGGGATGACGTGTGCGGCGAGGCCACCGGCGAACACCTGGTTGCCCACGGCGCGCAGGGTGATCACCTGATAACGCTGATCGACGGTGACCTTGACCAGCGAACCGCCGACGGCGCTCGGCAGACTGACCTGGTGCTCACCCTTTTTCAGACGCAGACGTACCACTTGGGTGTTGTCCGGCAGGGTGCGCCATGTACGGGTATCGGCACCTTCGAGCACAGCTGAAGAGATACCCACGGCGAGACCGGCCAGCGGGTTGGTTTCATTGATCTGCTTTTGCGCCACGCCTTTGGTGATCGCCCGCACGGTGGTGCGCAGAATGATCCCCGGCATGTCGTCACGCAGGGCGCGGCGGGACATGGCAGTGGTGCTGTTGAGCGCGGTCAGATCGACTTGCTGACCATCAACGCCGATCTGCGCGAACGTCGCGGTGGAAGTGTCAGGCTTGATGATCGGGAACGACAGCGGCGTGATCACCACGTTGTTGGAGATCGGCAATGGCAACGGTACGCGGATCGAATCGCGGGCCGGCGCCAGACCGCTTTGCACCACGATCAGGATGTCGCTGTCGTCGGACTTGTTCGGCTTGTCGAGATTAACCAGCGCCTGCTCCAGCAGCGGCGTGTTCGGGCGCAGCTCGGCGGCCTTGCGATAGCCCGGTGCAGCCAGGCCTTTTTCGCCCAAAGCTTCGTAGACGAAACCGGACAGGTAATGGCTGAACGCACTCTGGTAGCTGTTCTTCAGACCGACTACTTCCGGTGCGTCGAGGCTGGCGACCGGATAACCCTGCAAGTCTTTGTACTGAGTCTTGATGCCTTCTTTCTCGGCCTCTTCCTCGCTCTTGAGGTATTCCTTGTCGCGCAGTTCGGCGATCACTGCCTCACGTTCGTGAGTCTTCTTGATGGCGGTGCGCGCGCCGTCGAAATCGTTGATCGCCAGCAGGTTCAGGGCCATCTGCGTGGTCAGCATGACTTTTTCGTAGTCATAGCCTTCGTAGCGACGCACTTTGTCGTTGACCAGGAAACTGCCGAATTGAGCCAGGTACTTGTCGGTGTCGAGTTTGACCGAGTCTTCCCACTTGCCCACCACTTGATCGGCGCTGGTCCAGGCATTCTGGCTGCCGGACAGGTCGCCCTTGGCGCGCAGCAACTCACCTTTCTCGAAGTAATAAAGCAGGTCTTTGTCCGGGCCGGTGTTGTTCTTTTCCAGCAGGGTCAGTGCGGCGTCGACGTTGCCGGAGGCCAGTTGCTGATTGGTCTGGGCCAGTTCGGAGTCGTAGTTGCGAAACGCCGAACAGCCGGACAGCAGAGTGACGGCGCTGAGCGCGATCAGAGTGGGGGCGCGGAATGCCATGGGGGTACTTCTTCCCTGGAGTAATACAGCCGCGGATGCTGGTCGGGCTGGTGTGACCCATCGACAGTGGCGCTGGCCTCCTGCCAATTCCTCATAACCAGAGGAGCTTTAATGCCGTTTCGCGATAGCGAGGGCGCGGCATTATAAGCGGGTGGTGATGGCTATGTAATAGCTTTTTAATCGCACTTGTTAGTTTGGTGCCATTACTTATTTCAGGTTGGATACCACGCTCTTTGCCGGCGCCACATCCGACTGGAATGCGCTGCCATTGGCAAACACCCGATCACCCAAGGCACGCAGGCCGATGACCTGGCGGTTCTGGTCGATGCGGATCTTCAGTGGCGCAACCCCGGGCGCGTTGGGCAGGCTGATCAGGTGGTCACCTTTTTTCAAACGCAGGCGCACAACCTGAGTAAGGTTAGGCAGGGTGCGCCAGGTGCGGGTGTCGGCCTGCTCGAAACCGTCCCAGTGAGTGACGTAGGAGGCTTTGCTCGGATCGCGTCGATTGTCCGTGGCCTGAACATCGGCCGCCAGAAATGCCCGATAGGTTGTGCGCTGGATAATGCCCGGCATGTCGTCACGCAGGGTGCGCAAAGACATGTCGGTAATGCTGTTGACCGCGATCAGCTTTTTCTGTCGACCATCAATAGCCACTTGATTGAACGCCGGGGTTGAGGTGTCAGGGATCATCACGGGAAACGAAACATTGGCAACGATGACTTGCCCGTCCGCGAGCTTCACCGGGTAGGGCACGCGCACGGAACTGCGGGCCGGCGCCAGGCCGCTCTGCACGATGATCAGCACATCGCTTTCGTCTGCCTTCAGTCCAGGGCTGTCGAGGTCGCGCAAGGCCTGTTGGAAAAACGCCATGTCCGGGCGCAGCTCGATCGCCTGACGATAGCCGGGCGCTGCCAGGTCTTTCTCGCCGAGTGCTTCGTAGGTGAACCCGGCGAGATAGTGACTGAACGCGCTTTGGTAGCCGTTTTTCAAGGCAGTGACGGCGGGTGATTCCAGCATGACCACCGGGTAGCCTTGCAGATCCTTGTAATGGACGCGGGCGCCGCTGGCCTTCGCTGCTTCCTCGACACGCTCGTATTCCAGTTCCCGCTGCCGGGCGATAAGCGCTTCGCGCTCGTGGGTTTTCTTGATGTCGGCGCGAGCACCGTCAAAGTCATTCATGGCCAGTTGGTTGAGGGCCATTTGCGTGGTCAGCATGACTTTTTCGTAGTCGTAGCCATCGTAGCGGCGCAGCTTGTCATTGATGATGCTGCCCCAGTGATTGCCCATGGCGGCGAGCAGTTTGTCGCCCGTGGTTTCAATGGTGTCCTGGCGCTGTATGACCATTTGCTCGGCGCTGCGCCAGGCAACCTGGCTCTGCGGGAACTCACCGCCAGCGCTCAGCACCGCACCCTTCTCGAAGTAATAGAGCAAATCCTTCTCTTCATCCGGGTTGTGCGCCTCGATCAAGGCCAGTGAGGCGTCGATATTGCCGGCCTTGAGCTGTTGCGTGGTTTGTTGCAGTTCCATGTCGTAATCACGGTAAGCGGCGCAACCACTGAGTTGCACAAGGGTGGCGATCAGCAGGGACGGCAACAAACAGTGGCGCATTAGCGGGTTCTTCCTTGAACGGAGAGGGCGAAATGATGGCGCATTATACGGGCGCTTTGCAGCTGCCGGGGTGCCATGGATGACGCTTCAAAGCCGATCAATCAGCTCGCTGCACGCAGCGGCGTTGCGCTGAATGCCGACAAAGCTTGAGGGAAATGCGTTCGAAGTGAACAATATGTAACTTCGCATTTCCATTTGAGAATTCTTCATGACTGCCTCGTCCCGTTTCCTGGCCTGGCTGGTGTTCCCGTTGTTTGCCCTGAGCAGCTTCAATCTGCTGGCCGATACCGTGGAAGGCGCGCCGCAAGCGCTGCACCTGCTCGATTACATCAGCGCGGATTACCCGCCGACGGTAGCGGCGGGCAAGGTTGTCGATGACTCCGAATACCGCGAGCAACTGGAGTTCACACGGGCGCTGCAAGGCTTGATCTCCGGTATGCCGGCCAAGCCTGAAAAAGCTCCGTTGGAGCAAGGTGTCAGCGCATTGAAGGCAGCGATCACCGCGAAACAGGATGGCGCTGAAGTGGCCCGTCAGGCGCGGCAGTTGGGCGCGCAACTGGCGGTGGCGTATGAAGTCAGTCAGGCACCGATCATCACCCCGGACCCAAGCCGTGGTGCGCCGCTCTATGCGCAGAATTGCTCGGTGTGCCACGGTGACAGCGGCGCCGGTGACGGCCCGGCGGGGCTCGGCATGAGCCCGGCGCCAGCCAATCTGCGTGATGCGGCGCGGTTGGATCACCTGAGCCTGTATGCGATCTACAACACCCTCGGCCAAGGCGTCGAAGGTACCGACATGCCGGCGTTTGCCGATCAGCTTGACGATCGGCAGCGCTGGGATCTGGCGACTTACATCGCCGGCTTCAGCGCCGATCCGGCGGCGGCCAAGTCTGAGAAGACCTACAACATTGCCGATCTGGCTCGCCAGACCCCGGCCGAAGTACAGGCTGCCGAAGGCCCACAAGCGGCGGCGACGTTCCGTGCGCAGCGCGCGCAGCCGCCGCAGGTCAAGCGTGGCCCGGCGCAGTTGCTCGACTACACCGCCGCAACGCTGGACAAGAGTCTTGCCGCGTACCGCGCCGGTGAACACGATCAGGCTTACGACCTGTCGGTCGCGGCCTATCTGGAAGGCTTCGAGCTGGTCGAGAGTTCGCTGGATAACGTCGACGCCAACGTGCGCAAGGACACTGAAAAATCGTTGATGGCGTATCGGCAATCGTTGCAGGACGGTTTGCCGGTCGAGCAGGCCGAGCAGCGTCTGGAGGCGGCCAAGGCCAAGTTGAAAGAGTCTGCCGGCCTGCTTGGCAGCGATGGTCTGAGCTGGTCCCTGAGCTACATCTCCGGTTTACTGATTCTGCTGCGCGAAGGTCTGGAAGCGATTCTGGTGCTGGCGGCGATCCTCGCCTTCCTGCGCAACACCGGTCAGCAATCGGCGGTGCGCAGCGTCAACGTCGGTTGGGGCCTGGCGCTGCTGGCCGGCCTCGGCACCTGGGCGCTGGCGGCGTATGTGATCGATGTCAGCGGTTCTCAGCGTGAGTTGCTTGAGGGCGCGACGGCGCTGTTCGCCAGTGTCATGGTCTTGTGGCTCGGCGTGTGGATGCATGACCGTCGCCACGCAGCGGCCTGGCAGGATTACATCAAGAGCAGTCTGGTCGGCGGTGGCGGGCGTTTCGGCTTCGCGATTCTGGCGTTCTTCTCGGTTTATCGTGAGTTGTTCGAAGTGATCCTGTTCTATGAAACCCTGTGGTTGCAGGCCGGCCCGGCCGGGCATGACGCGGTGCTCGCGGGTGGTGCAACCGCACTGGTGCTGTTGGTGGGTCTGGCGTGGGTGATCCTGCGCGGTTCGGCGAAACTGCCGCTGACGCTGTTCTTCAGCATCAACGCGGCGCTGCTGTGTGCGCTGTCGGTGGTGTTTGCCGGGCATGGCGTGAAGGCGTTGCAGGAAGCCGGGATCTTCGGCACGCGGCCGGTGGCGTTCTTTGAATTCGATTGGCTGGGGATTCATGCCGATGCCTATTCGTTGACGGCGCAGGCGGTGGCGATTCTGGCGATTGTGGTGTTGTACGGGCGCAGTTGGATGGCGGAGAAGCGACGGGTTTCGGCTGCTTGATTGAGTGCTCCCTTAAAAGATCGCAGCCTTCGGCAGCTCCTACAGGGGCGTAGCATGTCGCAATATTGCGGCGCGACGCGCACTCTGTAGGAGTTGCCGAAGGCTGCGATCTTTTGCTTTTAGAGGTAAAGAAAATGCGTGTATGGATCGATGCCGACGCCTGTCCACGGGCGGCGAAGGATCTGGTGGTGAAGTTCGCCCTCAAGCGTCAGTACGAAGTGGTGCTGGTGGCCGGGCAGCCGCAGATCAAGCCGGGGCTGGCCATCGTCAAGCTGATCGTGGTGCCGAGCGGCCCGGATGCGGCGGACGATTATCTGGTTGAGCACGCGGTGCCGGGTGAACTGGTGATCTGCAGCGATATTCCATTGGCTGATCGCTTGGTGAAAAAGGGCGTCGCGGCGCTGGATCCGCGCGGCAAAGAGTTTGATGCGCAGAACATGGGCGAGCGCCTGGCCGTGCGCAACCTGTTCACCGATCTGCGCGAGCAAGGCCAGATGAGCGGCGGGCCCGCACCGTTTGGCGATCGCGAGAAGCAGGCGTTTGCCAATGCGCTGGACCGGATCCTCACACGCCTGACCCGCAAACCCTGAGTCTTATGATGATCGTTCCAACGCTCCGCGTGGGAACGATCATACGGGGGGATCAGGCGTCGTTTTCGTGGGTCAGTTCGAGCACGCGATCGACCAGTTTGTTGATCCCCGACGCCGCTTCACTGATGTTCTGCGCCAGCATGTAAGCCGGGGTTGTCACCAGTTTGCGCGCCTTGTCTTCGATGATTTCCGTCACCGCGCAGTCTTCGTGGGTGGCGCCCATCTTGTTCATTGCCGTGGCCGTGTCGGCGTCGTTGCCGATGGTACAAGTCACGCCTGGGCCATAGATCTTCGCCGCCAGCGCCGGGGAAATGCACATGAGGCCAACGGGTTTGCCGGCTTCGGCGAACGCCTCGGCCAAGGCCAGCACCTCAGGCTGCACAGTGCAGCCTGCGCCTTCAACGGCAAAGTTCGAAAGGTTCTTCGCCGCACCAAACCCACCCGGCACGATCAGCGCATCGAAGTCGTCGACGTCGGCTTCGCGGATGTCCTTGATGTTGCCACGTGCAATGCGCGCCGATTCCACCAGGACGTTGCGCGACTCGGGCATTTCTTCGCCGGTCAGGTGATTGATCACATGCAATTGCGCGATGTTCGGGGCGAAGCACTGCACCTGCGCGCCGCGTTGGTCGAGGCGCAGCAGGGTGATGACACTTTCATGGATCTCGGCGCCGTCGTACACGCCACTGCCGGACAGGATCACTGCAACTTTTTTGCTCATGGGTTTCTCTCCAGATTCATGGCGCTAAATGTCCACTAAATTGTCGCGCGTTGCCATAGGCTGAAGTGGTGGCTGCACCTGCATGGAACGCTTTCTACATGGATCGCAACAACGGCGGGGTGTTCATTAATTGCGGTTGCCTGCTGCGTAACAAGCGGGAGATTTCCGGCGTGAGAACGCCGCTGGCGAACTTGAATGCGCCAGAGCAGCGAGGACAAAAGTGACGTATCTGACTGAAAGCGTCGGCCAGCCCGCTCAGTGCCGGCGGGCTGTAGCCAGTCGCCAGCGAGTTACTCGGCTGGCGTCTTCGGTTCGGCAGGTTTGGACGCTTCGGCTTGATTCAGCAGTGCCGCTTTCGCGGCTTGCTCGTCGGCGTAAACCTGCTTGGCCAATCGCGCATTCTTGAAGCGGCGGCGCAGCCACAGACCAACGCCGAGCACCAGCAACGCGCCCAATACCCATAGCTCGTACTTCTTGATGCTGCCGAGGATGCCTTCCAGCACCGCACCGAAGTGGTAAGCCGCAGCGGCCAGCGCCGTCGCCCAGATCGCAGCGCCAATGCCGTTAAGCAGCAGATAACGTCCCGGCGGATAACCCGACAGGCCGATCGCCACCGGCATCACCGTGCGCAAGCCATAAACGAAACGGAAGCTCAGCACCCAGATGTCCGGATGCTTGCGAATATGCTCCAGCGCGCGATCGCCCATCATCTGCCAGCGCGGTTTGCGCGCGAGTAACTTGCGCCCGTGCTTGCGGCCGAGGAAGTACCACAGCTGATCGCCGGCATAGCTGCCGAAGAACGCCACGACCACCACCATATTGATGTCCATGTATCCACGGAACGCGAGGAAGCCCGCGAGAACCAGAATGGTTTCGCCTTCGAAAAACGTGCCGAGGAACAAGGCAAAGTAGCCAAAGTCATGCAGAAATTGTTGGAGCATTGTCTGGGTGCTGGCGAAATGAACGCGCAGCCTAACCCTTCGGACACATTCATGAAAGTGTCCAAATGTGTCTCGACGTGAACAATTCCTACACTGAGAATGGAATGCGGCTACATGTCACGGGCCTCACACAACTGTCATCTGTTCGTCATAATGGCCGTCTATAACTGTCACGCTCGCCCGTTTGCGCGGGCTCAGGAGTCCGCCGTGAGCTTTACCCCAGCCAACCGTCTGTTCCCTGCCACGCGCCTGCGCCGCAATCGTCGTGATGATTTTTCGCGTCGGCTGGTGCGGGAAAATGTGCTGACGGTCGATGACCTGATCCTGCCGGTGTTCGTGCTCGACGGTGAAAATCGCCGCGAAGCCGTGGCCTCGATGCCCGGGGTAGAGCGGCTGACGATCGATCTGCTGCTCGAAGAAGCGGGCAAATGGGTCGAGCTGGGGATTCCGGCGCTGGCGCTGTTCCCGGTCACCCCTCCTGAACTGAAATCCCTCGACGCCGCTGAAGCCTGGAACCCCGAAGGCATCGCCCAGCGCGCCACCCGCGCGCTGCGTGAGCGTTTCCCGGAACTGGGTGTCATTACCGACGTCGCGCTTGACCCGTTCACCACCCACGGCCAGGACGGCATACTCGATGAAGCGGGCTACGTGCAGAACGACATCACTGTCGACGCACTGGTCCGTCAGGCCTTGTCCCATGCCGAAGCCGGCGCTCAGGTTGTCGCGCCGTCGGACATGATGGACGGTCGCATTCAGGCGATTCGCGAAGCGCTGGAAATCGCCGGTCACGTCAACGTGCGGATCATGGCCTACTCGGCCAAGTACGCCAGCGCCTATTACGGCCCGTTCCGTGATGCGGTCGGTTCGGCGTCGAACCTCGGCAAGGCCAACAAAGCCTCTTATCAGATGGATCCGGCCAACAGCGACGAAGCGCTGCACGAAGTGGGTGCGGACTTGTCTGAAGGCGCGGACATGGTCATGGTCAAACCGGGCATGCCCTACCTGGACATTCTTTTCCGGGTAAAAGATGCCTTCAAAGTGCCGACCTTCGTCTACCAGGTTAGCGGCGAATACGCCATGCACATGGCGGCGATCCAGAATGGCTGGTTGAGCGAGGCGGTGATTCTCGAATCACTGACCGCCTTTAAACGTGCCGGCGCTGATGGCATCCTGACTTACTTTGCTGTCCGCGCCGCTCAATTGTTACGAGAGCAGAAATAGCCCTCCCAGGAACATTCAATGAATACCGAAGGACTCACGGAAGTTGCAGTAAAAGAAGCTCAACCGGTGGTCGAGCAAATCACCGAGACCCCGCCGGAACTGGAGCCTGCGCCACCCGCGCCGGTGGCCGAACCTGCGGCGGCGGTGCCGGCGATTACCATTCCGGGCCTGGATGACAGCAGCCTGTACATCCACCGCGAGCTCTCGCAACTGCAATTCAATATCCGCGTGCTGGAACAGGCGCTGGACGAGTCCTATCCGTTGCTGGAACGCTTGAAGTTCCTGCTGATCTTCTCCAGCAACCTCGATGAATTCTTTGAAATCCGCGTCGCCGGCCTGAAGAAACAGATCACCTTCGCCCGTGAACAGGCCGGTGCCGATGGTCTGCAGCCGCATCAAGCGCTGGCACGGATCAGCGAGCTGGTCCACGGTCATGTTGACCGTCAGTACGCGATCCTCAATGACATTCTGTTGCCGGAGCTGGAAAAGCATCAGGTGCGCTTCATCCGTCGCCGCAACTGGACGGTCAAGATCAAAACCTGGGTGCGCCGCTATTTCCGCGACGAGATCGCACCGATCATCACCCCGATCGGCCTCGACCCGACGCACCCGTTCCCGTTGCTGGTGAACAAGAGCCTGAACTTCATCGTCGAGCTGGAAGGTATCGACGCCTTCGGTCGCGATTCCGGTCTGGCGATCATCCCGGCGCCGCGCTTGCTGCCACGGATCATCAAGGTGCCGGAAGAAGTCGGCGGCCCCGGCGACAACTATGTATTCCTCTCGTCGATGATCCACGCCCACGCCGATGACCTGTTCCAGGGCATGAAGGTAAAGGGCTGCTACCAGTTCCGTCTGACCCGAAACGCCGACCTGGCGCTCGACTCCGAAGACGTCGAAGACCTGGCCCGCGCCCTGCGTGGCGAGTTGTTCTCGCGTCGTTACGGTGATGCGGTGCGTCTGGAAGTCGCTGACACTTGCCCGAAACACCTCTCGGATTACCTGCTCAAGCAGTTCAACCTGAGCGAGAGCGAGCTGTATCAGGTCAACGGCCCGGTCAACCTGACGCGGCTGTTCAGCATCACCGGTCTGGACAGCCATCCGGAGCTGCAATACACGCCGTTCACCCCGCAGATCCCGAAACTGCTGCAGAACAGCGAAAACATTTTCAGCGTGGTCAGCAAGCAGGACATTCTGCTGCTGCACCCGTTCGAGTCATTCACCCCGGTGGTCGACCTGCTGCGTCAGGCGGCGAAAGACCCGCACGTTCTCGCTGTGCGCCAGACGCTGTACCGTTCCGGCGCCAACTCCGAGATCGTTGATGCGCTGGTCGATGCCGCGCGTAACGGCAAGGAGGTGACGGCGGTCATCGAATTGCGTGCGCGCTTTGACGAAGAATCCAACCTGCAACTGGCCAGCCGTCTGCAAGCGGCCGGTGCGGTGGTGATTTACGGTGTGGTTGGCTTCAAGACCCACGCCAAGATGATGCTGATCCTGCGTCGCGAAGCCGGCGAAATCGTCCGCTACGCGCACCTCGGCACCGGTAACTACCACGCCGGCAACGCCAAGCTGTACACCGACTACAGCCTGCTGACCTCCGACGACGCTTTGTGCGAAGACGTCGGCAAACTGTTCAGCCAGCTGATCGGCATGGGTAAAACCCTGCGCATGAAGAAGCTGCTGCATGCGCCGTTTACCCTGAAGAAGGGCATGCTCGACATGATTGCCCGCGAGACCCAGTTCGCTGTTGAAGGCAAGCCGGCGCACATCATTGCCAAGTTCAACTCGCTGACCGATCCGAAGATCATTCGCGCGCTGTACAAGGCCAGCCAGTCCGGTGTGCGTATCGACCTGGTGGTGCGCGGCATGTGCTGTCTGCGTCCGGGGATTGCCGGGGTATCGCACAATATCCATGTGCGCTCGATCATCGGCCGCTTCCTTGAGCACACCCGGGTGTTCTACTTCCTCAATGGCGGCGACGAGCAGATGTTCCTCTCCAGCGCCGACTGGATGGAGCGCAACCTCGACAAGCGCGTCGAGACCTGCTTCCCGGTCGAAGGCAAAAAACTGCTGACTCGCGTGAAGAAAGAGCTGGAGCTGTACCTGACCGACAATACCCACAGCTGGAGCTTGCAGTCGGATGGTCGTTACATCCGCAACACGCCGACCGGCAACCAGAACCCGCGCAGTGCGCAGGCGACGTTGCTGGAGCGGTTGGGCAGCCCGATCTTGCCGGTGAGCAGCTAAAGCCTTGAAGGTCAAAAGCCCCTCACCCTAGCCCTCTCCCGGAGGGAGAGGGGACTGACCGAGGTGTCTTACGCTATGCTCCGACCTGAGAAATCGAGTCGAACTCAGGATTTGAAAAGCCCCCAAATCGGCTCCCTCTCCCTCGGGAGAGGGCTGGGGTGAGGGGAAGGTTCACCTCCGCTCTCAAGTCGAACCCTATAAAAAAGGCGATCCAGAAGGATCGCCTTTTTTGCACCGGAGATTCAACTCAGTGAACGGTGAGGACGATGCCCACCCGCGTCAGCCAATCCGCCTCAAGCCCGAAATCCGCCTGAGTCAGCTGATTCTCATCCAGCCAGTTCTCCGGGAATTCCACATCCAGGGTGTTGCCCTTGGCGTGCAGCACCACCTGCGGCATCGCTTGGGTGCCACGAATATGGTGGAACAGGATCGCAAAGCGCAGCAATACGCACAGGCGAATCAGCTTGTCGCCGTCGTCGCCAAAATCGGCAAACTTGTCCTTGGGAATGTTGCGGCGGTGGCCGCGCACCAATAGCGCGAGCATCTGTTGGTCTTCGCGGGAGAAGCCGGCAAGGTCCGAGTGCTCGATCAGGTAGGCGCCGTGCTTGTGGTAGTGATAGTGCGCGATATCGAGGCCGACTTCGTGCACTTTCGCTGCCCAACCGAGGAGTTCGCGCCAGATGCCGTCATCCAGTTCCCAGTCCACCGCCACCTGATCAAACGCGTGCAAAGCTTTGCGTTCCACACGCGCCGCCTGCTCCAGATCGACGTGATAGCGCTCCATCAGCGAAGTTAACGTACGTTCGCGCACGTCTTCATGATGATGGCGGCCGAGCAGGTCGTAGAGCACGCCTTCACGCAGCGCGCCGTCGCAGTGATCCATGCGTTGCAGTTCGAGGGCGTCGAAAATCGCTTCGAGAATCGCCAGGCCCGCCGGGAAAATGGTCCGGCGATCCGGTTTGATGCCTTCAAAGTCGATCTTGTCGACGTCGCCGAGCTTGAACAGCCGACGCTTCAACCAGGCCAGACCTTCGGCATTCACTTCGCCAGTGCCATGGCCGCCGGCCTTCAGCGCCAGGCCGATGGCGCGGATGGTGCCCGAGGAGCCGATGGCTTCATCCCAGGTCAGGCGGTGCAGGGCGTGTTCGATGCTCATGATCTCCAGCCGCGCCGCGGTGTACGCCTGGGCGTAGCGGGCCGGGGTGATCTTGCCGTCCTTGAAGTAGCGCTGGGTGAAGCTGACGCAGCCCATCTGCAGGCTTTCGCGCAGCAGCGGCTCAAAGCGCTGGCCGATGATGAACTCGGTGCTGCCGCCGCCGATGTCGGCAACCAGGCGTTTGCCCGGGGTGTCGGCGAGGGTGTGCGACACGCCCAGATAGATCAGGCGCGCTTCTTCACGACCGGAGATGACTTCCACCGGGTGGCCGAGGATTTCTTCGGCGCGGTGGATGAATTCGAGGCGGTTGCGCGCTTCACGCAAAGCGTTGGTGCCAACGATGCGCACGGCGCCGAGCGGCATACCGTTGATCAGTTGGGCAAAGCGCTTGAGGCAATCGAGGCCGCGCTGCATCGATTCTTCGTTGAGCTTGCGCTCATCGTCGATGCCCGCGGCCAGTTGAACCTTCTCGCCAAGGCGCTCGAGAATGCGGATTTCGCCGTTCTGGGCCTTGGCCACGACCATGTGAAAGCTGTTCGAGCCCAGGTCGATTGCGGCGATCAGGGACAGATTCTTGGCTTGGGATTGCGGCATGGTCAGGGGGTCTCGGTCGATAACCTCGACATCGTGCCACGATCAAACGCTGGCGCCAACGCGCACGGTTCAAACCGCCGGAGTGCGCACCCCGAACCTGATCGTTCCCACGCTCTGCGTGGGAATGCCTCACCGGACGCTCTGCGTCCGCTTTTGGGACGCGGAGCGTCCCTGGCTGTATTCCCACGCGGAGCGTGGGAACGATCAGGATAAGGCAGATTCAGGCTGTTGCTTCAACTGTGCCAATAAAGTTCGCCAGCTCCGCCGTCTGCGGATTGGCAAACAACACCTTCGGATCCCCCACCTCATGCACCTTGCCGTGGTGCATGAACACCAGTTTGTCGCCGACCTCGCGGGCAAAACGCATTTCGTGGGTGACCATGATCAGTGTCATGCCTTCCTTGGCCAGTTGCCGCACGACGCTGAGCACTTCATTGACCAGTTCCGGGTCGAGCGCCGAGGTGATCTCGTCGCAGAGCAACACTTTCGGCGACATCGCCAGTGCCCGGGCAATCGCTACGCGCTGCTGCTGGCCGCCGGAAAGCCGATCCGGGAAGGCATCGAATTTTTCCCCGAGGCCAACCCGTTCCAGCATCTCTCGCGCCAGTTCCGCTGCCTTGGCTTTCGGCACTTTCTGCACCACCTGCGGCGCGAGCATGACGTTTTCGCCCACGGTCAGGTGCGGGAACAGGTTGAACTGCTGAAACACCATGCCGACCTTCTGTCGCAGGCTGCGCAGGTCGGCGCGCGCGGCGTCGAGATACTCGCCGTCGACTTCGATCACGCCGTCGTTGATCGATTCCAGACCATTAAGCGTGCGCAGCAGGGTGGATTTGCCCGAGCCGCTGCGGCCGATGATTGCCACGACCTGGCCTTCCTCGACGCTGAGGTCGATGCCTTTGAGCACGTGGTGATCGCCGTAGTATTTATGCAGGGCGGAAATTCTAAGCAGAGGCATGCAGTCTCCTTTCCAGGTAGCGCGCACTGAGGGACAAGGGGTAGCAGAGCAGGAAGTAGCCGAGGGCGACGAGGCCGTAGACCATGAACGGTTCAAACGTGGCGTTGGCGAGCATGCCGCCGGTCTTGGTCAGCTCGGTGAAACCGATGATCGAGGTGACGGCGGTGCCTTTGACCACTTGCACCGAGAAACCCACGGTCGGCGCCACGGCGATGCGCAGCGCTTGCGGCAGGATCACGTAGCGCAGTTGCTCCAGCGGATTGAGCGCCAGACTTGCCGAGGCTTCCCACTGGCCGTTGGAAATCGATTCGACGCAACCGCGCCAGATCTCCGCCAGATAGGCGCTGGTAAACAAGGTCAGGGCAATCGCCGCGGCCATCCACGGCGAGATTTCGATCCCGGCCAGGGCCACGCCGAAGAACACCAGAAACAGCTGCATCAGCAGCGGCGTGCCCTGGAACAGTTCGATCCAGGTACGGGCGATGTTGCTCGACAGAGGATTTTTCGAGATGCGCATGATCAGGATCAGCAACCCGACGAGGCCGCCGCCAATAAACGCCACCAGCGACAACGCCAGCGTCCATTGCAGGCCGACGAGCAGGTTGCGCAGGATGTCCCAGAAGGTGAAATCGCTCATGCGCGGCTCCTGCTGATGTAGCGCCGACCGATCCAATTGAGTAGCTGGCGAATCAGCAACGCCATGCAAAGGTAGATCAGCGTGGTCAGCGCGTAGGTTTCAAAAGCGCGGAAGTTGCGCGACTGAATGAAGTTGGCAGCGAAGCTCAATTCTTCGGTAGCGATCTGCGAACACACCGCCGAGCCGAGCATGACAATGATGATCTGGCTGCTCAGCGCCGGCCAGACCTTGCCCAGTGCCGGCAGCAGCACCACATGGCGGAACGCCTCGAAGCGCGTCATCGCCAATGCCGCTGCGGCTTCCAGTTGCCCGCGCGGAATCGCCTGAATGCCGGCGCGGATGATCTCGGTCGAATAGGCACCGAGGTTGATCACCATCGCCAGCACCGCCGCCTGCCACTCGGAAATCTGCACGCCCAGCGACGGCAGGCCGAAGAAGATGAAGAACAACTGCACCAGAAACGGCGTATTGCGGATCAACTCGACGTAGACGCCGAAGATCGCCGAGAACGGGCGGATGTTCCACGCCCGCACCAACGCCCCGACAATCCCGACGCCGACCCCGAGCAACGCACCGATGGCTGTCAGCTCAAGGGTGAACAGCGCCCCGCGCAGCAGCAGGTCGGTGTTTTCCACCACCGGCATGAAATCGAACTGATAAGCCATGAAGGTCTCCCGCGCAGTCGATCAGAGATCGGCCGGCAGCGGCTCTTTCAGCCAGGTCTGCGAATTCTTTTCCAGTGCGCCGTCAGCCTTGGCGGTGGTCAGGATGTCGTTGACCTTGGCCAGCAGCGCCGCTTCGTTCTTGTTCACGCCGACGTAAACCGGCGAGTCCTTGAGCTTCACTTTCAGCGCCGGCACGCGCTTCGGGTTCTTTTCGCTGATCGCGACCATCACTACGTTGCCGCTGGCGATCAGGTCGACCTGGCCGGCGAGGTAAGCGGCGATGGTCGAGTTGTTGTCTTCGAAGCGCTTGATGGTCACGCCTTCGGGGGCGACTTTGGTCAATTCGATGTCTTCGATGGCGCCACGGGTGACGCTGATGGTCTTGCCCTTGAGGTCGTCGAGGCTGGCGATGGCGGCGTCTGGCGGGCCGAACACGGCGAGGTAGAACGGAGCGTAGGCGCGGGAGAAGTCGATGACTTTCTCGCGCTCAGGGTTTTTGCCGAGGCTGGAAATCACCAGATCGACCTTGCCGGTGGTCAGGAACGGGATGCGGTTGGTGCTGTTGACCGGGGTCAGTTCGAGTTTGACCTTGAGCTGGTCGGCCAGCAGTTTTGCCGTGTCGATGTCCAGACCGCGAGGCTTCATGTCCGGGCCGACCGAGCCGAACGGCGGGAAATCCTGGGGCACGGCGACTTTCAGCGTGCCGCGTTTGACCACGTCGTCGAGACCGTCGGCGTGAGCAGGGGCCTGGCTGAGCAGCAGACTGGAAAACAGGGCGGCGAGGAGGGCGCTGTAACGCTTGGTCATGAACAATCTCCGGATCGGCGGGAAGTGATTTCTGCGATCGGACAGAGCATGGGCCGTGCCAAGACGTGCCTTTTATCCCGGCAGGCCGCAGTTTCAGCGGCTTTGTTCGGTCTTACTGGTCTGAACAGTCAGGTTGTTTTTCGCACTGCCATGGCGCATCTGCCAGGTTCGCCGAACCCTGCTGGGGCACGACTTGCCGGACTCGCCGAATAGCTTTACAACTAGCCGCACATTGGCCTGGCGCGTCTGAAAACCATGAACTCGATTTCCCGTGCGGTACCCGAAGTGGCGCTGCAAGCGATCCGCAAACTGATCACCGAGCAGGGTTTCGGTGCGGGCGATGCTTTGCCGTCGCAGCGGGATCTGGCGCTGCAACTGGGTGTCAGTCGGGCGTCTTTGCGTGAGGCGCTGTCATCGTTGAGTGCGTTGGGCGTGGTCAGTATTCAGCCGGGCAAAGGCGTGTTCGTGCAGTCGCCAGTGGAGTTGTCGCGCGGCGAAAACGCACCGGGCTGGTCGTTCGCGGCGCAGGCGTCGCCATTGGATATCTTTCAGTTGCGCTATGCGCTGGAAGGTTTTGCGGCGGGGCTGGCGGCGGTGACCTTGAGCACGTTCGATCTGGATGCGCTGGAAGACAATGTCGCGGCCATGCGCGATCAGTTGAAGGCCGGCGACTTTGAGGCGGCGGCGAAACTCGACTTCGAATTTCACCGACGGATCCTCCTGGCCAGCGGCAATCAGGCGATGCTGAGCATCCTTACGGCCAGCGCTGAAATGTTCCTGGAAAGCCAGAAACTACCGTTCATCCGTGCCGAGCGCGCCATGGAAACCTGGCAGGAACACCGCAAGATCCTCCGCGCCCTCGCGCGCCGGGCGTCGGGTGCGGCGCAAAAAGCCATGCAGGAACACGTGCGCAACGCCGCCCTGCGCACCGGAATTTCCTTCATTGCCCCCGCCACGGCGTGACTTGAGCTATACCCAAACTCATCGAGTGCCATAGCAAGACTCAATCAACTGCGGCTTCCTGAACAGGGGAAGGGCGGCTATGATGGGCCACGTTTTTTTGCTTACAACCTGGAGAATTCCATGAGCAGCGATCTTATCAAACACGTTAGCGACGCTAGCTTCGAAGCCGACGTACTCAAGGCCGAAGGCGCTGTCCTGGTCGATTACTGGGCTGAATGGTGCGGTCCTTGCAAAATGATCGCTCCGGTTCTGGACGAGATTGCCGAGACTTACAAAGGCAAGCTGACCGTTGCCAAACTGAACATCGACGAGAACCAGGAAACCCCGGCCAAGCACGGCGTGCGTGGTATCCCGACGCTGATGCTGTTCAAGAACGGCAACGTTGAAGCGACCAAAGTCGGCGCGTTGTCGAAGTCGCAACTGGCGGCTTTCCTCGACGCCAACATCTAAGCGTCGCAGTAAAGTGCCTGAAAAAAAGCCCCGCAATTAGCGGGGCTTTTTGCATATTCAGGGCTAGACGCTCCGAAACTCAGGTGGTACATTCGGCCCCGCACTGGTTTCTCCATTGCCCCCTGCTAGCCGTCGCCGACGCACTCCTTTTCGAATTAGTTCGCGATCCTGTCGCCTTCTCCGCGGCGCGGCCTCATTAAGCCAAAAGCTTAATTTCCCCCCCTCCATAAATGATTACGTCATTCCTATATGAATCTGACTGAACTCAAGCAAAAGCCGATTACCGAACTGCTCGAATTGGCCGAACAGATGGGCATAGAAAATATGGCCCGTTCGCGCAAGCAGGACGTGATTTTCTCCCTGCTGAAAAAGCACGCGAAAAGCGGCGAGGAAATCTCCGGTGATGGCGTGCTGGAGATTCTCCAGGACGGCTTCGGCTTCCTGCGCTCCGCTGACGCTTCCTACCTGGCCGGCCCGGACGATATCTACGTCTCGCCGAGCCAGATCCGCCGCTTCAACTTGCGCACCGGTGACACCATCGTTGGCAAGATCCGCCCTCCGAAGGAAGGCGAGCGGTATTTCGCCCTGCTCAAGGTCGACACGATCAACTTCGATCGTCCCGAGAACGCGAAAAACAAGATTCTCTTCGAGAACCTGACCCCGCTGTTCCCGACCGTGCGCATGAAGATGGAAGCCGGTAACGGTTCCACCGAAGACTTGACCGGTCGTGTAATCGACCTGTGCGCCCCGATCGGCAAAGGCCAGCGCGGTCTGATCGTTGCACCGCCGAAAGCCGGTAAAACGATCATGCTGCAGAACATCGCAGCGAACATCGCCCGTAACAACCCTGAAGTTCACCTGATCGTGCTGCTGATCGACGAACGTCCGGAAGAAGTGACCGAAATGCAGCGCACCGTGCGCGGCGAAGTGGTTGCCTCGACCTTCGACGAGCCGCCGACCCGTCACGTGCAGGTTGCCGAAATGGTGATCGAGAAGGCCAAGCGCCTTGTTGAACACAAGAAAGACGTGGTGATCCTGCTTGACTCCATCACCCGTCTGGCCCGTGCCTACAACACCGTGATCCCGAGCTCCGGCAAGGTATTGACCGGTGGTGTCGATGCCCACGCCCTCGAGAAGCCAAAGCGTTTCTTCGGTGCTGCGCGTAACATCGAAGAAGGCGGCTCGCTGACCATTATCGCCACCGCGCTGGTTGAAACCGGCTCGAAGATGGACGAAGTGATCTACGAAGAGTTCAAGGGTACCGGCAACATGGAACTGCCTCTGGATCGCAAGATCGCCGAGAAGCGTGTGTTCCCTGCGATCAACATCAACCGCTCCGGCACCCGCCGCGAAGAGTTGCTGACTGCCGACGACGAACTGCAGCGTATGTGGATCCTGCGCAAGCTGCTGCACCCGATGGATGAAGTGGCTGCCATCGAGTTCCTGGTCGACAAGCTGAAGACGACCAAGACCAACGACGAGTTCTTCTTGTCGATGAAGCGCAAGTAATACACACGCTGTAAAAAAGAACGCTCCCGAAAGGGGGCGTTTTTTTTGTGTCCGTAACAAATAACTTTCGTAACGCGCTACTGTCCTTGTCTGGAGCGGTTTGTACCTACAAGGATAAGAAAGGTTATGCACACGTTTGGCAATCGCCGTGATATCGACGGATTACGGGCACTGGCGGTTATTCCCGTCGTACTGTTTCATTTCGGATTCAATACATTCAGCGGCGGTTTTGTCGGCGTTGATGTGTTCTTCGTCATTTCCGGCTTTCTGATTACCTCAATCCTGTTCCGTGAAATCAGCGCCCAGCGCTTCAGTTTCCTCGACTTCTGGGGGCGTCGCGCCCGGCGCATCCTGCCGGCATTGACCGTGGTTGTTGTAGTGACGCTGGCATTGGGCTGGCTGTTGCTGACGGCCAAAGATCTGGCTGAGCTGGGACGGACGATTCGTTACCAGTCGCTGTTCATTTCCAACATCCTGTTCATGCGCGAAGACGGTTACTTCGAGCCCGCCTCGGAGCTCAAGCCGTTGCTGCATACCTGGTCGCTGGCGGTGGAGGAGCAGTACTACATCTTCTTCCCGCTGATGATGGTGCTGATGATGCGCTACGTCCGTCATTGGCGCTGGATGTTGTTCGCTGTGCTGCTGGTGTCGTTCGGTTTGAACATTGTCTACATCGAACGCCGGCCGGAATTTGCTTTTTTCGCCCTGCCGACCCGCGCGTGGGAACTGCTCTGCGGGGCCATGCTGGCGGTCATACCCGTGCCCAAACATGTCGCGCGGCCGTGGCTGCGTGAGTCCGTTGGCCTGGCAGGGTTGGCGGCGGTGCTGTTTGCCGTGTTTACCTACGACAAAACCACCGTGTTCCCGGGCTGGGCGGCGCTGTTGCCGGTATTGGGTACGACGGCGTTGATCTGGTCAGGCGCACAGGGCCCAACGTGGGCCGGCCGGTTGTTGAGTATCCCGGTTCTGGTGTGGATCGGCCTGCTGTCCTATTCGCTGTACCTGTGGCATTGGCCGGTTTACGTGTATGCCAACGCGATTTCCATCGATGGCATCCAGCCGTTGGAGGCAATTGGCTGGATGGCCCTGGCGTTGGCGCTGGCCTGGCTGAGCCTGCGATACATCGAGCTGCCGTTTCGTGAGAAGCGTGTGTTTGCCAGCCGTAATTCGGTATTGGTCGGCGGTCTGGTGTCGATCACGGTTCTGGCGATCACCGGCTCGGCGATTCGCTCGGCAGACGGTGTTCCGCAGCGTCTGACCGGCAAGGCGCTGGAATATGCGCAATCGCGTGAGTGGAACGCCGGGCAGTCGAATTGCATGCACTTGAGCACCGATAAGGCGTTGACCAAATCCTGCCTTGTGGGCGGTGATCAACATATTACGGCGACAAAAATGTTCTGGGGCGACAGTCACGCCGCTGCATTGTTGCCGGCCATCGAAGGCAATGCCGGGCGCAACGTGCAGCCGGTGTGGTTGTACAGTTTGACCGGGTGCCCGCCGATCATCGATGACCACTTGCGCCCTCAGTGCAAAGACTTCAACCAGCGCAACATGGACCGCGTCACGAGTCTGGGGATCAAGGACGTGGTGTTGGCGGCAAACTGGAGCCTGTACGTTTATGGTCGTGAAGACGGCGATGGCGATCTACAGTTCCTGCTTGATCGCAAGGACAACCCACGCCAGGCAGAGCAGCGCATGGCCGTCGCCCTCAAGGCGCAAGTGGCCGAGCTGCGTGAAGCGGGCGTGCAAGTCTGGCTGTTCAAGGAAGTGCCACTGCAACACAAGAGCTTCATCGACCGTCTGACCAGTCTGGCGCGCATCGGCCGTTCGGCAGACGGTCTCGGTCGCCCGCTCAACGAGCACTTGGCTCGCCAGCAGTTTTTCACTTCGTTGTTCGGTTCGATGAGCGCCGCTGATTCCGGCATTCATGTCATCGATCCGACGCCGCTGATGTGCAAGGACGGCTTGTGCGCCATCGATGTCGACGGCCACTCGCAGTACAAGGATGCCGATCATCTTTCGGACGTTGGCAGCGCCAGACTGAGCCCGTTGTTTGCGCCATTGATGCTGGGCACCAGCGACAATTGATTGATGCCAGGCTCTGACGGGCTGCTGTTTGCCCGTCAGAGCAGGTAGGATGTACGCCTATTTTGAGGGTGCCATCGTCAATGAAATTCAAGGATCTTCGGGATTTCGTGCAGCAGCTTGAGCAGCGCGGAGAGTTGAAACGCATCCAGATTCCCGTCTCCCCGGTGCTGGAAATGACCGAGGTGTGCGACCGCACGCTGCGGGCCAAGGGCCCGGCGCTGCTGTTCGAAAAGCCGACGGGCTACGACATCCCGGTGCTCGGCAACCTGTTCGGAACCCCCGAGCGGGTGGCCATGGGCATGGGCGCCGAGTCGGTCAGCGAGCTGCGCGAAATCGGCAAGCTGTTGGCGTTCCTCAAGGAACCCGAGCCGCCGAAGGGCTTGAAAGACGCGTGGTCGAAGCTGCCGATCTTCCGCAAGATCATTTCGATGGCGCCGAAAGTCGTCAAAGACGCGGTGTGCCAGGAAGTGGTCATCGAGGGCGACGACGTCGACCTCGCGATGCTGCCCGTGCAGACCTGCTGGCCCGGCGACGTCGGCCCGCTGATCACCTGGGGCCTGACCGTCACCAAAGGCCCGAACAAGGAACGCCAGAACCTCGGCATCTACCGTCAGCAAGTGATCGGCCGCAACAAGGTGATCATGCGTTGGCTCAGCCACCGTGGCGGCGCCCTCGACTTCCGTGAGTGGTGCGAGAAGCACCCGGGTCAGCCGTTCCCGGTGTCCGTGGCCCTTGGCGCGGATCCGGCGACCATCCTCGGCGCTGTGACGCCAGTGCCGGACAGTCTCTCCGAATACGCTTTCGCGGGCCTCTTGCGCGGTAACCGCACCGAACTGGTCAAGTGCCGCGGCAATGACCTGCAAGTGCCGGCCACCGCCGAAATCATCCTTGAAGGCGTGATCCACCCCGGCGAAATGGCCGATGAAGGCCCGTACGGCGATCACACCGGTTACTACAATGAAGTCGACAGCTTCCCGGTGTTCACCGTAGAGCGCATAACCCACCGGATCAAACCGATCTATCACAGCACCTACACTGGCCGTCCGCCGGATGAGCCGGCGATTCTCGGTGTGGCGCTGAACGAAGTGTTCGTGCCGATCCTGCAGAAGCAGTTCCCGGAAATCACCGACTTCTACCTGCCGCCTGAAGGCTGTTCGTACCGCATGGCCATCGTGACCATGAAGAAGTCGTATCCAGGGCATGCCAAGCGCGTGATGCTCGGTGTCTGGTCGTTTTTGCGACAGTTCATGTACACCAAGTTCGTTATCGTCACCGACGACGATATCAACGCCCGCGACTGGAACGACGTGATCTGGGCCATCACCACGCGCATGGACCCCAAGCGCGACACGGTGATGATCGATAACACGCCGATCGACTACCTCGACTTCGCCTCGCCGATCTCTGGCCTGGGCTCGAAAATGGGCCTCGATGCCACCCACAAGTGGCCGGGCGAAACCACTCGCGAGTGGGGCCGCGTGATCGTCAAGGACGACGCCGTCACCCAACGGATCGATGCCATCTGGAATCAGTTAGGAATAGATTGATGCGTGTAACCCTGCAGCCCTCCGGAGCAGTGCTTGAGATACAGCCCGGTGAGCGGATTCTCGACGGCGCGCGGCGCTTGGGCTACGAATGCCCGCAAAGCTGCCGCAACGGCAATTGTCATGTGTGTGCGGCGCTGCTGGTTGAAGGTAGTGTCGCGCAGGACGGCAAGGTGCACGACCACGGCGAGTTCTACACTTGCATAGCCGAGCCGCTGGAAGACTGCATCCTGCTGTGGGATGGCGTGCTCGCGCTGGGAGAACTGCCGGTGCGCAGCCTGTCGTGTCAGGTCATCGAATGCCGCGATGTGGGTGGCGACACCTGGCGCGTGCGCCTGCGCGCTCCGGCCGGCAAGCCACCGCGCTATCACGCCGGGCAGTACTTGATGATCGAGCGCGAGAACGGTGAGAAGTCAGCGTTTTCCATGGCCTCTGCGCCGCACGGCGGACGTGATCTGGAAATCCACGTGCTGGCGCGCGAAGCCAGTGCACTGAGCCTGATCGAACAGCTGCAACGCAACGCGATGGTGCGGGTCGAGCTGCCGTTCGGCGATACGCATCTGGCCGAGCTGCCCGACGGGCCGCTGGTGTTGGTTGCCGCTGGTACCGGCATGGGCCAGATTCACGCCTTGATCGAGCACTGCCGCGCCAACGGCTTCAAACATCCCGTGCATCTGTACTGGGGCGTGCGCCGTCCGGAAGACTTCTATGAGATCGAACACTGGGACGAGTGGCTGAAATTACCCAATCTGTTCCTGCACAAAGTCGTCAGTGATCAATGCGGTTGGGAAGGGCGCTGCGGCATGCTGCACGAGGCAGTCTGTGAAGACTTCCCTGACCTGAAACCGCTGCACGTCTATGCCAGCGGCTCGCCGGCCATGGTCTACGGCACGCTGGACGCATTGGTCGAAGCCGGGATGGACGCCCATCAAATGCGTGCCGACGTGTTCGCTTACGCTCCCCGCTCCTGAATCCGTTATAACTCTCTATATAGCCGATCGGTATTTATGTAATTGCATAAATACCGCTAGGTTATATATCAATCAGGCAATCAATTAAGAACTGTGCCATGGCACTCAAATTGCCTTAAAACATATGTGCCTTATTGTTACAGCGGTGCGTTCTATTAAGTAATTCTTCACCCGCGGGGAGCTGAACGCTATTCGCCATGAGCGCCATTGAAAACGCTTTTCTGAATTTGAATTACCCTCCGCGGCTCGATCTTGGGCCGCAGCTGACGCACGAACAACTTCTCGCTTCCATGCAATCGACCATGGCGCGCCACAAGGGCGGGCCGGTGTGGCTGTTCGCGTATGGTTCGCTGATCTGGCGGCCGGAGTGTTCGGCAGTGGAGCGGGTGCGCGGACGCGTGCATGGCTACCATCGCGGCTTGTACCTGTGGTCGCACGAGCACCGCGGGACGCCGGAAATGCCCGGTCTGGTATTTGGTCTGGATCGCGGCGGTTCGTGCAGCGGCTTCGCCTATCGCTTGCCGGAAGACAATCTCGATGCGGCGCTGTACGCCTTGTGGAAACGCGAGATGCCGGTGCCATCCTATCGGCCACACTGGCTCAACTGCCGGCTCGAAGACGGCACTCAGGTGCAAGCGTTGGGATTCGTTCTGGAGCGACACCTGCCCAGCTATGCCGGCAACTTGCCGGATCATGTGCTGAGCCAGGTGTTCGAGAGCGCCAGCGGGCGTTACGGCACTACTCGCGATTATGTCGAGCAGACCGCACACGCCCTGCGCAGCCACGCCATGCCAGACCGCAATCTGGAGGCGCGGCTCAAGCGCTGTAAATCACAGTCGGATCAAGCGACGGCTTCACGGCTCTGACTGGCGACTTGCTTGTGCCACAGCGTCGGGGCCAGGAAGGCCATCGCCAGCAGGCAAGCGCCCACCAGTAGCACGAAACCGCCATCCCAGCCGAAATGGTCCACGGTGTAGCCCATCGCGGCACTGGCCGCGACCGAACCACCGAGATAACCGAACAGACCGGTGAAGCCTGCGGCAGTGCCGGCGGCTTTCTTCGGTGCCAGCTCCAGCGCTTGCAGGCCGATCAGCATCACCGGGCCGTAGATCAGGAAGCCGATCGAGAACAGCGCGATCATGTCGACGGTCGGGTTGCCGGCCGGGTTCAGCCAGTAAACCAGCGTTGCCACGGTCACCAGTGCCATGAACACCATGCCGGTCAGGCCACGGTTGCCACGGAAGATCTTGTCCGACATCCAGCCGCACAGCAGCGTGCCCGGAATCCCCGCCCACTCATAGAAGAAATAGGCCCACGAGGTCTTGTCGACGGTGAAACCCTTGGCTTCCTTCAGGTACGTCGGTGCCCAGTCCAGCACGCCGTAGCGCAACAGGTAAACGAAGACGTTGGCCATGGCGATGTACCAGAGCATTTTGTTGCGCAGCACGTATTTGACGAAGATCTCTTTCGCGCTGAATTCGTCTTCGTGGCTGGCGTCGTAGCCTTCCGGGTAATCGTTCTTGTACTTCTCGATCGGCGGCAGGCCAACCGATTGCGGGGTGTCGCGCATGGTGATGAACGCGAACACGGCCACGCCCAGCGCCACGGCTGCCGGTACGTAGAACGCTGCGTGCCAGTCGTTGAACAGGCCCATGCCGAGCAGGAACAGCGGGCCGATCAGGCCGCCACCGACGTTATGCGCCACGTTCCACACGGACACCACGCCGCCGCGTTCCTTCTGCGACCACCAGTGCACCATGGTCCGGCCACTTGGCGGCCAACCCATGCCCTGGGCCCAGCCGTTGATGAACAGCAGGATGAACATCATGGTCACGCTGGACGTTGCCCAAGGCGCGAAACCGAAAATGAACATCACCCCGGCCGAGACCAGCAGGCCGAACGGCAGGAAGTAGCGCGGGTTGGAACGGTCGGACACCAGGCCCATGAGGAACTTCGACAAGCCATAGGCGATGGCGATCGCGGACATCGCCAGACCCAGATCACCGCGGCTGTAGCCTTCGTCGATCAGGTACGGCATGGCCAGGGAGAAGTTTTTGCGCAGCAGGTAATAACCCGCGTAGCCAAAGAAAATACCGGCGAAAATCTGCCAGCGCAGGCGTCGGTACGTGCTGTCTATTTTTTCTTCAGGCAATGGAGCCTGATGTGCGGCAGGACGAAAGAAAGCAAACATTCAAGAGCTCCAGATTTCTTGTTTTGACTGCGGATGCGAATGTTACAGTTTCGTTACCGAAAATAGCACCGGTTCGCATCGAGCAAATAGCGGAAAATGTTGGAAGTCGCGTGTTCCTTTACGAACCTGTCGCTCAGCTGTAAGAACAGGGCGTTTTTGTCGCGCTCGGGACGTTGTAACTTAGACTCGCGATCTTCAGATCGACTGATATCTCGAGATAAACGATGACCCCGAAAGTTCGCAGGCTATTGCCCAGACTGTTGATGGTTGTTGCGGTGGCTGCTGCAGTGCTGGTGTTGAACTTCGCACAGGGTTCTGCAGCGCCAGGCCTGCGCAATGTCACCGTATTGATCGTCCGCCATGCGGAAAAGCCTGATGTCGGCCGAGAACTCAATGCCCAGGGCGAACAGCGCGCGGCAGCTTATGCGGACTATTTCACCTCTTTGCAGCTGGACGACCAGACACTCACGCCCCAACGTCTGATCGCTACCGCCGACAGCCCGGAAAGCATCCGCCCGCGTCAGACGCTGATTCCACTGTCCCAGCGCCTGCAACTACCGATCGAGCAGCCCTACGCCAATAACGACGTCGACAAACTGGTCAGCTCGCTGTGCAAGAAGAATCAGGCGAAAACCGTGCTGATCGCTTGGCATCACGGCCACATCAATAAACTGATTGCCGCTTTCGGCGGCGATGGCCCGGCGCTGATCGGACAGCCGAAATGGCCGGTGAATGTTTATGACTGGCTGATTGTTTTGCGCTTCGATGACAAGGGGCAGTTGGTTGAGTCGCGTAGCGAAAAGGTTCAGGAGCATCTGATGCCGGGCGACATTGCGGCGTCGCCCGGTGGTTGAAGCGCTTTCATTGTTAATTAGCGCACTTGCACCACCACCTTGCCCACAGCCTTGCGCTGGCCAAGATCATTGATCGCCTGCGCCGCATTGCTCAGTGGATACACCTGCGATACCAGCGGTTTCAACTTGCCCTCGGCGAACCAGCCGAACAATTGCTGGAAGTTCGCCGCATTGTCTTGCGGCTGGCGCTGGGCGAAGGAGCCCCAGAACACGCCAAGTACAGCCGCGCCTTTGAGCAGGGCAAGGTTGACCGGCAGTTCCGGAATGCGCCCGCTGGCGAAGCCGACCACCAGCAAGCGTCCGTTCCAGGCGATGGCGCGGATGGCTTGGTCGAAGAGATCGCCGCCGACCGGGTCGTAAATCACATCGGCACCCTGGCCGTCGGTGAGGCGTTTGATTTCGTCCTTGAGGCTGGTTTCGCTGTAATTGATCAACTCATCGGCGCCGGCAGCTTTGGCCACCGCCAGTTTCTCCGCGCTGCTGGCGGCAGCGATGACGCGGGCGCCCATGGCTTTGCCGATTTCCACCGCCGCCAGGCCGACGCCACCGGATGCGCCAAGCACCAGCAGGGTTTCGCCTGCTTGCAGATTGGCGCGTTGTTTGAGCGCGTGCATCGAGGTGCCGTAGGTCATGCTGAAGGCGGCGGCGGTGTTGAAGTCCATCGACGGCGGAATCGGCAGCACGTTATAGCCTGGCACCGCTACCTGTTCGGCGAAACTGCCCCAACCGGTCAGGGCCATGACGCGGTCACCAACCTTGAGGTGGCTGACCTTTTCCCCGACTTCACGCACCACACCGGCCGCTTCACCTCCGGGCGAGAACGGGAAGGGCGGCTTGAATTGATACTTGCCCTCAATGATCAGCGTGTCCGGGAAGTTGACCCCGGCGGCGTGCACGTCCAGCAGGATTTCATTCTTCTTCGCGACAGGGCTGGCGACGTCTTCCAGCACCAGCGATTCGGCAGGGCCGAAGGCTTTGCACAGCACGGCTTTCATCAGGGCTATTCCTTTGGGAGTGATGGCCGATAAGTGTAGGTGTGTCAGTCAACGGGTCAACGAGCATGCCCGGCCCTGATAGTCAGCCATAAGCTTGTGCTTGCGCGGCGGGTCGTTATGCTAGGCCGCAAACCGGATAAGGAGCGAATTGTGAAAGCGTGGATCATGTTGTTGCTGGCCCTGTCTCTGCCTGTGGCAGCGCTGGCCGAAGAAGCCAAAGAAGGCGAGGCGCCGAAGGTAAGTTACATCACCCTGAGCCCACCGTTTGTGGGCAACTACGGGCTGGACGGCACACCGAAGCTCAAGGTCTACAAGGCCGATGTGGCGTTGCGTGTGAGTGGCGAAGAGGCGAGCAAACTGGTCAAGGCCAACGAACCGTTGATCCGCAATCAGCTGGTAGCGCTGTTCACTCAGCAGACCACCGAGGCGATGGGCAGCATCGAAGGTAAAGAGAAGCTGCGTCAGGAAGCGTTGAAGCAGACCCAGCAAGTGATGAATGACGAGACCGGCAAGCCGGTGGTTGAGGATCTGTTGTTCAACAACCTGATCATTCAATAAGCCATTCGTTGTCCGGGCTGGCCCCATCGCGAGCAGGCTCACTCCTACAGTTGGAATGCGTTCCCCTGTAGGAGTGAGCCTGCTCGCGATGGCGATGTTTCAGGCAACATATTCTTCAAGGCTTGAGCGCAATCACCGCAGCCCACTGCTCCGGCGTCACCGGCATCACCGACAACCTTGATCCCTTCTGCACCAACGGCATCTCCGCCAGCGCCGTCTGCTGCTTCAGATAATCCAGCTTCAACACCCGGGCAAACGTCTCGACGTGCTCGACATCGATCGCACTCCAGGCATTTTTCTCCGGCGTCGCCTTCGGGTCGAAGTAATGACTTTCCGGCTCCAGTGCGGTGGGATCCGGGTACGCCGCTTCGATTATTTTGCCAATTCCGGCAATTCCCGGCTCCGGGCAGCTGGAGTGATAGAAAAAGAACTCATCGCCCACTGCCATCGAGCGCAGAAAATTGCGCGCCTGATAATTGCGAACCCCGTCCCAGCGCGCTTTGCCGAGTTTTTCCAGACCTTTGATCGAGAGTTCGTCGGGCTCGGACTTCATCAGCCAATAGGCCATGGTTTTTTGCTCCTGAAACGGTCATTGGGCAGGTTGTCGGGCAATTTTATGACAAACCGACAGTCGGTTGACGTCAGCGTTTGCGCGCAGGTTCACGTTGTCGCAAAATGCCGGCCTTTAAAGCTTGACGCTGCTGCACGGCCTACGAACGGAAACCGCTGCTGTCATCGTGATGATGTGCCTTGAGGGGGGCAATCGATGAAACGCAAACCGGATTTGCTATGGACTTTGGTCATTTTGTTTGGTCTGGGCGTTGTAACCACCGGTTACGCGCAGAGCCTTTGGTCGAACAAGGCAGACGCGCCGATTGAAGTCGCGCAACAAGTACAACAGTCGACAGCCTTCAAGCGCTGACACTGGTTTTTCGACGCCGCTGATCTGCGCGGCGTCCTATCCTGCGAAATACCACGCCTTGTCGCTGACCGTGCCTTGTAACGGTACATCCCAACTCGCCTGCGCCAAGCGTTCGACCTTCTGACACTCATGAGCCAGTCCCAACAGCGTCGGCTTGCGCCAGCTTTTACGCCGCGCCAGATACGCCAGGCTGCGATCGTAGAAGCCGCCGCCCATCCCCAGTCGCCCACCGACATCGTCAAAACCCACCAGTGGCAACAACACCAGATCCAGCGCCCAGACCTTGCGTTGCTGCGCCAGATTGGCGCGCGGCTCGAGAATGCGGAAGCGATTGGGTTTGAGTTTCTCGCCGGGACGAATTCGCTGAAAGACCATTTTGGTTCGTGGCCAGGCACTCAGCACCGGCAGGTACGTTGCCTTGCCCCGACGCTGTGCTTCACGCAGCAGCAGGCGCGGATCGATTTCACCGTCGGTGGGCAGGTACAGAGAGATATGTTTGGCCCGGCGAAAATGCGGGTCTTGCGCCAATTGCCGGTACAGGCCTTTGGCGGCCTGGCGTTGCTCGCTTTTGCTCAGTGAGCGGCGTGCCTTGCGCAGCAGGCGGCGGAGTTGCGGGCGGGGCAGCAGCGCGGGTTCGGTCATGGTTCGGCTTCGGCAGGATGGATGCAAAAACGTACGCATAAAAAATCCGATGGCGGTTTTCACCGACATCGGATTCGAATCAGGCTCCCCGGATGAACCGCTGTCAACTTAGCCCTTGAACCCGAAAGTTCAAGGTGGAAGATGCAGTAGACTTTAAGGCTTTCCGTCTAGCGGACATGCACACCAGCCCAACGTGCAACTTCCAGGGTAGTGCGAATCGGCTCAGGGACATCGTCAACTGGCAAGCACCCCAGGGAGTGCCGCGAGTATACCGCAAGCGGCCAGTTGAATCAGCCCTTGGTGGTGTTCTGATCGTCGGCGAGGACCAGATCGACACGATCGAGCAAGTCGCGCACCTGTTCACGGGTCGAACCGCTGGCCTGGATATCCGGGCGCTCTTCTTTGTGCAAGAGGTCATGGGTGATGTTCAGCGCGGCCATCACAGCAATGCGATCGGCGCCGATGACTTTACCGCTGCTGCGAATTTCGCGCATTTTGCCATCGAGGTAGCGGGCGGCACTGACCAGATTGCTGCGTTCTTCCTGCGGGCAGATGATCGAATATTCTTTGTCGAGGATCTGCACGGTGACGCTATTGCTTGAACTCATGAGTCTTGCTCCAGGGCCTTGAGGCGCGAAATCATCGATTCGACCTTACGCCGGGCGATTTCGTTTTTTTCAATGAGGTGAGCGCGTTCCTCGCGCCAGGTTTTTTCCTGAGCTAGTAAGAGTGCGTTTTGACTCTTTAGTTGCTCGACTCGGCCAATCAGCAGTTCGAGTCTGGCCATCAGCGCTTGCAGGTCGGTGTCTTCCATTGTGTCCACTGGGTCGGAGTCTGTCTGATGGGATAGCTGGCGGACAGCCTTTAATAGTCTTGGCGAGTCTGTCGATGTAGGATACAAGGCCTTCATTCTAGACATAGCGCCGTCTGGCGCCTAGCTGCCCATGACCATTGCGAATTCCCCGTACCAAGCCTTTGCCACCCTGCTGACCTCCAGCGGCCACAACGTCTCGCCTGCCGAACTGCACGGCGTGCTGCTCGGGCGCAGCTGCGCCGGTGCCGGCTTCGATAACGAAGGCTGGTTGATCGACGCCGCCGAACTGCTCGAAGGCGACATCCAGGACAACGTCCGCAACGCCCTGATCGGCCTGCAAGAGATGGTCAAAGGCGAGCTGACCGGCGACGACGTCACCGTCGTTCTGCTGCTGCCGACCGATGACGCACCGCTGGCCGACCGCGCCGCGGCACTGGGCGAGTGGTGCCAGGGCTTCCTCAGCGGTTTCGGCCTGAACTGCCGCGACAGCAGCATGCTCAGCACTGAAGCCACCGAAGTGCTGCAGGATCTGGCTGCCATTTCCCAAGTGCAGGACGCCCTCGAAGAATCCGAAGACGGCGAGACCGACTACATGGAGGTCATGGAGTACCTGCGCGTTGCGCCGCTGCTGCTGTTCTCGGAAACCAAGAAAGCCGACGTGCCGCCAGCCGCCAAGCCGTCGCTGCATTAATCGCGTGCCAGGGAAAGCCATCTGCCCATGACCCATATCCCGAAAGCGGAATACAGCCGTCGCCGCAAGGCCCTGATGGCGCAGATGGAACCCAACAGCATCGCGATCCTGCCCGCCGCCGCAGTCGCTATTCGCAACCGCGACGTCGAGCACGTCTACCGTCAGGACAGTGATTTCCAGTACCTCAGCGGCTTTCCCGAGCCGCAAGCCGTCATCGTCCTGATGCCCGGCCGCGAACATGGCGAGTACGTGCTGTTCTGCCGTGAGCGCAATGCCGAACGCGAGTTGTGGGACGGTTTGCGTGCAGGGCAAGAAGGCGCGATCCGCGACTTCGGCGCCGACGACGCCTTCCCGATCACCGACATCGACGACATCCTCCCGGGCCTGATCGAAGGCCGTGACCGGGTGTATTCGGCGATGGGCAGCAACCCCGAATTTGATCGTCACCTGATGGACTGGATCAACGTGATCCGCTCTAAAGCGCACCTTGGCGCCCAGCCGCCGAACGAATTCGTTGCCCTGGATCATCTGCTGCACGACATGCGTCTGTATAAATCGGCGGCAGAAGTGAAGGTGATGCGCGAAGCCGCACGGATCTCGGCGCAAGCCCACATCCGCGCGATGCAGGCCAGTCGGGCCGGGCTTTACGAGTACAGCCTCGAAGCCGAACTCGACTACGAATTCCGCAAGGGCGGGGCGAAGATGCCGGCCTACGGGTCGATCGTTGCCGCCGGGCGCAACAGCTGCATTCTGCATTACCAGCAGAATGACGCGGTGCTCAAGGACGGTGACCTGGTATTGATAGACGCCGGTTGCGAGATCGACTGCTACGCCAGCGACATCACCCGCACCTGGCCGGTCAACGGCACGTTTTCACCCGAGCAGAAAGCGATCTACGAGTTGGTGCTGGCCTCGCAGGAAGCCGCATTCGCCGAAATCGCCCCGAACAAACACTGGAATCAGGCGCACGAAGCCACGGTTCTCGTTATCACCACGGGGTTGGTGAAACTCGGTTTGCTGCAGGGTGAGGTCGACGAATTGATCGCCAGCGAAGCCTATAAAGCGTTTTACATGCACCGCGCTGGCCACTGGCTGGGTATGGATGTGCATGACGTCGGCGAGTACAAGGTCGGCGGCGAATGGCGCGTGCTGGAAGTCGGCATGGCGCTGACCGTGGAGCCGGGCATCTACATCGCCCCGGACAATCAGACCGTCGCGAAGAAATGGCGCGGCATTGGCGTACGCATCGAGGACGACGTGGTGGTGACCAAAACGGGCTGTGAAATCCTTACCAGCGGCGTACCGAAAACCGTCGCTGAAATCGAAGCGCTGATGGCACAAGCAAGGACACACGCGGCATGAGTCGAGTCAATCTGGCAATCATCGGTGGCGGTCTGGTCGGCGCCAGTCTGGCGTTGGCCTTGCAGGCCGGGGCCAAGGCCCGTGGCTGGAAGATCGTGCTGATCGAGCCGTTCGCCCCCGGCGACAGCTGGCAGCCGAGCTACGACGCACGTTCCTCGGCGCTGTCCTTCGGTTCGCGACAGATTTATCAACGCTTGGGCGTGTGGCAGGAAATCTCCCGCCGCGCCGAGCCGATCAAACAGATTCACGTTTCCGACCGTGGCCGCTTCTCCACCGCGCGTTTGTCGGCGATGGAAGAGGGCGTGCCGGCGCTCGGTTATGTGGTGGAAAACGCCTGGCTCGGCCAGTGTCTGTGGCAACACGTCGACAAAGACGTGATCAGTTGGCGCTGCCCGGCGGAAGTCACGCGCATGGAGCCGCTGCCCGACGGTTATCGCCTGACCCTCAACGATGAAACCACGCTGGAATGCGACCTCGCAGTGCTCGCCGATGGCGGTCGCTCCGGGCTGCGCGAACAGTTGGGCATCAACGTGCGCAAGCGTCCGTACAACCAGAGCGCGCTGATCGCCAACATCACCCCGAGCGAAGCGCACAATGGCATGGCCTTCGAACGCTTCACCGACGAAGGGCCGATGGCCTTGCTGCCGCTGCCGGAAAACCGCTGCGCTTTGGTCTGGACCCGTCTGGGCATGGACGCGCAGCGTCTGGCCGATCTGAGCGAACGCGATTTCCTCAGCGAATTGCAGGGCGTGTTTGGATATCGCCTCGGCACGTTGAAACAGGTTGGCGCGCGGCATCTTTATCCGCTGACGCTGGTCGAGGCCGAAGAGCAGGTGCGCTCGCATCTGGCCGTGCTCGGCAACGCGGCGCACAGCCTGCACCCGATTGCCGGGCAGGGTTTCAACCTGTCTCTGCGCGATGCCGATGCCTTGGCCGCTGCATTGCTGGCGAGTGACAAACCTTTGGGCGACTTCGCCACATTGCAGGCTTATCGCGAGCGTCAGCGTCTCGATCAGGACCTCACCGTCGGTTTCTCCGATCAGGTCACGCGCCTGTTCGGCAGCACGCAGCCGCTGGTTTCGCTGGGCCGTAATATCGGCCTGCTCGGCCTCGATCTGCTGCCGCCGGCCAAGCGCTGGTTTGCGCGTCAGGCCATGGGCTTGGGAACGCGTCCGGATGCTTAAGTGGCTGACCGCTAAATTCGGCAAGGCGCGGTTGATGCGCTGGGTGATGACGTTCTACCCGCCTTATCTTGGCGCCGGTGTACGAGTTAGGCACATCAGCGATGACTTTCGCGATGTGCAGGTGTCGATGGGCCTCGGCTGGTACAACCGCAACTACGTCGGCACCCAGTTTGGCGGCAGCCTGTATTCGATGGTCGATCCGTTCTTCATGCTGATGCTTATGGAAAACCTCGGCTCGCGTTACATCGTCTGGGACAAGGCTGCCGACATCGATTTCATCGCGCCGGGCAAAGGCCCGGTGTTCGCCCGTTTCAATATCGACGAGACCTTGCTCGCCGAGATTCGCCGGCAGACCGCCAATGGCGAGAAATACCTGCCGCAGTTGCAGGTCGACATTCATGACGGCGCCGGCAATCTGGTGGCGCGGGTCGGTAAAACCCTTTACGTGCGGCTCAAGCCGCAAGCGAGACAGGCTTAAAGCATGGAAATGCGCGCAGATCTGCTGATTGTCGGAGCCGGAATGGTCGGCAGCGCCCTGGCGTTGGCGTTGCAGGACAGCGGGCTGGAAGTCCTGCTGCTCGACGGCAGCCCGCTGAGCGTCAAACCCTTCGACGCCGAAGCCGCGTTTGAACCGCGAGTGAGTGCCTTGTCGGCAGCCAGCCAGCGCATTCTTGAACGTCTCGGCGTCTGGGAAGGCATCGCCAAGCGCCGCAGCAGCCCTTACACCGACATGCATGTCTGGGACGGCAGCGGCACCGGGCAGATCCATTTCTCGGCGAGCAGTGTGCACGCCGAGGTGCTTGGCCATATCGTCGAAAACCGTGTGGTGCAGGATGCCTTGCTCGATCGCTTGCACGATTGTGATCTGGGCATGCTGGCCAATGCGCGGCTGGAACAGATGCGCCGCTCGGGCGATGACTGGCTGCTGACGCTGGCTGACGGTCGTCAGTTACGTGCGCCGTTGGTGATTGCCGCTGACGGTGCCAACTCGGCAGTGCGACGTCTGACCGGTGTGGCGACGCGTGAGTGGGATTACCTGCATCACGCCATCGTTACCAGCGTGCGCAGTAGCAAGCCGCATCAGATGACTGCGTGGCAGCGTTTTACCGATCACGGGCCGTTGGCGTTTTTGCCGCTGGAGCGTGACGGGCAGCAGGATTGGTGTTCGATCGTCTGGTCGACCACGCCGAGTGAGGCCGAGCGCTTGATGGCGCTGGACGAAGCGGATTTCTGCCGGGAGCTGGAACGCGCTTTTGAAGGTCGTCTGGGCGAAGTCATCAGTGCCGACCCGCGCCTGTGCGTGCCACTGCGTCAGCGTCATGCCAAGCGTTACGTGGCTGAAGGCCTGGCGCTGATCGGCGATGCGGCGCACACCATTCACCCGTTGGCGGGGCAGGGGGTGAACCTGGGTTTCCTCGATGCGGCGGTGCTGGCCGAAGTGCTGTTGCAGGCGGCGGAGCGCGGTGAGCGTCTGGCCGATGTGAAAGTGCTGAGCCGTTACGAGCGTCGGCGCATGCCGCACAACCTCGCGCTGATGGCGACGATGGAAGGCTTTGAGCGGTTGTTCCAGGCCGATCCGTTGCCGGTCAGGTGGTTGCGTAATGCCGGGTTGAAGCTGGTGGAGCAGATGCCGGAAGCGAAGGCGCTGTTTGTGCGTGAAGCCCTTGGGTTGACCGGGGATCTTCCGGCCCTGGCCAAGCCCTGATCTTTTCGTTGCTGCTAATGGCCTCATCGCGAGCAGGCTCACTCCTACAGGGGATCGCATTTCAAATGTAGGAGTGAGCCTGCTCGCGATGGCGCCCGTCCAGGCACCACAATTTTCAAACTGTGCAACATCTGGTAACTCCTTCAAAAAGAGTTCGATTGAGGTGGTAAATGTGAGTCCTTATCATTTGGCCCACATTTCCCGACCGAGAGACCACTCCCATGTTGGCACCCAAGCGTCTTCTGACCGCACTGGCCCTGACCCTGATCGGTAGCACCACGGCCCAGGCCGCTGATGAGGTGGTGGTTTACTCGTCGCGCATCGATGAACTGATCAAACCGGTCTTCGATGCCTACACCGCCAAGACCGGGGTGAAGATCAAGTTCATCACCGACAAGGAAGCGCCGCTGATGCAGCGCATCAAGGCCGAAGGTGAAAACGCCACCGCCGACCTGCTGCTCACCGTTGACGCCGGCAACCTCTGGCAGGCCGAGCAGATGGGCATCCTGCAGCCGTTCACTTCGAAGACCATCGACGCCAACATTCCGCTGCAGTATCGCTCGTCCAGCCATGCCTGGACCGGTCTGAGCCTGCGCGCGCGGACCATCGCCTACTCCACCGAACGGGTGAAACCGGGCGAACTGACCACCTACGAAGCACTGGCTGACAAGAATTGGGAAGGGCGTTTGTGCCTGCGCACGGCGAAGAAGGTCTACAACCAGTCGCTGACCGCGACCATGATCGAAGTCCATGGCGCCGAGAAAACCGAAAAAATCCTCAAGGGCTGGGTCAACAACCTGTCCACCGACGTGTTCTCCGATGACGTTGCGGTGCTCGAAGCGATCAATGCCGGGCAGTGCGACGTTGGCATCGTCAACACGTACTACTACGGTCGCCTGCACAAGCAGAAGCCGGAGTTGCCGGTAAAACTGTTCTGGCCGAATCAGGCTGATCGCGGTGTGCACGTGAACCTGTCGGGAATTGGCCTGACCAAACATGCGCCGCACCCGGAAGCGGCCAAGGCTTTGGTTGAGTGGATGACCACGCCTGAGGCGCAGAAGATTTTCGCTGACGTGAACCAGGAATTCCCGGCCAACCCGGCGGTGGCACCTTCGGAAGAAGTGGCGGCGTGGGGCAAGTTCATTGCCGATACCTTGCCGGTGGAAGTGGCGGGCAAGCGTCAGGCTGAGGCGATCCGGATGATGGATCGGGCGGGTTGGAATTGAGGCTTTTCCGATAACACTGTTCACTTTAGATCGCTGCCCTCACCCCAGCCCTCTCCCGGAGGGAGAGGGAGCCGATCTGTGTTGTTTTCGAAACTTGAGTTCGACTCGATATCTCAGGTCGGCGTAATTCTCATAAACTACGCGGTCAGTCCCCTCTCCCTCCGGGAGAGGGCTAGGGTGAGGGCAGCAATCCCAACCTGAAATACTCAATCCAAGAACACCCAATCCCCCAGAGACCCAAAAGTGGCCCACCCCGCCCAACGCCGCTGGTACCCCATCGTCTTCGCCATCGCCGCGCTGGTGCTGTTGCCCCTGAGCGTTCTACTGCTCTCTTGGCAAACCATCGATCAGCAAATCTGGTCGCACCTGTGGGAAACCCAGATGCCACGCCTGCTGGGCAACACCCTGACGCTGGTCGTTGGCGTGGGTGTCGGTGTGACGCTGCTCGGTGTCAGCCTCGCCTGGCTCACCAGCCTCTGCGAATTCCCCGGGCGGCGCTGGCTCGACTGGGCGCTGATGCTGCCGTTCGCCATCCCCGCGTATGTGCTGGCCTTCGTTTTCGTCGGCCTGCTCGACTTCGCCGGCCCGGTGCAGACACTGCTCAGGGAATGGTTCGGCACCGGTCTGCGCCTGCCACGGGTACGCTCCACCGGCGGGGTGATTATCGTGCTGGTGCTGGTCTTCTATCCCTATGTTTACCTGCTGGCGCGCACCGCGTTTCTCGCGCAGGGCAAAGGCCTGATGGAAGCCGCGCGGGTACTTGGCCAGTCGCCGTGGCAAGCCTTCTGGCGGGTGGCGTTGCCCATGGCGCGTCCGGCCATCGGTGCGGGCGTGGCGCTGGCGCTGATGGAAACCCTGGCAGATTTCGGTGCCGTGTCGGTGTTCAACTTCGACACCTTCACCACGGCGATCTACAAGACCTGGTACGGCTTCTTCAGCCTGCCGAGTGCCGCGCAATTGGCCAGTCTGTTGTTGCTGGTGGTGATGCTGGTGCTGTACGGCGAACGTCGCGCGCGTGGCGCCAACCGGGCAAGTAACGAGCGACCTCGGGTGAAAGCGCTGTATCACTTGCGTGGACTCAAGGCTTTCGCGGCGATGAGCTGGTGCGGCCTGGTGTTCGCCTGCGCCTTCGTCATTCCGGTGCTGCAACTGGTTGTCTGGTTCTGGCAGCGCGGGCGTTTCGATCTCGATGAGCGCTACGCCGGGCTGATCCTGCACACCCTGTATCTGGGCGGCATGGCCGCGTTGATTACCGTCAGCGTTGCTTTGTTGCTGGCGTTTGCCCGGCGCTTGGCACCCACGCAGGCGATCAACTCCGGCGTTGGTCTGGCCAATCTTGGCTACGCCTTGCCGGGTTCGGTACTGGCGGTGTCGATCATGCTGGCGTTCAGTTATCTGGATCGCGAACTGGTGATCCCGCTTTCAGGCTGGCTCGGCGGTGCGGGCAAACCGTTGCTGCTCGGCAGTCTGGCAGCGTTGTTGATGGCCTATCTGGTGCGCTTCATCGCAGTTGCCTACGGACCCTTGGAAAGCAGTCTGGCGCGTATACGGCCATCTTTGCCTGAAGCGGCACGTAGCCTGGGTGTCAGTGGGCCGCGACTGTTTTTCAAAGTGTATCTGCCGCTGTTGCTGCCCGGCACGCTGAGCGCAGCGTTGCTGGTGTTCGTCGATGTGCTCAAGGAAATGCCCGCAACCCTGCTGATGCGCCCGTTTGGCTGGGACACGCTGGCCGTACGCATCTTTGAAATGACCAGCGAAGGCGAATGGGCGCGTGCATCATTGCCAGCACTGACCCTGGTTCTGGTTGGATTGTTACCGGTCATCGGCCTGATTCGCCGCTCCGCCCATCGAAACACTTAGTAGTGAGTCCTGAATCATGCGGCTACAATGCGCGGCATTCGGTGCGGTTCGTCTGACAGATCTTTTCGCTGAAATTGGCTGAAAGCCTTCTATTACAAGGCTTTCACGCTGTGCAGCGACTGTCCGCACCTTCGCCACGCCCGGAAGGAGAAACCCATGGGACAGCGTACGCCTCTGTATGACCTGCATCTCGCCCTCGGCGCGAAGATGGTCGATTTTGGCGGTTGGGACATGCCTCTGCATTACGGCTCGCAGGTCGAGGAGCACCACGAAGTGCGCCGCGATTGCGGGGTGTTCGATGTATCCCACATGACCGTGATCGATGTCACCGGCCCCCAGGCCAAGGCCTGGCTGCAGCATTTGCTGGCCAATGATGTCGACCGCCTGCACCGCCCCGGCCGTGCGTTGTACAGCACCATGCTTAATGAGCGCGGCGGCATCGTCGACGACATGATTGTCTATCGTCTCGATGACTGTTATCGCCTGGTGTTCAACGCCTCTACCCGCGATCAGGATCTGGCCTGGATGAACGCGCAGCTCGGCAAGTACGACGTGCAACTGCACGAGCGCTCCGAACTGGCGATGCTCGCCATTCAAGGCCCGCAGGCCCGGCACAAGATTGCCGAACTGGTCACCCAGTCCCGCGCCACGCTGATCCAGCACCTCAAACCCTTTGAAGGCTACACCGACGGTGACTGGTTCATCGCCCGTACCGGTTATACCGGTGAGGATGGCCTGGAAATCTGCCTGCCGGCCAGTCAGGCGCCGGGTTTTTTCAACGATCTGGTGGGTGCCGGCATTTCCCCGATCGGCCTCGGTGCCCGTGACACCCTGCGTGTCGAAGCCGGTATGAACCTGTACGGCCAGGATATTCATCAGGACGTTTCGCCATTGGCTTCGAACATGGCCTGGAGCATCGCCTGGGAGCCGGCCACGCGCCAGTTCATCGGTCGCGCTGCTTTGGAGGCGGAAAAAGCCGCTGGTGTTGCGCACAAACTGGTCGGTCTGGTGCTGGAAGAGCGCGGTGTTTTGCGCGCTCATCAAGTGGTTCGTATCGCCGATGTTGGCGAAGGGGAGATCACCAGTGGTAGTTTCTCTCCTACGCTAAGCAAATCGATTGCCCTGGCGCGTGTTCCGATGGCAACCGCCGACCGCGCCGAAGTGGAAATCCGTGGCAAGTGGTACCCGGTACGGGTGGTCAAACCGACGTTCGTACGCCATGGCAAAACCTTGATCTAACCTTTTTCCGGCGGGCAGACCGCTGACAATTTCTTGAGGACACCGAAGATGAGCGATATCCCTGCCGAACTGCGTTTTGCCGAAAGTCACGAATGGGCACGTCTGGAAGCCGATGGCACCGTCACCGTGGGCATCAGCGATCACGCGCAGGAAGCGCTGGGCGATGTGGTGTTCGTCGAGCTGACTGAAGTGGGCAAGGTGTTCGCCGCTGAAGATCAGGCTGGCGTCGTTGAATCGGTTAAAGCTGCTTCCGACATCTATTCGCCGATCAGCGGTGAAGTGATCGCAATCAACGAAGAGCTGGGCGGCTCGCCTGAGCTGCTGAACTCCGACCCGTACGGTGCGTGGATCTTCAAGCTCAAGCCAAGCGACAAGGCTGAGCTGGACAAGCTGCTGGATTCAGCGGCGTACAAGGCTGCCATCGGCGAGTAAGCTTCAAGTAATACCCAAAGCCCCGACCCGTCGGGGCTTTTTCATGCACGATGCAATCCCCTGTAGGAGTGAGCCTGCTCGCGATAGCGGTGTGTCAGTCAGCCTTAAGGCGTCTGAAGGAACGCTATCGCGAGCAGGCTCACTCCTACAGGGGTATGCGGTGCACTGAAAATGGGTTGCCACATCGGCTGCTATGCTGGTTTGACCGTGTTGCATTGACGCCGAGCGCCAGCCAAGAGAGAGCCCGTCATGTCCCAGTTGCCGTCCCTGAGCCAGTTACGCGACCCCGATGCCTTCCTGCGCCGTCACCTCGGCCCCGACGCTGCCGAACAGCAGGCGATGCTCGACAGCCTTGGCCTCGGCAGCCGGGTCGAACTGATTGAGCAAACGGTGCCGCCGGGCATTCGCTTCAATCGCGCGCTCGATCTGCCTCCGGCACTGGATGAACAAGCCGCGCTGGCCAGACTGCGCAGTTACGCCGAGCAGAATCAGGTCTGGACCAGCCTGATCGGTATGGGCTACCACGGCACCCTGACGCCAACCGTCATCCTGCGCAATGTGCTGGAAAATCCCGGCTGGTACACCGCGTACACGCCGTATCAACCCGAGATCGCGCAGGGCCGACTCGAAGCGTTGCTGAATTTTCAGCAACTGACCATCGACCTCACCGGTCTGGAGTTGGCCAACGCCTCGCTGCTCGATGAAGCCACGGCAGCGGCGGAAGCCATGGCGCTGGCCAAGCGCGTCGCGAAGTCCAAGAGCAATCTGTTTTTTGTCGATGAGAACTGTCATCCCCAGACCATTTCCGTGGTGCAGACCCGCGCGGAAGGTTTCGGCTTCGAGCTGATCATCGACGCTGTGGATAACTTGAAACAGCATCAGGTGTTCGGTGCGTTGTTGCAGTATCCCGACACCCACGGCGAGATTCACGATCTGCGGCCCTTGATCGATCATCTGCATGCGCAGCAGGCGCTGGCCTGCGTCGCGACGGATTTGTTGAGTCTGTTGTTGCTGACGCCGCCGGGCGAATTGGGCGCGGATGTGGTGTTCGGTTCGTCTCAACGATTCGGCGTGCCCATGGGTTACGGCGGCCCGCATGCGGCGTTCTTTGCCAGTCGCGAGGAATACAAACGGGCAATTCCGGGGCGGATCATCGGTGTGTCGAAGGACGCCCGGGGCAACGTGGCGCTGCGCATGGCCCTGCAAACCCGCGAGCAACATATCCGCCGCGAGAAGGCCAATTCGAACATCTGCACCGCGCAGGTACTGCTGGCCAACATCGCCAGTTTCTACGCGGTCTATCACGGGCCGGAAGGTTTGAAACGCATCGCCCAGCGCGTGCATCGGCTGACCTGCATTCTGGCGGCAGGACTTGAGCGAAAAGGCATCAACCGGGTCAATGCGCAGTTTTTCGACACGCTGACGCTGGACGTCGGCGGTGCGCAAACGGCGATCATCGAAAGCGCTCAAGCCGCACAGATCAATCTGAGAATACTTGGGCGCGGTCGAGTGGGGCTGAGTCTCGATGAGACGTGCGATGAGAGCACCGTGGCCAAGCTGTTCGATGTGCTGCTCGGTGCCGATCATGGGTTGAACGTCGATGAACTTGACGCTGAAGCCCTTGTTTCCGGCATCCCCGACAACCTTCAGCGCAAATCCCCGTACCTGCGCCATCCGGTCTTCAACGCCCATCACAGCGAAACCGAGATGCTGCGCTACCTCAAACAACTGGAGAACAAGGATCTGGCGCTCAACCAGTCGATGATCCCGCTGGGTTCCTGCACCATGAAACTCAACGCCACCAGCGAAATGATCCCGATCACCTGGCCGCAATTCGCCAACTTGCACCCGTTTGTGCCGAGAGAGCAGGCGGTCGGTTACACGCTGATGATCGAAGAGCTGGAGCGCTGGCTGTGCGCAATCACCGGGTTCGATGCGATCTGCATGCAGCCCAACTCGGGCGCGCAGGGTGAATACGCCGGCCTGCTGGCGATTCGCAAATATCATGAGAGCCGCCAGCAGGGCGGGCGTGATGTGTGCCTGATTCCGTCCTCGGCTCACGGCACCAACCCGGCCTCGGCGCAGATGGTCGGGTTACGGGTGGTGATCGTTGAGTGCGACGAGGCCGGTAACGTTGATCTCGATGACTTGAAAGCCAAGGCCGCCGAGGCCGGGGCGAAACTGTCCTGTCTAATGGCGACCTATCCGTCGACCCACGGCGTGTACGAAGAGGGCATCAGTGAAATCTGCGAAGTTATCCACCAGCACGGCGGCCAGGTGTACATGGATGGCGCCAACCTCAATGCGCAGGTCGGTTTGGCACGCCCGGCAGATATCGGCGCCGATGTTTCGCACATGAATCTGCACAAGACTTTTTGCATTCCCCATGGCGGCGGTGGACCGGGTATGGGACCGATTGGCGTGCGCGCGCATCTGGCGCCGTTCGTGGCCAATCACCCGGTGGTGCCGATTGACGGGCCGCAACCGCAGAACACCGCCGTCAGCGCGGCGCCATGGGGCAGTGCGAGCATTCTGCCGATCAGCTGGATGTACATCGCCATGATGGGCCCGCAACTGGCGGACGCCAGCGAGGTGGCGATTCTGGCAGCGAATTACCTGGCGCAGCATTTATCCGGTGCGTTTCCGGTGTTGTACACCGGGCGCAATGGGCGCGTCGCTCACGAATGTATTCTCGACCTGCGACCGTTGAAGGCGCAGACCGGAATCAGTGAAGAAGACGTCGCCAAGCGCCTGATGGATTACGGCTTCCATGCGCCGACCATGTCATTCCCGGTACCAGGGACGTTGATGGTCGAGCCGACCGAGAGTGAGTCCAAGGCTGAACTGGATCGGTTTATCGGCGCCATGCTGAGTATTCGCGCAGAAATCACTGAAGTGCAGAACGGCAACTGGCCGGCCGAGGATAATCCGCTGAAACGAGCGCCGCATACCCTGGCGGATGTCACCGGGGTGTGGGAGCGGCCGTACAGCATCGAACAAGGCGTTACCCCGGATGCGCACACCAAGGCGCACAAGTATTGGCCGGCGGTGAATCGGGTGGATAACGTTTACGGCGACCGCAACCTGTTCTGCGCGTGCGTCCCGGTGGACGATTACCGCTGATTTCCCGGCAAGCACACCTTCCCCTGTGGGAGCGAGCCTGCTCGCGAAAGCGGTGATTCAGTCACCGAAAATGTTGAGTGAAAGATTGCTTTCGCGAGCAGGCTCGCTCCCACAGGGTTATGGGGTGAATCTGAAGTCCGGGCAAAAAAATGCCGCTCGATCGAGCGGCATTTCTGTTGGCGAAAGACTTACTCGGAAGCCACGGCATTCTTCGCCAGAATCGCATTCGCCAGTTCCATGTCCGAAGCCTGCAGGCCCGGATTGTCGGCGCGGACTTTCTGCATCGCTGCTTCCAGATACGGCCCACGAATGCCGCCGTCACTGGCAACGAAACTGCCGGCATCGTCCTGTGCGGCGATGATCAGCTTGTGATCCTTGAAGGTCAGGTAGGTCGAACCGGTGGTGGCACCGGACGAAATGACGTTACGCCAAAAGCTGTCCGCCATGGCCGAACCAACGGGAAGGGACAGCAAGGCCAGTGTGGCGACAGCAAGTTTGAGACGCATGATGAGATGACTCCTGGGGGTTAACTGTGGCGTTGGATTGCCAATCCCCCGATCCAGTTCCGTGCCGGGTTATTTCTGCTCGCTCTGCGGTGTCACCCGCAGCACTTCCTCAACCGTGGTCAGCCCCGCCGCGACTTTCTGCGCGCCGGACAAACGCAAGCTGCGCATGCCTTCCTTGAATGCCTGGCGGCGTATCGCCGTCAGATCGGTATCCGGGGTGATGAACGCTTTGAGGTTGTCGCTCAGTTGCATGATTTCGTAGACCCCGGCGCGGCCGTGGTAACCGGTGTCGCGGCATTCGATGCAGCCGATGGCCCGTTGTGCATTGCCCGGCAGCGGCGCCTGCCACGGACGGGTCAGGGTTTGCCAGTCTTCCTCTGCCAGCGTCAGCGGTGCCTTGCAATGCGGGCACAAGGTGCGCACCAGTCGTTGCGCCATGACCCCGAGCACGGTGGCTTTGATCAGGTAGTGCGGCACGCCGAGTTCGAGCAGACGACTGATCGCGCTGGGGGCGTCGTTGGTGTGCAATGTCGACAGCACCAAGTGTCCGGTGAGCGCCGCCTGAATCGCCATTTCAGCGGTTTCCAGATCACGGATCTCGCCGATCATGATGATGTCCGGGTCTTGCCGCATCAGTGCGCGCACGCCGGCGGCGAAGCTCAGGTCGATGTTGTGCTGCACCTGCATCTGGTTGAACGCCGGCTCGACCATTTCGATCGGGTCTTCGATGGTGCAGAGGTTGACCTCCGGCGTCGCCAGTTTTTTCAGCGTGGTGTACAGCGTGGTGGTCTTGCCCGAACCGGTCGGCCCGGTGACCAGAATGATGCCGTTGGGCTGGCGGGTCATGTCTTGCCAGCGGCGCAAGTCGTCGGCGCTGAAACCCAGTTGATCGAAGTCCTTGAGCAGCACTTCCGGGTCGAAAATCCGCATGACCATTTTTTCGCCGAACGCTGTGGGTAGCGTTGAAAGCCTCAGCTCGACTTCGCCGCCGTCCGGGGTCTTGGTCTTGACCCGGCCGTCCTGGGGTTTGCGCTTTTCAGCGACGTTCATCCGCCCGAGGCTTTTCAGGCGACTGACAATCGCCATGGTCACCTGCGGGGGAAATTGATAGACGTTATGCAGCACGCCATCGATGCGGAAGCGCACGGTGCCTTGCTCGCGCCGGGGTTCGATGTGGATATCACTGGCGCGCTGCTGGAAAGCGTACTGGAACAACCAGTCGACGATGTTGACGATGTGCGCGTCATTGGCGTCCGGCTCCTGATCGCTGGCGCCAAGATTGAGCAGTTGCTCGAAATTGCCGAGGTTGCCGCTCTGGGCGTCGGCATTGCTTGCGCCGCTCACCGATTTGGCCAGACGAAAGAACTCGACGCTGAAGCGCTGGATGTCCACCGGGTTGGCCACCACCCGTTTGATCGGCAGCTTCAGCACATGGGTCAGATCGGCTTCCCAGCCGGTAACGTAGGGTTGAGCGCTGGCCACGGTCACCGAATCACGGTCGACCGCCACCGCTAGAATCCTGTGCCGTTGCGCGAAGGCGTAGGACATCAACGGTGTGATGGCGGCGACATTGATCTTCAGCGGGTCAATGCGCAAATACGGCTGGCCGGCTTGCTGCGCCAGCCACAGGGTGAGGCTTTCCAGGTCGAGGTGTTTGCCCGGACGACTGAGGTCATCCAGTTGCTGAGTGGCGATGAATTCCAGCGGGTGCATCTGGCCATGGGCGGCGTGGCGACGGCGCGCATTCAGCGCTTGTTCCGCCGAGTCCTGGCAGATGAAGCCCTGTGCGACCAGCTCACGCAACACCTCGTTGAGTTCCAGCCAGCGGTCCTGAGTGGCAAGTTGAACGGACATGCGGGCTTCCTTTTGAGCGACAGTGCGCAAAAGGATAGTCGCGGCCCGGTAGGCCGTTGGGCCACTACCCGACGAAGCCGTTGCCGGATTTGTCAGCCAGCCGCTTGCGCCGGCGCATCCCAAGCGCTGTCGGCGGTTTGCAGATTGACCGAGCAGACGCTGATCAGGTTACGAAGTTTTTCTGCGATCACTTGCGCGCGATGCCCACTGAAACCGCCCATGACGATGTCGATCGACATCAAGTCGTCCATCCGCTGCACGTTGACCTGCTCGGGCGTGAGGAATTGCAGGGCGAACAGGTTGAGCACGCGCACCAGCAAGTCCGGTTCGGCTTCGGCGAGGATCTGATACTGCGCCAGGCAGTGGGCGTTGTTGACGTTCCAGACGTCGGCGCGGGTAGGGGCGCTGTTTACGGCTTCGAGGTGCGGCATGGCGGGTCTCCAAAATCACTGGAGGAATTTTTACATTCGGTGACGGGTATTTCTTGGCTATGATCGGCGTTATTGGCGAATGATCGAAACGATCAATTCGAAAGATCGTGGATTAGAGGTTTTTCTATGCACAGTGAGCTGGACAGCTACGACCGCAAGATTCTCGCCCTGCTGCAGGAGGATGCTTCCCTGTCGAGCGCGCAGATCGCCGAGCAGGTCGGCCTGTCGCAATCGCCGTGCTGGCGGCGGATTCAGCGGATGAAGGAGGAGGGGATCATTCGTGGCCAGGTGACCTTGCTCGATCGCAAGAAGATCGGCCTGAACACGCAGATCTTTGCCGAGATCAAACTCAACGCGCACGGGCGTTCGAACTTCACTGAGTTCACCGAAGCGATTCGCGGGTTCCCGGAGGTGCTGGAGTGTTATGTGCTGATGGGCGCGGTGGACTTTTTACTGCGCATTGTCGCGGCGGATATCGAGGCGTATGAGCGGTTCTTTTTCGAGAAACTGTCGCTGGTGCCGGGGATACAGGAAGTGAATTCGATTGTGGCGTTATCGGAGATCAAGTCCACCACCAGCCTGCCGGTTTGAGGTCAGGCAGCTGGCCCCTTCGCGAGCAGGCTCGCTCCCACAGGGGATTGCATTCCAATGTGGGAGCGAGCCTGCTCGCGAAAGCGGTATTACATGCGCAGCAGCATTTTCCATGCGCGATTCTGGTAAACCGCAATCGCCTGCTGCTTGCGTGCGTCGAGCAGTTCGTCAGTGATCGTCGGCTCGTTGGCCAGTTGCGCCAGCTTGTTCAGCTCGCCGTACAGGCGATCCATTTCCGGGATTTCCAGCACATTGCGTGCGTGGTGCAGCCAGACCTGAATGCGCTCGATACGCGGCAGTTGTTCAGCCAGATCTTCCGGCTGCTGCTGATAACGCTGCAATTGCAGGGCCGTGGCTTCTTCGCCCAACAGGCGCGGCAACCAGCTGTGCAACTGCGCGCCGCCCTGACGGTTGCCACGCACGTTACGCTCGGCGGTCCAGGTGCGGGCCAGTAACCAGCGCGAGGTGCTCAGCGAGAACAGGCCCCAGCGCGGGTCTTCGAGTTCTTCGAGGAATTGCTCCGGCGCGGCTTTGCGCACGTCTTCGTCTTCGATACCGGCCTGCACCAGCGGGCGCCAGTCTTCCAGCAAGGCATCGAGGGCAACGCGCAAGTCGTGAGTCGACTGACGCGGCGCGGCCTGGCCGAGGCTGCTGAGCAGGGCGCGCATTTCGGCGAGGTTCTCGACCCAGTCGAGCAACAGGCGCCAGTGGCCGTTGAAGCGATATTGTTCAGCCAGACGCTGGCTGCTGCCGAGCAAATGCCAGCTCAGCGCAGCGAAGGCGTCGTCGAGTTGGGTTTCCGGGATCAGCTCCGGCGCCGGCAGGCTCAGCGAGTAGCTGTTGGCGTCGTACAGACGATAACCGCGCTCAGCCTTGCTGATGTCGCACGGCATCAGCGCCAGGGTTTCCGCCAGTTCAGCGGCCAGTTCCAGCAGCGCGGCAGGCTCGCCTTCGCGCAATTCCAGCTCCAGTTCGCAGATTTCTTCTTTCTGTTTGCCGACGACAACGTGGCCGAGATCCAGCGCGGCTTCGATGACCACTTTGCTCTTGCCACGGCCCCAGGCGATTTCGGCGCGTTCGCGGACGAAATCGGTGGTGAAGATCGGCTTGAGGGTTTTCTTGTCCAGTTCGGCCAGCGACTCGGGCCAGCATTCGCCGTCGAGTTTCTTCACGTCGAGCTTGGCTTTCGGCAACTTCCAGTCGTACTCGTTACGCTCGGACAGACCGGCGACGCTCTGGCCGCGGGTCTTGAGGGTCTGAATCACTTCGTCACCGTCCTTGCGCAGGCGCAGGGCGACTTTGGCCTGAGCCAGATCGCGCTCGGGGGTGTCGAAGTACTGGTTCATCAACTCACGGCGTTCCCAGCCACTTTTGTTGCGTTTTTTCAGTAACGGGTGCTCGCGCAGGGCGGCGAGGGTTTCGCGGCTGACGCGGAGTTTGATTTCGGTTTCTTTCTGCATGGCCGGAAAATCCAGGATCGGGAGCGCAGCCGGGGAATATGTGGCTGCCAAGGCCGTGCAGTGTACAGGACTGATTCGTCCTACGCCCTGCGGCGGTTTATTCCTGACGCCGGATGGCTCTATGATGGACTTCAAATCGGGAGTTGGAGTCAGCGATGCCTTTGCCGTCCATGCAAGACCAGTTCGCTGCGCTGATCGCCGCGCCATCGGTCAGCTGTACCCAACCGAACCTCGATCAATCCAATCGCGCGGTGATCGATTTGCTCGCCGGTTGGCTGGGGGATCTGGGTTTCAATTGCGACATCCAGCAGGTCAGCCCCGGCAAATTCAACCTGCTCGCCAGTTTCGGCAGCGGTCCCGGCGGGCTGGTGCTGGCCGGACACAGCGACACGGTGCCGTACGACGATGCGTTGTGGCAGACCGATCCGCTGAAGCTCACCGAGGTCGATGGCCGTTGGGTCGGGCTGGGCAGTTGCGACATGAAGGGCTTCTTCGCGCTGATCATCGAAGCCGTGCGGCCGCTGCTCGATCAGCCGTTCAAGCAACCACTGCTGATCCTCGCCACCTGCGATGAAGAAAGCTCGATGTCCGGCGCCCGCGCGCTGGCCGAGGCCGGACGTCCGCTGGGCCGCGCAGCGGTGATCGGCGAGCCGACCGGGCTCAAGCCGATCCGCATGCACAAAGGCATCATGATGGAGCGCATCGACATCCTCGGGCAGAGCGGCCATTCGTCGGATCCGCGTCTGGGCCACAGCGCCCTCGAAGCGATGCACGATGCGATCGGCGAACTGCGCGGCCTGCGCCTGTTGTGGCAACGTGAATTCAACAACCCGCAGTTCAGTGTGCCGCAGCCGACGATGAACTTCGGTTGCATCCATGGCGGCGACAACCCCAATCGTATTTGTGGCCAGTGTTCGCTGGAGTTCGATTTGCGACCGCTGCCAGGCATGGACCCGAAAGTCCTGCGCGCGGAGATTCTGCGCAAGCTCAACCCCGTGGCCGAGCGCCATCAGGTGAAGATCGATTACAAACCGCTGTTCCCGGAAGTGCCGCCATTCGAGCAGGCTGAAGACGCCGAACTGGTGCGCATCGCCGAAAAGCTCACAGGTCATAGCGCCGAAGCAGTAGCGTTCGGCACCGAAGCGCCTTATCTTCAGCGCCTTGGCTGCGAAACCATCGTGCTCGGCCCCGGCGATATCGCCTGCGCGCATCAGCCTGGTGAATACCTTGAAATGTCACGTTTGCAGCCTACCGTGCATCTATTACGGCAACTGATTGAACATTACTGCCTGAAGAATTGAACGCATCCCTTGTAGGAGCTGCCGAAGGCTGCGATCTTTTGCTTTTGTTTCAGAAGATCAAAAGATCGCAGCCTGCGGCAGCTCCTACAGGGGCAAGTCGTTAAATTAGTGGGAATCCAACCCGTATTCATGAGGAGAGCGCGCGTGTCGCCAAGCCTGTTCCGACGATAACCATCAGCCCGCTGTGCGTTTTCCGTTTCGCCCCTTTTTAGGCTGCTATTTATTACAGGCCCAGGTTCATGCCCGAATACGTCAATTGGCTTCGCCACGCGTCTCCTTACATCAATGCCCACCGCGACTGCACCTTCGTCGTCATGCTGCCCGGCGACGGCGTTGAGCATCCGAATTTCGGCAACATCGTTCACGACATCGTCCTGCTGCACAGCCTCGGCGTGCGCCTGGTGCTGGTGCACGGCTCGCGCCCGCAAATCGAAACCCGCCTCGCTGCCCGCGGCCTGACCCCGCATTACCACCACGGCATGCGCATCACCGATGCCGCGACCCTGGAATGTGTAATCGATGCGGTCGGCCAATTGCGCATCGCCATCGAAGCGCGTTTGTCGATGGACATGGCTTCGTCGCCGATGCAGGGTTCGCGTTTGCGCGTGGCCAGCGGCAACCTCGTCACGGCGCGGCCGATCGGCGTGCTCGAGGGCGTCGACTATCACCACACCGGCGAAGTGCGCCGTGTCGACCGCAAGGGCATCAACCGTCTGCTCGATGAGCGCTCGATCGTTCTGCTGTCGCCGCTGGGCTACTCGCCAACCGGTGAAATCTTCAACCTGGCGTGCGAAGACGTTGCCACCCGCGCCGCCATCGACCTGGGTGCCGACAAGCTTTTGCTGTTCGGCGCCGACCTCGGCCTGATCGACGAGAACGGCAAACTGGTTCGCGAACTGCGTCCGCAACAAGTGCCGGCACATTTGCAGCGTCTGGGCAGCAACTATCAGGCGGAACTGCTCGATGCCGCCGCCGAAGCTTGCCGTGGCGGTGTGGCGCGCAGCCATATCGTCAGTTACGCCGAAGACGGCGCGCTGCTGACCGAGCTGTTTACCCGTGACGGTGGCGGTACGCTGGTGGCGCAGGAGCAATTCGAACTGGTGCGCGAGGCGGCGATTGAAGACGTCGGCGGTTTGCTCGACCTGATCAGTCCGCTGGAAGAGCAGGGGATTCTGGTGCGTCGTTCGCGCGAAGTGCTGGAACGCGAGATCGAACAGTTCAGCGTGGTTGAGCGTGAAGGCATGATCATCGCCTGTGCGGCGCTGTATCAGATTGCCGATTCCGATGCCGGTGAGCTGGCGTGCCTGGCGGTGAACCCGGAGTACCGCCATGGCGGTCGCGGTGATGAACTGTTGGAGCGCATCGAGACCCGAGCGCGGGCGCAGGGTTTGAAGACCTTGTTCGTCCTCACCACGCGCACCGCGCACTGGTTCCGCGAGCGTGGGTTCGAGCCGAGCAGCGTCGAGCGTCTGCCGGCGGCGCGGGCGTCGCTGTACAACTATCAGCGTAATTCGAAGATCTTCGAAAAGACTCTGTAACCGAGGCGTTCCATTCGCGAGCAGGCTCGCTCCCACATTTGTTCAATGAACCCATGTGGGAGCGAGCCTGCTCGCGAAGCTTTTTACTGGGTGATGAATTTCGCGCTGACATACGGCGAATAATCCGGCAGCACCGTTTCAACCTTGCCTTGCTCCTTCAAAAACTTCGCCGTCTCGCCAATCGCCTTCGCCGTGCCGCCCTCCAGCAGCGCCGTGGTTTGCTGCGCCTTGGCATCCGGGAACGCTGAACCCGCGAGCAATTCCGGCACGTCGACGGCGTTGGCACCGGTCAGTTTGGCGATTTTCTGTACCGGCACCGAGTCGGCCGTCCAGCTGTCTTTATGCGCCGCGTAATCGGCGAATGAGTCCAGCGTAACCTTGGCGAACTTCGCGACAACCTCTGGATGCTTCTCGGCAAAATCTTTGCGCGCCACCCAGACTTCAAAGGTCGGCGCGCCCCACTGACCGACCTGTGCTGCATCGGTCAGGGTCTTGCCGGTCTTGCGGATTTCCCCCAGCGCCGGCGACCAGACAAACGCGCCATCGATATCGCCACGCTTCCACGCCGCTGCGATCTCTGCCGGTTGCAGGTTCACCACTTTGACTTTCGAGCTATCCAGCCCCCAGTGCTTGAGTGCGCCGAGCAGGCTGTAGTGAGAGGTGGACACAAAAGGAGTGGCGATGGTTTTGCCGACCAGATCCTGCGGAGTATTGATTCCGCTGCCATTACGCACCACCAGTGCTTCGGCGGCATTGATCTGCGCTGAAACGATGAACGCCACAATCGGCAGATTGCGTGAAGCGGCGGCGGCCAACGGGCTGGAACCGAGGTTGCCGATCTGCACGTCGCCCGAAGCAATGGCTGTCACAACTTCCGGGCCGCTGTTGAAACGGCGCCAGTCGATTTTTTCGCCGATGGTCTTCTCGTAGACGCCGTCAGCCTGGGGGACTTTGCTCGGGTCGATACCGGTTTGATAACCCACGGTGAGGTTGGCGGCATGGGCCGAAAAAGAAATCAGTGCTGACACACAAACTGTAACAAATTGACTAGATAGTGCGCGTTTGGCCATCATGGCGTCGCCTTTTCGATAGGGTTTGACGATTTGGGGTTACGCCAAAGCTAATCGATATAAAAAAAGGCTAACAAATACCATTTAGGAATGAGCTTAGTCGCCGATACGCTGTTTCCCGGCGGAGGTGGCAAGATACTGGCCATATTCCGAAATGATATGAAAAAGAATGAATAAATTCTTTTTGGGTTTATCAGGAAATCTTTACTCTGCACGGACCAAATCACTGCGATTAGACCTTGGTCGTAGACATACAAGGTTACGATTGACTTGTCAGTCACGGTCTGGCGCTAATCGCGCATCTTAGGACCCGGGGCATCAGACCCAGGGCCAGGAACACAAGAATTAGAAACGAGAGGAGCTTTACATGAACAAGTCCACCTTGGCCCTGGCTGTGGCCGTAGGGGTTATGGCGCAGCAGGCAGGCGCCGCCGGTTTCATCGAAGACAGCAAAGCTACTTTGGGGCTGCGTAACTTCTACATCAACACTGACAACCGTAGCGGCACAAACGAACCAAGCCGCAACGAAGAGTGGGGCCAAGGCTTCGATCTGCGTTTCATTTCCGGCTATACCCAAGGCACCGTTGGTTTTGGTATCGACGCCATCGGCCTGCTGGGCGTACGTCTGGATTCGGGCGGCGGCACCAACGGTAACGTTACCGCTGCTGGCAAACCTGGTCCTGCTTACGGCGGCACTGTTTTCCCAAGCGAATCCAATGGCCAAGCGGTCGATAACTTCTCAAGCCTGGGCCTGACTGCCAAAGCCAAGATCTCCCAGACTGAGCTGAAGCTGGGTACTCTGCAGCCGAAGAACCCGGTTATCGTGACCAACGACGGTCGTCTGCTGCCACAGACCTGGCAGGGTGGCCAGATCACTTCCGGCGAGATCAAGGACCTGACCCTGGTCGGTGGTCAGATCGAGCACGCCAAAGGCCGTAACTCCAGCAACAATGAACAGCTGTCTATCAACGGCGCGGCACCGCGTACCGTTAACAGCAACAAGTTCATCTACGCTGGTGGTGACTACAAAATCACCAAAGACCTGACTGCGCAGTACTACTACGGCAACCTGGAAGATTTCTACAAGCAACACTTCCTGGGTCTGGTTCACAACTGGGCAATTGGCCCGGGCGTGCTGAAGTCTGACTTCCGTTACTTCAACAGCTCCGACGACGGTGCCAACGGCAACACCCCTGCTTACTTCAGCAGCGGTAACTATTCCGGTGTTGCCAGCGGTCGCGGTAAAGTCGACAACAACCTGTACAGTGGCCTGTTCCTGTACACCGTTGCTGGTCACACCTTCGGTGGCGGCTACCAGGTTTCCAACGGCAGCAGCGACTTCCCTTGGCTGAACCAGGGTGACGGCTCGTCGAACTACACCATCACCGACATGCAGATTCAGAAGTTCGGCCGTGCCGGCGAACGTACCTGGCAAGCTCGCTACTCGTATGACTTCGCCAAAGTCGGCGTACCAGGCCTGACCGCTGGTATGGTTTACCTGCGTGGCGACAACATCGACACCGTTACTTCCGGCGGTCGTGAAAACGGTAATGGCGACTCCGAGTGGGAACGTGACCTGACTATCGGTTACGTGGTACCGGAAGGCCCGCTGAAAAACGTTGGCTTCATGTGGAAAAACGCTACCTGGCGTACCAACATCGCTGGCGTTCGCGACCAGGACGAAAACCGCCTGATCCTCAGCTACTCGATCCCGCTGCTGTAATAGCGCGTCTCGATTCGTTGATGTAAAAAAAACCCCGTCCGGCATCGCGCCGGACGGGGCTTTTGCGTTTTCAAGTCAGGCCCACCCCCGTAAGCCCTCCCCGAATTTCCCTCTTTACAGCAACTCAAGGCCTTCTCGAACCTTGCGACCGATATTCGTCGGGATGCCGTCGAGCGTCCAGTGAACAGATGTTTAATATTCACTAATGATCTAGATATCTCATTATTTATTCTTTTTCACGATCGCAAAACCCGGGCTACAGTTGAGGTCTCGAACAACTCATCAGGAGCAGCACCATGAGCCTCAGACTCGGCGACATCGCCCCCGATTTCGAACAGGATTCCAGCGCCGGCAAGATTCGTTTTCACGAATGGCTGGGCGATAGCTGGGGCGTGCTGTTCTCCCACCCGGCGGACTTTACCCCGGTGTGCACCACTGAGCTGGGCTTCACCGCCAAGCTCAAGGATGAGTTCAGCAAACGCGGGGTCAAAGCCATCGCGCTGTCGGTCGACCCGGTGGACTCGCACCACAAGTGGATCGAAGACATCAACGAGACCCAGAACACTGTCGTCAACTTCCCGATCCTGGCTGATGCTGATCGCAAGGTCTCCGATCTCTATGATCTGATCCACCCGAACGCCAACGACACGCTGACCGTGCGTTCGCTGTTCGTGATCGACCCGAACAAGAAGATTCGTCTGACCATCACGTATCCGGCGAGCACCGGGCGTAATTTCCACGAGATTCTGCGTGTGATCGATTCGCTGCAGCTCACCGACAACTACAAGGTGGCTACACCGGCCAACTGGCAGGACGGTGAAGAGGTGGTGATCGTACCGTCGCTCAAGGATGAAGACGAAATCAAAAAGCGCTTTCCGAAGGGCTATCGCGCGGTGAAACCGTACCTGCGCCTGACGCCACAGCCGAATAAGTGAGATTTGCGGTGTAGTCACCACCCTTTCGCGAGCAGGCTCGCTCCCACATTTGAAACGCGATTCCCTGTGGGAGCGAGCCTGCTCGCGAAGGCGTCAGTCCGGGCAGCACAGAATTCAGAACCACTAAGCAGGGGATTTCAGGCCGTTTCGACGGCCTTTTTTTTCGCCCGCAGTTTGTTGAAATGTATATCTCCAAAATGCATAACCAAATGAATAAATATGATTTATGGATATATAAATCAGCTGTTAAGGTCTCCTCATCGAAGCGAGATCGCAACCCGCGAATCGCCTGTAACGCTTAAGGAATTGTCTCGATGCTGGTCGTCTCACTCGGTGGCAGTCCCAGCCTGCGCTCCCGTTCCGGGGTGCTGCTGGAACGCTCGCAACGCTGGTTGCAGGCGCAAGGGGTGGAAGTGGTGAGTTATCAGGTGCGGGACTTCCCGGCCGAGGATTTGCTTCACGCCCGCTTCGACAGCCCGAAGGTGCTCGACCTGCTGCAACAGATCGAAAACGCCGACGGCCTGCTGATCGCCACGCCGGTGTACAAGGCCTCATTCTCCGGCGCCCTGAAAACCCTGCTGGATCTGCTGCCCGAGCGCGCCCTGAATCACAAGATTGTCTTGCCGATGGCCACTGGCGGCAGCATCGCCCACATGCTGGTGGTCGATTACGCGCTCAAGCCGGTGCTGTCGGCATTGAAAGCCCAGGAAATGCTCCAGGGGATTTTCGCCGAGGACAGCCAGATCGCTTACGGCGAAGGCAGTGCCGCAGCACAACTGGCACCGGCGCTGGAGCAGCGACTGCATGAAGCGCTGGATCAGTTTGTCGGCGCCATGGCCCGCCGGCCGAAACCGCTGGAACCGGGCCTGTTGAACGAACGTTTGTTGAGTGCTCGCTGGAGCATTTAAGCCACACCCGCATTTGATGTAACTCACCTTACTTCGCCGCTAACGGTCAAGCAGGTGCAGCCAAAACCCAACAGCAAAAAGGAGAGCGCTATGCGCACTGTATTTTTGCGTCGTGGTCTGGTCGCTCTGTTTGCTGCGGCTGTCACCTTCGGCGCCATCACTCAAGCTCAAGCCGAGACCCTTCGGATCGGTTATCAGAAATACGGCACGCTGGTGCTGCTCAAAGCCAAGGGCACTTTGGAAAAACGTCTGGCCGCTCAAGGCGTCGACGTGCAATGGACTGAGTTCCCCGGTGGCCCGCAACTGCTGGAAGGCCTGAACGTCGGCTCGATCGACTTCGGTGTCACCGGCGAAACTCCGCCAGTCTTCGCCCAGGCTGCCGGCGCCGATCTGCTCTACGTCGCCTATGAACCACCTGCGCCGAACAGCGAAGCGATCCTCGTGCCGAAAGACTCGCCGATCAAATCGGTGGCCGATCTGAAGGGCAAGAAAGTCGCCCTGAACAAAGGCTCCAACGTTCACTACCTGCTGGTGCGTGCGCTGGAAGACGCCGGCCTCAAATACAGCGACATTCAAACCGTATTCCTGCCGCCGGCCGATGCTCGCGCTGCGTTCGAACGTGGCAGCGTCGACGCCTGGGTCATCTGGGATCCGTACCAGGCTGCCGCCGAGAAACAGCTGCAAGCGCACACCCTGCGCGACGGCAAAGGCATCGTCGACAACCACCAGTTCTATCTCGCGACCAAGCCTTACGCACAGAAAAATCCCGAGGTGATCAAGACGCTCGTGGAAGAAGTGCGCGCCGTTGGCGAGTGGTCGAAAGCCAACCCTGAAGACGTGACCCAACAGGTTGCACCACTGCTCGGCCTGCCGGCGGACATCACCCTGACCTCGGTGAAACGCCAGGGCTACGGCGCGCTGTTCCTGACTCCGGAAGTGGTCGCCGCGCAGCAGAAAATCGCTGACACGTTCTTCCAGCTCAAGCTGATTCCCAAGCCGCTGAGCATCAAGGATGTGATCTGGACACCACCGGCCGCTGTGGCTAAAGCGCAGTAATTCGAATCCCCAAGGAGACCACTCCATGAGCCTCAATATCTTCTGGTTCCTGCCTACCCACGGCGACGGCCATTACCTTGGCACCGCCGAAGGCGCTCGCGCCGTCGACCACGGTTATCTGCAACAGGTCGCGCAAGCGGCGGATCGTCTGGGCTTCGGCGGTGTGCTGATCCCCACCGGCCGCTCTTGCGAAGACTCGTGGTTGGTGGCGGCGTCGCTGATCCCGGTGACCCAGCGTCTGAAGTTCCTCGTTGCCCTGCGCCCCGGGATCATTTCCCCGACGGTGGCAGCGCGGCAGGCAGCCACGCTGGATCGTCTGTCCGGCGGCCGTGCGTTGTTCAATCTGGTGACCGGTGGCGACCCGGAAGAATTGGCTGGCGACGGTCTGTTCCTCAGCCACGAAGAACGCTATCAAGCCTCGGTGGAGTTCACCCGCATCTGGCGTCGTGTGCTGGAAGGCGAAACCGTTGATTACGACGGTCAGCACATCAGCGTGAAGGGCGCGAAGTTGCTCTATCCGCCGATCCAGCAACCGCGTCCGCCGCTGTACTTCGGTGGTTCCTCGGAAGCGGCGCAAGATCTGGCTGCCGAACAAGTGGAAATGGTCCTGACCTGGGGCGAGCCGCCCGCAGCAGTCGCCGAGAAGATTGCACAGGTTCGCGCCAAAGCCGCCAAGCTCGGCCGCACCGTGCGCTTCGGCATTCGTCTGCACGTGATCGTCCGCGAAACCAACGCTGAAGCGTGGCAAGCGGCGGATCGTTTGATCTCGCACCTGGACGACGACACCATCGCTCGCGCCCAGGCTTCGCTGGCGCGTTTCGATTCGGTCGGTCAACAACGCATGGCTGCGCTGCATGGCGGTAGCCGCGACAACCTCGAAGTCAGCCCGAACCTCTGGGCCGGTGTCGGTCTGGTGCGCGGCGGTGCCGGTACGGCGCTGGTCGGTGATGGGCCGACCGTCGCGGCACGGGTGAAGGAATACGCGGATCTGGGCATCGACACCTTTATCTTCTCCGGTTATCCACACCTCGAAGAGTCGTATCGCGTCGCCGAATTGCTGTTCCCGCACCTCGATATCGAGCGCCCGGAACTGCCGAAAAGCGCCGGTTACGTCAGCCCGTTCGGCGAGATGGTCGCCAACGACATTCTTCCCAAAGCCGCGTCGCAGAGCTGAGGCGCGCCATGAAGAAAATCATCCACAGCCTCGCGCCCTGGGCGTTGCCGGTATTGCTGCTGGCGGTGTGGCAGTTGTCGGTGTCGGCGGGTTGGTTGTCGACACGGATTCTGCCGGCACCGGTGGCGGTGATCGAAGCCGGCGTGAGCCTGGTGCGCAGCGGCGAAATCTGGACGCACCTGGCCATCAGCGGCTGGCGCGCGGCGCTCGGTTTCACCATCGGCGGCAGCATCGGGCTGGTCTTGGGTTTCATCACCGGCCTGTCGAAGTGGGGCGAACGCCTGCTCGACAGCTCGGTGCAGATGATCCGCAACGTGCCGCACCTGGCGCTGATTCCGCTGGTGATCCTGTGGTTCGGCATCGACGAGTCGGCGAAGATCTTTCTGGTGGCGCTAGGTACGTTGTTCCCGATTTACCTGAATACCTATCACGGCATCCGCAACGTCGACCCGGCGCTGGTGGAGATGGCGCGCAGTTATGGCCTCTCCGGTTTCAGCTTGTTCTGGCAGGTGATTCTGCCGGGTGCACTGCCTTCGATTCTGGTCGGTGTGCGCTTCGCCCTGGGCTTTATGTGGCTGACGCTGATCGTCGCCGAAACCATTTCCGCCAGCTCAGGCATCGGCTATCTGGCGATGAACGCCCGGGAGTTTTTGCAGACCGACGTGGTGGTGCTGGCGATCCTGCTTTACGCGGTGCTGGGCAAACTCGCCGACCTCGCCGCCCGTGGACTTGAACGTGTGTGGCTGCGCTGGCATCCGGCGTATCAGGTTGCCAAAGGAGGTGCGGCATGACCGCTCAACAACCTCCACGCTTGCTGCGCGGGATTCCGCTGGCGGTGCGCAATCTGCAGAAAACCTTCGGCGCGCGGCAGGTGCTGCGTGACATCGATCTGCACATTCCGGCGGGGCAGTTTGTCGCCGTGGTCGGGCGCAGTGGTTGCGGCAAAAGTACCTTGCTGCGTTTGCTCGCCGGCCTCGATCAACCGACTGGCGGCGACTTGCTGGCCGGTTCTGCGCCGCTCAGCGATGCGCGGGAAGACACCCGACTGATGTTCCAGGAAGCACGTCTGCTGCCGTGGAAGAAGATCATCGACAACGTTGGTCTCGGCCTCAAAGGCAACTGGCGCCCGAAGGCTCTCGAAGCACTGGACGCGGTGGGTCTGGCGGATCGCGCCAATGAATGGCCGGCAGCGTTGTCTGGCGGACAGAAGCAGCGCGTCGCGCTGGCTCGGGCGCTGATCCATCAACCGCGCCTGCTGTTGCTCGACGAACCACTCGGTGCGCTGGACGCGCTGACCCGCATTGAAATGCAGCAACTGATCGAACGTCTCTGGCAGCAACACGGTTTCACCGTGCTGCTGGTGACCCACGACGTCAGTGAAGCGGTGGCGATTGCCGACCGGGTGATTCTGATCGAGGACGGCGAAGTCGGCCTCGATCTGCATGTCGAACTGCCGCGCCCACGAGTGCGTGGTTCGCACCGACTGGCAGCGCTGGAAACCGAAGTGCTTAACCGTGTTCTCTCCCTGCCCGGCGAACCGCCGGCGCCGGAACCTGTTTCACCACTGCCTACGCAACTGCGTTGGGCTCAATAACTCAAGCAAACGACAGGAATCATTGCCATGACTATCAAAGCCATCAACGTCCGTAACCAGTTCAAAGGCTCGATCAAGGAAATCGTCCTTGGTGACGTGCTGTCGGAAATCGACGTGCAGACCGCTTCGGGCATCGTCACTTCGGTGATCACCACCCGCTCGGTAAAGGAGCTGGAACTGGTGGTCGGCAGCGAAGTGATCGCCTTTGTGAAATCCACCGAGGTGTCGATCGCCAAGTTGTAAGCCGGTGAGTAAAAAACAACCCCGGAGGGCGTGAGCCCTGCGGGGTTTTTTGTGCCTGATCTGAAAACTGCGGTGCGGCCTTCGCGAGCAGGCTCGCTCCCACAGGGGATCGCATTCCAGATGTGGGAGCGAGCCTGCTCGCGAAGAGGTCAGTCAGATCACTAGAGATCTTTTGGGTAGATACGGCGGTAGATACAGGCCGATATAAGCATCAAACACGCGCATCCCTTCCTCGGCCATGCGCGGCGTAATCTGCCCATGCTGCTGCACCGAACGCGCATAAACCCGGTCGCCCAATTCCATCGCCAGGGCGAACACATCGACATCTTCCGGCAGCCTCGGCAATTCGAAGTGATGATCGAACAGCTTGTGCATCAGATCGCCCAGTTCTATGTCGTGCTGACGGTCAGCCTGAGTCACTTCGGTCAAACCGTGTTGCGCGAGGATCAACTGCCGCGCCGCCGCGTCTTCGTCGTAGATCTCCAGCATCCGTTGTTCGACCAGTCGCGACAGATCACGCCAGTCTCGCAGTGCTTCGTGATCGATGGGCGCCTGAAGGCAGGCACGAAATGCGGCGTGCACATCCGCCGTCAGCGCTTCAAGCAATGCCGGGACGCTGGCGAAAAAGTGGTACACGGAAGAGGGCGGGATCTGCGCGCGTTCGGCGACGCTATAAATCGACAGACTCGCCACACCCTCGGCCGCCAGCAATGTGCGCGCGGCGTCGAGTATCGAATCGATGCGCGCCTGACTGCGGGCACGGGGTTTGCGGACGGGGGCGGGTCGCGTCATGGAAGTCTCCTGCGGGGCAGCGGGCATTGTACGAGCCGGCTTGTGTGTTGTCTTGTCGGCCGCTTCGCGAGCAGGCTCGCTCCCACATTTGATCTCCAGTGAACTTGAGCATTTGTACACACAGCCCCCTGTAGGAGCGAGCCTGCTCGCGAACCGCCGCAGGCGGCCATAAAAAAACGCCGTTGGCTGAATCAGCCAACGGCGTTTTTCCTGAAGCTACAACCGCTTAAACGGTATGCAGATACCAGTTGTACTCAAGGTCGGAGATGGAGTGTTCGAACTCCTCCAGCTCGCTTTCCTTGCAGGCGACGAAGATATCGATGTACTTCGGATCGATGTACTTGGCCATCACCTCGCTGTCGTCCAGCTCACGCAGGGCATCGCGCAAGTTGTTCGGCAGGCTTTGCTCGTTCTGCTCGTAGCTGTTGCCTTCGACTGGCGCGCCCGGCTCGATCTTGTTGGTCAGACCGTGGTGCACGCCGGCCAGTACCGAAGCCATCAGCAGGTACGGGTTGGCGTCGGCACCGGCCACGCGATGTTCGATACGCACGGCATCGGACGAGCCGGTCGGTACGCGAATCGCCACGGTGCGGTTGTCCAGGCCCCAGCACGGCGAGTTCGGCACGTAGAACTGTGCGCCGAAACGACGGTAGGAGTTGACGTTCGGGCAGAGGAAAGCCATCTGCGCGGGCAGGGTCTCGAGCACACCGCCGATCGCGTGACGCAGCGCGGCGTTCTGCTCGGGATCCTCGCTGGCAAAAATGTTTTTGCCTTCTTTATCCAGAATCGAAATGTGTACGTGCAGACCATTACCTGCCTGGCCCGGGTACGGCTTGGCCATGAAGGTGGTGTCCATTTCATGGTCGTAGGCGATGTTCTTGATCAGACGCTTGAGCAGTACCGCGTAATCGCATGCCTTGATCGGGTCAGCGACGTGGTGCAGGTTCACTTCGAACTGCGCCGGGGCACTTTCCTTGACGATGGCGTCGGCCGGGATGCCTTGCTCTTTGGCACCTTCCAGAATGTCCTGGAGGCAGTCGACGTATTCGTCGAGGTCGTCGATCAGGTAGACCTGCGTCGAGTGCGGACGTTTGCCGGAGATCGGCGAGCGTGGCGGCTGTGGACGGCCGTTCACGTTTTCCTGGTCGATCAGGTAGAACTCGAGTTCGAATGCGGCGCAGATGGTCAGGCCCAGCTCGTCAAACTTTGCAACAACTTGACGGAGCACTTCGCGCGGATCGGCGAAGAATGGGTCACCCTCGAGTTCGTGCATGGTCATCAACAGTTGCGCGGTCGGGCGCTTCTGCCATGGCTCGTTGCACAGCGTATCGGGGATTGGATAGCAGATACGATCGGCGTCGCCGATGTCCAGGCCCAGGCCGGTGCTTTCCACCGTCGAACCATTGATATCCAGAGCAAATAGAGAGGCCGGCAGGTTGATGCCTTTCTCGTAAACCTTGTGGAGGCTGGTGCGTTCAATGCGCTTGCCGCGCACCACACCATTCATATCCGCAATCAGAAGGTCAACGTACAGAACCTCAGGATGTTCCTTAAGGAACGCGTTCGCTTCGTTAAGCTGAACGGCACGCGGGGGTACCGACATGATGCAACACCTTTGTTGTTAAAAATATCAATCATTGATCTTTTCTGGTTTCAGTCAACCCGAACGGCCTGCCGAAGTCAAGCGAGGCCTTTTTTGCCCTAAAAAAGCGCTGCAAGGGCATTTATGGGGCACTTTGGGGCGGTTTTTAGTCCTTGTGACGCTGGGCACCCGCGGGCTTGAGCAGGCCGTGTTGTATTTTTTACGGGGGTGTTGTGTAAAAAAATGAACAAGGCTAAGCTCCGATCAAACCCATAACAGCAATAATACCGGGGTGCTTCATGTCTCGCCTGCCGTTAATCGGCATCACCGACTGCTCGCAACAGTACGGTCTGCATGCTCATCACATCAGTGGCGACCAATCCGTCCGTAGCGCAGCCAGCATGGCTGACAAGTTGCCGACGATGTTCCCGTCCATGGCCGTTCAAGCGCCAGCGTCCGATATTCTGGACGTACGGGAAAGCATCCTGTTTATGGCGTCTCCTTCCACTATAGATCGCTTTCATTTCCAAAGCCTGTGCCGCTACCCCAGCCGTGCTCATGATTCTGCACACCTTGAGTGTGCACAGGAAATGCAACGCCAGCGTAAAGGGCAGGTAAGCTCTTCTTTCATTGTCTATGCGCGGTGCCAGGCGTAAGCCGGCACTGCGCGAGCAAGCCCCCTTTAACGCGACGCCCATAGCGTCAAACTTTGCCTGACATCATGTCAGGAGACTCAGCCCAGAGGCATTTATGAGTACCAACCTCGACCAGCTCACCGATTGGTTGAAAGACCACAAGATCACAGAAGTCGAATGCATGATCGCCGACTTGACCGGTATCACCCGGGGCAAGATTTCGCCGACCAACAAGTTCATTGCCGAAAAAGGCATGCGTCTGCCAGAAAGCGTGCTGTTGCAGACCGTGACCGGCGACTACGTCGAAGACGACATCTATTACGAACTGCTCGACCCGGCCGACATCGACATGATCTGCCGCCCCGACCAGAACGCCGTGTACATGGTGCCGTGGGCCATCGAGCCGACCGCGCAGGTGATCCACGACACCTACGACAAGCAAGGCAACCCGATCGAGCTGTCGCCGCGCAACGTCCTCAAAAAGGTCCTCAAACTCTATGCCGACAAAGGCTGGCAGCCGATCGTGGCGCCGGAAATGGAGTTCTACCTGACCAAGCGCAGCGACGACCCGGACTATCCGTTGCAGCCGCCGATTGGTCGCTCGGGCCGTCCGGAAATCGGTCGTCAGTCGTTCTCCATTGAAGCGGCGAACGAATTCGACCCGCTGTTCGAAGACGTCTACGACTGGTGCGAACTGCAGGAACTGGACCTCGACACGCTGATCCACGAAGACGGCACGGCGCAGATGGAAATCAACTTCCGTCACGGCGACGCACTGTCGCTGGCCGACCAGATTCTGGTGTTCAAGCGCACCATGCGCGAAGCCGCACTCAAGCACGACGTGGCCGCGACCTTTATGGCCAAGCCGATGACCGGTGAGCCGGGCAGTGCGATGCACTTGCACCAGAGCATCATCGACATCGAGACCGGCAAAAACGTCTTCTCTAATGAAGACGGGACCATGAGCCAGTTGTTCCTGCACCACATCGGTGGTTTGCAGAAGCTGATTCCTGAGCTGTTGCCGTTGTTCGCGCCGAACGTCAACTCGTTCCGCCGCTTCCTGCCGGACACCTCGGCACCGGTCAACGTCGAGTGGGGCGAAGAAAACCGCACCGTCGGCCTGCGCGTACCGGATGCCGGCCCGCAGAACCGTCGCGTCGAGAACCGCCTGCCGGGCGCCGACGCCAACCCGTATCTGGCGATCGCCGCGAGCCTGCTCTGCGGTTACATCGGCATGGTCGAAGGCCTCAACCCGAGCGCGCCGGTGGTGGGCCGTGGTTATGAGCGCCGCAACCTGCGCCTGCCGCTGACCATCGAAGACGCGCTGGAACGTATGGAAAACAGCGCGACCATCGAGAAGTACCTGGGCAAAACCTTCATCACTGGCTACGTCGCGGTAAAACGGGCCGAGCATGAAAACTTCAAGCGCGTGATCAGTTCCTGGGAGCGTGAGTACCTGCTCTTCGCCGTCTGATACGCCGGGCGCGGCCCTCACCGGCTGCGTCTTCACCGATAACAAGGAGAATTGGCATGACCAGCAACAACCCGCAAACCCGCGAGTGGCAAGCACTCAGCAATGATCACCACCTGGCCCCGTTCAGCGACTTCAAGCAGCTGAAAGAGAAAGGCCCGCGGATCATCACCAACGCCAAGGGCGTTTACCTGTGGGACAGCGAAGGCAACAAGATTCTCGACGGCATGGCCGGTCTGTGGTGCGTGGCCATCGGTTATGGTCGCGATGAGCTGGCCGACGCAGCCGCCAAACAGATGCGCGAACTGCCGTACTACAACCTGTTCTTCCAGACCGCGCACCCGCCGGCGCTGGAACTGGCCAAGTCGATTGCCGACGTGGCGCCGGAAGGTATGAACCACGTGTTCTTCACCGGTTCCGGCTCCGAAGGCAACGACACCATGCTGCGCATGGTCCGCCACTACTGGGCGATCAAAGGCCAGCCAAACAAGAAAGTCATCATCAGCCGCAAGAACGGTTATCACGGTTCGACCGTGGCCGGCGCGAGCCTCGGTGGTATGACTTACATGCACGAACAAGGCGACTTGCCGATCCCGGGCATCGTCCACATCGCGCAACCGTACTGGTTCGCCGAAGGCGGCGACATGTCGCCGGAAGAGTTCGGTATCTGGGCGGCCAATCAGCTGGAAGAGAAGATTCTCGAAGTCGGCGTCGACAACGTCGGTGCCTTTATTGCCGAGCCGATCCAGGGCGCCGGCGGCGTGATCATTCCGCCCGACAGCTACTGGCCGCGCATCAAGGAAATCCTCGCCAAGTACGACATCCTGTTCGTCGCCGACGAAGTGATCTGCGGTTTCGGCCGTACCGGTGAGTGGTTCGGCAGTGATTTCTACGATCTCAAGCCGGACATGATGACCATCGCCAAAGGCCTGACCTCCGGCTACATCCCGATGGGTGGCCTGATTGTTCGCGACACCGTGGTGGCGGTGCTCAACGAAGGTGGCGATTTCAACCACGGCTTCACCTACTCCGGTCACCCGGTGGCGGCGGCGGTGGGTCTGGAAAACATCCGCATCCTGCGCGATGAAAAAATTATCGAGAACGCGCACAACGAAACGGCACCGTATTTGCAGAAACGTCTGCGGGAACTGAACGATCACCCGTTGGTGGGTGAAGTTCGCGGAGTCGGTCTGTTGGGCGCGATCGAGCTGGTGCAGGACAAGGCCACTCGCAAGCGTTACGAAGGCAAGGGCGTCGGCATGATCTGCCGCCAGTTCTGCTTCGACAACGGCCTGATCATGCGCGCTGTGGGCGACACCATGATCATCGCGCCGCCGCTGGTGATCAGCAAAGCCGAGATCGATGAGCTGGTGACAAAGGCACGTAAATGCCTGGACCTGACCCTCAGTGCGTTGCAGGGCTAAGTGCTAGGCTTTGAGCGGGGGAGCCGTGGCGCTCGCGCTCAAAGCTGTCAGAAAGGCTGGTCTTTTCTTGAAAGACCGCCTCGGATCTTGCCAGACTAGCCGCGGTTCCAGTTGTCCGGGTTCGGCCGCTGAACAAAGTGGTTCAAAAAAGAAAAATTTGGAGCATTAACGCATGAAGGCATTAGGCAAAAAGCTCGCTGGCAAGACTCTGCTCGCCATGTCCCTGATGGGAATCATGGCGACTGCGGCTCAGGCGGACGACAAGGTGTTGCACGTCTACAACTGGTCCGACTACATCGCCCCGGACACCGTGGCCAACTTTGAAAAAGCCACCGGGATCAAAGTCGTCTACGACGTCTTCGACAGCAACGAAACCCTGGAAGCCAAGCTGCTGGCCGGCAAGTCCGGTTACGACATCGTGGTGCCTTCCAATAACTTCCTCGCCAAGCAGATCAAGGCCGGTGTTTACCAGGAGCTGGACAAGTCCAAGCTGCCAAACTGGAAGAACCTCGACGAAGACCTGCTCAAGGCTGTTGGCGATGCCAGCGACCAAGGCAACAAGCACGCGTTCCCGTACATGTGGGGCTCGATCGGCATCGGCTACAACCCGGCCAAGGTCAAGGCGGCGCTGGGCATCGACAAGATCGATTCCTGGGACGTGGTGTTCAAGCCTGAAAACATCGAGAAGCTCAAAAGCTGCGGCGTAAGCTTCCTCGACGCACCGACCGAAATGATTCCGGCGGCGTTGCACTATCTGGGCAAGCCGACCAACAGCAAGGACAAGGCTGACCTGAAAGCCGCCGAAGACCTGTTCCTGAAAATTCGTCCTTCGGTTGCCTACTTCCATTCCTCCAAGTACATCTCCGACCTGGCCAACGGCAACATCTGCGTCGCCGTCGGTTACTCGGGTGACCTGGAACAATCCAAGACCCGCGCCCAGGAAGCCGGTGACAAGGTCAAGCTGGCCTACACCATTCCAAAAGAAGGTGCTGGCACGTTCTACGACATGGTCGCCATTCCCAAGGATGCCGAAAACGTCGAAGCCGCCTACAAGTTCATGAACTACCTGCTTGAGCCGCAAGTGATGGCCGGCATCACCAACGCCGTGCGTTTCCCGAACGGCAACAAGGCTGCCACGCCACTGGTGGACAAGGACATCACCAGCGATCCGAGCATCTACCCGTCGGCTGAAGTGAAGAAGCAGCTCTACGCGATCAGCGATCTGGACGCAGCGACCCTGCGCCTGATCACTCGCAGCTGGACCAAGATCAAATCCGGTAAATAAGCCGGTTTGACGCAACAACCGCTGGCCGTCATGCCCCGCGCGGGCGGCCAGCGGATCAATTAAATGACAGGAAGTTTTGCAGGAACGGTTTTTCGAGGGTAAGTTGCGCGCCGGTTTTGTTGCCGGGCAGCCACGGCTGTCATGCAGCGCGGGGCAACTTGGGCCCAACTAATTTAGAGGACCTCCACTTGCCTATTTTTTCTTCTTTGCGCAAAGCCCTGCTGGCCACTGCCGGCCTGACGATTGCTGTCGGAGCCCAGGCCGCCGGTACGGTGCATATTTATAACTGGTCGGATTACATCGGTGAGACCACCCTGGCCGATTTCCAGAAAGCCACCGGGATAAAACCGGTCTACGACGTCTTCGATTCCAACGAAACCCTGGAAGGCAAGTTGCTGGCCGGGCGTACCGGTTACGACGTGGTCGTGCCGTCGAACCACTTCCTTGGCAAGCAGATCAAGGCGGGCGCGTTCCAGAAGCTCGACCGCTCGCAGCTGCCGAATTATTCCAATCTCGACCCGGCGCTGCTCAAGCGTCTGGAGCAGAACGATCCGGGCAACCTGTACGCCGTGCCGTACCTGTGGGGCACCAACGGCATCGGTTACAACGTCGATAAAGTGAAGGCCGTGCTGGGTGTCGACAAGATCGATTCGTGGGGCGTTTTGTTCGAGCCTGAGAACATCAAGAAGCTGCAAAGCTGCGGCGTGGCATTCCTCGATTCGGCGGATGAAATGATGCCGACCGTGCTCAACTATCTGGGCCTGAATGCCAACAGCACCAATCCGAAGGACTACGAAAAAGCCACCGACAAATTGCTCGCGGTGCGTCCTTACGTGACCTACTTCCACTCCTCGAAATACATCGGTGATCTGGCCAACGGCGACATCTGTGTGGCCATCGGTTTCTCCGGCGATATCTTCCAGGCGAAGAACCGTGCAGCCGAAGCCAAGAAGGGCGTGAACATCGCCTACACGGTGCCGAAAGAGGGTGGCGCATTGTGGTTCGACATGCTGGCAATCCCCAAGGATTCGTCGAACGTGAAGCAGGCCCATGCCTTCATCAACTATCTGCTGAAACCTGAGGTGATCGCTCAGGTCAGTGATTACGTCGGTTACGCCAACCCCAATCCGGGGGCGGACAAGTTGATGGAACAATCCATCCGTACCGATGCGTCGGTGTATCCGCCGCAGGCCGTTATCGACAAGGCTTATGTGTCGATCGAGTTGCCACCGAACATTCAGCGTCTGATGACCCGCAGCTGGACCAAGGTCAAGTCGGGGATGTAAGGCACACACTATCCTGGGTTCGCCTTGCGGGGCGAACTGCATTGTTTTTTTCTGGGAGTTTCGTAAATGGCAGTTGCCTCCGGCGCCTATAAGAAAGCCCTCGAGGGCGACCAGACACCGAAACAGGTGCTGGTCAAAATCGACCGGGTCACGAAGAAGTTCGACGAGACGATTGCCGTGGACGATGTGTCCCTGGAAATCAAGAAAGGCGAAATCTTCGCCCTGCTCGGCGGTTCGGGATCGGGCAAATCCACTCTGCTGCGGATGCTGGCAGGGTTCGAACGGCCCACGGAGGGGCGCATTTTCCTCGACGGCGTCGACATCACCGACATGCCGCCGTACGAACGTCCGATCAACATGATGTTCCAGTCGTACGCCTTGTTCCCGCACATGACCGTGGCGCAGAACATCGCCTTCGGCCTCAAGCAGGACAAGATCCCGGCGGCTGAAGTCGATGCCCGCGTAGCCGAGATGCTCAAGCTGGTGCAGATGAGCCAGTACGCCAAACGCAAGCCGCATCAACTGTCGGGCGGTCAGCGTCAGCGCGTGGCGCTGGCTCGTTCGCTGGCCAAGCGGCCGAAGCTGCTGCTGCTCGATGAGCCGATGGGCGCACTGGACAAGAAACTGCGTTCGCAGATGCAGCTGGAACTGGTGGAAATCATCGAGCGCGTCGGCGTGACCTGCGTAATGGTGACCCACGACCAGGAAGAGGCCATGACCATGGCCGAGCGCATCGCGATCATGCACCTGGGCTGGATCGCCCAGATCGGCAGCCCGATCGACATCTACGAAACCCCGACCAGCCGTCTGGTCTGCGAATTCATCGGCAACGTCAACATCTTCGAAGGCGAAGTGATCGATGACGCTGAAGGCCACGCGACCATCACCTGCAAGGACCTCGACCGGCAGATCTATGTCGGCCACGGCATCAGCACTTCGGTACAGGACAAATCGGTCACGTACGCGATTCGTCCGGAGAAGCTGCTGGTCACCGCCGACCAACCGACCTGCGAATACAACTGGTCGAGCGGCAAGGTCCACGACATCGCCTACCTCGGCGGGCACTCGGTGTTCTACGTTGAGTTGCCGAGCGGCAAACTGGTGCAGTCGTTCGTGGCCAACGCCGAACGTCGCGGCGCGCGTCCGACCTGGGGCGATCAGGTTTACGTGTGGTGGGAAGATGACAGCGGCGTGGTACTCCGCTCATGAACATGCGCAAATTCAAACGCCGCATCAACCGAATAATCCCCAATGGCCGGCAGTTGGTCATCGGGGTCCCGTTCATCTGGCTGTTTCTGTTTTTCATGTTGCCGTTCTTCATCGTCCTGAAGATCAGCTTCGCCGAAGCCGACGTGGCGATCCCGCCGTATACCGAGATCTACACGTACGCCGAGCAGAAGCTGCAACTGCTGCTGAACTTGGGCAACTACGCGATGCTGGCGGGCGACGAGTTGTACATCGCCGCTTACCTCGGCTCGCTGAAGATGGCGCTGATCAGCACCATCCTCTGTCTGGTGATCGGCTACCCGATGGCCTACGCCATCGCCACCGCCCGTAAAGAGCTGCAAACGGTGCTGGTGCTGCTGATCATGATGCCGACGTGGACGGCGATCCTGATCCGCGTTTACGCGTGGATGGGCATTCTCAGCAACAACGGTTTGCTCAACGGGTTCCTGATGAGCATGGGCTTTATCGACGAGCCTTTGCAGATCCTCAACACCAACCTGGCGGTGTACATCGGCGTCGTTTACTCGTATCTGCCGTTCATGATCCTGCCGTTGTACGCCAACCTGGTGAAGCACGATCACAGTCTGCTGGAAGCGGCATCCGACCTCGGTTCGAGCACCTTCAACAGCTTCTGGAAAATCACCATTCCGCTGTCCAAGAACGGCATCATTGCCGGCTGCATGCTGGTATTCATCCCGGTGGTCGGCGAGTTCGTGATCCCGGAACTGCTTGGCGGTCCGGAAACCCTGATGATCGGTAAAGTGCTCTGGCAAGAGTTCTTCAACAACCGTGACTGGCCGGTGGCATCCGCGCTGGCAGTGGTGATGCTGGCGATCCTGATTGTGCCGATCATTCTGTTCAACCGCAGTCAGGCCAAAGAAATGGAGGGCAAAGAATGAAGCGCATCCGTTTCTCCAGCCTGATGCTGGTCATCGGTCTGTTGTTCATCTACCTGCCGATGCTGATCCTGGTGATCTACTCGTTCAACGCCTCGAAACTGGTGACGGTGTGGGGCGGCTGGTCGATCAAGTGGTACGTCGGCCTGCTCGACAACACCCAACTGATGGGCTCGGTGCTGCGCTCGCTGGAAATCGCCTGCTACACCGCAGTTGCCGCGGTGGCGCTGGGGACGCTGGCGGCGTTCGTGCTGACGCGCATCACCCGCTTCAAGGGCCGTACGCTGTTCGGCGGTCTGGTGACGGCGCCGTTGGTGATGCCGGAAGTGATCACCGGTCTGTCGCTGTTGCTGCTGTTCGTGGCCATGGCGCAGATGATCGGCTGGCCGCAGGAGCGTGGCATCGTCACCATCTGGATCGCCCACACCACGTTCTGTGCGGCGTATGTGGCGGTGGTGGTGTCGGCGCGCCTGCGTGAGCTGGACCTGTCGATCGAAGAAGCGGCGATGGACCTCGGTGCTCGGCCGTGGAAGGTGTTCTTCCTGATCACCATTCCGATGATCGCGCCATCGCTGGCGGCGGGCGGCATGATGTCGTTCGCGCTGTCGCTGGATGACCTGGTACTGGCGAGCTTCGTCTCGGGTCCTGGTTCGACGACCTTGCCGATGGAAGTGTTCTCGGCAGTGCGTCTGGGTGTGAAGCCTGAGATCAACGCCGTGGCGAGCCTGATTCTGCTGGCCGTGTCGATCGTGACCTTCATGGTCTGGTTCTTCAGCCGCCGTGCCGAAGAAGCGCGCAAGAAAGCCATCCAGCAAGCCATCGAAGAAAGCGCAGCCGATTCGTGGAAGCAGCCGGACGTGCGTCGGGCGCCAAGCCCGGAAGCCGCGTAAGCGCTAATGGGTTGGCCTCATTCTCGAGGCCAACCCAATTCAAACTGTAGGAGTGAGCCTGCTCGCGATAGCGGAGTGTCAGTCAGGAAATTTCCAACTGACAGGACGCCATCGCGAGCAGGCTCACTCCTACATGGGTTTTATGCAGTCCAGGGAGAGTTGCGGATGACTTCGACAAAGTTCATCGGCTTGAACCCCGGCTGCTGATCCTTCAGCACATCGGTCTTCACATTGCCAAACGTGGTCTGCGGACGATGGCGCAAGCCATCGGCGAACGCGCAGATGATGCATTCCTTGAAACCCTCTCCACGCGGGTGCGCATGCACCACTGCCTCGCGCTGCACCGTGCTGAACGTCGCGTAATCCATGCCCAGCACATCCATTTCCACACCAGCCGTTACCAGCGCCACCGTTGGGCGCAGATGCTTGGGCACGCCCGGTGTGGTGTGCAAGGCAATCGACAGCCACACCTGTTCGATATCGTCATCGCTCAACCCGTACGGTTTGAGAAACGCTGCCGCCGCATTCGCGCCATCCACTTCGAAACGTTCATCTGCGCTGCGATGACCTTCGACCAGGCCGAGGTCATGGAACATCGCGCCGACGTAGAGCAACTCCGGATCGTAGGCCAGTTGCTGACGCTCACCGCTCAAGGCGCCGAACAAAAAGACCCGGCGCGAGTGGTGGTAGAGCAGATCGGATTCGATGTCGCGGATGTACTCGGTGGTGGCCCGGGCGAGGGTGCTGTCGGGAATTTTGATGCCGGCAATGGTCGTGCTCATGGCAGGTTTCCTCACTGAAACGCCGTTGTGGCGCTGATGAGGAAAGTCTGTTCCCGGCGCTGAAAGCGAACAATCGATCCATGGCTGCGATCCTTGCCATTCGACGCGCAAATCGTGCCAAGCTAAAAAGATCGCAGCCTGCGGCAGCTCCTACAGAAGCCCGCATTCCCCTGTAGGAGCTGTCGCAGGCTGCGATCTTTTGCTCTTAAAGGGGGAATCCACAGCCATGAACAAAACCGTCGCCATCGTCGTGTTTCCCGGCGTGCAATCGCTGGACGTCAGCGGCCCGATGGATGTGTTCGCCGAGGCCAATCGCTTCCTGCTGCCCGAGGATCACTATCGGCTCGAAGTGATCGGCGTCGAACACGGCCCGATGGCCTGTTCCAATGGTTTGAACCTGAATGCCCATCGGTATTTCAGCGAAGCGCTGGATGCCTACGACCTGCTGCTGGTCGCCGGTGGGCCGCAACTGCCGTTCATGGATTTTGGCGCGACGTTCGACGAGTGGCTGCGCGAGGCGTGTGCTCGGGCGCAGCGCTTCGGTTCGATCTGCAATGGCGCGTTCATGCTGGCGCGCGCCGGAATGCTGGAAGGGCGCACCGTCACCACGCACTGGAACGATGCCGAGGCGTTGGCCCGGTTGTGCCCGACCACACAGGTCGAGGCGGATCGTCTGTACGTCGAGGACGGCACGCTCTACACCTCGGCTGGGGTGACGGCGGGGATTGATCTGTCGCTGTACCTGCTGGCGCGTGATCACGGTGCAGAAGTGGCGCTGAGCGTGGCTAAACGCTTGGTGGTGTTCACCCAGCGTTCCGGTGGGCAGTCACAGTTCAGTCCGTTCCTCACGCCGCATGCGGAACCTACGTCGGCGGTGGCGATGGTGCAGTTGTATGTGCTGGCCAATCTGACTGGTGATCTGACGATTGCCGATCTGGCCAATGCGGCGAACATGAGTGCGCGCAATTTCTCGCTGGTGTTCGCCCGGGAAGCCAAAGTCACCCCGGCGGAGTTTGTCGAGCGGGCGCGGGTGGATGCGGCGCGGGTGATGCTGGAAAGCACGGCGGCGCCGTTGAAGACGGTGGCGTATCAGTGCGGGTTTCGTGACGCGCAACATATGCGCGGGGTGTTTAACCGGCGGTTGGGGGTGACACCGCAGCAGTTTCGGCTGAATTTTGCGGTGTTGCTTTAACCCTCACCCCAGCCCTCTCCCAGAGGGAGAGGGGGCCGATTGGGGGATATTAGCGAGATACGCCGACGTGATGTTGCTGTACCGAATCCATAATCGACTCGATCTCTCTGGTCGGTGCATAGCGAAAGACACCTCGGTCAGTCCCCTCTCCCCCCGGGAGAGGGCTAGGGAGAGGGCTAGGGTGAGGGGCTTTTAAGGCGCTGTCCGCGCCGGCAACAGCTTCAACGTACTGCGCGTATTCGCCGTCACCTCTTCGTCGTTGAAATGCGCCTGCACATACATCCCGTCGACATACGCCTCAGCCTGATCGTCATAGTGACTGTCAAACGGCACACCACTCTGCCCGACCGGGTTGATCGTCAAGCCATGCGCCGGATCAGCAAAATCCACCAGGCGCCGCGTCGACGGCCCGTAAGTCACCGGCCACGGCGCCGGGCCGATCTTCGCCGACAGATTGTTCGGCACTTCATGACTGCCCGGCGCCGCAAACGGCCCGACATTGAAAATCCGCTCCAGCGGCTTCTGCTGTCCCAACGGATGGCCGTGAGTCAGCGTGTGCGCCGCGCCCCATTTCCACTCGGCAGAGTTATCGCCCAGGGTCAGCTTCAAGTGCTGCATGCTCGCCTGCCACGCCGCGCGCACGACATCGGCGCGGGTCTCCTTGTTCGGCGTGCTGCGGTTGTCCCACCACGGCGAATCGGCATTCGCCGCCAGTTTCGGCAACGCCGCATCGATCACTCGCGTCGACAGCAATGTCTCGAAGAAATCATTGCCCAACTCATCACGCATCGCCGCATCGGCCAAGTCATACAAGAACTGGTTGAACACCGTTGCACTGACTGAATCCAGCGGATAGTCGCCCGGCCATTGCGCCAGTTGCTCGACCAGTTTTAGCTGTGCCGGATCGCTCACTACCTCACGCAGCACCGGCAGCAACGGCGCGAGCAAGCGCGGGCCATAACCGGTCGCTGTGCCCAATTGCAGTTTCTGATTGGCCTCGTTGGTCCACTTCACGCTCTTGTCGCTGAGCTGGCGATTGAGCTGCTGCCCACGGTCGGCAAGGTTGTAGTAACCGGGAATCTCCATGCCGGTCGGCGACAGCGGCTGGAAGTTGGCCGAGACAATGTAGCCGCGCGCCGGGTTCTCTTCCTGCGGGTTGGCGCTGAACGGGTAGAAACCCTCCTTGTCGGCCTGATTGCTGCTGCCGTCGAGAATGAATTCCGGCCGCACCCCGGCCGGGCGCTTGGGCAGCAATGCCGAGGCCCACCAGGCGATATCACCCTTGGCGTTGGCGTAAACCAGGTTCAGCCCCGGCGCCTGCACTTTCGCGGCAGCGGCGCGGGCCTTGGCCAACGTGTCGGCGCGGTTGAGCTGGTAAAAGCCTTCGAGGATCGGGTTCGGCGTTTCAAGGAACGCCCACCACATGGCGATCGGCGTCTTGCCGGCAGCAGTGCCGAGCGCATCGTTGACGATCGGGCCGTGGGGCGATTGGCGCAGGGTCAGGGTGACGGGCGACTGGCCCTTCACGTTGATCTGCTGTTGGGTGACAACCATGTCGGTCCACTGGCCGCGATACCAGACCTGATTGGGGTTATCCGGGTTGACCTTCTCGGCGATCAGGTCCAGATCGTCGTTCTGGAACATGGTCAGGCTCCAGCCGAAATCGAGGTTGTGGCCGAGGAAGGCGAAAGGCACTAGCGCCTGATGATGGCCGTACAACTCGAAGCCCGGCGCCGACAATTGCGCTTCGTACCACACCGACGGTACCGAGAAACGAATGTGCGGATCACCCGCCAGCAGCGGCTTGCCGCTCTGGCTGCGACTGCCGGCAATCACCCAGGCGTTGCTGCCTTCGAACTGCGGCAGGCCATTATCGATCAGCGCCTGTTCGCTGAGGCGGGCGAGGGCGTTGAGGTCTTTCCAGTCGCCAGCGGCAAGTGCCGGCGCTTGCTTGGCGTGACCGTTGACCAGCACCCCTTTGGGCTGCCAGTCGAGGTCGAAAACCTTGAGATAATCGGCGCCGAGCTGATCGCGCACGTAGGTCAGCAGCGGTTCGGTGCGAAACGCCGCCGCAAAGCTATAGGCCATGTAGCCGGCGACGCTGATGCTGTCTTCTGCTGTGAACGGCCGTTTGGGGATGCCCAGCACGTCAAACTCGATCGGTGCAGCGTGGCTGTCCTGATATTGGTTGATGCCATCCAGGTAGGCTTGCAGGCCTTTCCACGCCGGCGACTGTTTATCGAGACTGGCGACGTAACTGGCGGCGCGCTCACGGATGCGCAGGCTGCGAAACAGTTTGTCGGTGTCGAGCAGTTTCGGCCCGAGCACTTCGGCCAGTTCGCCACGGGCGAGGCGACGCATGGCTTCCATCTGGAACAGGCGATCCTGGGCATGCACATAGCCAAGGGCACGGTAGAGGTCGGTTTCGTTCTCGGCGCGAATGTGCGGTACACCGCGTTCGTCGTAGCGCACGGTGACTGAGCCTTGCAGGTTGCGCAGTTCGACCTGGCCCTGGCGCGTCGGTTGTTTGCTGTAGACATACCAGCCGACGCCGGCGAGCAGAACAACGATGAGCAAGCCAAGTACGGTGAACACGCGCTTCATGGTGACTCCTTGTGCATACGGGATTGCCGCCCGTCGGGCTGCAAACAATTAGCACAGACCTTCTGTGCCGTGCAGCGCTGTCCTTGAAAAGTCCGGAATGCCTTACTGCTTCTCCACAGACCACGGGCAGTAACAACCGACCGCCAGCGTGTGCGTGGCATTGACCGGGCGATCTTCTGTCAGGGCATTCAAAATCGGTTCGATAAAACTGTTGCTGGAGTTGCAGGTCAGGCCTTCGCTGTACGGTCCGAAATACGCCAGTTTGCCGCTACGGTCCCAGATCGCCACGGCCGGGCTGGCGGGCACCTGTTCGGAACCGGGCAATATCGTGATGGTTTTCAGGCTGCTGAGGGTCGCGGGCAGTTGACCGTGGCTGCCAGCCTTTTGCACGGCGAAGAACTCCACGCCTTTGGCGCCGAACTGTTCGACCATCTCGGTCAGGTGCTGTTGATTGCCGACATTGCACGGGCAGGCCGGGTCCCAGAAATGCACCAGGCGGATCTTGCCGGGGCCGGCGAGATTGTCCGGCAGACGCAGCGGATCACCGGAAAACACCGCCGTGTGTTCGCTGAAAGCACGCAGATAACGCCCCTGAAACCAGTCGTACGCCGCCCACAGCACCCCGGCGCAGATCAGCGCGAGCAGGCTGGCAAACAGTGCGGTGCGGTAGGGCGAACGCATGGTTTTCGTTCCAGAAGAGGTGGGCTAGCTTGCCATGCTTGCTCCGACAGATGAATATCGCAGGCCGATAAAGTCTGTTTACCGCTTTGGAATTCCCGCATGCCTGCCACTTTCGACCCCGATCAGATTCGCGCCAGCCTCAAGCCTTTGGCCGAGTGGCAGCCATTGTCGGACGAGGCCAAGGCCTATCAGCGTTTCTACCAAACCGACTTTCCCGAGCGGGATGTCTGGCGTGGCATGGGCCGTTTCGAGGTCGATGGCTATGAAGTGGTCAGCCATTGCTGGTGGCCGGAGAAGGTCAAGGCGACGCTGTTTCTGCTGCACGGCTACTACGATCACACCGGGCTGTATCGGCATGTGATCAAGTGGGCGCTGGATCAGGATTTTGCGGTGATCGCCTGCGACTTGCCGGGCCATGGCTTGTCAAGCGGGCCGCGCGCGAGCATTCGCGATTTCTCCGAGTACCAGGATGTCCTGCAAGCGTTGTTCGCCGAGGCGCAGTCGATCGCGTTGCCGCAGCCGTGGCATTTGTGCGGGCAGAGCACCGGCGGGGCGATTGTGGTCGATCATCTGCTCAATCACGGCGAAAACAGCCCGGCGCAAGGCCAGGTGATTTTGATGGCGCCGCTGGTGCGGCCGCGGGCATGGGGCTGGTCGCAGTTGAGTTATTACCTGCTCAGGCCTTTCGTTCGGGGTGTCGCTCGACGCTTCAGCGAGAACTCCAATGATCCGGATTTCCTGCCGTTTCTGCAGGCAGATCCGTTGCAGCCACGGCGCTTGCCGACGAAATGGGTGGGGGCGTTGTCGCGTTGGATCATTCGCGTCGAGCACGCGAAAAAAAGTCCGCGGCGGCCATTGATCATTCAGGGGCAGGCGGACATGACGGTCGACTGGCAGCACAATCTGCAGGTGATGAAGTGGAAGTTCGACCGGCCGCAGATCTTGCTGCTGGCCGAGGCGCGGCATCATCTGGCGAATGAGACGGTGGAGATGCGTGAGGAGTATTTCGAATTCTTGAGCAAGCGGATCAGGGGCCGGAATCTTTAGCGTCTTTGAGGGCCTCTTCGCGAGCAGGCTCGCTCCCACAGGGGATTTTGGATGTTCACAATTTTGTGTTCGCTGAAGATCCATTGTGGGAGCGAGCCTGCTCGCGAAGGCGGCCGGTCAGGCGCTAAAGATCATTGCCCGACAGCCAACCCTGCGCGAATTGCCGCCAACGCCGCCTGGTAATACGCCTTACCCTCAGCCGACTCGGCAAACGTCGCGAACTCTTCCAGCTCTTCATCCGACAGATCGCGATAGACATAGAGCAGCGTGTTGTTCATGTCCGCACCAATCTGATCCATCAAACGCTGGCGCTGACCATTGAGCATGCCTTGCGCCTGACCGCCACCGAGCAGCCCCGGAATCATCGAACTCAGGCTGTCCGCCGCCACGCCGGCAATCGCCAGACTCACTTCGGCGCCAGCTTCACGCGCTGGCAGCGCCTGAGCGAGGTGGCCAATGATCAGCAGACGGCTGTCGCTGGCCTGCATCTTTGGCAAACCCTTGGCATTTTTCGCCAATTGATCGCGGCGCGTCGCGAGCAATTCGGCGGCGACGATTTTCTTGCCCAGCGGCGATTGAAAGAAGGTCAGCGCCGGTTTTGGATCAGCGAGCTTCTGCCGCAGTTGCGCTTCGGCACGTTGATCAACAGCCTGCGGGGCAAAGCGCTGATTGCTGTTGTTCACCAGCGCCTGAAATACGGCGGGCGGCAGGCTGTTCTGATAGCGCTGCTGTGCGGCCGTCAGGGCATCGTTGAAATGCGCACGTTGATCTGGCCAGCCGGCGACCTTGTACAACTGATCGTGGCCGTCCGCCCAGGCGGGCAACACGCAGAACATCAACAGTGAAAAAAGCAAACGGCGCATAGGGACTCCTGTCAGCAGCCGACTATTCTCCGTGCGGTGCCGGTACTTGTCGAGAATTCGTAGCAAGCCGCCGCGTGGCTCTGTCGGATTTCTTGCCGCCGACATACTATGCGCGCCATGCAAATATCCTCTGAACACCCACTGCTGTTACGCATTGTCGATGACCTGGCCGAACACGGCTGGTCGCAGCAGAACATATTCCTGCCCGCCGGTTTGACCCGCGAGCTGGCGGCCGAGTGCCGTAAACGTGAGGCCGAAGGTGAACTGGCGCCGGCGGCGGTGGGCCGTGGGCCGTTTTCAGAGATACGCGAGGGGATTCGTGGCGACCACATCCAGTGGATCGATCCCGGTCAGGCTGAGGCCAGCGACCGTTATCTAAACCTGATGGAGAGCCTGCGCGAGGCGCTCAACCGTGGCTTGTTTCTCGGTCTTGAGGATTTCGAATGTCACTTCGCGCTGTATCCGCCGGGTGCGTTTTATCGCCGACATGTCGACCGCTTTCGCGATGATGACAAGCGCATGGTGTCGGTGGTGGTCTATCTCAATGACGCGTGGCTGCCGGAGGACGGTGGTCAGTTACGCATGTATCTGAACGATGAGCGCGTGCACGACGTGCAGCCTACTGGCGGGTGTCTGGTGGTGTTTCTCTCCGGCGAAGTGCCTCATGAAGTGCTGCCGGCGCACCGCGAGCGCTTGTCGCTGACCGGTTGGTTCCGTCGCCGTGGCAACGAGCCGTTCTGAGATGGACAGGATTCTGGTCAGTCGCTGCCTGCTGGGGCATCGCGTACGTTATGACGGCGGTGCGAGCGGGCCGTTTGATCTGCTGGAGCAGTGGATTGCCGAAGGGCGGGTGGTGCCGTTGTGTCCGGAGGTTGCAGGCGGTTTGCCGACGCCACGGGCAGCAGCGGAGATTCCGGGCGGGCAGGGTGGTGAAGTGCTGGATGGTGTTGCGGCGGTGATCACCACTGAGGATGAGGATGTCAGCGCGCAGTTTCTGGAGGGTGCGCGGCAGGCGCTGGAGTTGGTGCAGAAGCACGGGATTCGCGTGGCGGTGCTGAAGGCCAACAGTCCATCTTGTGGGAATCTGCTGACGTATGACGGGACGTTCAGTGGCGTCAAAGTCAATGGCGAAGGGGTGACGGCCGCGTTGCTCAAGCGCCATGGTGTGCAGGTTTTCAGTGAACTGGAATTGCCGCAGGCCGCGCTGGCACTGGCTGCTTTGGACTGATCCTGAATCGTTACCCTCACCCCAGCCCTCTCCCGGAGGGAGAGGGGGCCGACCGAAGTGTCTGGCGCTATTCATCGACCTGAAAGACCTTGTTGACTATGGATTCGAGACAGCCATGACTGATCGATTACGTCGACAAAGCCATGAACGATCGACTATGGATTCGACAAAGCCATTTTCAGTCGATTTCGGATTCGGTATACCCATTTCAGGTCGGCGTATTCCTTCAGCATCCCCCAATCAGTCCCCTCTCCCTCGGGGAGAGGGCTAGGGTGAGGGGCTTTTAAGGCTTCAACCACTTCTCGGTCAGCGCTGCCAAACGCCCATCCGCCTTGATCCGCTCCATCGCGCTCGCAAGACTGGCCTGAAACGCCGGATTACCCTTCTGAAACGGAATCGCCAAATCCACTGGCTCCGCCGCTTTCGGCTTCTCTTCAGTCAATGCCTGCACCAGCACCATCGGCCGTGGCGTCTCGTCTTTCTTCGCCAGCAACTGCCCATCGACCTTGCCGTAAGGCTCGCTGAAGTCGAAACGATCCTTGAGTTCGGGTGTCAGTGCTATGTGGTTAAGCGCAACGTCGTATTTGCCGCTTTCAACGCCCTGGAGCAGGTCGGCCTCGTCGGTGACGATGAAATCGGCGCGTACATCCAGCTCCCGGGCGAGCAGTTGCCCAAGCTCGACCTCGAACCCCGTGAGTGTGTCGCCTTCCTTGAAATTGAAGGGCGGTGTATTAGCCTCAAGGGCAATGCGCAGCTCGCCACGGTCGTTGACGTCATCAATCAGTTCGGCATGAGCCAAAGGGCTCAAAAGGGGTAGCAGGCAGATCAGGCCAGGCAGAAAACGCATGGTCACTCCTTTGAAATCATTATCGCGACGCTCTGAGTCAGGCTCGCTTTGCTATGGTTGTCGAGTGCCTTCGACAACGAATGGTCATGAAGTTGTCATGACCGTGCGGATTTTACGGAAAAACTGGAGAAGAAAATGAAAAGCTTTATGTCACGTGCAGCGTTCGCGGGTGTGCTGATGGGCGTTTCGGTGCTGGCCAGTGCGGCGACACCGGCCCCCAAAGGCGCCGAAGTGTTCATCGTTTCTCCCGCAGACGGGGCCACGGTTTCGCAGACCTTCACCGTCAAGTTCGGTACCAAGGACGTCGCACTGGCGCCGGCCGGTGACGTCACCAAGAACACCGGTCACCATCACCTGCTGATCGACGCCAAGGAAATTGTTCCTGCCGGTTCGGTCGTCCCTACCGATGCCAACCATATGCACTTCGGCAAGGCGCAGACCCAGGCTGAGATCAAGCTCGCCCCGGGCAAGCACACCTTGCAGCTGGAACTTGGCGACAGCGGTCACATGGCATTCGACCCGCCAATCGTCTCGAAGAAAATCACCATCAACGTGGAATAAAAAAGGGAGCCCTTTCGGGGCTCCCTTTTTTATCAGCGGCGAGTTGCAAGCTACGAGCTTCAAGCAAAAGCACAAGCGAACATCACTTGCCGCTTGTAGCTCGCGGCTTGTAGCTGTTCTTAGAAAAGAACCCGGCTACGGATAGTGCCGTTGACGTGCTGCAGCTTCTCTTGCGCCAGCTCCGAGTACTCGGCGTCGACGTCGATCACCACGTAGCCAACCTTCTCGTTGGTCTGCAGGAACTGACCGGAGATGTTGATGCCGTTTTCGGCGAAGACCTTGTTGATCTCGCTCATCACACCCGGGATGTTCTCGTGGATGTGCAGCAGACGGTGCTTGCCAGGGTGAGCCGGCAGGGCCACTTCCGGGAAGTTCACCGACGAAACGGACGTACCGTTGTCGCTGTACTTGACCAGTTTTTCTGCCACTTCCAGACCGATGTTGGCTTGCGCTTCGGCGGTCGAACCACCGATGTGCGGAGTCAGGATCACGTTGTCGAGGCCACGCAGCGGGCTTTCGAACTCTTCGTCGTTGGAGCGTGGCTCCACCGGGAATACATCGATGGCCGCGCCGATCAGGTGCTTGTCCTTGATCGCGTCCGCCAGGGCGTCCAGCTCGACCACGGTGCCGCGCGCCGCGTTGATCAGGATGCCGCCCTTTTTGATGGCGCGGATTTCCTTCTCGCCGATCATCCACTGGGTCGCAGCGGTTTCCGGAACGTGCAGGGTGACGATGTCGGACATGCCCAGCAGCTCGGTCAGGCTACCGATCTGAGTCGCGTTGCCCAGCGGCAGTTTGGTTACGGTGTCGTAGAAGTACACCTGCATGCCCAGGCCTTCAGCCAGAACCGACAGCTGCGTACCGATCGAGCCGTAGCCGACGATGCCGAGTTTCTTGCCACGGATCTCGAAGGAGTTGGCTGCGGACTTGATCCAGCCGCCACGGTGGCAGGAAGCGTTTTTCTCCGGGATGCCGCGCAGCAGCAGGATCGCTTCGGCCAGCACCAGCTCGGCAACGGAGCGGGTGTTGGAGTACGGCGCGTTGAACACGGCAATACCGCGCTCACGGGCAGCACTCAGGTCAACCTGGTTGGTGCCGATGCAGAAACAGCCGACCGCAACCAGCTTCTTCGCGTGATCGAAGATCTCTTCGGTCAGTTGGGTGCGCGAACGAATGCCGATGAAGTGAGCGTCAGCGATCTTTTCCTTGAGCTGGGCTTCCGGCAAGGAACCTGTCAGGTATTCGATGCTGGTGTAGCCCGCCGCCTTGAGGACGTCGACAGCCGATTGGTGGACGCCTTCGAGAAGAAGGAACTTGATCTTGCTCTTATCGAGAGAAGTCTTGCTCATCTGCGTAAACCTGTATCCCGGAGAAAAATGGCAGGAAATGGTCAACAGACGCTGACCCGGACGACAAGAAAGTCGTCTCCGCGGATCTGGCCTTGGGCACTGTCCTGCGGGGTCGATATGCTAGCATAGCCTCCCCGCTAAACACTCATTCCTGCGACGTGAAGCGTTCTCAGGATGACCATGAATTGTTCGAGAGTTCTGTCGATGACCAATCCTGCCCTGATTGAAGAACTGAAGACCCTGGTCGAGCCTGGCAAGGTCCTGACCGACGCCGACTCCCTGAATGCGTATGGTAAGGATTGGACCAAGCACTTCGCCCCGGCGCCAAGCGCTATCGTGTTTCCCAAGACCATCGAGCAGGTGCAGGCGGTGGTCCGTTGGGCCAACACGCACAAGGTGGCGCTGGTGCCATCGGGCGGGCGCACCGGGCTCTCTGCGGCTGCGGTAGCGGCCAACGGCGAAGTGGTCGTGTCGTTCGACTACATGAATCAGATTCTCGACGTGAACCTCACCGACCGCACCGCCGTTTGTCAGCCGGGCGTGGTCACCGAGCATTTGCAGAACGTCGCTGAAGAAAAGGGCCTGTACTACCCGGTCGACTTCGCTTCGGCAGGTTCCAGTCAGATTGGCGGGAATATCGGCACCAATGCCGGCGGGATCAAAGTGATTCGCTACGGCATGACCCGCAACTGGGTGGCCGGCATGAAAGTCGTCACCGGCAAGGGCGACGTGCTCGAACTGAACAAAGACCTGATCAAGAACGCCACCGGTTACGACTTGCGTCAGCTGTTCATCGGCGCTGAAGGCACCCTCGGTTTCGTCGTCGAAGCGACCATGCGTCTGGATCGTGCGCCGAAAAACCTCACCGCGATGGTCCTCGGCACCGCCGATTTCGACTCGATCATGCCGGTGCTGCACGCCTTCCAGGGCAAACTCGATCTGACCGCGTTCGAATTCTTCTCTGATAAAGCCTTGGCTAAAGTCATGGGCCGAGGCGACGTTCCGGCGCCATTCGAAACCGATTGCCCGTTCTACGCATTACTGGAATTTGAAGCGACCACCGAAGAAGTGGCCAACAGCGCACTGGAAACTTTCGAGCACTGCGTCGAGCAGGGCTGGGTGCTGGATGGCGTGATGAGCCAGAGCGAAACCCAGCTGCAGAACCTGTGGAAGCTGCGCGAATACATCTCCGAAACCATCTCGCACTGGACGCCGTACAAGAACGACATCTCGGTCACTGTGTCGAAAGTGCCAGCATTTCTAAAGGAAATTGACGCGATCGTCGGTGAACACTACCCGGATTTCGAAATCGTCTGGTTCGGCCACATCGGCGACGGCAACCTGCACTTGAACATCCTCAAGCCGGATAACCTGAGCAAGGACGAGTTCTTCGCCAAGTGCGCGACCGTCAACAAGTGGGTGTTTGAAACCGTCGAGAAGTACAACGGTTCGATCTCCGCCGAGCACGGCGTGGGCATGACCAAACGCGATTACTTGACCTACAGCCGCTCCCCGGTCGAGATCGAGTACATGAAAGCGGTGAAAGCGGTGTTCGACCCGAACGGCATCATGAACCCGGGCAAGATTTTCGCGGTTTGATCGACAATCTTTGATGAATCAATGAAGGCAGGAGTCGGTAAATGAGCTATCAGCACCAGTACGTCGACGGCACGCGCATCCACTTCCCGATCGGGAAAGTCGTGTGCATTGGCCGTAATTACGCCGAACACGCCAAGGAACTGGACAACCCGGTGCCTACCGAGCCGTTGCTGTTCATCAAGCCGGGCAGTTGCGTGGTCGAGCTGGAAGGCGGTTTCGCCATTCCGACCGAACGCGGTTCTGTGCACTACGAGGCGGAAATCGCTGTGTTGATCGGCAAGCCGTTGTCGACCAAACCGAGCCGTGAAGAAGTGCTCGATGCGATCTCCGGTTTCGCCCCGGCGCTGGACCTGACCCTGCGCGACAAGCAGGCGGAGCTGAAAGCCAAGGGCCTGCCGTGGGAAATCGCCAAGTCGTTCGACGGCGCGGCGGTGATTGCGCCGTTCGTGGTTGGCAGCACCTTTGCTGACCTGACCGACATAGGCATTCGCCTGACCATCAACGGCGAAGTGCGTCAGGACGGCAACAGCAGCGCGATGCTCAACCCTATCGTGCCGATGATCCAGCACATGGCCGGCTGCTTCTCGCTGCAGGCCGGTGACGTGATCCTCACCGGTACGCCGGTGGGTGTTGGCCCGCTGAGCGTGGGCGATGACATCGTCCTCGAACTGGTTGGCGCGAGCAGCTTCACCAGCAACGTGCGCTAACCGCCACGCCGCAAATCCCCTGTGGGAGCGAGCCTGCTCGCGAAGGCGCCAGGTCAGTCGACATCATCGTTGCCTGACACTCCGTCTTCGCGAGCAGGCTCGCTCCCACATTTGTGTGATCCACCTTGCAAGCGTGCAGGGCAATCCCGCCATTTGCCGTTTTTTTCACATCCTGTACGGATAATTCCTCTCATTCTGGCGTCTGAGCCGGCCTCTTTGTGCTATTACCCATAGCCTGAATTTTCGGAACGCGTCCCTCGATGTCATCTCAAACTCAGCTCAAACCCACCCGCCGTTCACGTTTCGCCCTGCGTTGGTATGTCTGGCTCTTGCTGGTGATTGCCGCCGCTTATGCCGTGGCGTTTGCCATGCATTGGGATGATCGCGGTGTGCTTTGGCTGCAGGAACGCTTCGAAAGCCAGACCGAGCAGAAGGAAAGTATCTGGCTGCCGGACTACCGGGTGGTGATCGATGCCAAGCCGTTGACCGGTATGGAGAAGGACGAGGCCTCGGATCTGGCGTACAACCCGCAGACCAAAACGCTCTTCTCGGTGATGGGCAAGAACCCGTTTCTCGCTGAACTCACTTTGCAGGGCGATGTACTGCGCAAGATGCCGCTGGTGGGCTGGAGCAATCCGGAAGGCCTGACCGTCATGGAAAATGGCCTGATGGCCATCGTCGATGAGCGCCAGCACATGCTGTCGATCGTCAAAGTCGATGCCGACACCCGCGAATTGCACATCGCCGACTTCCCGAAATACGATCTCGGCCCGTCGAAAGATCAGAACAAAGCCTTCGAAGCCATTACCTGGGATTCCCATAATCAGCAATTGCTGCTCGGTGAGGAGCGGCCACCGGCGCTGTTCACCTGGAAAAGCGATGGCAGCCAGACCCTCAAGGGCGACAAGCAAAAACTCGCCAGTGATGAACTGGATATTCGCAACCTCTCGGCCTTGGCGATTGACCCGCGCACCCAGCACACACTGGTGCTGTCCGCCGACTCACATCTGCTGCTGGAGCTGGACGAGAAGGGCGAGCAGGTAAGCTTCATGACCCTTCTCGGCGGTTTCAATGGCCTGAAAAACACCATTCCCCGCGCCGAAGGCGTGACCATGGATGAAGCGGGTACGCTGTACATGGTCAGCGAGCCGAACCTGTTCTATCGCTTCGAAAAACAGTAATAACTGTCCTCGCGGCAATTTCAGACAAGTCTGATTGTCCTGACAGGCAAGTGGCCATTAAGCTTCAGTTCAGACGGGCGTGATATTTCATCCGCCTGTTTTGATCCCGAGCTCATCCGAATGCGTCGACTTGCCCGTCCCAAACCCCTGATGATCATCCTGTCGGTGATTGCCCTGATCGCGTTGATCGCGATCGGCCAATACATGCGCCTGTTCGAGCGCGCCTGGTTTAACTTGCACACCCTGTGGCAACCGCAGAGTAGCGAGTCGATTGCGCTGGATCAGTATCGCGTCGAGATTGAAGCGCGGGTGATTGACGGGCTGGACGACGATGTCTCGGCGCTGACCTTCGATCCGGTGCGCAAAAGCCTGTTCACCGTGACCAACAAGAATTCCGAACTGGTCGAACTGTCGCTCGAAGGCCAGATCCTGCGGCGCATCGCCCTGATTGGTTTCGGCGATCCGGAAGCCGTCGAGTTCATCAGCGCCGACACCTACGTGATCACTGATGAGCGTCAGCAGCGGTTGATCAAGATTCACCTGGAAGCAGACACCACGTTCCTCGACGCAGATGATGCCGAGCAGATGACCCTTGGCGTGCATATGGCCAGCAACAAGGGTTTTGAAGGCCTGGCGTATGACTCGGTGGGCAAGCGCCTGTTTGTCGCGAAAGAACGCAACCCGATGCTGATCTACGAAGTGCACGGCTTTCCGCACTTCAATCCGGAGAAATCCTACGCGGTGCATGTGATCAACGACCCCAAGCGCGATGCCGGGATGTTCGTGCGCGATCTGTCGAGCCTGCAATACGACGAGCGCAGCGGCCATTTGTTGGCGCTGTCGGATGAGTCGAGATTGATTCTGGAACTGGATGTCGGTGGACGACCGTTGAGCACGATGTCCATCAGTGGCGGTCGGCAGGGTTTGAAGAAAACCGTGCCGCAGGCAGAAGGCATTGCCATGGATGATGACGGGGCGTTGTATCTGGTCAGTGAGCCGAACCTGTTTTACGTCTTCAAAAAACCAACGCCGAACTAACCAGCACCACAAAACCATTGTAGGAGTGAGCCTGCTCGCGATAGCGGTGTGTCAGTCGACATCAATATCAACTGATCCACCGCTATCGCGAGCAGGCTCACTCCTGCAGGGGTATTTCGTCTGCCCATTAATTTCGGGCAGTCTGGGATTACTCAGCCTTGAGGGTTTTCACGCCTTCGCTAGTGCCCAGCAACAACAGATCCGCCGGACGCGCCGCGAACAGGCCATTGGTCACCACGCCGACGATTGCATTGATCTGCGCTTCCAGCTCCACCGGGTTGGTGATCTGCAGGTTGAACACGTCGAGAATGATGTTGCCGTTGTCGGTCAGCACGCCTTCGCGGTACACCGGGTCGCCGCCCAGTTTCACCAGTTGGCGAGCGACATGGCTGCGCGCCATCGGGATCACTTCGACCGGCAGCGGGAACTCGCCCAGCACCGGTACCAATTTGCTGGCGTCGGCGATGCAGATGAAGGTCTTGGCCACAGCCGCGACGATCTTCTCGCGGGTCAGTGCGGCGCCGCCGCCCTTGATCAGGTTCAGGTGCGCATCGCTTTCGTCGGCGCCATCAACGTAGAACTCCAGGTCGCTGACGGTGTTCAGCTCATACACCGGAATTCCGTGGCCCTTGAGGCGCGCGGCGGTAGCTTCGGAACTGGCCACCGCGCCATCGAACGCGCCCTTGTGCTGGGCCAGGGCGTCGATGAAGCAGTTGGCGGTGGAGCCGGTGCCGACCCCGACAATGCTCTTGTCGTCGAGTTTCGGAAGGATGAAGTCGACGGCGGCCTGAGCCACTGCCTGTTTGAGTTGATCCTGGGTCATGCGGGCTCCGGAAGCGGGCAAGGTGAGAACGGAAAGGCCGGCATTATAGCCGCAAGCGCGGCTAAAACCTCTGGATTCGTGTGGTCGTGCGGGCAAAAGCCGGGTTAGACTCCTCGGTCCCGCTCAACCGCTCAGTGATGCTTTCCGATGCTCGAACAGTACGTCAAAAAGATCCTCACCTCGCGCGTTTATGACGTTGCCGTAGAAACCCCGCTGCAGAACGCTCGCCAGCTCTCCGAGCGGCTGGGCAACGACATTTGGCTCAAGCGCGAAGACTTGCAGCCAGTGTTCTCGTTCAAGATTCGCGGCGCCTACAACAAACTGACGCAACTGAGCGATGAAGAACGCGCCCGTGGCGTGGTCACCGCGTCGGCGGGCAACCATGCGCAGGGCCTGGCCCTGGCGGCGAAAGTGCTGGGCGTAAAAGCCACCATCGTCATGCCCAAGACCACCCCCGAGATCAAAGTCGAAGGCGTGCGTTCGCGCGGCGGCAAAGTGGTGCTGCACGGTGATTCGTTCCCGGAAGCCCTGGCCTACTCGCTGAAACTGGTCGATGAAAAAGGCTACGTTTACATCCATCCGTACGACGATCCGCACACCATTGCCGGGCAGGGCACCGTGGCGATGGAGATTCTGCGCCAGCACCCGCAGCCGCTGGACGCGATTTTTGTTCCGGTCGGCGGCGGCGGTCTGATCGCTGGCATCGCCGCGTACGTCAAATACCTGCGTCCGGACATCAAAGTCATCGGCGTCGAGCCGGACGATTCCAACTGCTTGCAAGCGGCGATGGCCGCCGGTGAGCGCGTGGTGCTGCCGACCGTGGGCATCTTCGCCGACGGCGTGGCGGTGGCACAGATCGGTCAGCACACCTTCGACATCTGCAAAGACTATGTCGATGAAGTGATCACTGTCAGCACCGACGAGATCTGCGCAGCAATTAAAGATATCTACGACGATACCCGCTCGATCACCGAACCTGCCGGTGCTTTAGGCGTGGCCGGGATCAAGAAATACGTCGAGTTGCGCGGCGTCAGTGGCCAGACTTTCGTGGCCATCGACTCCGGTGCCAACGTCAACTTCGACCGCCTGCGTCATGTTGCCGAGCGCGCCGAACTGGGTGAGGGTCGTGAAGCGATCATCGCCGTGACCATCCCGGAGAAGGCCGGCAGCTTCAAGGCGTTCTGCGAGGCCGTCGGCAAGCGCCAGATCACTGAATTCAATTACCGATACAACACCGGCAGCGAAGCGCACATTTTCGTCGGCGTGCAGACCCACCCGGACAACGACCCGCGCAGCGCACTGCTGGCGAGCCTGACCGAGCAGGGTTTCCCGGTCGTCGACCTGACCGACAACGAACTGGCCAAGCTGCACATCCGCCACATGGTCGGCGGGCACGCGGCGCACGTGATTGATGAAGTGGTGTTCCGCTTCGAGTTCCCGGAACGTCCGGGGGCGCTGTTCAACTTCCTTAATAAGCTCGGTGGGCGCTGGAACATTTCGATGTTCCATTACCGCAACCACGGCGCTGCCGATGGCCGTGTGGTCGCGGGCCTGCAAGTGCCGCACGACGAGCGTCATCTGGTGCCGGCGGCCCTTGAGGAAATCGGTTACCCGTACTGGGATGAAAGCGAGAACCCGGCCTATCAGCTGTTTCTTGGCTGAGCGGCTACGCTGATGGGCATGGCCCAAGGAAGAGAAATTCATGGAAACCCTGACCACCCTGAAAGTTCTTCACGTCGCGGCGACCGTGGTGATCCTCGCCAGCGGGTTGGGGCTCGCTGCTTTGACTTGGCGTAATCGCAGCGAAGGGCCGGCCAGCACGATGCAGCGCCCTTGGCTGTTTATCTGGTGCTTGATGCTGATCGCGATGCTCAGCATGCCCTTCACTGGCTGGTGGCTGGTGCATTTGATTGGCTGGCCGTTGGGGCAATTCTGGATTCTGGGTTCCAGCGTGATCTATGCCGTGGCCACGTTGAGTGCAGTGTGGCTGTTGGTGCGACTTAATCGGCTGTGGACTAGCGGGGTTGGCAACTGGAAATTCAATCTGGCGCTGGCGATTGTCAGCGGCATCGGGTTTCTCGCCATTGCGGCTTTGATGGGTGCCAAGCCTGTCTAGGGCTTCAGACCGTGTCGACCCCATTCGCGAGCAGGCTCGCTCCCACAGGGGATTTGTGAACGACACAGATCCAATGTGGGAGCGAGCCTGCTCGCGAAGGCATAATCAGCCGCGCAACGAAATCACCGGCCAGCCACGCTTCTCGGCCTCAGCCCGCAGATTCGGATCCGGATCGACAGCCACCGGATTCGCCACCTGCTCCAGCAACGGCAAATCATTCATCGAATCGCTATAGAAATAGCTGTCATCCAACGAATACCCGGTCTCTTCCAGCCAACGGTTCAGGCGGGTCACCTTGCCTTCGCGGAAGCAAGGAATATCAGTGCTGCGCCCGCTGTAACGGCCATCGACCATTTCACATTCAGTGGCAATCAGGGTTTCAACGCCCAGACGCACAGCAATCGGCGCGGTGACGAAGCGGTTGGTCGCGGTGATGATCACCAGTTTGTCGCCGGCGTCGCGGTGCTTTTTCAGCAGTTCCAGCGCCTGCGGCAACACGATCGGTTCGATGCAGTCGCGCATGTAATCGCTGTGCCATTGCTCGAGCACGGCCATGTCGGTGCGGCCGAGAATCTCAAGGCAGAAGTTCAGGTACGCGGCGTTATCCAGTTTGCCGGCCAGGTAATCCTGATAGAACTCGTCGTTGCGCGCTTTGTACGCAATCGGGTCGAGGAAGCCGCGTTCACACAGATAGTCGCCCCAGGCGTGATCGCTGTCGCCGCCCAGAAGGGTGTTGTCCAAATCGAAGAGTGCCAGGCGCATTGCAGTTACCCGCTGATAAGTCTGTAAAAAGGCGACAAGAATACGGTCTTTTCACAAGAGTGCACATAAGGTAGGAAGCTTCGTTGCCGCCTTATCAACCTTTGTGGAACAATGCGGCGACATGCGTTTGCGAGGTTGTTGCCGTGATCGACCCCGATGGTTTCCGCCCCAATGTCGGGATCATTCTGACGAATGACGCCGGCCAGGTGCTATGGGCTCGCCGTATCAATCAAGATGCCTGGCAGTTTCCGCAAGGGGGAATCAACCCTGAAGAGACGCCGGAAGACGCCTTGTACCGCGAGCTGAACGAAGAAGTTGGCCTGGAACGTGAAGATGTTGAAATACTGGCCTGTACTCGGGGCTGGTTGCGCTATCGTTTGCCGCAACGTCTGGTGCGTACGCACAGCCAACCGCTGTGCATCGGCCAGAAACAGAAATGGTTTCTCCTGCGCCTGATCTCCAACGAGCAGCGGGTGCGGATGGATTTGACCGGTAAACCGGAGTTCGATGGCTGGCGCTGGGTCAGCTATTGGTATCCGTTGGGCCAGGTGGTGACATTCAAGCGCGAGGTGTATCGCCGCGCCCTCAAAGAGCTTGCCCCGCGCCTTTTAGCGCGCGACTGACGACGGAGTTCGACCCCGAGCCATGCTCAATACGCTGCGCAAGATCGTCCAGGAAGTTAACTCCGCCAAGGATCTCAAGGCGGCGTTGGGGATTATTGTGTTGCGCGTCAAAGAGGCCATGGGCAGCCAGGTCTGCTCGGTCTACCTGCTTGATCCCGAGACCAACCGCTTCGTCCTGATGGCCACCGAGGGCTTGAACAAGCGCTCGATCGGCAAGGTCAGCATGGCACCCAACGAAGGTCTGGTCGGTCTGGTCGGCACGCGTGAAGAACCCCTGAACCTCGAAAACGCTTCGGTTCACCCGCGCTACCGCTACTTCGCCGAAACCGGTGAAGAGCGTTATGCCTCGTTCCTCGGCGCACCGATCATTCACCACCGCCGCGTCGTCGGCGTGTTGGTCATCCAGCAAAAAGAGCGCCGCCAGTTCGACGAAGGTGAAGAAGCTTTCCTCGTGACCATGAGCGCGCAGCTTGCCGGCGTTATCGCCCACGCCGAGGCCACAGGTTCCATCCGCGGTCTGGGCCGTCAGGGCAAAGGCATTCAGGAAGCCAAGTTCGTCGGCGTGCCGGGTTCGCCGGGTGCGGCGGTCGGTACCGCGGTGGTCATGCTGCCGCCGGCGGATCTGGACGTGGTGCCGGACAAGACCATCACCGACATCAACGCCGAGCTGGCACTGTTCAAAACCGCCATCGAAGGCGTGCGCGCCGACATGCGCGCGCTGTCCGCCAAGCTCGCGACCCAACTGCGCCCGGAAGAGCGCGCGCTGTTCGACGTTTACCTGATGATGCTCGACGATGCCTCGCTGGGCAGCGAAATCACCACCGTGATCAAGACCGGCCAGTGGGCCCAGGGCGCGCTGCGTCAGGTGGTCACGGAACACGTCAACCGTTTCGAACTGATGGACGACGCCTACCTGCGTGAGCGTGCCTCGGACGTCAAAGACCTCGGTCGCCGCCTGCTCGCCTATTTGCAGGAAGAGCGCCAGCAGAACCTGGTCTACCCGGAAAAGACCATTCTGGTCAGCGAAGAGCTGACGCCGGCGATGCTCGGCGAGGTGCCGGAAGGCACGCTGGTCGGTCTGGTTTCGGTACTCGGCTCGGGTAACTCCCACGTCGCGATTCTTGCCCGGGCCATGGGCATTCCGACGGTGATGGGTCTGGTCGACCTGCCGTACGCCAAGGTCGACGGCATCGAAATGATCGTCGACGGCACACGCGGCGAGGTCTACACCAACCCGAGCGAAGTGCTGCGCAAGCAGTTCGCCGAAGTCGTCGAAGAAGAGAAACAACTGGCGCTGGGCCTCGACACCCTGCGCGACCTGCCATGCGTGACCCTTGACGGCCACCGCATGCCGCTGTGGGTCAACACCGGTTTGCTCGCCGATGTGGCGCGGGCGCAGAAGCGTGGCGCCGAAGGTGTCGGCCTGTACCGCACCGAAGTGCCGTTCATGATCAACCAGCGCTTCCCGAGCGAGAAAGAACAACTGGCGATCTACCGCGAGCAGCTCGCCGCGTTCCACCCGCAACCGGTGACCATGCGCAGCCTCGACATCGGCGGTGACAAGTCGCTGTCGTACTTCCCGATCAAGGAAGACAACCCGTTCCTCGGCTGGCGCGGCATTCGCGTCACCCTCGATCACCCGGAAATCTTCCTGGTGCAGACCCGCGCAATGCTCAAGGCCAGCGAAGGCCTGAACAACCTGCGGATTCTGCTGCCGATGATCTCCGGCACCCACGAACTCGAAGAAGCTCTGCACCTGATCCACCGGGCCTGGGGCGAAGTGCGCGACGAAGGCACCGACGTGCCGATGCCGCCGATTGGCGTGATGATCGAGATTCCGGCGGCGGTTTATCAGACCAAGGAACTGGCGCGGATGGTCGATTTTCTGTCCGTCGGCTCCAACGACCTGACCCAGTATTTGCTGGCGGTCGACCGTAACAACCCGCGTGTGGCCGATCTTTACGATTACCTGCATCCGGCGGTGCTGCAAGCTTTGCAGACCGTGGTGCGCGATGCCCATGCCGAAGGCAAACCGGTGAGTATCTGCGGCGAGATGGCCGGTGATCCGGCGGCGGCGGTGCTGTTGATGGCGATGGGTTTCGACAGTTTGTCGATGAACGCCACCAACTTGCCGAAGGTGAAGTGGATGTTGCGTCAGGTCAATCTGAGCAAGGCCCAGGAGTTGTTGGCCGAGTTGATGACCATTGATAACCCGCAAGTGATCCACAGCTCGCTGCAATTGGCGCTGAAGAACCTTGGGTTGTCGAAGATGCATCCGCCGGCGGTGGTCAAAGCCCTCTGAAGATCAAAAGCCCCTCACCCTAACCCTCTCCCAGAGGGAGAGGGGACTGATTGGGGGATGCTGCAGAGGTACGCCGACCTGAAAGTGCTGTGTTGAATCCATAATCGACTCACACGGACAAGAAGGTGCTGTGTTGAATCCATAATCGACTCGGTCTTTCAGGTCGATGTATGGCTCAAGACACCTCGGTCGGCCCCCTCTCCCTTTGGGAGAGGGCTGGGGTGAGGGTCGGCTTTTAAGCTTTTATCTCCACCTCGCCCAAATGCCCGCCATACGGCCCAAAACTCCGCTCGACCATCCGCCGCGACCCATCCGCCTGCACCACCAGCGCCGTACTCGCCCGCGTCCCGTAACTCTGACTGGCAATAAACACACTCGACAGCAATGTTTCAGTGGCCAGACCCACCCCGGTATCCGGCAATTCAGCTTCCGGCGCGGTCTGGGCATCGCTTAGCAAATCGAGCAAGTTCTGCGGTTGCGGATCATCCAGCACCGCACTCAACCCAGCCTTGGCCTTGAGCAACTTCGGCCACGGCGTATCCAGCCCGGCATTGGATAACCCATAGACGCCCGATTCCAGCATCACCGGTTCCGACAACCGCGCATTGAAGTGCCAAAGCTCATGACTGTTGCCGAGCAACAGATTAAACCCGGCATATTCCGCCGAACGCCCGACCACATCGCTCAAATAATCATCAATCGACGCATCGCCGGTCAGAAACCGCGCCACCAGTTCCCCTCGTGACTTGCGCGCTGGCGCCTGCTGCGGATCGCGAATATTGGTCAACGCAGCAAAGCGGCCGTTGGCGCCAATCCCCAGCCAGGTGCCGCCGGCCTCAAGATCACGCCCGGCATGCACATGCGGCGCCTCCGGCCACTGCGCCAAGGGCAGGCTCGGCCGGGCGTAGAACTCGTCACGGTTGGCCGCGACGATCAGCGGCTGGGCATCGCCCGGGCGCCAGGCGAAAACAATCAGGCACATAAGGTGGTCCTTGTGTGTTTTTTGTCCACTGTACGCATCCGGCGTCCGTGCATCCATCGCCAGTGGAGCCAAAGGGTGTGCATCCGTTACCATGCCGCTCCGGTTTTGGGGATGCGGTCTGGGGAGACGGTCATGGAATTTCTGCTCTATCTGGCGCTGGGCGCCTGTGCGGGCGTGCTGGCCGGACTGTTTGGCGTCGGCGGCGGGATCATCATCGTCCCGGTGCTGGTGTTCAGTTTCACCTTGCAGGGCTTTGATCAGTCGATTCTCACCCATCTGGCGGTCGGCACGTCGCTGGCGACGATCATCTTCACCTCGGTCAACGCCGTGCGTGAGCATCATCGACGAGGCGCGGTGCGCTGGCCGATCTTCATGTGGATGGCCGTCGGCATTCTGCTCGGTGCAGGTTTCGGTGCGCTGACCGCTGAAGCGATTTCCGGCCCGCATCTGCAAAAGATCATCGGCGTGTTTGCCTTGATCATCTCGGTGCAACTGGCGCTGGACATCAAACCCAAGGCCAGCCGAACGGTGCCGGGTAAACTCGGTCTGACCGTGGCCGGCAGCATCATCGGTTGGGCCTCGGCGATTTTTGGTGTCGGTGGCGGCTCGTTGACCGTGCCGTTCCTGACCTGGCGCAGCGTGCCGATGCAGCAAGCGGTGGCAACGTCATCGGCCTGCGGTCTGCCGATTGCCTTGGTCAGTGCATTAAGTTTCATGATTCTGGGCTGGCACGATCCGTTGTTGCCGCCGCATAGTCTCGGTTTTGTGTATTTGCCGGCGTTGTTGGGCATTGCCCTGACCAGTATGGTTTTCGCCCGCATCGGCGCGCGTTTGGCGCATCGGTTGTCGCCACGCTTGCTGAAACGGCTGTTCGCCGCTTTGCTGTTCAGCGTGGGTGTGAGCTTCCTGCTTTAATCGCGTCGCAATCCTGGCTTAATCCTGAGGTGGCAGCGTCGCCCGGGAATTTTGGTTTCAACTCTAACGAGGAGTCGCAATGCTGCCTTACCCGCAGATCGACCCGGTGGCCCTGGCCATCGGTCCGCTGAAAATCCACTGGTACGGTCTGATGTACCTGATCGGCATCGGCGGTGCGTGGCTGCTGGCGTCGCGCCGGCTCAACCGTTTCGACCCGACCTGGACCAAGGAGAAACTCTCCGACATGGTCTTCTGGATGTCGATGGGCGTGATCGTCGGCGGGCGCCTGGGCTATGTGCTGTTCTACGATCTGAGCGCTTACCTGGCCAACCCGACGCTGATTTTCGAAGTGTGGAAGGGCGGCATGTCGTTCCACGGCGGTTTCATCGGCGTAATGCTGGCCGCGTTGTGGTTTGGCAAGCGCAACGGCAAGTCGTTCTTCCAGTTGATGGACTTCGTCGCACCAATGGTGCCGATCGGTCTGGGCGCCGGGCGCATCGGTAACTTCATCAACGCCGAATTGTGGGGCAAAGCCACCGACGTGCCATGGGCCATGGTCTTCCCGCCATTCAGCGATCCGGCGCAACTGCCGCGTCACCCGTCGCAGCTCTATCAGTTCGCGCTCGAAGGCGTGGCGCTGTTCCTGATTCTGTGGATTTTCTCGCGCAAACCGCGTCCGACCATGGCCGTATCGGGCATGTTCGCGCTGTTCTACGGCATCTTCCGTTTCATCGTCGAATTCGTCCGCGTACCGGATGCGCAGCTGGGCTATCTGGCCTGGAACTGGCTGACCATGGGCCAGGTACTCTGCGTGCCGATGATCGTCGGCGGGCTGTTCCTGATCTGGCTGGCCTATCGTCGCGCACCGGCAGCACCGCTCGCGCCGACGGCTTAAACTACGAACCCCGGCGCGCGACGCCGGGGCTCAAAGGACACAGGTAACTCATGAAGCAATATCTCGAACTGGTCTCGCACGTCATTCAGAACGGCAGCAAACAGGCCAACCGCACCGGCATCAACACCATCAGTTTCCCGGGTGCGATGCTGCGTTTCGATCTGCAGGAAGGTTTTCCGGCGATCACCACGCGCAAAATGGCCTTCAAATCGGCCATCGGCGAGATGTGCGGTTTTCTCCGTGGCGTGAACAACGCCGCTGAATTCCGTGCGCTGGGCTGCAAGGTCTGGGACCAGAACGCCAACGAAAACGCGCAGTGGCTGGCCAACCCGTTCCGTCAGGGCGACGACGACCTCGGCGAAATCTACGGCGTGCAATGGCGTAAATGGCCGGCGTACAAGCAGATCCCGCTGAGCAACACTGCGGCCATCGAACAAACCTTGAGCAACGGCTACAAGCAGATTGCTCAGGGCGAAGAAGACGGCCAGGCCTATGTGGTGCTGTACAAAGCCATCGACCAGGTGCGCCAGTGCGTCGACACGATCATCAACGATCCGGGTAGCCGCCGTATTCTGTTCCACGGCTGGAACGTTGCTCAGCTGGATGAAATGGCCCTGCCGCCGTGCCATCTGCTGTACCAGTTCCACCCGAATGTCGAGACCAAAGAGATTTCTCTGACCCTCTACATCCGCTCCAACGATCTGGGTCTGGGCACGCCGTTCAACCTCACCGAAGGCGCCGCGCTGCTGAGCCTGATCGGTCGCCTGACCGGCTACACGCCGCGTTGGTTCACCTATTTCATCGGTGATGCGCACGTCTACGAGAACCATCTGGACATGCTCAACGAACAGCTCAAGCGCGAGCCGTTTGCCATGCCGAAGCTGAAAATTTCGGATCGTGTGCCGGAGTTTGCCAAGACTGGCGTGTACCAGCCGGAATGGCTGGAGCTGGTCGAGCCGAGCGATTTCTCGCTGGAAGGTTATGAGCACCATGCGCCGATGACCGCGCCGATGGCGGTCTAAGCCATTGCACCAAACCCCTGTGGGAGCGAGCCTGCTCGCGAAGAGGGCACGTCAGTCATAGAGATGTCGACTGATACGCCGCTTTCGCGAGCAGGCTCGCTCCCACATTTGGTTTTGCGTGAGTCTTAATGGCCGTGGCTGCGGCCTACATGGGAGTGCTCCACTTCCGTCGCGACAACCCCGCCACTCACTTCCAGCCGCTGCAAAATTCCGCACTGATCGGCCATCGGCCCTTCGCCACAGCGTTGGCGCAGGTCGAGCAGTTGTGTCTGCAACGCCAACAAGCCATCAATCCGCGCCTTCACATGCTGAATATGCTCGTCGATCAATGCATTGACGCTTTCGCACTGATCCTGCGGGCTATCGCGCAAAGTCAGCAGGCTACGGATTTCTTCGAGGGTCATGTCGAGGGTGCGGCAGTTGCGGATGAAGGTCAGGCGTTCGGCGTGCGCCTGGGTGTAGACGCGGTAGTTGCCGTCGCTGCGGGCCGGCTCCGGCAGGAGGTTTTCGCGCTCGTAGTAGCGGATGGTTTCCACGGCGCAGTCGGTGAGTTTGGCCAGTTCTCCGATCTTCATGACGGCAATCTCCAAAAGGGTGCTTGACCCTATAGTGGCTACAGGGTCTTTACTTGGCAACAGGCACCTTCATGGACGCGACCAATGAGCGATTCCCAGCACACCCACAAGCCCGGCGACGGCCACGATCACAGTCATAAATTGCAGCCTGTGCATAAACATTCACAGGGTGGCGATTCTTGCTGCGGATCGAAAGTCGCTGCGCCGGCACCGGTTCATGCGCACGAAGATTCCTGCTGCTCATCGAAAGCCGCCGCGCCTGCGCTGGTGCAACTGAGCGAGAAAACCAGCGCCGACGCGCGGCTGAGCAGTTTCCGTATCGAGGCGATGGACTGCCCGACCGAGCAGACGCTGATCCAGAACAAGCTCGGCAAACTCGCCGGCGTGCAGCAACTGGAATTCAACCTGATCAACCGCGTACTTGGCGTGACTCACAATCTGCCGGGTACCGAGCCGATCACCGAGGCGATCAAGTCCCTCGGCATGCACGCCGAGCCGTTGGAGGCAGGCGTCGAAGCGCCAGCCCCAGCGCCGGTGAAAAAACACTGGTGGCCGCTGGCGCTGTCCGGTGTCGGCGCGCTCGCCGCTGAAGTCATTCACTTCACCAATGCCGCTCCGACCTGGGTGGTGGCGATCATCGCGCTGGTGTCGATCCTCAGCGGTGGCCTGACCACCTATAAAAAGGGCTGGATCGCCCTGAAGAACCGCAACCTCAACATCAACGCGCTGATGAGCATCGCCGTCACCGGTGCGATCCTCATCGGCCAGTGGCCGGAAGCGGCGATGGTGATGTTCCTGTTCACCGTCGCCGAGCTGATCGAAGCGCGCTCGCTGGACCGTGCGCGCAACGCGATCAGCGGCCTGATGCAGATGACGCCGGAGCAAGCCACGGTGTTGCAGGCTGACGGTTCGTGGATTGAGCAGGACGTAAAAAGCGTCGAACTCGGCGCCCGCGTACGGGTGAAGCCGGGCGAGCGCATCGCGCTGGACGGCGAAGTGGCCAGCGGCAGTTCGACCATCGACCAGGCGCCGATCACTGGGGAAAGCCTGCCGGTAGAAAAAACCGTCGGCGACAAAGTCTTCGCCGGCACCATCAACCAGGCCGGTTCGCTGGAATACACGGTGACCGCCGCAGCGAATAACTCGACCCTGGCGCGCATCATCCATGCCGTTGAACAGGCTCAAGGTGCGCGCGCGCCGACCCAGCGCTTCGTCGATCAGTTCTCGAAAATCTACACGCCCGTGGTGTTCGTGTTTGCCTTGGCCGTGGCGATCATTCCGCCGCTGTTCATGGGCGCTGTGTGGTTCGACTGGATCTACCGCGCGCTGGTGCTGTTGGTGGTCGCGTGCCCGTGTGCACTGGTGATTTCGACTCCGGTGACCATCGTCAGCGGCCTCGCGGCAGCGGCGCGCAAAGGCATTCTGGTCAAGGGCGGCGTGTACCTCGAGGGCGGTTTCAAGCTCGATTATCTGGCGCTGGATAAAACCGGCACGATCACTCACGGCAAACCGGTGCAGACCGATTACCTGTCGCTGGACCCAACCGCCGATGCCTCCGCGCCGGCTATCGCTGCTGCGTTGGCCGGACGCTCCGATCACCCGGTGTCGCTGGCCATCGCCAACGCCGCTGTGGATAAAAACTTCGCAGCGCTGATTGTGGATAACTTCGAAGCGTTGGGCGGGCGTGGCGTCAAAGGCGAGATCAACGGCCAGACCTACCACTTGGGCAACCATCGCTTGGTCGAAGAGTTGGGCCTGTGCTCGCCGGCACTGGAAGAGAAACTCTTCGCGCTGGAGAAACAGGGCAAATCCGTGGTGCTGCTGCTCGACAATTCCGGCCCGCTGGCACTGTTCGCGGTGGCGGATACCGTCAAGGAAACCAGTCGCGAAGCAATCCGTCAGCTCCACGAACTCGGGGTGAAAACCCTGATGCTCACCGGCGACAACGTCCACACCGCCCAGGCGATTGCCGCACAGGTTGGCATCGACGAAGCGCGTGGCGACTTGCTGCCGACCGACAAACTGCAAGCCATCGAAGACCTTTATGCACAGGGCCGGCGGGTCGGCATGGTCGGTGACGGCATCAACGACGCGCCGGCACTGGCCCGCGCCGAGATCGGTTTTGCCATGGCCGCTGCCGGCACCGACACCGCGATCGAAACCGCCGATGTCGCCCTGATGGACGATGATCTGCGCAAGATCCCGGCGTTCATCAGCCTGTCGCGCAACACCGCGAGCATCCTGAAACAGAACATCGCGCTGGCCCTGGTGATCAAAGCTATCTTTCTTGCGGTAACCTTCGCTGGGCTCGCCACCATGTGGATGGCGGTGTTCGCCGACATGGGCGTGAGCCTGCTGGTGGTGTTCAACGGTTTGCGCCTGCTGCGCAAATAGATGAGGAAAGGTTGTGCTGAGTGCCGAGCTGAAAGCGTTTTACATGGTCGCCCGCCTGGGCAGCATCACGCTGGCGGCGAAAAAACTCGGCCTCAGCCAACCGACCGTGACCACGCAGATTCGCAATCTGGAAAGTCAGTATTCGGTGGAGCTGTTCTACCGTGGCGGTCGGCGGTTAAGCGTCAGTGATGAAGGCGCGCGGTTGCTGCCGATGGTCAAGACGCTGTTGCAGCAAGAGGCGGACATCGAGTTCTTCCTGCGCAACAGCGGTCAGGTGCAGGGCACATTGCGCATCGCGGCGACGGCGCCGTATTACATCCTCGATCTGGTGAAGACCTTTCGCGAGCGCTTGCCGCAAGTGGAAGTATCGGTGGAAATCGGTAATTCGCAGCAGGTGCTCGAAGCGCTGGAGGATTACCGGGTGGACATCGCTGCGTCGTCGCAATTGCTCGATGACGCGCGGTTGATTCGCCGGGTGCTTGGCACTGATCCGCTGGTACTGGCGGTGCATCGCAATCATCCGCTGGCGGCGCAGGAGCATGTGGCGTTGAGCGCACTGGCCGGACATACGTTGTTGATGCGTGAATCCGGTTCGACCACGCGGCGGTTGACTGAAGAGTTGCTCGCCAGTGCCGGGGTGAGTTTCGGGCCGCTGCTGGAGATTGGCAGCCGTGAGTCGATTCGTGAGGCGGTGTTGCGCAATATCGGCATCAGCATCATTGCCCGGCAGGAAGTGCCGCATGATCCGCAGTTACGCGTGCTGACGATCGAGAATGCGCCGCAGATTCCCGAATACCTTTATTGCCTGAAAGAGCGCAAGGGCGCGCGGTTGCCGGCGGCGTTTCTCGGTTTGGCCCAGGAAATGTCCCCCGCGTAATGATCGTTCCCACGCTCCGCGTGGGAATGCAGCCCGGGACGCTCTGCGTCCCAACAGCCGAACGCGGAGCGTCCGATGAGGCATTCCCACGCAGAGCGTGGGAACGATCTCTGGTGAACCAAAATCCCCGAATACCACTATCGGCCGTTTTTGCCTCGTTGCCACATGACGGACGCATTACAACTCTAGGATTGGCCCCATCTGCTTGATGAGGTCTGTCCATGAATCCTGCCATCGCAACTGCCCTGACCAACCCCGGTGCGCCGATGAAAGTGCGCGGCGTGCAGAAACGCTTCGGCGCGTTCACCGCACTGGATAACGTCTCCCTCGACGTCGCCGCCGGTGAACTGGTGTGCCTGCTTGGCCCGTCGGGCTGCGGCAAGACCACGTTGCTGCGCTGCATCGCCGGTCTGGAAAAACAGGACAGCGGCGAGCTGTACCTCGGCGAGCGCGACGTCTCGCACCTCGCCCCGCAAGCCCGTGATTACGGGATTCTGTTCCAGTCCTACGCGCTGTTCCCCAATCTGACGGTCGAAGCGAACATTGCCTACGGCCTCGCCGGCAGCGGTCGCGACGAAGTACGTCGCCGTGTCGGGCAAATGCTCGAACTGGTTGGCCTCTCCGGCAGCGAGAAAAAGTACCCCGGCCAATTGTCCGGCGGCCAACAGCAACGTGTAGCGCTGGCCCGCGCGCTGGCGCCGGCACCGTCGCTGTTGTTGCTTGATGAACCGATGTCGGCCCTCGACGCCCGCGTCCGCGAGCATCTGTGTACCGAGCTGCGCCAGCTGCAACGCAACCTCGGCATCACCACCCTGATGGTCACGCACAATCAGGACGAAGCCATGCTCATGGCCGACCGCATCGCCGTGATGAACAATGGCCGCGTCGAGCAGTACGCCACCCCGCAGGAAATCTACAACCGCCCGGCCACGCCGTTCGTGGCCGAGTTCGTCGGCCAGGGCAACTGGCTGCCGTTCCAGCGCAGCAGCGACACTCACGCGCAGGTTGGCGGAATGAACCTGCGCCTCAGTGACGGCAGCGTTCAGCGCGCCTCCGGCCGTTTGTTCTGCCGTCCGGAAGCGATCAACGTCAATCCGCTGGTACACGAAGAAAACCTGTTCCCGGCCAAAGTCCGCGAGATCACCTTCCTCGGCAACCGCTGCCGCATGAGTTTCGAACTCGATCAACTGCCGGGCCACGCACTGCTCGCCGAACTCGCCCCGGAAGCCATGCCGCGCCTCGGCGCCCAGCAGATCATGGTCGCCTTGCCGCCGCGCAGCCTGCAGGTGTTTGCCTGATGAACAGCAATCTCGCGCTGCCGCTACCGCACAAGCAGGTGCGACAGTCTTCGAAAGCCGAGATCGGCGATCGCATTTTTGTCGTCGGTGGCAAAGTCCTTTTGCTGGTGTTGCTCGGTGTTGCGGTATTGCTGCCGTTGCTGGCGATCTTCTGGCGTGGCTTCAGCAGTGAAGCCGGGCAGGGCGGTGGCTGGGTCGCGGCGAAGGAGCTGGTGACCAGCGAGAATTTCCACTGGCTGCTCGGCAACAGCCTGAAAGTTTCCCTCAGTGTCGCGGCCATCGTCGTACCGCTGGCTTACCTGTTTGCCTATGCGCTGCAACGCACGCTGATTCCGGCCAAGGGCATCTGGCGCGGGATTTCCCTGCTGCCGCTGATGGCGCCGTCGATGCTGCCGGGCATTGCGCTGGTCTATCTGTTCGGCAACCAGGGCATGTTGCGCGGATTGCTCTCGGACAATATCTACGGGTTCTGGGGGATTGTGCTGGGCGAGGTGATTTACACCTTCCCACATGCGCTGATGATTCTGCTCTCGGCATTGTCGCTGGCCGATGCGCGGCTGTTCGATGCCGCTTCGAGCATGGGCGCCAGTCCAGCCAAAGCCTTTCGTAGTATCACTTGGCCGGCGACTCGGCAGGCCGTGTTCGCCGCGTTCTGTCTGGTGTTCACCCTGACCATCACCGATTTCGGTGTGCCGGTGGTGGTCGGTGGCGACTATCAAGTGCTGGCGCTGGAGGCCTACAAAGCCGTGGTCGGCCAACAACAATTCGGTCGCGGCGCATTGATCGGCATGGTGCTGTTGCTGCCGGCGCTGTTCAGCTTCGGCGTTGATGCCTGGCTGCGTCGGCGTCACGGCGACTCCATGAGCGGGCGTGCGCAGGTGTTCAAACCGGCGCCGTCGAAACTGCGCGACGGCTGTTACCTGGCGATTGTCTTGCTGATCAGCGCGGCGTTGATTCTGGTGTTCGGCATGGCGGTGTTCTCGTCGCTGGTGAAGTTCTGGCCGTACAACCTGTCGCTGTCGCTCAACCACTATCAGTTCAACGAAACCGCTGGCGGTGGCTGGCTGGCTTACAGCAACAGTTTGAAAATGGCCTTGGGCACGGCGTTGATCGGCAGTGTGTTGATCTTCACCGGCGCTTATCTGATGGAGAAAACCCGCACTCAGCGCGGCCTCAACCTCGCGTTGCGCATGCTCAGTTTCGTGCCGATGGCGGTGCCGGGGCTGGTGCTTGGTCTCGGTTATGTTTTCTTCTTCAACCTCACGGGTAACCCGCTGCATGTGCTCTACGGGACGATGACGCTGTTGATCGTCTGCACCATCGCGCACTACCTGACCACCGCACAAATGACCGCGACCACCGCATTGCGCCAACTCGACGCCGAGTTCGAAGCCGCCGCGCTGTCGCTCAAAGCGCCGCTGTACCGCCACTACCTGCGCGTCACCGTGCCGATCTGCCTACCGGCGCTGCTCGATATCGTGCGCTACCTGTTCGTCTCGGCGATGACCACGGTGTCGGCGGCGATCTTCCTCTACAGCCCCGACACCATCCTCGCGGCGGTCGCGGTGCTGAACATGGATGACGCCGGCAACGTCGGCGGCGCGGCGGCGATGTCGACCCTGATTCTGTTCACCTCGGCGGGCGTGTCCTTGCTGCTGGCGTGGGCTTCGCGCGGCTTGCTGCGCCGTTCTCAAGCCTGGCGGCAAACCGCGCCCGGTCACTGATTCAACTCACTTACAGGAAAACGATCATGTTCAAGCCTATGGCCCTGGCCGCAGCTGTGCTCGCTACTTTCAGCCTGAATGCCTTCGCGGCAAAAACCGAGTTGACGGTGTACACCGCCCTCGAAGCCGAGCAACTGAAGTCCTACAAAGAAGCCTTTGAAAAGGCCAACCCGGACGTCGAGATCAAATGGGTGCGTGATTCCACCGGGATCATCACCGCCAAACTGCTCGCCGAAAAGGCCCGTCCACAGGCTGACGCGGTGTGGGGCCTGGCTGCTTCGAGCCTGGCGATTCTCGACCAGCAAGGCATGCTGCAAAGCTACGCGCCGAAGGATCTCGGCAAGATCGGCGCGAACTACCGCGACGCCGCGAACCCGCCCGCGTGGGTCGGCATGGACGTCTGGGCCGCGACGATTTGCTTCAACACCGTTGAGGCTGAGAAGCAGGGCCTGACCAAACCCGTGAGCTGGCAGGATCTGACCAAGCCTGAGTACAAAGGCAAGATCGTCATGCCCAACCCGGCGTCGTCCGGCACCGGTTTCCTCGACGTCAGCGCCTGGCTGCAAACCTTTGGCGAGAAGCAGGGCTGGGCCTACATGGACGGTCTGCACCAGAACATCGGCCAGTACGTTCACTCCGGTTCCAAGCCTTGCAAGTTAGCAGCGGCGGGCGAGTTCCCGATCGGGATTTCCTTTGAATACCCGGCGGTACAGCTGAAGCGTCAGGGCGCGCCGCTGGACATCATCCTGCCGAAGGAAGGTCTGGGTTGGGAGATCGAAGCGACTGCCGTGATCAAAGGCACGCCGCATGAAGAAGCGGCGAAGAAACTGGCTGACTTCTCGGCGAGTGCCGAGGCGATGGATCTGTACAAGGAGAACTTCGCTGTTCTTGCCCAGCCAGGGATCGCCAAGCCGCAGACCGAATTGCCGGCGGATTACGAGCAGCGTCTGATCAAGAATGACTTTGCCTGGGCCTCGAAGAATCGCGACGAGATTCTGACCGAGTGGCGCAAGCGTTATGACGGCAAGTCCGAGAAAGTCGCCGCCAAGTAACCGTTGCCGATCGTTCCCACGCTCCGCGTGGGAATGAATCCCGTGACGCTCCGCGTCACTATGGACGCAGAGCGTCCTTGGCTGCATTCCCACGCGGAGCGTGGGAACGATCATTGAGGTAGCCTCATGACACAACACAAAGACCTGCTCATCGTCGGTGCCGGCATTCTCGGCTTATCGCACGCCTATGCTGCCGCCAAACGCGGCCTAAAAGTCGCCGTTTTTGAACGCACTGCCACCCCCCTCGGCGCTTCGGTGCGCAACTTCGGCCAGGCGCTGGTCACTGGCCAACCACCTGGCCAAATGCTTGAGCTAGCCAAGGCCAGCCGCGAGATCTGGGGCGACTGGGCGCAACTCGCCGGTCTGCAAATCAAGCGCAACGGTTCCTACCTGTTCGCCCGTACTGAAGCCGAAGAACATCTGCTCGAAGCCTTCTGTAACGGTCGCGCCGTGGAGCACGGTTACAACATCCAGTTGCTGCGCGGCACGGCCTTGCGCGATCTGTATCACGGCCAGTTCAGCCACCACCGCGCCGCGTTGCACGGCATCGACGATCAACAGCTGTACTCGCGCGAAGCCATCCCGGCGCTGATCGACTACCTGCGCCGCGACCTCGGCGTCGAGTTCCACTTCTCCACACTGGTACGCGACGTCGAGCCGGGGCACCTGCACAGCACCGCCGGCAGCTTTACCGCCAAGCAGATCATCGTCTGCTCCGGCCACGATTATCAGACCTTGCTCGCCGAGCCGATCGCTGCGCTCGACCCGCAAATCTGCCGCCTGCAAATGCTCCGCGCCAAACCTGCGACCGAGCTGAATCTGCAACACGCCTTGCTCACCGGCCTGAGCTGCGTGCACTACGGCGCCTTTGCCGATCTGCCGGAAGCGGCGGCGGTGCAGGCGCAGATCCTGCGTGAACAACCGCACCTGCACGACAACGGCATCCACCTGTTGATCAGCCCGACGCCGTACGGCGAATTGATCATCGGCGACTCGCACCATTACGGCAGCGACCCTTCACCGTTCAACGCTGAGCAAGTGGATAACTGGATGCTCGAACTGGCCGAACAGACGCTGGGCTGCAAAGTACAAGTGGTCGAGCGCTGGCAGGGCGTCTATGGTTCCCGGGGGGCGGGGCCATTTTCATTCCTGCGCCCGGCAGCGGGGTTGAGTGTGGCGCTGATGCACACCGGCGTCGGCATGAGCGTCGGCCCGGCGATGGCCGAGCGCAACGTTGCGCAGTTGCTGGAGGAAATTTGATGACAGGTCATGAGCAAGTCGTTGCGCGGGTATTCGGGTTGTATGAGCGCTTCGGCACCAGCGATTACATCGGTGAACCGGTGTCGCAGATCGAGCATATGTCTCAGGCGGCCGAACTGGCGATGGCTGAGGGCTTTGACGATGAAGTGGTGTTGGCGGCGTTCTTTCATGACATCGGCCATTTGTGTGCCGAGGGCGCGGAGAATATGGGCGGTTATGGCGTGCTCAGCCATGAACGCCTGGGCGCGGATTATTTGCGTGAAGCCGGTTTCAGCGAGCGTATGGCGCGGCTGGTGGAATATCACGTGCAAGCCAAGCGGTATCTGACACTGCGTGAGCCTGGGTATTTTGATCGGCTGAGTGAGGCGAGCCGGCGAACGCTGGCGTATCAGGGTGGGGTGATGACCGAGGTGGAGGCGGATGTGTTTGAGCGGGATCCGTTGTGTGCGGTCAGCCTGCGGATGCGGCAGTGGGATGAGTTGGCCAAGGAGCGCGCGGTGCCGGTGATGGATCTTGGGGTTTTGAAGCGTAAGGCTGCGAGATTGTTGTCTACTGTGTGATTGTCGCCCTCACCCCAGCCCTCTCCCGGAGGGAGAGGGGGCCTACGGATTTGCTCTCAGGTGATACATCGACCTGAAATATCCAGCCGAACTCAGGTTTTGAAAAGCCTGGAGATCTGCTCCCTTCCCCCTCTACCCCTTGGGGGAGAGGGCTGGGGTGAGGGGGTAGCGATCTAAAGCTCAAGCACCCGATCAACCAACGCCTCAATCTGCTCCTGCCGTTCCGCCTGATTCAACTTCGCCTGCGGATTCAACGACGACCACTGCGGATGCGCCCGCGCCTTGCTCAGCGCTTCAGGCAACTTGCCCTCACGCCAGGTTTTGTCTTGCGGCGTGGCCACCTGAACCGCATCCATCGCCGCATGCCCACGCTGATCCAGCGCCAACACCAGTTGCCGCTGACGCAACGCCAACAACCGTAACACCCCGTCATCCACCGTCAGCTCACGCTGCCCTTTGATCTTGCCCAGCAAGCGACTGCCATAACTGCGCGCCGTCTGCAGCGCACCACCAGCAATCGCCCCAGCCAGTGCCGCCGCGCCGAGGGTAATCCCGCCAACCAGCAAATCCACACCAGCCCCCGCTGCCGCACCAGCAGCAATACCGCCGCCCACGCGTACGCCGAGTTGCTTCAAGGTTTCCGGGTTGAACAAGTCATCACCCCAGCGTCCATCGAGCAACGGCAAATCACTCGCCGCCGCATCCTGTGGTCGGAACGCGTACAGCTTGAGCAACGCCTCAACACACTTCTGCTCGCGCTGACGCACAGCCTTGCGCAGTTCGCTGATGGCTTGCTGCTCCTGCTCCGCCTCGCTGACCACACTGCGTCGGCACGCGGCGCAGTCGATCAGCAACTCAGCAATCAAGCGCGCCGCACTTTGCTGACGCGCGAGGCGCTGAGCCTGTTGATCGGCAATCAGCCGCTCCAATTGCGGTCGAGCATTTTCCAGCAGCAACGCGAGACTTTCATACAGCCGGCGCTCGCCATCCTCGGGCGGCGCGACGCTGTCGAAACGCACCAGCGCATGCAGCCCGAGCCGCGCCAATGCCTCGCGCCAATCCGGTTCGCGATGGTTGGCGCTGCTGACGAAATTCAGTACCGGCAGCAACGGTTTGCCGCAACTGGCGAGCACTTCCAGTTCATCGCGATACTTGGCCAGCACCGGTTCGCGCGCATCGATCACGTATAAACCGGCGTCGGAGGCGAGCAATTGCCGCAGCACTTTGGCCTCCTGCTCAAAGCGCTGGCGAGCCTCGCTGCCGTCGAGGAACCGCGCCAGCCGCGCCGGGCCATCGAGGCGTTCGCCGGGGCGTTCCAGGCGCTCGAGAAAATCCAGCAGGGCGATGGCATCTTCCAGCCCCGGCGTGTCGTAGAGGTCGAGCAACGGTTCGCCGTCCACCGACAACCGCGCGCCCTCGACATGCCGGGTAGTGCTCGGGCGATGGGACACTTCGCCAAAACCCACGTCGCGGGTCAGCGTGCGCAGCAGCGAGGTTTTGCCGACGTTGGTGTGGCCGACCACCGCGAGTTTCAGCGGCGCTTTCCAGGCATCAGTCATGACCCGTCTCCAACCAGTTCAACGGCGCGCTATCGGCAAAAGGCAACTCCAGTTGTTGCAGCGCAACGTGCCAGTCGCCGAGGCGTTCGGCGTCCAGTGCGTCGCCCGGCGGTGCTTGCAGCAGCCAGACGCGCGTCTCCCCGGCGCTGCGCGCCAGTTCGGCGATCAAGGCGAGGCTGCCGCGATCCGGCGAGCGCCGTGGGTCGCAGGCAATCGCCAGACGTGCCGGTGGAAAACGGCTGAGTTGTTCGAGGAGTTTGTGCCGCGATTCGCGGCTGTCGAGGATGCCGGCGTTACTGACGTTTTTCGGCAGCGCGGGTGGCCATGGACGTTGTTCGTCGAGTTCGATGGCGACCAGCAACGCGCCTTCGCTGGCGAGTTCGCCGACGCTGCTTTCGACGCGATGCAACTGCGCAGGCTCCGGGTCGTTGACGCCAAGGCGTTCGCTGGTCGGCATCAGACGTTCGCGCAGCTGCGCGTAGCCGGGCAGGTTCAGCTCCAGACGCAAGCGATCACGCCCACGTTTCCAGTGCCAACGGCAGAACAGCATCAGCAGCAGGCGGGGGAGCACGCCATAGATCAGCACCGCGCCGACCAGCCATATCGCCCACATCTGGCGAACCAGCACGCGGTTGTAATCGGTGTCCAGCGTTACGCGAATCATGTCCACGCTCGGCGCACTCCAGCCCAGCGCATGGGGAATAACCGTCAACGCATCAGTCAGTGCCGCGAAGAAGTCAGCGCCAAGCAGCGTGCTTTCCCAGATGAAGTCATATTGCCGGGTGGCCATCATCAATATCAGCATGCTCAGCGCGCTGAACATGATCAGCAACCACAGGCCATTGACCAGCGAGCCAATCGCCCAGCGATTGAGTTTGTGGCGTTGCAGCAGGACCAGTAATGCTGGGGGTAATTGCGCGGCTTTGGCGTCCCGGGCAAATTTCTCGCTGAGCCACAGCCACAATCTGCCAAGCGCTGCCGCGTGTTCGCCAGCGAATAGCAGGCCGAATGCCCAGCTCAGCAGCAGGATCAGATTGACCCCGAGCAACGTGCCCAGCGCCCAGAAAATGTTTACCGCTCGCGTACCGTCGCCGAGCGCAGAAAATGCCATGCCCGCCCCGGTGACGCAGGCCAGCAGCGCCATCAGCAGCAACGCCAGACGCGCGCCTTGCAGCCAGTGTTTCAGAGCATTGGTCAGCCCGTCGCGCTCGGCCAGCCAGAGCGCCCGGCGCTGAATGCGGCTCGGCAGATCACCGCCGGCGGTGCGGGCCAGACGATTGGCTTCCAGATCATCCAATGGGCCTGCGTGTTCTTCGCGCAGGCGCACGGTTTCGGTGAGCCAGAGGTTTTGCAGTGGAGTCAGTTCAGTCACGCAGCGTCCCGTCGCTTAATTGAGCGCTGAGCATAACCGCTGTGGCGCTTATCGGGGTAAGCGCGGCTCTGGTATCCTCGCCAGCATGACTAAATCACTCCCCCTCAGCCTGATCGCAGCCCTCGGTGAAAACCGCGTGATCGGCGTCGACAACAGCATGCCCTGGCACCTGCCGGGGGACTTCAAATACTTCAAGGCCACCACCTTGGGCAAGCCGATCATCATGGGGCGCAAGACCTGGGATTCGCTCGGTCGACCGTTGCCGGGGCGCTTGAACATCGTGGTCAGCCGTCAGGCCGATCTGGTGCTCGAAGGTGCCGAGGTTTATCCGTCGCTGGAAGCTGCCGTGGTTCGCGCCGAAGAGTGGGCGAAAGCCCAGGGCGTCGATGAGCTGATGCTGATTGGCGGCGCGCAGCTGTATGCGCAAGGGCTGGAGCAGGCGGATCGTCTGTATCTGACTCGCGTGGCGTTGAGCCCGGAGGGGGATGCGTGGTTTCCTGAGTTTGATTTTGAACAGTGGAAGCTGGTGTCGAATGTGCCGAATCCGGCTGAGGGCGACAAACCTGCGTACAACTTCGAGGTTTGGGAGAAGGCTTAAAAAGCATCGCGAGCAGGCTCACTCCTACAGGGGAACGCATTCCAATTGTGGGAGTGAGCCTGCTCGCGATAGCGGTCTGTCAGGCGCTACTTAAGCCTGAGCCAACTCCGCATGCTCATCGGCATCCAGCAACGCTTTATCCGTCTGCTGCATTACCTGACTGGTAATCGCGCCAGCCGTGATCGAACCACTCACGTTCAACGCCGTGCGGCCCATATCAATCAGCGGCTCAACCGAAATCAGCAACGCCACCAGTGACACCGGCAAACCCATCGCCGGCAGCACGATCAGCGCCGCGAACGTCGCGCCGCCACCCACACCGGCCACACCCGCCGAACTCAAGGTCACAATCGCCACCAGCGTCGCGATCCACAGCGGATCCAGCGGGTTGATGCCCACGGTTGGCGCAACCATCACCGCCAACATCGCCGGATACAGACCCGCGCAGCCGTTCTGGCCGATGGTCGCACCGAACGACGCGGCAAAACTTGCCACCGATTGCGGAATGCCCAGACGACGCGTCTGCGCTTCAATGCTCAGCGGAATGCTCGCGGCGCTGGAGCGGCTGGTGAACGCGAACGTCAGCACCGGCCAGATCTTGCGGAAGAAACGCAGCGGGTTGATCCCGGCGGCCGACACCAGTACGCCGTGCACGACGAACATCAGGCCCAGACCGAGGTACGACACCACGACAAAACTGCCGAGCTTGATGATGTCTTGCAGGTTGGAGCCGGCGACCACTTTGGTCATCAGCGCCAGCACGCCGTACGGGGTCAGCTTCATCACCAGCCGCACCAGACGCATCACCCAGGCTTGCAGGGTGTCGATGGCGTTGATCACTTTCTGACCTTTCTCGACGTCATCCTTGAGCAGTTGCAGTGCGGCGACTCCCAGGAACGCAGCGAAAATCACCACGCTGATGATCGAGGTCGGCTTGGCCCGCGCCAGATCGGCAAACGGGTTTTGCGGGATGAACGACAGCAGCAGTTGCGGCACATTCAGGTCGGCAACTTTGCCGGCGTAGTCAGTCTGAATGGTTTGCAGACGAGCCATTTCCTGAGTGCCAGCGACCAGACCTTCGGCAGTGAGGCCGAACAGGTTGGTCAGGCCGATGCCGATCAGCGCCGCAATCGCGGTGGTGAACAGCAGGGTGCCGATGGTCAGGAAGCTGATCTTGCCCAGCGACGAGGCGTTGTGCAGGCGTGCTACGGCGCTGAGGATCGAGGCGAACACCAGCGGGATAACGATCATTTGCAGCAACTGTACGTAGCCGTTGCCGACCAGATCGAACCAGCCGATCGAGGCTTTCAGCACCGGGTTGCCGGCACCGTAAAGGGTGTGCAGGGCCACGCCGAACGCGACGCCCATCGCCAGTGCGAGCAGGACTTTTTTCGCCAGACTCCACGTGGTGTGGCGGGTTTGCGCCAGACCGAAGAGCAGGGCGAGGAACACCAGCAGGTTGAGAATCAACGGTAGATTCATGAGAACTCCAGAAAGACTTTGCCAACAGCCTTCCGGGGCTGCTGCGAACCGGCAAGCCTAACAGCTTGATTTGCAATGATTTAATACCGAAATCTTAGGGCGTCCGTCGTTTTTGGAATAAGCCCGTGTCGCTCTCGGCAATGCATCTGGCGCAATAGGGACGCGGGCGGTCGCTGACAGACGAGGACTGTCACACATATTTGTTAGCGTCGATCTCTTTGAATCAGGGAGAAGAGGCTTATGAAGTTCGCACCGAAATTTCTGGCTGTCGCACTGACGGTGGGCATGGGCCTGGCTACTCAGGCGTTCGCTACTGACCTGAAACACTGGCCGGTCGATCAGGCCAAGGCGCTGGATGCGATGATCGCCGCCAATGCCAACAAGGGTAACTACGCGGTGTTCGACATGGATAACACCAGTTACCGCTACGACCTCGAAGAGTCGTTGTTGCCGTTCATGGAAAACAAGGGCCTGATCACCCGCGACAAACTCGATCCTTCCCTGAAACTGATGCCGTTCAAGGACACCGCCGACCACAAGGAAAGCCTGTTCAGTTATTACTACCGCCTCTGCGAAGTCGACGACATGGTCTGCTACCCGTGGGTGGCGCAGGTGTTCTCCGGTTTCACCCTCAAGGAACTCAAAGGCTACGTCGATGAGCTGATGGCTTCAGGCAAGCCGGTGCCGGCGACTTATTACGAAGGCGATGTGGTGAAGAAACTCGACGTCAATCCGCCGAAGATCTTCACCGGCCAGCAGGAGCTGTACAACAAGCTGATGGAGAACGGCATCGAGGTCTACGTGATGACCGCCGCCTCTGAAGAGCTGGTGCGCATGGTCGCGGCGGATCCGAAGTACGGCTACAACGTCAAACCGCAGAACGTCATTGGCGTAACCACGCTGCTGAAGAACCGCGAAACCAACGAACTGACCACCGCACGCAAGCAGATTACCGCCGGCAAATATGACGAGAAGGCCAACCTCGGCCTTGAGCTGACGCCGTACCTGTGGACGCCGGCGACGTGGATGGCCGGCAAGCACGCGGCGATTCTCACCTACATCGACGAATGGAAAAAACCGGTACTGGTTGGCGGCGATACCCCGACCAGCGATGGTTACATGCTGTTCCACGATGTCGACGTGGCCAAGGGCGGCATTCACTTGTGGATCAACCGCAAGGACAAGTACATGGCGCAGATCAACGGCATGATGGCCAAGCACGCGGCGGCGCAGGCGAAAGAAGGGTTGCCGGTGACGGCGGACAAGAACTGGGTGATCGTCAAACCTGAAGAGATTCAGTAAGCCACACCGATCCAATGTGGGAGCGAGCCTGCTCGCGAAAGCGTAGTGTCAGTCACCATCTCTGTTTCTGACATACCGTATTCGCGAGCAGGCTCGCTCCCACAGTTTGATCTGCTGTGACTTTGGGATTTCGCTCAGACACAAAAATGCCCCGCACTCAGGCGGGGCATTCTTTTATTCGACGCTTAAGGCTTACAGCCCGTCAAGCATCGCTTTGTTACGCACCGCACCCTTGTCGGCACTGGTCGCCAGCAGGGCGTAGGCCTTGAGGGCGGTGGTCACTTTACGCGGACGCACTTCCACAGGTTTCCAGCCTTTCTTGTCCTGCTCGGCGCGGCGTGCAGCCAGTTCTTCGTCGCTGACCAACAGGTTGATCGAGCGGTTCGGAATGTCGATCAGCACTTTGTCGCCGTCCTGCACCAGACCGATCGCGCCCCCGGCGGCGGCTTCTGGCGAAGCGTGGCCGATGGACAGACCCGAAGTACCGCCGGAGAAACGACCGTCGGTGAGCAGCGCACAGGCTTTGCCCAGGCCTTTGGATTTCAGGTACGAAGTCGGGTAGAGCATTTCCTGCATGCCCGGGCCGCCTTTCGGGCCTTCGTAGCGAATGATGACGATGTCGCCAGCCTTCACTTCGTCAGCGAGGATGCCGCGTACGGCGCTGTCCTGGCTTTCAAAGATCTTCGCGTTGCCTTCGAAGACGTGGATCGATTCGTCGACACCGGCGGTTTTCACCACGCAGCCATCGAGCGCGATGTTGCCGTACAGCACGGCCAGGCCACCTTCTTGCGAATAGGCGTGTTCGAAACTGCGGATACAGCCGTTTTCACGGTCGTCATCGAGGGTTTCCCAACGGGTCGACTGGCTGAACGCCGTCTGCGTCGGGATACCGGCAGGGCCGGCCTTGAAGAAGTGATGCACCGCTTCATCGGTGGTCTGGGTGATGTCCCACTTGGCGATGGCTTCTTCCATGCTGCGGCTGTGCACGGTCGGCAGGTCGGTGTGCAGCAAGCCGCCACGGGCCAGCGAACCGAGGATGCTGAAGATGCCGCCGGCGCGGTGTACGTCTTCCATGTGGTACTTCTGGATGTTCGGCGCAACTTTGCACAGTTGCGGAACAGTGCGCGAAAGACGATCGATGTCGCGCAGGTCGAAATCGATTTCCGCCTCTTGGGCAGCAGCGAGCAAGTGCAGGATGGTGTTGGTCGAACCGCCCATGGCGATGTCGAGCATCATCGCGTTCTCGAACGCCTTGAAGTTGGCGATGTTGCGCGGCAGCACCGATTCGTCGTTCTCGCCGTAGTAGCGTTTGCACAGTTCGACGATGGTACGGCCGGCCTGCAGGAACAGTTGTTCGCGATCGCTGTGGGTGGCGAGGGTCGAACCGTTGCCCGGCAGTGCCAGACCCAGTGCTTCGGTCAGGCAGTTCATCGAGTTGGCGGTAAACATGCCGGAGCACGAACCGCAGGTCGGGCAGGCGCTGCGCTCGTACTCAGCGACTTTCTCGTCAGACGCGCTTTCGTCGGCGGCGATCACCATGGCGTCGACGAGGTCGAGGCCGTGGGAAGCGAGTTTGGTCTTGCCGGCTTCCATCGGGCCGCCGGAAACGAAGATCACCGGAATGTTCAGGCGCAAGGCTGCCATCAACATGCCCGGGGTGATCTTGTCGCAGTTGGAGATGCAGACAATGGCGTCAGCACAGTGGGCGTTGACCATGTACTCGACGGAGTCGGCGATGATTTCGCGGCTCGGCAGCGAATAGAGCATGCCGTCGTGGCCCATGGCGATGCCGTCATCCACGGCGATGGTGTTGAATTCTTTCGCTACACCGCCGGCGCGTTCGATTTCGCGGGCGACCAGTTGGCCCAGATCCTTCAGGTGCACGTGGCCCGGTACGAACTGGGTGAAGGAGTTGGCAATGGCGATGATCGGCTTTTTGAAGTCGTCATCTTTCATCCCCGTGGCGCGCCACAGTGCGCGGGCACCGGCCATGTTGCGGCCGTGGGTGGATGTTTTCGAGCGGTAATCTGGCATGGAGCACTCCGGGCGGCTAATCACTTACTAATCAGGTGCAAAAGGGGAGTGAGCTTCTATTGACGTCTGGAACACTCAGAAATGGCCGTGTGTCCGTGATGTTGCCGATGACGTTGCGGGATCGCCGCTGGTCTCAGCCTGAGCTCATAAACCCGCCGGGGGATGAATGGCGATGAATCAGCCGATTCTACACCGCTGGCGTCTGGAGGGAATGGCGCAAAGCGTTGTTCCAGCGCAGACGGTGTATATGGAATGACGGCCGGCAGGTTTAATCACCACCGGACTGCACTGCGGCATTGGCTTCATGCTCTCTGGCGCGACGGCTGAGCTTGTTGTTGAGTACCAGCGCTATCGTGCTCAGCAGCACAAAACTGTAGCCCAGCGTTGATTGCAGATTGACCGGGCTGAGGCTGATCAACGCGCTGATAAGTCCGCCACAAATAAAGATGATCGTGCTGCCCGCCGAGGCCGAAGTCCCGGCGTTTTCAGGAAACAGGCCCATGGCCCGCGAGGTGGCGGCAGGTCGAGCAATGGTGGTGCCCGCGGTGCAGATCAGCATCGGGATCAGCACGGTGGCCGGGGCCAATGCATGGTTGGCCGACAGGTATAGCATCGCCATTCCCGACAGCAGTATCAGGCTCAGTCCGGCGAAGATTTGCTGAACCGGTGTAATGCGTCGATTCAATACGGCCGCGAGGATGCCGCCGACAACATAGGCAGCACCGTAAACCAGCAGAATCAATGAAAAGTCATAAGGCGCGAGTTGCAGTTGATCCATGAAGATCAGCGGCGAAATAACGATGAACGAGAAGTGGCAGGCAAATGCAAACGCCGAAATCAGCCAGTAGCCGACAAATTCGAAATCCCCCAGTACCCGTCGGTACGACTGGATGAAACCGAGTCGCGCAGCACTGTAGGTCGGACGGCTGTTGTGCAAAAACAGCCAGGCCTTGATCAGCACCATGGCGGACAACGCGGTAAACACCCAGAAGCTGCCGCGCCAGCCGAGTGTGGCTTGCAGAAAGGTCCCGGCCAGCGGCGACACCGAGATGAAAATCCCGGTAGCCGTGACCATCAGGATACGCAAACGGTCGCGCTCCTCGCCTTCGAACAGATCCTGTACCAGCGCCTGGGACAGCACGAAGCAGCCACAGCCCAAGGCCTGCATCACCCGGAATACAAGGAATAGCGTGTAATCGGAGGTCATGACGCAACCGAGCGCTCCCAGCATCGACACGCTCATGCCGGCGAGTAACAAGCCTTTGCGCCCGATCACGTCCGAGAGCGGGCCGATCAGGAGCTGGGCAAATGCGATCCCCACGGCGAACAGGCTGATGGACAGTGCGATATCTGCCGGTGAGCTGCGAAAGTGTGCCGCCAATGCTGGAAATGAAGGCAGCAGGACATCCAGTGGAAACACGCCTAGCAGCACCATGGCCAGCAACAGGCTGACAGCAGCGCGGCGCTGCGTTGTGGTTACCACGGATTTTCCTTTATCCATCGATCAGTCCTGCCTTGGCAAAAAGTTTCTGGTTATGAGGAAGTGCGAAAAAACCGGCCTTGCGCAGTGCGTCCAGCGTTGCAATGGAGCCTGATCGTGCGCGTGCACGATTGGCGTGCGCCGTTGCCATGCCGCCGATGATGTCCCTCACATCGCTGTCGGCAATGCCTGCTCCTCGCAAACTCTGTTGCAGCCAGTGTTCGTCGACCTCGAAAAAAATCCCGATGATCTCCAGCAGTGTTTTGCTGACAAACAGGCGCTGGCGGCTGTTCATGGACAGCCAGAAGTAATGGAACACCTCGGCGAAGTAACGACTGTGGCGGGCTTCATCAGTCAGGTGGTCGCGCAGCATGTCGCTTACGCTGGACACCAGGCTGTCGCGACAGACGTCCAGCAGCTCCCGGGCGATGATGGTCTCCGAGACGAAACCGAGCAGAAACCATGCCAGTGGTCGATTCTTCTCCGGTGTGCGAGCGATCAATGCGTTAAGGCGGGTGATGCGCTTTGGAATCGCCGGACGTCCGGTGATCCCGTAAAAGCTGGCGATCTGCTCAGCGAGTCGATTGGAGAACAGTGCGTGGTAACCCTCGTCGGTGTAGAGCTGCAGCGCCGCGTGTTTCATTGCCAGAGGCACGTAGATGGGCAGCTCACGGTGCACGATGACTTCCACGGCACGATTGACGATGCGGTGTTCGAGCAGCGTGGTGTAATCGAGAAAGTGCACCAGATGGTTGGCTGATAGCCGGTGCAGCACATCACGCCCGGCGGCTTGAATGACCGGATGTGCCAAGTAGGGCAGAAACGCAGGTGGAAACCAGTGGCGGGTTTGCAGCTGCTGCGGCACATCGTCGGGCAATTGATAATCATGGGTACTGCTGCGCACGGAAGCACGGCTCGCCCAATCGCCCAAGGTGAATTTGAGTGCCCATGACACTGGCGCTTCATCCGGGTCCGCAATTGACTGGCTCATGCCTGCCCCTCGCGCAACAGTTCGCGCATCTCACTGCACATCACCTGTCCATCGCTTTCTCCGCAGCCAACAAAAAACAGTGGTTGTTCAGCGCTACCCTCGAGATTGAGGAGTGCTTCGACCTGACGGTCGGCAAATGCCCCGGTCAGCCAGGTGTTGAGGCCCAGTGCCGTGGCGACCAGTTGAAAGGTTTGCGACAGGTGGCCGGCTTCAACGAAGGCCATGCGGTAGGCCCGCGAGTGTTCATACTTCCACCAGAGCCGGTCAAAACGGGCGGTGATGAACAACCCCAGTGGCAGGTTGTTGATGAAGTGTTGACCGCCGAGCAATTGGCCCAGGGCGGGTTCAGGCAACGAATTGACCCGGCTCAGGGAATGATCGACCGGATGGTAGGCATAAATGCCGCGCTCCAGGTCAACAACATTCCGGGCCAGCAAGAAGCCTTCGCAGGCGTTCAGGCCTCCACCGGAAGGGCTGCTTCGACGAGCACCAAGGCCTGTGGCGATGCTGTCGTCGCAATCCTGTTCGCGTTCGTGCAGATAGCCGAGAGAAAGATAGAGCAGAGTGCCGACGTCATTGAGCGTCATCGCTGCACCGGTGTAGCTGCGACAGGTTTTTCGCTTTAGCAGTGCACTTTTCAGGCTGTCATTACCCAACGCGCACGGAGCAGGCAGGGCAATGCGTTGCTCAGGTTCAAGCTGCGGGCAGTCGTTTGCGGGAGGTGGAGTGGCCAATACCTCGTTGCAGTGCGCCAGATATTGTCTGGCCCACTCATGGATGTTCTGAGGAATATGTTCACAGGGAATATTTTGCGTGCCGATATGATAAATCTTTGACAGTTCGTCCCAGCCCCATTCTGGAGTGTCTATTTTTGAAACGGTTAGTATGTCCGCGTTTAATAGTTGTATGTCTATTATGTTGTCGGTGTCGAAGAGGTCTGGCTTGTTTATTAGTTGGGCGAGGCGAGAGACGTAGTTCAGGTCGAGCTCGTGTTGAGTATGGTTTTTATAGTTCCACACAATTTGTCCGGGCGAACGCGGCAATATAAATAGATAAGGATTGATGTGCATGTGGGTCGATTCACTCTGGATAAAGTCAAAAGGACGCCGGGTTGCCGGCACTCCCCGGCGTCCTGACTCACTTAACGGGCTTTGGACGCAACCAGAAAAGCCAGGTTTGCGATTTTTTTACTTTCCAGAGAAATACTTTTCATGATGTGAACTCCTTGTTCGTTGATAGTTGAAGTCACCTCGTGGCGACAACTTCATAATAGTTTGTAATGGATTATTGGCAAGAGGATATTAGGTAGGAAATTTCCAGTAATTTTGTCGGAGCAGTCTTTAGTCGGAAATAAACTTGTAGGGAAAGTTTCAGCAATTAAAAGACGTAAGGAAATATCCTGCACGTTAACGCGAAAATAATTGTAGGAAGTGTTGGGGAATAACGAAGAGGCAGGGCCGCGTGCAAAAAAAAGGGAGCCTGCTGGCTCCCCTCTTATCCGCGTGTATCAGCTGTTGGGCAGCAGGCGGCAGGTGATGCTCTTGATGTAGCGCGTTTCGGCGATGGCCGGGTGCACCGGGTGATCCGGGCCCTGACCGCCACGCTCAAGCAACTGGATGTTGCGATCCAGGTGACGGGCGCTGGTCAGCAGGATGTTCTGCAGGTCATCTTCCGGCAGGTGCATCGAGCATGATGCGCTAACCAGGATGCCGTCCTTGTTGAGCAGGCGCATGGCTTGCTCGTTCAGGCGACGGTAGGCGCCTTCGCCGTTTTTCATGTCTTTCTTGCGTTTGATGAACGCCGGCGGATCGGCAACGATCACGTCGAAGCGCTCTTCGCTGGCCTTGAGTTCTTTCAGGGCTTCGAAAACGTCGCCTTCGATGCAGGTCATCTTGTCGGCGAAGCCGTTCAGTGCAGCGTTGCGCTCAACGCCATCGAGGGCGAAAGCCGACGCATCGACGCAGAACACTTCGCTGGCGCCGAATGCGGCAGCCTGTACGCCCCAACCACCGATGTAGCTATAGAGGTCAAGGACGCGTTTGCCTTTGGCGTAAGGGGCCAGGCGGGCGCGGTTCATGCGGTGGTCGTAGAACCAGCCGGTTTTCTGACCCTGAATGACCGGGGCTTCGAACTTCACGCCGTTCTCTTCCAGCGCGACCCACTCCGGCACCAGGCCGAACACGGTTTCGACGTAGCGGTTGAGGCCTTCGGCGTCGCGCGCGGCGGAGTCGTTCTTGAACAGGATGCCGCTTGGCTTGAGCACTTGGGTCAGCGCGGCGATCACGTCATCTTTATGCGCTTCCATGGTGGCCGAAGCGATCTGGACGACGAGGATGTCGCCGAAACGGTCGACGACCAAGCCTGGCAGCAGGTCGGAATCGCCGTAGACCAGACGATAGAACGGCTTGTCGAACAGGCGCTCGCGCAGCGACAGGGCCACGTTCAGGCGGTGCACCAGCAGCGATTTGTCCAGTTGCACCTTGATGTCGCGCGACAGCAGGCGAGCGCAGATCAGGTTGTTCGGGCTCATCGCCACGATGCCCAGCGGTTTGCCGCCGGTAGCTTCGAGGATGGCTTGATCGCCGGCCTGGAAGCCGTGCAAAGGGGTGGCGGCTACATCGATTTCGTTGCTGTAGACCCACAGGTGACCGGCGCGCAGGCGACGGTCGGCGTTGGCTTTGAGGCGCAAGCTAGGCAGGGACATGACGTCGCTCCGGAAAAAAGAGCGGGAGTATAGCGTGTTGCGACTTGTGTCGGGTTTGATGAGCGATGAAACGCTGATGGCCCCTTCGCGAGCAGGCTCGCTCCCACAAAGGGCTTGTGACCGACACAAGACCAATGTGGGAGCGAGCCTGCTCGCGAATGCGGTCCCCAATGCTACGCCAACAGTGCGTCGATCAGCTCTTTGTTGAACGCCGGAATATCATCCGGCTGACGGCTGCTGATCAGGTGACCGTCCTTGACCACTTCCTTGTCGACCCAATTGGCCCCGGCATTTACCAGGTCATCCTTGAGCGTCTTGTAACTGGTCATGGTTTTGCCGTTGACCAGCCCCGCCGAGATCAACAACCAGCCGCCATGGCAGATCACTGCAATCGGTTTTCCGGCAGACGCGCCAGTCTTGACCAGATGCTGGGCGTCCTGGTCGATGCGAATGGTGTCGGAGTTCTGCACGCCGCCCGGCAGGACGATCGCGTCGTATTGTTCGCTGCTGGCGCTCTGGAAGGTCTGATCGACCTTGAAATCATCCGCCGGCTTGTCGTGATTCCAGCCTTTGACCTTGCCGGCCTCTGCCGAAAGGATGTCGACCTGCGCGCCAGCTTGCTCCAACGCTTGCTTGGGACCTGTCAATTCAACCTGTTCGAAACCATCGGTTACCAAAAAAGCGACGCGCTTGCCGTTGAGGGAAGTGGCCATCGATAAGCTCCTGAGTCTGTGGGAGTTTGCCGCCGCAAAGGATCGGAGTGATCCGTTGGGCATTACAGATTCCGAAGCCGTGGCCTGAATGAAAGTTCCTGACAATTGCCCACTGGTGTGTCGTCTCGCGGTTTTTAGAGGTTAGAATCGCCGCCTGTCCCAGAGTGTGTACTTATGTCCCAAGAGCTGACCACCGAACAGATTCAACAATCGCTGCAAGGCATCAGTGTGCCGGCGCAACCGCAGATCATGGTGGATCTGCAAATGGAGCAGTACATGCCCGACCCGGACCTGGAGGTGATCGCCAAGCTGATCGCCCAGGATCCCGGCCTGTCCGGCTCGCTGCTGAAAATCGTCAATTCGCCGTATTACGGCCTGAGCAACAAGATCACCTCGATTCAACGCGCGGTGAACCTGCTGGGCAGTCGTTCGATCATCAACCTGATCAACGCGCAGTCGATCAAGGGCGAGATGAACGATGACACCATCGTCACGCTCAACCGCTTCTGGGATACCGCCCAGGACGTGGCGATGACGTGCCTGACGCTGGCCAAACGCGTCGGCACTCAGGCCGGCGACGAGGCGTATGCCTTGGGCCTGTTCCACGATTGCGGCGTGCCGTTGATGCTGCAGCGCTTCCCTAACTACATGTCGGTGCTGGAAACCGCCTACGCCAATGCCAGCGCCGAATGTCGGGTGGTCGACACCGAGAACAGCGAGTTCAACACCAACCACGCGGTGGTCGGTTACTACACCGCCAAGTCGTGGCGCCTGCCGGAACACGTCAGTGCGGCCATCGCCAATCACCACAACGCCCTGGCGATCTTCAGCGATGAATCGTCGCGCAACAGTCAGCTGAAAAACCTGCTGGCGATCCTGAAAATGGCCGAGCACATTTGTGCGTCTTACCGCGTGCTGGGCAACCAGACCGAAGATTTCGAATGGAACGCCGTTGGGCCGCTGGTACTCGATTACGTAGGGCTGTCGGATTACGACTTCGAAACCCTCAAACAAACGATCCGCGACCTCGGCGCGCATTGATTCGAGGACGCCATGCCTGAACTGCCAGAAGTCGAAACCACCCGCCGCGGCATCGCTCCGCATCTGGAAGGCCAGCGTGTCAGTCGGGTGATCGTGCGTGACCGGCGGTTGCGCTGGCCGATTCCCGAGGATCTCGATGTGCGCCTCTCGGGGCAGCGCATTGTGCTGGTCGAACGTCGTGCCAAGTATCTGTTGATCAACGCCGAGGTTGGCACGCTGATCAGCCATTTGGGCATGTCGGGCAATTTGCGTCTGGTCGAGGTCGGGTTGCCGGCGCTCAAACACGAACACGTCGATATCGAGCTGGAGTCGGGACTGGCGCTGCGCTACACCGACCCGCGGCGTTTCGGCGCGATGTTGTGGAGCAATGATCCACTCAATCATGAGCTGCTGATTCGCCTCGGCCCGGAGCCGCTGACTGATCTGTTCGATGGCGAGCGCTTGTTTCAGCTGTCGCGCGGGCGATCCATGGCGGTCAAACCGTTCATCATGGACAACGCAGTGGTGGTCGGGGTCGGCAATATCTATGCGACCGAAGCGCTGTTTGCTGCCGGGATTGATCCGCGCCGCGAGGCGGGGGGGATTTCCCGGGGGCGATACCTGAAGCTGGCGATCGAGATCAAACGCATTCTTGCCGCCGCCATCGAGCGTGGCGGTACAACGTTGCGTGATTTTATTGGTGGTGACGGTCAGCCGGGCTATTTCCAGCAGGAGCTGTTTGTCTATGGCCGCGGTGGTGAACACTGCAAGGTCTGTGGCACCGGGCTGCGTGAAGTGAAGCTGGGCCAGCGTGCCAGTGTGTTCTGCCCGCGCTGCCAGAGCTGAGGCAAAAAGCTGAAAAGGTCCTACGGTCTATAGTGAGTTGTCTCACTGTTAAGCCCGAAGGATCGTGCCATGAAGTCCTTGCAAGTCCTCTTTGTTGCGCTGCTGCTGTGTTCCAGTCTGGCTGTTCAGGCCGCGGAAAATGGCAGCGGTGACCCGCGTTACACCATCCAGAATCCCCCGGCCTACGCCATGCTTGGCGATTTGCTGATTGCCCGACCTTTATTGGTGGTGGCGACGGTGATCGGTGCGGGGGCGTTTGTCGTGTCGTTGCCGTTTACCGCGCTGGGCGGCGGGATTGGCGATGCGGGGCAGGCGTTGGTGGTGGATCCGGCGAAAGCGGCGTTTGTGCGGTGTCTGGGGTGTATCGGGGAGGGGTTTGAGCAGCGTGAGTAAGCTGATCAGGGTTTAACTGTGAGGCTGGCGGCCTCATCGCGAGCAGGCTCACTCCTACAATTGAAATGCGTTCCAATGTAGGAGTGAGCCTGCTCGCGATGGCGTCGGTACAGGCGCTGAAAAATCAGGCCTTGCCAGTGATCAGGCGGTACTTGTCCATCAACTGTTCTTCAGTCTCCGGATGAGCCTCGTCCAGCGGAATGCAATCCACCGGGCAAACCTGCTGGCATTGCGGTTCGTCGTAGTGGCCGACGCACTGGGTGCACAGGTTCGGGTCGATCACATAGATCTCTTCGCCTTGGGAAATGGCGGCGTTCGGGCACTCGGGTTCGCAGACGTCGCAGTTGATGCAATCGTCGGTGATGATCAGGGACATGCTAACTCCAGCCGGGGCGGCAGGCCCGGGCGCTATAAACCAATGCGCGCAATTGTGCCGCATTGGCGAGCGCAGTGCACGCGGCTGCGATCAAGGGCACTGATAGCTGCGATCAAAAAACAAAGATCGTCTGATCGCAGCCCGAGCCTGCGGCAGCTCCTACTTTTTAAAGCGCAGGGTCAGCGCGTCAGCCACGGCCGGGTGGACGAACTTGCTGATATCGCCGCCCAGCGCGGCAATTTCCCGCACCAGCGTCGAGGAAATGAACGAATAACGCTCGGACGGCGTGAGAAACAGGCTCTCCACATCCGGGGCCAACTGGCGGTTCATGTTGGCCAGCTGGAATTCGTATTCGAAGTCCGACACCGCGCGCAGACCACGCAGGAACACATTGGCGTTCTGCTCTTTGGCGAAATGCGCGAGCAGCGTCGAGAAACCGACCACTTCCACGTTAGGCAGGTGTTTGGTGACCTCGCGAGCCAGTTCGACCCGTTGTTCCAGCGGGAACAGCGGGTTTTTCTTCGGGCTGGCAGCGACCGCGATAATCACGTGATCGAACAGGCGCGAGGCGCGTTCGACCAGATCGCCATGGCCCTTGGTAATAGGGTCGAAGGTACCTGGGTACAACACTCGGTTCATCGCGTCGTCCTGGCGGGAGTCCGTTGGGGAGTCGGATGGTATCGCAGCCGTCCCGGTCGGCCAAGTCGCCTGTTGGGTAAGAAAGCACTATAGACGATGCGAATAATCGGTTTTTTCACGGATTTCTCAGCCGATCGGCGAGGGACGTCGCCAGTTGTGCGCTCAGGCCATACACCGACAGCTGCGGGTTGGCGCCGATGCTGGTGGGGAACAGTGAGCCGTCGTGAATCGACAGATTAGTCAGTTGATGATGCCGGCCGAGACTGTCGGTGACCGCGCTTTTCGGGTCTTCGCCCATCGCGCAACCGCCCATGACGTGCGCGCTGCCCAACCGAGTGCGGTACAGCTCAAGGCTCAAACCATCGATCAGCGTGCGCGCTTCGGCCAAAGTTTTTACGTAACGGGCGTCGGCGTGCATCGGCATTACCGATTTCGCACCGCCGGCGAACTGGATTTCGGCCATGACATGAAAGGCCCGGCGCAGGCCGTCCCAGGCGTAGGGCGAAACCTGATAGTCGAGCACTGGCGAACCATCGCCCCGCAACTCGACTGCGCCACCGGTGCTGTCCGGGTGAAAGCCGTCGCGCAGCAAGGCCAGCATGGCGTGGGTGTGCGGCAGGTCAGCCATGTGTTGCGCACTTTCCTCACCAAAGCCGCCGAGCAGGGTGGCCGCCAGTGCCGGGTGCAGCGGCGGTACTTCAAGTTTGAAGGCCATCGGCCCGGTGGTGCCGTCCTTCCATTGGAAATGGTCGGAATAGATCGACTGTGGCGCCCCGTAAAACGGGTTGATGACTTCATCGAAGCGCGCAGCGGACATGTTCACAGGGTGCAGGAATGTGCGTTTTCCCAGGTTTTCATGCGGGTCCGGAGCGTCCGAGCGCAGCAACAGCGCCGGGCTGTTGATACCACCGCCGGCGAGCACGTAATGCCGCGCCTTGATATGGATTGTGCGCCCGGTCGGTTCGACGCAGCGCTCATCCATCGCCACGCATTGCAGGCCGGTGACCTTGTCGCCGCTGATCAGCAGTTTCTCCGCGCGGGCCAGATAAAGCAGTTCGCCGCCCTTTTCCAGCGTCGCCGGTATGGTGGTGACCATCATCGATTGCTTGGCGTTGGTCGGGCAGCCCATGCCGCAGTAACCGAGATTCCAGCAGCCGCGCACATTGCGCGGGATCACGTGCCAGCTGTAACCGAGGTGCTCGCAGCCTTTGCGGATCACATCGTTGTTGGCGTTGGGCGGGACCATCCACGGGGCGACGCCGAGGCGTTGTTCCATTTTCTCGAACCACGGCGCCATCTCGGCGGGGCTGTGACCTTTGACGTTGTGTTCCTTGGCCCAGTGTTCGAGTGTCGGCTCCGGGGTGCGAAAGCTCGATGTCCAGTTGATCAGCGTGGTGCCGCCGACCGCGCGTCCTTGCAGGATGGTGATTGCGCCGTCCTTGCTCATGCGGCCGATGCCTTCCTGATAGAGGCTGCTGTAGGCCTGGTCTTCAAGCATTTTGAAATCGGAGCTGGTTTTCAGTGGGCCTTCTTCGATCAGCAGGACTTTGTAGCCGGCGGCGCTGAGGATTTCCGCGGTGGTGCCGCCACCGGCGCCGCTGCCGATGATGGCCACGTCGGCCTCCAGGGTCAGGTCGTCGCTCAGCTGTGCGCCGTTGTAGGTTTTCCAGCCTCGAGCGAGGCCTTCGCGGAACGGGTCGGGTACGGGCATCGATCAGGTTCTCTTTATTATTTTTGGATGCGGCGGTGTGGCGGCCGACCTCTTCGCGAGCAGGCTCGCTCCCACATTTGAAATGCATTCCCCTGTGGGAGCGAGCCTGCTCGCGAAGGCCGCGCCGCTAATCTCAAACAGTAGGCGGGCCGGGATAACCGCAATGCGCCCACGATTCTGCGCGGGTATACCAGGCCATCATCACCATCTGCTGCAACGAGCTATGCCCCATGCGCAGCAGGCTCAACGAGCTGTTCTCCCAGCGATCAAGAAAATGCCGCATCGCCTCGGGGCTGGCATTTTCCCAACTGCCCCAGATTCCCGTGAGTGGCCCGCGTGTCACCGCCATGCCAAGGACATCGAACAGTTGCCGGGTGAGTTTGAGCATTTCCGGCGACAGGTGATCGAGGCTGTAGTCCAGCGATTTGAGCGTGCCATCAACAGCGCCCGGCATTTTTTCAGCCGCCACAGCGCCATGGAGCATCACCGGAATCAGTGCGCGCAGAAACAGCAGATCGCCGTCGCGCAACGAGACAAAACCGTTGGCCGCGACGCTCGACGAACAGCCGCTGAGGCTGGCGCCGAGTCCGGCGGTGGCGAGAAACGTCGTGGCGCCGAGGCTGAATTTCAACAGGCTACGGCGCGACAGTGCAGGTGTTTCGGTCAGGCTTGGGTGCATTGTTTTTATTACCCGGCGATGACAAAGGTTTAGCGAATGAACAGCTTCTGGATCAGTTTCTGAATCGATGTGCCGTAGGGCGGGTAAATCAGTCTGGCCGCGTTGAAGCGTTGTTTGATCAACACGCCCTTGGCTTTGCTGAAGGTCAGAAAGCCTTCTTGACCGTGGTAGTGGCCCATGCCCGAAGCGCCGATGCCACCGAACGGCATATCGTCCTGAGCCACATGCAGCAAGGTGTCGTTCAGGCACACACCGCCGGAATGAGTTTCGTGTAGCACCCGGTTCTGTTCGCGTTTGTCGTAGCCAAAGTAGTAAAGAGCCAGAGGACGTGGCCGCTGATTGATGTAAGCAAATGCCTGCTCCAGATCCTGATACGGCACGATCGGCAGCAACGGGCCGAAGATTTCGTCCTGCATCACGGTCATCTCGTCGCTGACATTCAGCAGCACGCTGTGCGGCATGCGCCGGCCCTGAGCCTGTTCGAACAACGGAATCAACAGTGCACCCTTGCTGGTCGCGTCGCTGACGTAGCCGTTGAGTCGCGCCAATTGGCGTTCGTTGATGATCGCCGTGTAGTCCGGATTGTCGATGAGTGTCGGATAAAAACCCTGCACAGCCTGGCGATAGGCTTCGACGAAAGCGCCGACCCGATCTTCCGGCACCAGCACGTAATCCGGGGCAACGCAGGTCTGGCCGGCGTTGAGGGTTTTACCGAAGGCGATGCGCTCGGCAGCATCCTTGAGCGGCACATCGCGGGAGACGATGGCCGGCGACTTGCCGCCCAGCTCCAGCGTCACCGGGGTGAGGTTTTCGGCGGCGGCGCGCATCACGTGTTTGCCGATGCTGGTGGCCCCGGTGAACAGCAAGTGATCGAAGCGCAAACGGGAGAACGCCACGCCGATGTCGGCCTCACCGAGCACCACGCAGACCAGGTCTTCGGGGAAGATTCGCGCCAGCAATTCTTTGAGCAACAAGCCGGTGGCCGGGGTCGATTCGCTGAGTTTGAGCATCACCCGGTTGCCCGCCGCCAAGGCGCCGACCAGCGGGCCAACCGCCAGATACAACGGGTAATTCCACGGCACGATGACGCCAACCACGCCCAATGGCTGATACACCACTTTCGCCGAGGCCGGCTGGAACGCCATGCCAACCTTGCGTCGCGAGGCTTTCATCCAGCCTTTGAGATGCCGGCTGGCGTAATGAATGCCGTGCAGGCTTGGCATCAGCTCGGCGAGCAGGGTTTCATCGGCGCTGCGATGGCTGAAATCGGAGCTGATCGCCTTGATCAATGCCTGACGCTCGTTGCTGAGCAAATCACTCAGTGCCTTGAGCCATTGCTGGCGCTGGGCGGCGGGCGGCATCGGATTGGCGGCATACGCAGCCCGCTGCGCCTTGAACAACCGCTCCAGCTCGGCCAGAGGTTGTTGCAGCGTTTGCAGGTAGGCAATGTCGGCAGTCATGGTCTGCTCCGGATTTATTGTAGTGATGAACTTTTTAGAGTCTATGCTCTAGAAAGTCAAATGACTTCCTTGCACAGCAGTGTTTTATCCATTTCCGGTTAGGTCGTAAGATGCCCCCCAACGCACTCTGAATTAAAGCTCAAGCCATGGCCCCACGAATAAAAACCAGCGAGCGTATCGTGCTGAACAGCCTTGAGCTGTTCAATCAGCAGGGCGAGCGCAGCATCAGCACCAATCACATCGCTGCCCACATGGAGATTTCTCCGGGCAACCTGTACTACCACTTCCCCAACAAGCAGGCGATCATCGCCGTGTTGTTCAGTGAGTACGAAAGCCTCGTCGACAGTTTTCTGCGCCCGCCGCAGGGGCGTGCGGCGACCGTCGAGGACAAGCGTTTCTATCTCAAGGAATTGCTTTCGGCGATGTGGCGCTACCGTTTTCTGCATCGTGATCTGGAGCATCTGCTCGACAGCGATCCGGAACTGGCCGCGCGCTATCGGCGCTTTTCCCAGCGCTGCGTGATCCAGGGCGCGGCGATCTACGAAGGTTTTGTCGCCGCCGGGATTCTCGACATGGATCGCGTGCAGATCGAATCCCTGACCCTCAATGCCTGGATCATCCTGACGTCCTGGGTGCGCTTCCTGTGCACCACCCGCGAAAACTCCAACCACCTCAGTGAGCAGGCCATTAAACGTGGCGTGTATCAGGTGCTGGTGCTGGAGGCCGGGTTTGTCACCGAGCAGGCGCGTGACGAGGTCAATGCGTTGTTCGAGGAGTTCTACGTGCCGCTGGCCCAGGCCCTCGAAGACGTGAAATAAACCGTTCTGTTGAAATCCCCCAGGAGCCCGTTATGCCGATTGCGCAACTGATCAGCCCCCAAGCACTGGATGCCCGCAAGGCGCAGCCGGGGCTGGTGATTCTCGATTGTCGTTTTGCTCTCGAAGACCCGGACTACGGGCAACGCAGCTATGCCGAAGGGCACATAGCCGGGGCGAGCTTCGCCGATCTTGAGCGTGACCTCAGCGGCACAGTGGTCAAAGGCGTGACTGGCCGTCATCCGTTGCCCGAGCCGGCAGAGCTGATCGAGCGGCTACAGGCGTGGGGCATCAACAATGACAGCGACGTGGTTTTGTACGACGACGGTCCCGGTGCCTACGCGGCGCGGGCGTGGTGGTTGCTGGCGTGGCTGGGCAAGCGCGATGGCGTGTTCATTCTCGATGGCGGGCTCAAGGCGTGGCATGCGGCGGGGTTGCCGCTGAGCCTGGATGCGCCGACGGTCAGTCGCGGCACTTTCAGTGGTCAGCCGGATATGAGCCTGCTGCTCAGCGCCGAAAAATTGCAAAAGCGTCTTGGCCAACCTGCGTTGACCTTGATTGATGCTCGGGCTTTGCCGCGGTTCAAGGGTGAAGTTGAGCCGATTGATCCGATTGCCGGGCACATTCCCGGCGCGCAATGCGCGGCGTTCACCGACAACCTCGGCAGCGATGGGCGATTCCTGCCGGCGGATCAGCTCAAACAGCGTTTTGCCGCCAAGATCGGTGAGCGTTCGCCAGCGGATCTGGTTGCCTATTGCGGTTCCGGCGTGACGGCGTGTCACAACCTGTTTGCGTTGTGCCTGGCGGGTTATCCGTTGGCGTCGTTGTATGCCGGATCGTGGAGCGAGTGGATCAACGAGCCTTCGCGCGGTATCGCCACCGGCGAATAATCAATACCCGTGGGAGCGAGCCTGCTCGCGAAGGCGTCGGATCAGTCGACATTAATGTTGAATGAACAACCGCTTTCGCGAGCAGGCTCGCTCCCACATTGGTTATTCGTTTTCTGAAGGAAATTGTCGGGCGCTGCGGTACGCGGCGGGGCCGACGCCATAAGCCTGCTTGAACTGCCGGCTCAAATGGCTCTGGTCGGCAAACCCCAATCGTGTGGCGACCTCCACCGGCAAGCAGCCGTGCTGCAGGAGTGCGCGAGCCTGGGCGATGCGTTGCTGCATCAGCCAGGTGTGCGGCGGCATGCCGGTGGCGCGGCGGAACACCCGGGCGAAATGGAAGGGCGACAGATTGACCGCTGCCGCCAGCTCTTCCAGTGACGGTGGCGCCGCCAATTGCGCGTGCAACAATTCCTTGCCCAGCAGCACCGCGCGGTGTTCCTTGCCGGCTCGACCCGGCACCGGCACTGCCGCATGGCGCTGCAACAGCAGCAACATCATCTCGCGCCACACCGTCTGCTGTTGCAGCGCGGTGGCCGGGCTTTCGAGCAAACGATGCAATTGCGCAAAGCCGTTGACCAGATCCGCATCGCGATACAGCGTGGCGCCAAACGCCGGCAGACTCGTGGTGGACAGTTCCAGCTCATCCAGCAGCGAAACGATTTGCGCCGTATCGGGATAAAACGCCCGATACAGCCAGCCGTCCTCGGTGCCTTTGTGCCCGGTGTGCAATTCGTCCGGATTGATCAACACCAGCGTGCCGCTGCCGGCCAGATGTTCGGCGCCGCGATAGCGATAACGCTGGGCGCCGGCCATGATCATGCCGATCACGAATCCGTCGTGCACATGCGGGGCGAAACGATGCTCGATGTAGCGCGCCGACAACAACTCGACCCCGGCCAGTGGCGCGGTTTGCCAGAAATGGATCGACTCGCCCTGATCGCTCATGTGGACGCGCGCGCCAGCCACTGTGGGATGCGTCGTTCCAGGTAATAACCGGGCTGGCGCAGCGAGCCATCGACGAAGCCGACGTGCCCGCCGCGTGCCTGCAATTCGAAGGCGGTCGACGGCGACAGCTCACTGGCCTGCGGCAAACTGTGCGGGAACACGAACGGATCGTCCGCCGCCTGAATGATCAGCGTCGGCGTGCGGATCTCACCGAGGAAATAGCGGCTTGAGGCGCGACGATAGTAATCCTCGGCATCATTGAAACCGTGCAACGGCGCGGTCACCCGGCCATCGAAATCCCAGAAGGTGCGCATGTTCTCCAGCGAACCGAGAGCCGCCAGTGCGGCGAGTCCGTCTTCGCGGCCGTCATGCTGAAACTGCCGCTGCTTGTTCTTGATGTAGGCGACCATCTCGCGCATGAAGTGCGCTTGATAGACCTTGGAAAATCCCTGGCCGATGCGGTCGGCGCATTGATCGAGGCGAAACGGCACTGACACCGCCACGGCACCTAGCACACCGCTGGCGCTGCCGGTTTCCCCAAGATGTTTGAGCAACACATTGCCGCCCAACGAATAGCCAACGGCATACAGCGGTGCCAACGGTCGCTTGGCGCGCAGGTGTCTGATGGTTTCGGCGAGGTCTTCGCTGGCGCCGGAATGATAACTGCGCGGCAGCAGATTCGGCTCGCCCGAACAACCGCGCCAGTTCAGCGCAACACTGGCCCAGCCTTGATCGGCCAGCGCCTTCTGGATGCCGGCGACGTAAGGCGAATTGGAGGAACCGGTCAGGCCGTGCAGTACCAACACCAGGGGCGCATCGGCGGTGTGCGGACCGTGCCAGTCGAGATCGAGGAAGTCGCCGTCCTCAAGCCACAGGCGTTCGCGTTCACGCTCGATATGTACGGTTTTGCGCCACAGCGGTCCCCACAAGGTTTGCAGGTGCGGATTGCCGAGGCCGAAGGCGGGGGTGAAGCGTTCTGACGAAGGGGGCACGATGGTTCTCGATGCAGCGCGGCGGCCTTGTTCGAGGCGCGCCGCTTGTTCAGGCCGGTCGGTTAACCGGCGATCTCTGCCGTACGTTGCCACAGCGCGTAGTAAACCCGGCCGGATTTCTGCTCGCGGTGCAGGCGCCAGTTGCCCGGCAGACCCAGCGTCGATGGCGCTGTTTCGCTTTCAGTGTAGATCCACGAGTCGGGCGCCAGCCACTGACGTTCTTCGAGCAAGGCGCAAACGGTCGGCAGCAGGTTCTGATTGAACGGCGGGTCGAGGAACACCAGGTCGAACGCACTGGCGGTCTGGGTTTCCAGATAACGCAGGGCGTCGGCGGTCTGCACCTGGCCGTTGGTGCAGCGCAGGGTGCCGAGGTGTTCCTTCAGGCTGGAGACGGCAATGTTGCTGGCATCCAGCGCCTGGCCCATGGCGGCGCCGCGGGACAGTGCTTCGAGAAACAGCGCGCCGCTGCCGGCGAACGGGTCGAGTACCTTGGCCCCTTCAACGTACGGCGCGAGCCAGTTGAACAGGGTTTCACGCACGCGATCCGGCGTCGGGCGCAGGCCCGGCGCGTCAGGGAAGCTCAGCTTGCGGCTGCGCCATTGGCCGCCAATGATGCGCAACTGGTTCACACCGTTGTGGACGTTTTGCGCAGGTTTTTTAGGCGATCGGGTAGCCATTAGTGCTCCGGAACCCCGAGCGGTTGCTCGGCAGGTTTATCAGATGGGGCCGGTAACGGCTTTTGCGGCACGGTCGGGCCAGCGGTGACGATGACCATTTTGTCCGTGCTCAGGTGTTTGTTCAGGGCGTCGCGGACTTGTTCCACGGTCAGGCTCTGCGACTGACGCATGAAGTCGTCCAGATAGCTCAACGGCAGATTATAGAAGCCCATGGCGCCGAGTTGGCCAACGATATCGGCATTGCTCGCGGTCGATAGCGGGAAGCTGCCAGCCAGCTCGCGTTTGGCGTCATCGAGTTCTTTCTGCGTCGGCCCGGTTTTCAGGTAGTCGGCGAGCACGTCTTGCACCAGTTTCAGGGTGCCTTCGCTCATTTCCGCACGAGTCTGCAGATTGATCATGAACGGGCCACGAGCCTGCATCGGGCTGAAACCCGAATATACGCCGTAAGTCAGGCCACGTTTTTCACGCACTTCGCTCATCAGGCGTGTGCCGAAACCGCCGCCACCGAGGATCTGGTTGCCCATCGACAGCGCCGCGTAATCCGGGTCATCACGGTCGATGCCCAGTTGCGCGAGCATCAGGTTGGTCTGCTTCGACGGGAATTCGATATGGCCAGTGCTGGCTTTCGGTTCCTGCGGCTGAGCGATCTTCGCCAGCGCCGGGCCTTTCGGCAGGGCCGAGGAGACCTGATTGGCAATCGTCTCGGCTTCCGTGCGAGACAAGTCACCGACCAGCGCAATCACCACATTGCCAGCGGCGTAAGCCTTGGCGTGGAACTCACGCAATTGCGCGAGAGTGATCTTCGGCACGCTCTGTGGATTGCCGTCGCTCGAATGCGCGTACGGGTGATCGCCATACAGACGCTTCATCAGCTCAAGGCTGGCGAGTTTGCCGGGGTTCTGTTTCTGATATTCGAATCCGGCGAGCATCTGGTTCTTGATGCGCGCGAACGAGTCGGCCGGGAAGGTCGGTTTGCCGATGACTTCCGAGAACAGCTTCAAAGCAGGCTCACGCTTGTCGGCAGCACTCAGGCTGCGCAGCGAAGCCAGCGCCATGTCCTTGAAAGCACCGTTGCCGAAATCAGCACCCAGACCTTCAAAGCCCTGAGCGATGGCGCCGACGTCTTTGCCAGCGACACCTTCGTTGAGCATGGCGTTGGTCAGCACCGCCAGACCCGATGCGCTGCCGTCCTGGCTGCTGCCGGCGGCGAAGATCAGGCGCATGTCGAACATTGGCAGCTCATGGGCTTCGACGAACAGCACTTTGGCGCCTTCGGCGGTGTTCCAGGTTTGCACGTCGAGCTTGCGGCTGGCCGGGGCCTTGCCGTCGAGCTCGGCCAGTGATTGCAGCTTTTGGCTGGTCTTGGCGTTGTCCAAGGCTTCGCTGGCATTGCTGTCAGCGCCCGGCGACAGGTACAACGCGGCAGAGCCGATCACTGCCACGGCGATCAGGCCGAGCAGCAGGCGTGGGGATTTGCGCTTACTCATGAGTCGTCTCCAGTGGCAGGACGTGGGCGACGCTGAGACGTTCGCGGGTGAAATACAACTTGGCGGCGTTCTGGATGTCTTGCGGGGTGACGCTTTCCAGATCGGCGAGTTCGGTGTCCATCAGTTTCCACGACAGGCCGACGGTTTCCAGTTGGCCAATCGCGGTGGCCTGGCTGGTGATCGAATCACGCTCGAAGACCAGACCGGCGATCACTTGTGCACGCACGCGTTCCAGTTCTTCGGCAGATGGCGCGGTGGTTTTCAACTGCTCCAGCAGTTTCCACAGGCCGGCTTCGGCTTGCGCCATGGTCTTTTTCTTCTGCGTGTTCGGGGTTGCCGACAGGGTGAACAGGCTGTCGCCACGGGTGTAGGCGTCGTAGCTCGACGAACCGCCGGAAACCAGCTCTTCACCGCGCTCCAGTTGCGTCGGGATGCGACCGCTGTAGCCGCCGTCGAGCAGCGCCGAGATCAGACGCAGAGCGTTGACCGAGCGCTTGTCTTCAGCCGTGGCGATGCTCGGCACGTTGAAACCAAGCATCAAGCTCGGCAATTGCGTCTGCACGTGCAGGGTGATCTGGCGTTCGCCGGGTTCGGCCAGTTCCAGCGGTTTTTTCGCCGGTGGTACCTCGCGCTTGGCGATCGGGCCGAAATAGCGTTGGGCGAGGGTTTTTACCTCGTCCGGGGTCACGTCGCCGACCACCACCAGCGTGGCGTTGTTCGGCACGTACCAGGATTGGTACCAGTGGCGCAGCTCTTCGACCGTCATGCGGTCGAGGTCAGCCATCCAGCCAATGGTGGGCGTGTGGTAACCGCTGGCCGGGTAGGCCATGGCTTTGTAACGCTCGTAAGCCTTGGACATCGGCTTGTCATCGGTGCGCAAGCGGCGCTCTTCCTTGATGACTTCGATTTCCTTGGCGAACTCGTCGGCCGGCAGGCGCAGATTGGCCATGCGGTCGGCTTCCAGTTCGAAGGCTACGCCCAGACGGTCGCGAGCCAGCACCTGGTAATAAGCGGTGAAGTCGTCGCTGGTGAATGCGTTCTCTTCGGCGCCCAGGTCGCGCAGGATTAAAGAGGCTTCGCCGGGACCGACTTTCTCGCTGCCCTTGAACATCATGTGCTCAAGCGCGTGGGACAGACCGGTCTGGCCCGGGGTTTCGTAGCTGGAACCGACCTTGTACCAGACCTGCGAGACCACCACGGGCGCGCGATGGTCTTCGCGCACGACGACCTTGAGGCCGTTGTCGAGGGTGAATTCGTGGGTCGGTTGCGGGTCGGCCGCCAGGGCCGAAAGGGGCAGGCAGACTGTGCTGAGCAGCAGGCCTGCAGCGCGGCGGGCTAGAGCATTCATTCGTTTTTTAACCTGTTGGGCTGCCCGCTTGGTCTTAGCGTCGGCGGGCGAGAGGGTGCTAGGATACTGATCCGTTTTACTGGCGGCCACGCCTATCAAGCCACTGATCGGTCGATAGGTTGTATGGGTTCCCGGCAGAAGCTTTGAGTTTGTCAGCTAAACTCTGCGTTTTCGCCGAAGATGCCGTTCCAGTCCTTCGTATTAATCGACCTTTGAGGTGCCTGTGGCGCCTCGACAAAATGTTGCGCGTGAACAAGCTGGATGAAACACAGTCTGTTCTGCATCGAATATTTATTTGCCGGGGCGCCCTTATGGCGCGTCGCTACCGTGAGATAGCCGTCCTCCATGTTTGGTTCCAACGACGACAAGAAGACCCCAGCTGCGGCTGGCGAGAAGAAAAGCCTGTTCGGATGGCTGCGTAAGAAACCGCAGGAACCCGTCGTCGAACAGCCGCCCGCGATTCCTGAGCCTGCACCGGCGCCTGCACCGGTAATAGAAGAAGAGCCGGCACCGATCGTTCTGCCGATTGCCGAACCGGTGTTGCAACCGGTTGAGCCAGAGTCTGAGCCAGAAGCGCCTGTGGCGGCGGAATTGCCGCTGACCCCGGCGGCTGAGCCATGGCTGACTTTGCCTGTGGCGGAAGAGCCAGTGGCATTGGTTGAAGAGGCTGCGCCGCACGTCACCCCAGAGATTCCTGCGCCTGCTGCATTCGTTCCAGAGGTTGCTCCGGCACCGGTGGTTGAGCCGGTTGTCGAGCCTGCGCCGGTTGTTGTTGAGCCTGTTGCGCCCGTGTTTGTTGCGCCAGTTGTTCAACAGCCCGAGCCTGCACCTGCACCTGCACCTGCACCTGCACCTGCACCTGCACCTGCACCTGCACCTGCACCGGTTGTCGCTGCTCCTGTTACTCCAGTTGAAGTGATTGCCGAGGCCCCGGTCGAAGCCCCGCGCACCGAAGAAACCAAGGCCGGCTTCTTCGCCCGCCTCAAGCAAGGCCTGTCGAAAACCAGCGCCAGCATCGGCGAGGGCATGGCCAGTCTGTTCCTCGGCCGCAAAACCATCGATGACGACCTGCTCGATGACCTCGAAACCCGTCTGCTGACCGCCGACGTCGGCGTCGAAGCCACCACGCAGATCATCCAGCGCCTGACCCAGAAGGTCGCCCGCAAAGAGCTGGCCGACGCCGACGCGCTGTACAAATCCCTGCAGGCCGAGTTGGCCGCGATGCTCAAACCGGTCGAACAACCGCTGAAGATCGTCTCGCAGAACAAGCCGTTCGTGATTCTGGTGGTTGGCGTCAACGGCGCCGGCAAGACCACCACCATCGGCAAACTGGCGAAGAAGCTGCAGCTGGAAGGCAAGAAAGTCATGCTTGCCGCTGGTGACACCTTCCGCGCCGCTGCCGTGGAGCAACTTCAAGTCTGGGGCGAGCGCAACAAGATTCCGGTCATCGCCCAGCACACCGGCGCCGACTCGGCTTCGGTGATTTTCGACGCCGTGCAGGCCGCCAAGGCGCGTGGCATCGACGTGCTGATCGCCGACACCGCCGGTCGTCTGCACACCAAAGACAACCTGATGGAAGAACTGAAAAAGGTTCGCCGCGTAATCGGCAAGCTCGACGCCGACGCGCCGCACGAAGTGTTGCTGGTGCTCGACGCCGGTACTGGCCAGAACGCCATCAACCAGGCCAAGCAATTCAACCAGACCGTCGAACTGACCGGTCTGGCGCTGACCAAGCTTGACGGTACCGCCAAGGGCGGGGTGATTTTCGCCCTGGCCAAGCAGTTCGGCCTGCCGATTCGCTACATCGGCGTCGGTGAAGGCATCGACGATTTGCGTACCTTTGAAGCCGAACCCTTTGTCCAGGCACTGTTTGCCGAGCGGGAGCGTTCATGATTCGTTTCGAACAGGTCGGTAAACGCTACCCGAACGGTCACGTCGGCTTGCATGAGCTGAGCTTTCGAGTCCGTCGTGGCGAGTTCTTGTTTGTCACCGGCCACTCCGGTGCCGGTAAATCCACGTTGTTGCGCCTGTTGCTGGCGATGGAACGTCCAACCAGCGGCAAACTGCTGCTGGCCGGGCAAGACCTGAGCACCATCAGCAACGCGCAGATTCCGTTCCTGCGCCGGCAGATCGGCGTGGTGTTCCAGAACCACCAGTTGCTGTTCGATCGTACGGTGTTCAACAACGTCGCCTTGCCGCTGCAGATTCTCGGGCTGTCCAAGGCCGAAATCGCCAAGCGTGTCGATTCGGCACTGGAGCGCGTGGCGCTGTCGGATAAAACCGATCTGTACCCGGGCGACCTGTCCACCGGTCAGCAACAGCGCGTCGGCATTGCTCGCGCCATCGTTCACCGCCCGGCCCTGCTGCTGGCGGACGAACCGACCGGTAACCTCGACCCGCGTCTGGCGGCCGAGATCATGGGCGTCTTCGAAGACATCAACCGTCTGGGCACCAGCGTGCTGATTGCCAGTCACGACCTGGCACTGATCGCGCGTATGCGTCACCGCATGCTGACCCTGCAACGCGGCCGATTGATTGGCGACGGGGAGGCCGGAGAATGAGTGCGACACGCAGTCCGAAGGTTTCCGAACGCGTGGCCCCGAAAGCCGCCGATCCGCAGCCGCCGAAGAAGAAAAAACACGACGAAGACGATGGTCCGGACTTCGCCACGCTGTTCCGTGCGTGGATCGAAAGCCATCGCGCCAGCCTGCTCGACAGCCTGCGTCGCCTCGGCAAACAGCCGATCGGCAGCTTCTTCACCTGCATGGTGATGGCGGTGGCGCTGAGTTTGCCGATGGGGCTTTCGCTGTTGCTTAACAACGTCGAGCGTCTTGGCGGTTCGTGGCAGCGAGCGGCGCAGATTTCGCTGTATCTGCAACTCGACGCCAGCCCGGAACAGGGCGAGTCGCTGCGCGAACAGATCAAAGGCATGCCCGGCGTAGCTGATGCTGAATATGTCGGCCGCGATCAGGCGCTGGAAGAGTTCCAGCAACAGTCCGGACTGGGCGAAGCCCTGCGCGAGCTGCCGGAGAACCCGTTGCCGGGCGTCGTGCTGGTGACGCCAAACGAAGTCGACAAGCCGACGCTGGAAGCATTAAGACAAAAACTTTCCGAGCTGCCCAAGGTACAACAGGCGCAACTTGATCTAGTCTGGGTCGAGCGTCTGGCCGCCATCCTCAAGCTTGGCGATCGTTTTGTCTTCGGTCTGACGGTGCTTTTGGTTTCTGCATTACTTTTGGTGATAGGCAATACCATTCGTCTTCATATTGAAAACCGCCGCACAGAGATAGAAGTGATTAAACTCGTCGGCGGCACTGACAGCTATGTGCGTCGTCCCTTCCTTTATATGGGCGCGTTGTATGGCTTCGGTGCGGGACTGTTGTCCTGGGGTGTATTGGCGTTCGGCCTGAACTGGCTGAACGATGCGGTGGTTGGACTGGCCGGCTTGTACGGCAGTGATTTCGCGCTGGCCGGAGTGCCAGTTGCCGACGGTCTGTCGCTCTTGCTTGGCGCGGTGCTGTTGGGTTATATCGGTGCATGGATTGCAGTCGCACGCCATCTCAGGGAGCTGGCGCCGAAGTAGAATCTTTTTTGCGCGTGATTGACCTCGCGGTTTTTTTGGGAACTTGCACTTGAATTCCCGGTCAATTTTTCGCAGTGCCGAGAGGCACGAGTATGTAAGTGGGAGGTTTTTTCGTATGACCAATTCTTTGCAGCCTGCGTATGCGTTGGTTCCGGGTGCGAACCTGGAAGCTTACGTGCACACCGTCAACAGTATTCCATTGCTGACGCCGGAGCAGGAGCGTGAACTGGCCGAGAGTCTCTACTATGAGCAGGATTTGGGGGCGGCTCGGCAGATGGTGCTCGCCCACCTGCGTTTTGTCGTACATATCGCCCGTAGCTATTCCGGCTACGGTCTGGCTCAGGCTGACCTGATCCAGGAAGGTAACGTCGGCCTGATGAAGGCCGTAAAGCGCTTCAACCCGGAAATGGGTGTGCGTCTGGTGTCGTTCGCCGTGCACTGGATCAAGGCGGAAATTCACGAGTTCATTCTGCGCAACTGGCGCATTGTGAAAGTCGCGACCACCAAGGCCCAGCGCAAGCTGTTCTTCAACCTGCGCAGCCAGAAGAAACGTCTGGCGTGGCTGAACAACGAGGAAGTCCACCGTGTGGCGGAAAGCCTCGGCGTTGAACCGCGGGAAGTGCGCGAGATGGAAAGTCGCCTGACCGGCCATGACATGGCCTTCGACCCGGCTGCTGAAGCCGACGACGACAGCGCTTTCCAGTCGCCGGCCAACTATCTGGAAGACCACCGGTACGACCCGGCGCGTCAACTGGAAGATGCCGACTGGAGCGACAACTCCAACAGCAACCTGCACGAAGCCCTGGAAGTGCTGGACGAGCGCAGCCGTGACATCCTCTACCAGCGCTGGCTGGCAGAAGAGAAAGCCACGCTGCACGACCTGGCGCAGAAGTACAACGTGTCGGCCGAGCGGATCCGTCAGCTCGAGAAGAGCGCGATGAACAAGCTCAAGTTGTCGATTGCCGCATAACCGGCGAGCAGGCAATAAAAAACGCCCCGATCAGCGATGATCGGGGCGTTTTCATTTGTGCGGACATACTGGCCCCTGTGGGAGCGAGCCTGCTCGCGAAAGCGGTGTGTCAGTTTGCATTGATGTTTCTGGTACACCGCTTTCGCGAGCAGGCTCGCTCCCACAGGGGGTCTTCAGGGTTTGGAAGATTCGTGACTGGTTATCGAGACCACGGTGCCCGACGCGAATCATTCAGCCCCAACAGATAACTATCCCCACCCAACTGACTCATCTGCTGCCGAATCCACCCGGCCCGGCGCGACACATAAGCGGTCGGATGGCTAGCACTCCACACCCTAGGGTTCGGCAGAACAGCCGCCAGATAACTGGCCTGCTGACGTGACAACGATTTCGCGCTCACGCCAAAGTGATGGCGGGCAGCCGCTTCGGCGCCAAACACCCCGTCATCCCACTCGACGCTGTTCAGGTACACCTCAAGAATCCGCTGCTTGGGCCAGAATACTTCGATCAGCGCGGTAAACCACGCCTCCAGGCCTTTACGCAGATAGCTGCGACCCGCCCACAGAAACAGGTTTTTCGACACTTGCTGGCTCAAGGTACTGGCCCCGCGAATCGAGCCGCCGAGCTCGTTGTGCGCCAGTGCGGCCTGGATCGCGCTGAAATCAAAACCCCAGTGCTCCGGGAATTTCTGATCCTCGCCGGCCATGACCGCGACTTTGAGATCGTCCGAGATTTCGTCCCACGGCTTCCAGGTACGTTGCAGGTCAATCGGCTCACCGTCGACCCAGGATTCGACCTTGCGCTCGACCATCAGCGCCGTGCCCGGCGGCGGCACGACGCGAAACACCAGCACCAGCAAGACGCTGCCACCGGCGAACCAGAGCAGGGCCTTCGTGAGACGACGGAAAATAGTACGCAGCATAGAGATGGCTTGGCCGAACCGGTGGAGCGGGCCATTATACAGACCCTGCCGATCGCGTCTGACTGGAGTTCCCAATGCTGCGTGGCTTTTTGATGCTGGCTGCTTTTTTCGGTTTCACCGGGGTCGCCTTGGGCGCATTCGCCGCCCATGGCCTGAAAAACCGCCTGACGCCCGAGTATCTGGCGATTTTCCACACCGGCGTGACCTATCAACTGGTGCACACCTTGGCGCTGTTCGGTGTGGCGCTGTTGGCCACGCAGATTCAGGGTCGACTGGTTGCCTGGGCCGGCTTTTCCTTCGCAGCGGGCATTCTGTTGTTCTCCGGCAGCCTGTATGTGTTGACCACCACCGGCATCAGCAAGCTCGGCATCATCACCCCGTTCGGTGGCCTGGCATTTCTGGTCGGTTGGGTTTGCCTTGGGCTCGCCGCCTGGCGCTTGCAACCAACCGCTTGACGCTTGGTGCTGACCTTTAGGTCATGATCGGGCTAGAATGCCAGCCCCTAAAAATGATGGCGGCGTTGCGCATGCGCATTCAGTTGAACGGCGAATCCCTTGAACTGCCCGACGGCGAGACCGTTGCGGCCCTGATCACCCGTCTGGAACTGACCGGACGCCGGGTGGCAGTCGAACTCAATCTGGATATCGTCCCGCGCAGCCAGCATGCCGACACCACGCTCAATGACGGTGACAGCGTCGAAGTGGTGCACGCCATCGGCGGCGGCTGATCGCCCGCCCCGCGAGGGCACAGAATTCTGCAAGACCCTCACCCTTAAAGAGGATTCCCCATGAGCATCGTTCGTAGCGACAAGCCTTTTGTTCTGGCCGGTCGTACTTACCAGTCGCGTTTGCTGGTTGGTACCGGCAAGTACCGTGACATGGAAGAAACCCGTCAGGCCATCGAAGCCTCGGGTGCCGAGATCGTCACCTTCGCCGTGCGCCGCACCAACCTGGGCCAGATCGAAGGCGAGCCGAACCTGCTCGACGTGCTGTCGCCGGAGCGCTACACCTTTCTGCCGAACACCGCCGGTTGCTACGACGCTATCGAAGCTGTGCGCACCTGCCGCCTGGCCCGTGAGCTGCTCGATGGCCACAACCTGGTGAAACTGGAAGTACTGGCCGACCAGAAAACCCTGTTCCCTAACGTCATCGAAACCCTCAAGGCCGCAGAAACGCTGGTCAAGGAAGGTTTCGACGTGATGGTCTACACCAGCGATGACCCGATCATCGCCCGTCAACTGGCAGAAATCGGCTGCATCGCAGTGATGCCGCTGGCCGGTCTGATCGGCTCCGGTCTGGGGATCTGCAACCCGTACAACCTGCAGATCATCCTCGAAGAAGCGAAAATTCCGGTGTTGGTCGATGCCGGTGTCGGTACTGCCTCCGACGCGACCATCGCCATGGAACTGGGTTGCGATGCGGTGCTGATGAACTCGGCCATCGCCCACGCCCAGCAACCGGTGATGATGGCTGAAGCCATGAAACACGCCATCGTTGCAGGCCGTCTGGCCTACCTCGCTGGCCGTATGCCGAAAAAACTCTATGCCAGCGCCTCTTCGCCGCTGGATGGTCTGATCAAGTAAGAGCCATTGATGACTGAATCGAACGACACGCCTATCCAGACGGAAGAAGGCGACGAGCGCCAACACCGCCGCATCAAGAGTTTCGTGATGCGCGCCGGGCGCATGACCGAAGGCCAGCAACGCGGTCTGGATCAGGGCGCGCCGCTGTACGTGCTGCCGCTGGCCGATGCGCCGGTGGATTACGATCAAGTGTTCGGCCGTTCGGCACCGCGCTCGCTGGAGATCGGTTTCGGCATGGGCCACTCGCTGCTGGAAATGGCCGCGGCGGCGCCGGATCAGGATTTCATCGGTGTTGAAGTTCACCGTCCGGGTGTTGGCGCGCTGCTCAATGGCGTGCTGACTCAGGGCCTGACCAACCTGCGGGTCTACGATTGCGACGCGATCGAAGTGCTCAATCGCTGCATCGCCGACAACAGCCTCGATCGCCTGATGCTGTTTTTCCCGGACCCGTGGCACAAGAGCCGTCACCACAAGCGTCGCATCGTTCAGGCCTCGTTCGCTGAGCTGGTGCGCAGCAAGTTGAAGGTCGGCGGCATTCTGCACATGGCCACCGACTGGGAGCCGTACGCCGAATACATGCTGGAAGTGATGAACGTCGCCCCGGGCTACCGCAACCTCGCCGAAGACGGCAAGTGCGTGCCACGCCCGACTGAACGCCCGATCACCAAGTTTGAACGCCGCGGCGAACGTCTTGGCCATGGCGTGTGGGACCTGAAGTTCGAAAAACTCGCTTAAGCATCACGCAATACCCAATGTAGGAGTGAGCCTGCTCGCGATGGCGGACTGACAGTCACCGAAGAGGTTGAATGTCAGACCGCCATCGCGAGCAGGCTCACTCCTACAGTTGTTTTCGGTTTCGTCAGAAGCTACAGGGTGGAAATGAAGCGCACTGGCACTTGCTCTGTCAGCCAGACGCCATTTTCGGCCTGATAAAACTTGAAGCCTTGCTCCTGCATTTGCTGTGCGGCGATTTTCAGGATTGCCACGGTTCCGTAGCGTTGCCCGACGGCTGAGGCAGTGGCGGATTCTTCCGATAGATGCACGTGGTGACGCGATCCCGGGATCAAGCCTTGCTGGTTGATAGAGTCCATGAAGCGCGTCGCCGTACCGTGATATAGCGTCTCTGGCGGCTGCTTTTCCTCAAGTTGAAGCGCTACGCTTTTCGTCGAATGGCCCTGAACGGCGCGAATGGACTGGCCGTCTTCCGAGATCGAAAAGCGCTTTTTGTCGCTGTTCGCTACGACGTTTTCAATCAGTGAGCGATCCAGGCTTCGACCATCACGCGCCGCGCCGCTGATCAGTGCTTCGACATCTGCCCAACCCTCCGAATCCAGCGTCAGCCCAATCGCCTGAGGCTCGTGGCGCAATACGTAGCTAAGAAATTTGCTCGTCTCATCCAGCAGCTTTTTACTCATGAGCTTCCCTGTCATTGCGATCAACTGTGGGAGCGAGCCTGCTCGCGAAAGCGATCGGTCATTCAGCAGTGATGTTGGCTGACATGACGCCTTCGCGAGCAGGCTCGCTCCCACAGTTGTTTTGGGGCGTTTGCGGAATCAGCGGCGGTCGGCGACTACGCCGATCAGCACCAGCACCACCAACAACACCGGCGCCAGGCTGTAGTTGTTGAACTGGCTCAAACCCTTGATCACCCATGGCGTGGCGTAGATCAGTGCGGCGCCGCTGCCGATCACGCACAGCAGCGACATCAGCGGCACGCGCAGGGCGCCGGCGATGCTGCCCAGGCGTTGCTCGACCCAGCCTTTGAAGTCGGCGCCGAACAGCACCAGCAGGCAGCCGACCAGCGCCAGGGCGATTTCCGAGAGGTTGCTGCGGCTCCAGCGGGAGACGGTGGCGAGCAGGTCGAGTATCAAATCCATGCGTTTTTCCTTGGGGCTGAAGTTGAGGGTTGGGCTCAGTTCAGAAATTGTTGCAGCAAGTCGTTGAGGAACAACTGTCCGCGCTCGGTGGCCGCCAGACGTGACGGTTCGACCTGCAACAGACCGCTTTGTTCTGCCGCGGCCCGGCCTTCGGCGAGGCTTTCCAGCGACAGGCCAGTGCGCTCCGGATACAGGCGCGATTCGACGCCGGCAGTCAGGCGCAAAGCGTTCATCAGAAACTCGAACGGCATCTCGTCATTGGTCAGCGCTTTCTCGCCGGCCTGAAAGCTTTTTGCCGGGTTGAGATAGTCCTTCGGCAAACGGGTCTTCCATGTACGCACGATGCGTCCGTCCGGATGGCTGAGCTTACCGTGCGCGCCTGCGCCGATGCCGATGAAGTCGCCGAAACTCCAGTAATTGAGGTTATGCCGCGCCGGGCGCCCAGCCTGTGCATAGGCCGACACTTCGTATTGCGCGTAACCGTGCTCGGCCAGCAGCGCCTGCCCGGCCTCTTGAATGTCCCACAATGTGTCATCTTCCGGCAGCACTGGCGGCTGGTTCCAGAACACCGTGTTCGGCTCCAGCGTCAGCTGATACCAGGAGATGTGCGTCGGATTCAATGCGATGGCCTGGCGCAGATCGCTCAAGGCATCGTCCAGCGACTGATCGGGCAAACCGTGCATCAAGTCGAGGTTGAAGTTATCGAACCCGGCTTGCCGCGCCATCCCGGCCGCGCGCACTGCTTCGTCACCGTTGTGAATCCGCCCCAGCGCCTTGAGTTTTTCCTGCTGAAAGCTCTGGATCCCGATCGACAGGCGATTGATCCCCAACTTGCGGTAGGCGACGAACTTCTCTTGTTCGAACGTACCGGGGTTGGCTTCCAGAGTGATTTCAATGTCTTCAGCAAACGGAATGCGTTGTTCGACGCCTTCCAGCAAACGCCCAAGCGCTTCGGCACTGAACAGGCTCGGTGTGCCGCCACCAAAAAAGATCGAGCTGATTTCGCGGCCGTAAACTGCGTGCAGGTCCTGATCGAGATCGGCCAGCAAGGCGTCGACGTATTCCTGTTCCGGCAACACGGGACTTGCGGTGTGCGAGTTGAAATCGCAATACGGGCATTTACGCACACACCACGGGATGTGGATGTACAGCGCCAGGGGCGGCAGCGTTGGCAGCGGCGCCCGAGGCGAAGAGGCGGCGCCGCCGACAATCAGCGACGACGCGGAAGAGTCACGGGTCATTTCAAGCCCAGACGCTGGCGCAGCAGATCCATTGCACGGGCGCGGTGGCTGATCTGGTTCTTGTCGGCCGGGCTCAATTCGGCGCTGGACACGTCGCGTTCCGGCACCCAGAACAGCGGGTCATAACCGAAACCGTGCTCGCCGCTGGCGGCGGTCAGAATCCGTCCGTGCCACAGGCCTTCGCAGAGGATCGGCAACGGATCATCGGCGTGACGAACCAGCGCCAATACGCAAACGAACTGCGCACCGCGCTCGGCTTGCGGCACATCCTTCAGCGCATCGAGCAGTTTGGCGTTGTTCGCCGCATCGCCCTTGCCGTCGGCATAGCGCGCCGAATAGATGCCTGGCGCACCGCCAAGGAAATCCACCGCCAGACCGGAATCGTCGGCCAGCGCCGGCAACCCGGAAATGCGCGCGGCATTACGCGCCTTGAGGATCGCGTTCTCGACGAACGACAGGCCGGTTTCTTCCGGCTCGACCTTGCTCCACTCGCCAATCGAGCGCAGTTGTACCGATTCGCCGAGCATGGCCTGGAGTTCTTTGAGTTTGCCGGCGTTATGGCTGGCCAGTACGAGCTGCTTGATGTTCATCATTCGCCGGGAAAGAGTTCTTGGTTGAAATTGATGGTGTTGATCTTGTCGCCGTTCTGCACCTTGATTTCAAAGGTGCGGGTTTCCTGCTGCTCCACCGGGTACTGGGCGATGTAGTAGATCGCGCCTTGTTCGGTGATCTGGCGGAAATTCAGCGGCACGCTCTGGCTGGTCAGGTCTTTGACCGTGCCGGTGACATTGGCGACCAGCGGTTTGCCGTCCTTGATCACCGAGACATTGATCACGCCCTGATTCTTGCTGCGGATCAGTTCCGCGGCCTTGGCGATGTCCGGTTGCAGGAACGTCGAGTTGAAGGTGTTGTAGTGCACCGTGACGTCGCCAAAGGTTTCCTTGCGTTCACCCTTGATGACGTCAGCCGCCAGAGCGCTGGCGCTCAGGCAGGCAGTCAATAACAACAACGCTAAACGACCCATGATCGTGCTCCTCGAAATGACGGGATTCAGACCGCGACTTTGTGGTCTGCAAGCTGCGGGCTGCTGACGCGGTAGATACCGATCTCACCTAACAGATTAGGCCATAGCTTACTGGCCCACCCGTGACGGTGCTGTTGATCCACGGCAAGCCGATCAATGACCTTCGCATCACGTTCGCGGCAAAGCTCTTCAAAGTCTTCGAAGGTGCAGAAGTGGATGTTCGGCGTGTTGTACCAGGTGTACGGCAGAAACTCGGACACCGGCATGCGGCCCTTGCTCGCCAGATACCAGCGGCAGCGCCAGTGACCGAAGTTCGGGAAGGTGATAATGCACTGACGGCCGACCCGGAGCATTTCGTCGAGGATCTTGTCCGGGTAGTGCACGGCTTGCAGGGCCTGGGTCATGACGACGACGTCGAAACTGTTGCTGGCGAAGTTGCCTAGCCCCTTGTCCAGATCCTGCTCGATGACGTTGATGCCCTTGGCTACGCATTCGGCGATGTTGTCGGCGTCGTTTTCCAGGCCATAACCGGTGACGTTCTTGTTGTCGCGCAGCCAGGTCAGCAGTTCGCCGTCACCGCAACCAAGGTCGAGGACGCGGCTGCCGGCGGGGATCCATTCCTGGATGATTTCCAGATCAGCTCTCATGGCTTTCTCACAACGTGATGCGGTTCATGTAATTGCCGAACGCCTGCAAGTAGCGCGGGATCGGAATCAGGAAGGCGTCGTGGCCCTGGGGTGCGTCGATTTCCAGATAGCTGACGTCTTTGCGTGCCGCCATCAGCGCATCCACCAGTTCGCGCGAACGGGCCGGGGAGAAGCGCCAGTCAGTGGTGAACGACATCACGCAGAACCTGGCCGTGGCGTTCTCGAAGGTTTTCGCCAGGTTATCGTCGAAGTTCGCCGCCGGATCGAAGTAGTCCAGCGCCTTGGTCATCAACAGATAGGTGTTGGCGTCGAAGCGCCCGGAGAACTCTTCGCCCTGATAACGCAGGTAGCTTTCGACCTGGAACTCGACACTGTGGAAGTCGTAGTTGAGCTTCTCGCTCTTCAACCCACGGCCGAATTTTTCGCCCATGGAATCGTCGGACAGGTAGGTGATGTGCCCGACCATGCGCGCCAGCATCAGGCCGCGCTTGGGGATCACGCCCGCTTCCTGGAACGAACCGCCGTGGAATTCCGGGTCCGTGAGAATCGCCTGACGCGCGACTTCGTTGAAGGCAATGTTCTGCGCCGACAGCTTCGGTGCCGAGGCGATGGCCAGGCAGTGGCGCACGCGATCCGGGTAAGTGATGGTCCATTGCAGCGCTTGCATGCCGCCGAGGCTGCCGCCAATCACCGCCGCCCACTGGCCGATGCCGAGCAGGTCAGCGAGACGCGCCTGGCTGTGCACCCAGTCTTCCACGGTGAGCACCGGGAAGTCGGCGCCGAACGGTTTGCCGGTCTCCGGGTTGATGCTGCTCGGGCCGGTGGAGCCATTGCAGCCGCCGAGGTTGTTCAGGCTGACCACGAAGAATTTATGGGTGTCGATCGGTTTGCCGGGGCCGATGCAGCTATCCCACCAACCGGGTTTGCGATCGTCGACGCTGTGGTAGCCGGCAGCGTGATGATGGCCGGACAAGGCGTGGCAAATCAGTACGGCGTTGCTCGCTTGCGCGTTCAGCGTGCCGTAGGTTTCGTAGATCAGGTCATAGGCGGCCAGCGAACGACCACAGGCCAAGGCCAGCGGTTCGCTGAAGTGCGCGGTTTGCGGCGTCACCAGACCAACAGAATCGGGGGGAAAGGCAGTTGGCATCGACCCTGCTCTCGTTGAAATGAGGCGTAAGTCTAAAGACCGGGGGGGTTAGCGGCAAGCAACTACCTGCGCTCGTTCCCACGCTCTGCGTGGGAACGCCTCATTGGACGCTCCGCGTCCGCTTCGGCGGGGGACGCGGAGCGTCCCGGGATGCATTCCCACGCGGAGCGTGGGAACGATCAGCGCACTAGTCCGGGCAAGTCCGGCAACTTCTTCGGCGAACAAATCTTCACTCGCTTCTGCCGATTCAACTCACCACTGAGCAAACTGACCTGGCTCTTGGAAACCCCAAACGCCTTGGCCAGAAAGCCCATCAGAAAAGCATTGGCCTTGCCCTCGACCGGCGGCGCGGTCAGACGGATCTTCAAACGATCACCGTGCAGCCCGGCGAAGTCATCGCTGCGGGCTGCCGGTTGCAGGTGACACTCGAGGATCAAGTCGTCACCGTCCCATCGAAACCAGCTCACATCAGCAGACGGAGGATTTCCGGCATCATCGTCATCGCCGCCAGATTGTTGATCACCAGCATGTCGATCAGCTTCAGCGCGAGGAAGGCGAAGATCGGCGACAGGTCCAGACCACCGAGATTCGGCAGAAAGCGGCGGAACGGCGCCAGCGCCGGCTCGCAGATCTGGTTGACCAGTTCAGCCCCCGGATTGTGGCTGCCCGGCGCGACCCACGACAGAATCACGCTGATGATCAGGGCGAAGAAGAAGATCTTCAGGAACAGCGCGGTCACACCGATCAGCGACCAGATCACCAGTTGCAGCGGATTGCCGGTGGTGCCGTAAGTCAGCAGCAGGGTCAGCGCCATCAGCGCCAGTTGCACCAGAATCGCCAGCACCAGCGACGACATGTCCAGACCGAACATGCTCGGAATGATCCGCCGCAGTGGTTTGAGCAGTGGCTGGGTCGCTTTGACGATGAACTGGCACAGCGGGTTGTAGAAGTTCGCCCGTACCAGTTGCAGCACGAAGCGCAGCAGCACGATCAGCAGGTACAGACTGCCGAGGGTTTGCAGCACGTAAACCGCTGCGGTGTTCAATCCAATCATGTAAGGCTCCTTATTTGCCCAGTTGTTCGGCCATTTCGGCCGAGCGGTGCGCGGCGGCGCCGAGTGCGGTTTCGACCAGGGCTTCAAAGCCATTGGCCTGGAATGATTTGATCGCGGCTTCGGTTGTGCCGTTTGGCGAAGTCACGCGACGACGCAGTTCGGCGGCGTCAACGTCGCTGGAAACAGCCATGTGTGCGGCGCCCAGTGCGGTCTGCAGGGTCAATTGTTCGGCGATGTCTTTCGGCAGGCCGAGTTTGACGCCGGCGGCGGTCATGGCTTCGATCAGCAGGAAGAAGTACGCCGGGCCGGAGCCGGACACAGCGGTCACGGCATCCAGTTGTTGTTCTTCTTTCAGCCACAGGGCGATGCCGACGGCGGACAGCAGCTCTTCGGCTTGCTGACGCTGCTCGGCGGTCACTGCGCTGGTCGCGTACAAACCGCTGACGCCCTGACGCAGCAGCGCCGGCGTATTCGGCATGCAGCGCACGATTGGCTGCTCGCCAAGCCATGCGGTCATGCTCGCGCAGGTGATGCCGGCAGCAATCGACACCACCAGTTGATTCGGTTTCAGGCTCGGGCGAATCGCCTCGCACACGGCTTTCATCGCCTGCGGCTTGACCGCCAGCACGATCACATCGACGCCGTCGATGGCCTGGGCGTTGTCGGCGAAAGTTTCGATGCCGTGTTCGGCACTGACTTTGGCGCGGGTTTCCTCACCCGGGTCGCTGGCACGGATCTGTGCGGCTTCCAGGCCCTTGGCGCGCAGGCCACCGATCAAACTGGCCGCCATGTTGCCCGCACCGATAAACGCAATACGTGTGTTGCTCATGTGTGGTCCTTATCTGGAAACGTTCAAGATTGGGAATAGTCGCGCGCGCCAAACAGGGCCGTACCGATACGAACCCAGGTGGCGCCTTGGGCGATGGCCGACTCAAGGTCGTGGCTCATGCCCATGGAAAGTGTGTCGAGCAGAAGGCCAAGACTCGCCTGCAAGCGCTGCACGGCAGCAAAAGCGGCGTCTTGCTCGGCGCGATCGTCGGTCGGCTCGGGAATCGCCATCAGCCCGCGCAGTTTCAGCCGGGGCAGGGCGCTGATGGCTTCGGCCAGCGCCGGCAGATCAGCCGGGGTGCAGCCGGATTTGCTGGCTTCACCGCTGACGTTGACCTGAATACAGATGTTCAGCGGCGGCAGTTCAGCCGGGCGCTGTTCGGACAGACGTTGAGCGATTTTCAGGCGATCCACGGAATGCACCCAGTCGAAATGCTCGGCGATGGCGCGAGTCTTGTTCGATTGAATGGGGCCGATGAAGTGCCAGATCAAGGGCAGGTCGGCCAGTTCGAGCTGTTTGCCCAGCGCTTCCTGCAGGTAGTTCTCGCCAAAGTCACGCAGGCCGGCGGCATACGCCTCGCGCAGGGCTGCGGCGGGCTTGGTCTTGCTCACGGCGAGCAACTGGACGCTGTTTTCAGGACGGTGTGCGGCTTGGATCGCGGTCTGGATGCGCGAACCAACCTGAAGAATGTTGTCTGCTATCGTGGACATCAAGAGGCGCCGGCGGTCTGAAGGTTCGCGGCATTCTACTGGAATTGAGGAGCGCTATGGATATCACTGAACTGCTGGCATTCAGCGCCAAACAGGGAGCTTCCGACCTGCACCTGTCGGCCGGTCTGCCGCCGATGATCCGCGTCGATGGCGATGTGCGGCGGATCAATCTGCCGGCGCTGGATCACAAGCAAGTGCATGAACTGATCTACGACATCATGAACGACACCCAGCGGGTCGACTTCGAGAAACATCTGGAAACCGACTTTTCCTTTGAAGTGCCGGGTGTCGCGCGGTTCCGGGTTAACGCCTTCAACCAGAACCGTGGCGCTGGCGCCGTATTCCGTACCATTCCGTCGAAAGTGCTGAGCATGGAAGACCTCGCCATGGGCGACGTCTTCCGCAAGATCACCGACGCCCCGCGGGGGCTGGTGCTGGTCACCGGGCCGACCGGTTCGGGCAAGTCGACCACGCTGGCGGCGATGATCGATTACCTCAACACTCACCGTCATCACCATATCCTGACTATTGAAGACCCGATCGAGTTTGTTCACGAATCGCGCAAATGCCTGATCAATCAGCGCGAAGTCCATCGTGATACCCGTAGTTTCGCCACCGCTCTGCGCTCGGCGTTGCGCGAAGACCCGGACGTGATTCTGGTCGGCGAGATGCGTGACCTGGAAACCATTCGCCTGGCACTGACCGCAGCCGAAACCGGGCATCTGGTGTTCGGCACGCTGCACACCACCTCAGCGGCGAAAACCATCGACCGCGTGGTCGACGTGTTCCCCGGCGACGAGAAGTCGATGGTGCGCTCGATGCTGTCGGAGTCGTTGCTGGCAGTGGTCTCGCAGACGCTGATCAAGAAGATCGGCGGCGGGCGAGTGGCGGCGCACGAGATCATGCTGGGCACGTCGGCGATCCGTAACCTGATCCGCGAGGACAAGGTCGCGCAGATGTACTCGGCGATTCAGACGGGTGGGTCGTTGGGGATGCAGACACTGGACATGTGCCTGAAGGATCTGCTGACCAAGGGTTTGATCAGTCGCGAACATGCGCGGGAGAAGGCGCGTACGCCGGATAATTTCTGAGGAAGTGATCGTTCCCACGCTCTGCGTGGGAATGCAGCCCGGGACGCTCTGCGTCCCTGCCGAAGCGGACGCGGAGCGTCCATTGAGGCATCCCCACGCGGAGCGTGGGAACGATCGGTATGGTGTTAGCGCTGAACCACGCGCATCTGGCTTTGTTCTTTCGGCAACACGCGCTTGGCCACTACGTAGTGCTGCTGCCAGTACGGCTTGTTCAACGTATCGATGCTCACCGCTTTGCCACGACGAGGCGCGTGGATGAAGCGGTCGTTGCCCAGGTAGATGGCAACGTGGTTGACCCGACGGCTCTTGATGTTGAAGAAAATCAGGTCGCCCGGCTTCAGATCCTTGCGCTCGACTTTCTCGCCGTGACCGCTGGCCATGGCGTTCGAGGTGCGTGGCAGGTCGAATGTAGCGTCGTTGAACGCGTATTTCACCAGACCGCTGCAATCGAAACCTTTACTTGGGCTGCTGCCGCCCCAACGATAAGGTGTACCGAGGACGTTTACCGCACGGCTCAGCACATTGCTGCTTTCCTTGCTCGCCATCGGTGGCACCAGCTTGCTGTGGCTCTTGCTGCTCAGCGTGGTGGTTTTGCCTTTGCTGCTTTTGCTCGATGGAGCCGAAGCATGGGATTTAGGGGTGAAGCCGTTAACGTTGGGAAGACGTTGCTCACGATTGGTGGCGTGGGCGGCCAGTGGCATTAATAGGCAGATGGTTAGCCATGTCTTGAAAAATGGTCGCATTAGGCGTGGCTCTTCAGTGATAGCGCGCAACTTTATAACAGAGTTTTTTTTCATTCCGAGTCCGTTGGTCGATTCAGTTGGCAGCCAACGGAACCAAATAAGCGGCAAATGGACGCAATTGTCGGACAGAAGTCAGGTGCTATAAGGCTTTGACGGTAGCAACGGTAACATTTGCCGTACGTCGGCTACCTGTAAAAAAGTCACAAAGAATTCAAGAATATTTATCTATCGCGTGAATCGAGGTCTTCATGAACCCCTATCAACAATTTGTTCAGCAGCAAGATACGCACAGCAAAATCATCGGTTATCTGCTGTGGATTTTCGGTTTTACCGGCGCTCACCGCTTCTACTACGGCAAGCCGGTGACCGGGACGATCTGGTTCTTCACCTTGGGTTTGCTGGGCATTGGCTGGCTGATCGACCTGTTCTTGATCCCGGCAATGGATCGCGAAGCGGATCTGCGTTTTACCGCCGGGCCGATCGAGTACAACGTGGCGTGGATTCTGCTGACGTTTCTCGGAGCATTGGGTGTGCACCGGATGTATCAGGGGAAATGGATCAGTGGCCTGATCTATCTGCTGACGGGCGGGTTGTTCTTTCTGGGTGTGCTGTATGACTTCTGGACGCTGAATGATCAGGTCTCGGTGCGTAACGCCGAAGGCAGAGGCGCCTTCCAGTAAAGCTTCGCGAGCAAGCTCGCTCCCACAGGGGATTTGTGTCGTTCACAGATCCAGTGTGGGAGCGAGCCTGCTCGCGAAAGGGGCGACGCGGTATCAAGCCTGGTGACTGATCCGCCCGTCCACCAGCGTGTAGCGAACCACACCCGGCAAAGTGTGCCCAATGAACGGGCAGTTCTCACCCTTCGACAACCAGTTTTCACCGGCCACCGTCGAAGCCTGCGGATCGAACAGCACGATATCCGCCGCCCCACCCACCGCCAGTTTGCCAGCCGGCAGACGCAGCGCTTCAGCCGGGCCTGCGCTCAAACGCGCCAGCAGCGTCGGCAGATCCAGCAAACCATCCTCCACCAGCGTCATCGCCAATGGCAGCAACAGCTCAACACTGCTGATGCCCGGCTCGGTCGCGCCGAACGGTGCCAGTTTGGCGTCACGTTCGTGTGGCTGGTGATGGCTGGAAATCGCCGAGATCACCCCGGACTTCACTGCCTCTCGCAGACCGTCGCGGTCAGCACGCGTACGCAGCGGCGGTTGCACGTGATAGAGGCTGCTGAAGTCGATCAACGCTTCGTCAGTCAGAATCAGCTGATACAGCGCGACATCCGCCGTCACTTTCAAACCACGCGCCTGCGCCTGAGCAATCAGGGCAACACCGCGAGCACTGGTCAACTGGCTGAAATGCGCACGCACGCCGGTCTGCTCGACCAGCAACAGATCACGGGCCAATGCCACGGTTTCAGCGGTTTCCGGAATCCCCGGCAGGCCGAGGAAACTGGCGACGGCGCCTTCGTGGGCCAAGCCACCTTCAGCCAAATCATGATCCTGCGAGTTGAAAATCACCGTCAGGTCGAAGGTGGCTGCGTATTCCAGCGCCCGGCACAGGGTGCGGGTGTTGCGGAAACTCTCCAGACCGTTGCCGAACGCCACGCAACCAGCGTCGCGCAGGGCCACCAGCTCTGCCAGTTGCTCGCCGTCCAGACCTTTGCTCAGCGCGCCGATCGGAAACACTTTGGTGTTGCCGGCCTCGCGTGCGCGGTCGAGGATCAGTTCGGCGACAGCGGAGGTGTCTAGCACCGGTTTGGTTTTCGGCGGGCAGCACAGGCTGGTCACGCCACCGGCGGCCGCTGCGCGGGTTTCGCTGATGATCGAGCCTTTGCGGCTGTAACCCGGCTCACGCAGGGCCACGTTCAGATCAACGAGGCCCGGAGCGGCGACAAGGCCTTGGGCATCAATGGTTTCTACTGCCGTGAAACCCACTGGGGCCGCGCCGAGGGCGACGATCTTGCAGGCTTCAACGTGAATGTCGGTGATTTGATCCAGGCCGCTGCTTGGATCGATGACGCGTGCGCCGAGAATGCTGAGCTTCACTGGGCGTTCTCCTGCTCGAATTGGCGCTGGGCCGTTTGCCCGCTCATGGCCATGGACAGCACAGCCATACGAATCGCGATGCCGTAGGTCACCTGATTGAGGATCACCGAGTGCGGGCCGTCGGCCACTGCTGACTCGATTTCCACGCCACGGTTGATCGGCCCCGGGTGCATGACGATGCAATCGGGTTTGGCCCCGGCCAGACGCGCGGTGGTCAGGCCGAACAGGCGGTAGAACTCGCCTTCGCTCGGCAGCAGGCCGCCGGTCATGCGTTCACGCTGCAGGCGCAGCATGATCACCACGTCGACGTCTTTCAGGCCTTCGGTCATGTCGGTGTAGACCTTCACGCCGTATTGCTCGATGCCGATCGGCAGCAGGGTTTTCGGCGCGATTACGCGGATGTCCGGGCAACCGAGGGTCTTCAGCGCGAGCATGTTCGAGCGCGCAACCCGCGAGTGCAGGATGTCGCCAACGATGGCCACCGAGAGGTTTTCAAAGCCGCCCTTGTGCCGACGGATGGTGAGCATGTCGAGCATGCCCTGCGTCGGGTGGGCGTGACGGCCGTCGCCGCCGTTGATGATCGCCACTTGCGGGCAAACATGCTCGGCGATGAAGTGCGCGGCACCGGAATCACCGTGGCGCACGACGAACATGTCGGCGGCCATGGCTTCAAGGTTGCGCAAGGTGTCGAGCAGGGTTTCGCCCTTGCTTGCCGACGAGGTCGACACGTTCAGGGTGATCACGTCCGCCGACAGCCGCTGGGCCGCCAGTTCGAAGGTGGTGCGGGTGCGCGTGGAGTTTTCGAAGAACACGTTGCACACGGTCTTGCCGCGCAGCAACGGGACTTTCTTCACCGCCCGGGCACCGACTTCTAGAAACGAGTCGGCAGTGTCGAGGATTTCCGTCAGCAACTCGCGGCGCAGGCCGTCGAGCGAGAGGAAGTGGCGCAGCTGGCCCTGATCATTGAGCTGCAGCGGGCGCTTGGTATCTAGAGGCGTCATCGCGAAGGGGACTCTCAATAGGGCGGATTAAAGGTTGAAGTCTTGCAGTTCGAGCGTCAGCGGCTCGGGGCCCGACAGCTTCACCCGTTCATGTGCGGCCAGCGACAGCGTCGCGCCGACCACGTTCGGGCGGATCGGCAGCTCGCCGGCGTCGAGGTCGAGCAGGCAGACCAGGGTCACGCTGGCCGGGCGGCCGTAGTCGAACAATTCGTTCATGGCGGCGCGGATGGTACGGCCGCTCATCAATACGTCGTCGATCAGCACCAGATGCTGGCCTTCGATCTCGAAGGGCAGGGCGGACGGGCGCACTTGCGGGTGCAGGCCGTTCTGGCTGAAGTCGTCGCGGTAGAAAGAAACATCCAGCGTGCCCAGTGGCGCGTCGCTGCCCAGTTCCTTGAGCAAGGCCTGCGCGACCCAGATGCCGCCGGTGCGAATGCCGATGTAACGCGGTTCAGTGATGTCACGCTGGGCAAGGTGCGCCTTGAGGCGGGTCGCCATCTGGCTGATCAGATCGGCGGGATTTGGCAGGCTCATGGTTGCTCCTTGTTGGGGGCGAGTCGGGTCCTTGGACACGACTCGGTTTTTCACTCAAAAGAAAAGCGCCGAAGCGCTTGTCAGGATTCAAACAATGCAGTGTTTTCATCGAGCCAGCCCTGCAACAGCAGAGCGGCGGCGATGGCGTCCACCGGGTTGTCGCGGTAACTGCCCTTTTGGCCGCCACGGACCAGACGCTCGCCCTTGGCCTCGAAGGTGGTCAGGCGTTCGTCGTGGGTATAGAAGGGCACGTTGAAGCGGCCATTGAGGCGGCGGGCGAATTTTTCCGCGCGCAGGCACATTTCGCTCGGCGTGCCGTCCATGTTCAGCGGCAGGCCGACGACCACAGCGTCGGGCTTCCATTCTTTTATAAGGGCTTCGACCTGGTTCCAGTCCGGCACACCGTTTTGTGCCTTCAAGGTGCACAGCTCACGGGCCTGGCCGGTAATCACCTGGCCGACCGCGACGCCGATCTGTTTGGTGCCGTAGTCGAAACCGAGAATCAGGCGCAGGGCCATCAGGCGTGACCTGCCTGGCTGGTCAGCAGGCTGAGGTTGATCCCCAAATGCCTGGCCGCCGCTTCCAGACGCAGTTCGCTGCTGGTGTTGAACAGGATATCGGCGTCGTACGGGCAGTTCAGCCAGGCGTTGTCGGCGAGTTCCGCTTCCAGCTGCCCGGCTTCCCAACCGGCGTAACCGAGGGCAATCAGGCTTTTCGCCGGGCCGACGCCGTCCGCGATGGCGAACAGCACGTCCTGCGAAGTCGACAGGGCCAGATCGCCGTCCAGCTGCGCGGTGGCCTGGAAGGTTTTCCCCGCTGGATGCAGGACAAAACCGCGATCGGTCTGCACCGGCCCGCCGATAAAGATCGGTACGTGTTGGCAGAGTGCTGGCGGGTCGATGTCCGGGCGCAGCTGCTCAAGGATGTCGGCCAGATTCAGCTCTTGCGGCCGGTTGACCACAATCCCCATAGCGCCATTGGCCGTGTGCTCGACGATGTAGGTCAAGGTGTGGGCAAAGTTCGGGTCGGCCATGTGTGGCATGGCGATCAGGAATTGATGCTTGAGGTAGCTGGGGCTGACGTTTTTCATGTGCGCTAGTGTGGCGTTCGGGGGGCAAACTGACAAGCTGGAGATGCAGGTGACACACCGATCCAATGTGGGAGCGAGCCTGCTCGCGAAAGCGGTGGATCAGTCACATCAATGTTGAATGACACACCGCATTCGCGAGCAGGCTCGCTCCCACAGGGGATTTGCGGTGTATTCAATTGCTCGAGAGCTTGTCGCCCCGGGCGAATTTCCAGGTACGAATGATTTCCAGACGGTCGATATCCGACAAGTCCCCGGTAAACGGGGCAAACGGTGCCGCCAGTCGGACGATACGCTGCGCCGCCTGATCCAGCAGCGGCTGCCCGGACGATTCCAGCACCAGCACTTCATACAGCGAGCCGTCGCGGTTGATCGAAACCATCAGGCGCAAATTGCCGTAGATCTGCTTGCGCCGTGCTTCCTCGGGGTAATTGAGGTTGCCGATGCGTTCGACCTTCTTGCGCCAGTCATCCTTGTACCAGGCACCCTTGTCACGCATGGTCGACGCCGCGCTCAAGCGGTGAATACGCGGACGCTTGGCGTACAGCTGTTGTTCCTTGGCCAGTTCGGCTTCAAGGCTGGCGATGTCACTGGACAGCTGCGAGCTGTCGAATTCCGGCGCATCAACCGTCGGTTTGACCTCGGTCTTGCTTTCTTCTTTCTTGGTCGGCGCTTTTTTCGGTTTCGGCGCAACCGTGGTCACCGCAGCCTTCGGCGCAGCTTCCTGCACTTCCGGTTTGGCGGCCGGTGGCGGCGTGACTTTCTTGACCTGATTGTCCTGGAACGGCGCCACTTCAGTGGTCTTGGGGATCGCCTTCTTGTCCAGCGTGCCGCTGCCTTCCTGATGCTCTTGGGCGAGAAAGTCAGCCTTCTCTGGCTTCTTTTCGCTTTTGAAGGTGGCGAGGGTGATTTCCAGGGTTTTGCTGATTTGCTTGGGCTCGACCATCGTGAAGCCGACGCCGAGCAGCAGCGCCAAGTGGATCAGCGCTGCGAGAAACAGGGTAAAACCGAGGCGATCGGCCGGGCGCACGCCACGGTGGGCGAGTTCTGCGGGCAGATCGGACGGGAGGGTCATGACAAGAAAACCAACATCGCGTTTTTCAGAGGCTGCGCATGATAACGCAATGTTGGTTTCACGCCTTGGGCTTCACGCTTCAAGCGACAGACTGCATGTGACGTGCATCAAGCTTGTGGCATTTTGCCGGCGGCCTGCAGCTTCTTGGCGATCGCGTCCATCAACAGGCCGCCGATATCGGTGCCAAAGGCATTGTCGATTTCACGGATGCAGGTCGGGCTGGTGACGTTGATTTCGGTCAGGCTTTCACCGATCACGTCGAGACCGACGAACAGCAGGCCTTTCTCACGCAGGGTCGGACCGACTTGAGCAGCGATCCAGCGATCCTTTTCAGTCAGCGGACGCGCTTCGCCACGACCACCGGCAGCGAGGTTGCCACGGGTTTCGCCCTGCGCCGGAATCCGCGCCAGGCAGTAATCCACCGGCTCGCCGTCGATCATCAGGATGCGTTTGTCGCCGTCCTTGATCGCTGGCAGGTAGGCCTGGCCCATGATCTGCTGGCCACCGAGGGCGGTCAGGGTTTCCAGAATCACCGACAGGTTCGGATCGCCCGCACGGTGACGGAAGATCGAGGTGCCGCCCATGCCGTCCAGTGGCTTGAGGATCACGTCACCGTGCTTGGCGGCGAATTCGCGCAGCACGTCGGCGCGGCGGCTGACGATGGTGGGCGGCGTGCACTGCGGGAACAGCGTGGCGAACAGCTTTTCATTGCAGTCGCGCAGGCTTTGCGGCTTGTTCACCACCAGCACGCCAGCGGTTTCGGCCTGTTCGAGCAGGTAGGTGGAGTAGACGAACTCCATGTCGAACGGCGGATCCTTGCGCATCAGGATCACGTCCAGATCGCTCAGCAGGTTGTCCTGCTCGGCGTCCAGTTCGAACCATTTTTCCGGGTTGGCGAAGACTTTCAGCGGCTTCATCCGCGCCCGTGCCTGACCTTCACCCTGATACAGGTCGCGTTGTTCCATATAGAACAGTTCCCAGCCGCGCTTCTGCGCGGCCAGCAGCATGGCCAGCGAGCTATCCTTTTTATAGGAGATGCTGGCGATAGGGTCCATGACAATCCCGACGCGAACGCTCATTGGGTTTTCCTCGAAAATTGGCTACCGGATCGGTATTGAAAAAGTGCCGCCAGAGTGGCGCCGGGCGGGTTTTCGGTCAAGGAAAAACCCGTCGATAGATTGCATCTGGAGACTGTGCTAAAAAGGCTGCCATGCCGTGCTGGCCCTTGAGCATCAAGGGTTTCCAGCCATCAGTCATCGCAAAACGGACAATTTGATTCGCAAAGGCGACGGTAGAGCCCTCTTATGGAACAGCAGTCCAGCGCCTTGAAGGTCATGGTGATCGACGACTCGAAAACGATTCGTCGCACCGCCGAAACCTTGTTGAAGAATGTCGGGTGCGAAGTAATCACGGCGATCGACGGTTTCGACGCTTTGGCGAAGATCGCCGACAACCATCCCGGGATCATTTTTGTCGACATCATGATGCCGCGTCTGGATGGTTATCAGACCTGCGCTTTAATCAAGAACAACAGTGCGTTCAAGGCCACGCCGGTGATCATGCTGTCATCGCGTGACGGGCTGTTCGACAAGGCCAAGGGGCGGATTGTCGGTTCTGATCAATTTTTGACCAAGCCTTTCAGCAAGGAAGAACTGCTCAACGCGATCCAGGCCCATGTTCCGGGCTTCGCCGCCGTTTTGCCGCAGTAAGACACGTACAGTGACGCTCGGTCAGCGGGCCGCGCGTCGACAAGAAAAATGGGGAAAACCATGGCACGTATCCTGATCGTCGATGATTCGCCGACTGAAATGTACAAACTCACCGGCATGCTCGAAAAGCACGGCCATGAAGTGCTGAAGGCCGAAAACGGCGCCGACGGCGTGGCCCTGGCCCGTCAGGAAAAACCCGACGCGGTATTGATGGACATCGTCATGCCCGGCCTCAATGGTTTTCAGGCGACTCGTCAACTGACCAAAGACCCGGAAACCGGACACATCCCGGTGATCATCATCACCACCAAGGATCAGGAAACCGACAAGGTCTGGGGCACCCGCCAGGGCGCCAAGGACTACCTGACCAAACCGGTCGACGAAGACACCCTGATCAAGACCCTGAACAACGTGCTGAACGGTTGATCGCGCGACCATGAGCGAGTCGCTGACCGCGTTCGAACTGCTCTGGCAAATCGACCAGCGCTGCCGCTTGCTGGCGGCGGACCTGCCGTCGCAAGCGGCGCGCCAGGATCGCTGGAGCGGTATCGGCTTTCGCCTCGGCGAGCATTGGTATGTGGCGCCGATGGGCGAAGTCAGCGAAGTGCTGCACGAACCGCGCTTCACCCAGTTGCCCGGGGTCAAGCCGTGGGTCAAAGGCGTGGCTAACCTGCGCGGGCGGCTGTTGCCGATCATGGATCTGTGCGGTTTCTTCGGCCATGAGCTGTCGCCGTTGCGTAAACAGCGGCGGGTGTTGGTGGTCGAGCATGGCGATGTGTTTGCCGGGTTGATGGTCGATGAAGTCATTGGCTTGCAGCACTTTGAACAGGACAGCTTCGAACCGATCTCGATCAGCAAGCGCCAGGGCTCCAAGGCCGAGTTCGTCAAAGGCTATTTTCGGCGCGAGCAGAACTGGCGGGTGTTCAGCCTGTTTGCCCTGGCCAAATCCCCGGTGTTCATGAGCGTCGCGATATAACAGATTCAACACCGTCCCCTGTGGGAGCGAGCCTGCTCGCGAAGAGGGCGTGTCAGGCAAGATAAATATTGGCTGACCCAGCGCTTTCGCGAGCAGGCTCGCTCCCACAGGGATTGCAGCAGGCCTCAAAGGTTTGGGTTAAGGGCGAGGACCGATGACAAAAGCAAAAACAGGCAAGCCAGCGGAAGGATCGCGCAGTCGCTCGCAGATCATCGTGCTGTTCATCGCACTGATCGTGTTCATCATGCTGCTGTTCGCCAACTTCGCTTACCTCAACACCCAGGCGAACTACGACAAACAGTACATCGGCCACGCCGGTGAGCTGCGCGTGCTCTCGCAACGCATTGCCAAAAACGCTACCGAAGCCGCCGCCGGCAAGGCGGCCGCGTTCAAGTTGCTCAGCGATGCGCGCAACGATTTCGCCCAGCGCTGGGGTTACCTGAAAAAAGGCGACCCGGCCACCGGCCTGCCGCCGGCACCCGCCACCGTGCGCCCGGAAATGCGTGCCGTGCAGCTGGATTGGGAGCGCCTGCTGAAAAACACCGACGCCATCCTCTCCAGCGAACAGACCGTGCTGTCGTTGCATCAGGTCGCCGCGACCCTGGCCGAAACCGTGCCGCAGTTGCAGATCGAATACGAAAAAGTCGTCGAAATCCTCCTCCAGCGTGGTGCCCCGGCCGCGCAAGTAGCGATGGCCCAGCGTCAGTCGCTGCTGGCCGAACGCATTCTCGGCGCGGTCAACACCGTGCTCGCCGGCGACGAAAACTCCCAGCAAGCCGCCGATGCCTTCGGCCGCGACGCCACCCGTTTCGGCCAAGTGCTCAACGGCATGCTGCAAGGTAACCCGGCGCTGAAAATCAGCCAGGTCGAAGACCGCGACGCTCGTGCGCGTTTGAGCGAAATCTCCGAGCTGTTCCAGTTTGTCTCCGGCTCCGTCGATGAAATCCTCGAAACCTCGCCGGAGCTGTTCAAGGTTCGTGAATCGGCGAGCAACATCTTCAGCCTCTCGCAAACCCTGCTCGACGAAGCCTCGCACCTGGCGACTCGCTTCGAAAACCTTGCCGGCGGACGCAATACCGACACCATCGGTGGCTACGTCCTCGGTTTGCTGGCGCTGGCCTCGATCATCCTTATCGGTCTGGTGATGGTCCGGGAAACCAATCGTCAGTTGCGTGAAACCGCCGAGAAGAACGAGCGCAATCAGAACGCGATCATGCGCCTGCTCGATGAAATCGAAGACCTCGCCGATGGTGACCTTACCGTGACCGCCTCGGTGACCGAAGACTTCACCGGTACCATCGCCGACTCGATCAACTACTCCGTCGACCAACTGCGCGATCTGGTTGCGACCATCAACCTCACCGCCGGCCAGGTCGCCGCAGCGGTGCAGGAAACCCAGGCCACCGCCATGCATCTGGCCCAGGCCTCGGAGCATCAGGCCCAGCAGATTTCCGAAGCGTCGACGGCGATCAGTGACATGGCCGAATCCATCGATCAGGTCTCGGCCAACGCCGCCGAGTCTTCAGCGGTAGCCGAGCGCTCCGTGGAAATCGCCAACAAGGGCAACGAGGTGGTGCACAACACCATCCACGGCATGGACAACATTCGCGAACAGATCCAGGACACCGCCAAACGCATCAAGCGTCTCGGCGAGTCGTCGCAGGAAATCGGCGACATCGTCAGCCTGATCGACGACATTGCCGACCAGACCAACATCCTCGCCCTCAATGCGGCAATTCAGGCGTCGATGGCCGGTGATGCCGGGCGCGGTTTTGCCGTGGTCGCCGACGAAGTGCAGCGACTGGCCGAACGCTCGTCCGCTGCTACCCGGCAGATCGAAACGCTGGTGCGGGCGATTCAGACCGACACCAATGAAGCCGTGATTTCCATGGAGCAAACCACCACCGAAGTGGTGCGCGGCGCGCGACTGGCGCAGGATGCCGGTGTGGCCCTGGAAGAAATCGAAGGCGTATCGAAGACCCTCGCGGCGCTGATTCAAAGCATCTCCAACGCCGCGCAGCAGCAGACGTCCTCGGCCGGGCAGATTTCCCTGACGATGAACGTGATCCAGCAGATCACCTCGCAGACCTCGTCCGGCTCCACGGCCACTGCGGAAAGCATCGGTAACCTGGCGAAAATGGCCAGTCAGTTACGCCGTTCGGTGTCCGGCTTCACCTTGCCGGCGGCGGAAAAAGTGTGATCGGAGCGGTTATGGGTGACCGGCATGACTACGTGGCCCTCGAATGGGTCAAAGGCGAAATTGCCGAAACGCTGAGACAGGCGCATCAGGCGATTGAAGCCGTGCTCGACGATCCGCAGGCCTTCCCGGGGCTGGACGAGTGCCTGGCATACATCCATCAGGTCCACGGCAGCCTGCAGATGGTCGAGTTCTACGGCGCAGCGTTGCTCGCCGAAGAAATGGAACATCTGGTCGAAGCCTTGCAGCACGAGCGCGTCAGCCATCGCGACGAAGCGCTGCACCTGTTACTGCAAGCCCTCGGGCAATTGCCGATCTACCTCGACCGCGTGCAGAGCGCCCGACGTGATTTGCCGCTGGTGGTGTTGCCGCTGATCAACGATCTGCGCAGCGCCCGTGGCGAAAGCCTGCTCTCGGAAACCAGTCTGTTCAGCCCGCAACTGCCCGAGCTGGCGCCATTGAACGCGCAAGCGCTGGCACTGCTGGAACCGGCAGAACTGCCGAACGTGCTGCGCAAATTACGGCAGATGCTGCAAATGGCCCTGGTCGGTTTGCTGCGCGAGCAGGATGACCAGACCCACCTCGGGTATCTGGCGAAAGTCTTCACCCGCCTCGAAGCGCTGAGCGGCGATGCGCCCCTGAGCCCGTTGTGGCAAGTCGCTTCGGCGCTGGTCGAAGGCATGCGCGAAGGCGTGATTGCCAACAGCCCGGCGCTGCGTAGCCTGTTCAAGGACGCCGACAAAGAGCTCAAGCGCTTGCTCGAGCAAGGCATGACTGGCCTCAACCAAGCGCCCCCGGCGGAGCTGCTGAAAAGCCTGTTGTTCTATATTGCCAAAGCCGAACATCCCACCGGGCAGATGCTGACCATGAAAGATCGCTACTCGCTGGACGACGCGTTGCCCGACAGCGCGATGGTCGACGAAGAACGCGCGCGCCTGGCCGGCCCCGACCGCGATGCGATGCGCTCGGTGCTGGCGGCGCTGTGCGAAGAGCTGGTGCGGGTCAAGGAACGCCTCGACCTGTTCGTGCGCAGCGACCGCCAGCACACCTCGGATCTGGAGAGCTTGCTGGCACCGCTGCGGCAAATCGCCGACACGTTGGCCGTGCTCGGTTTTGGCCAACCGCGCAAAGTCATCATCGATCAATTGGCCGTGGTGCTCAGCCTTGCCCAAGGCCAGCGCGAACCGAATGACGCGATCCTGATGGACGTTGCCGGTGCGCTGCTTTACGTCGAAGCGACACTGGCCGGAATGGTCGGCACCGTCGAGCCGGAAAGACCGGAAGATTCGCGCCTGCCGACCACCGACCTGACGCAGATCCATCAGATCGTCATCAAGGAAGCACGCATCTGCCTGCAACAGGCCAAGGACATGATCGTCGACTACATCGACGCCGATTGGGATCGCCAGCACCTGCAACCGCTGCCGGCGCTGCTGACTCAGGTGCGCGGTGCGCTGGCGATGATTCCGTTGAACCGGGCGGCGAGTCTGGTCGAAGCCTGCAACGGTTTTATCCGCGAGCATTTGCTGCATGATCCGCATGAGCCGGGCTGGGAACAACTTGATCATCTGGCCGATGTCATCAGCAGCCTCGAGTATTACCTCGAACGTCTGAGCGACGATCCGCAGGCGCCGAGCGAGCAGTTGCTGGATGTCGCGCAGAAGTCTCTTGCGAGTCTGGGTTTCTTTCCAAATGAGCCGCATGTGCCCGTGCTCGAAGACGTGCTTAGCCCCAGCGAAGCGCTGGTGATGCAGGACATGCAGGCGCTCGATGATCCGGAAACCGTACAGTCGCTGGCCGACGTTCTGGCCAGCCCGGTTTCTGCGGTTAACCCGCCAGCGCTGATCACCCCCGGCAGCCTGATGCCGCCACCGGCCGATGAAGAACCGGTCGACGACGAATTGCGCGAAGTGTTCCTCGAAGAGACCGACGAAGTCCTCGAAGTCCTCCACGAATACCTGCCGCGCTGGACCGCCAATCCGCAGGATCGCGACGCGCTGACTGAACTGCGTCGCGCCTTCCACACTTTGAAGGGCAGCGGGCGCATGGTCCGTGCGCTGATCCTCGGCGAGCTGGCCTGGGCGGTGGAAAACCTGCTCAACCGCGTGCTCGAACAAAGCGTCGAACCCGGCTCAGTGGTGCAGCAACTGCTCACCGAAACGGTGCTGTTGCTGCCCGAGTTGATCAACGAGTTCGCCACCAATAGTCAGCGTCAACGCAGCGATGTCGACCAACTTGCTGCCCGCGCACATGCCTTGGCCAAGGGTGACGAACCACTGGCGGCCGAAGACGTCGACGATGTGGCGGCGCTCGATCCGTTGTTGCTGGAGATCTTCCGCAACGAAGCCGAAACGCACCTCGCCAGCCTCAACCGTTTTCTCGATCAGGCCGCCGAACACGTACCGTTGCAAGCCAGCGACGAGTTGCAGCGCGCCTTGCACACGCTCAAGGGCAGCGCCTCGATGGCCGGCGTATTGCCGATTGCCGAACTCGCTGCACCGCTCGATCAACTGGCCCGCGAGTTCAAGGCGCACCAGTTGCCGCTGGACCTCGACGAAGTGGAGTTGCTGCTCGAAGCCGAGGGCCTGTTCCGCGTCGGCCTGCGTCAGCTCAAGCACGATCCGCTGGCGCCGATTGTCGGTGCGCAGTCGCTGATCAAGCGCTCGGAAACCCTGCTCGCCGAGCGTCTGGCGTCGATCCTCGATGCGCCCAATACCGGCCTGCGGATCAAGCGCGATCCGCAACTGATCAATAACTTCCTCGCCCAGGGCATGGACATCCTGCTCGATGCGGAGAGCCTGTTGCAGCGCTGGCAGCAACACCCCGGCGAGCGTCAGGAACTCAGCGCGCTGCTGGATGAGCTGACCACCCTTGGCGAAGGCGCGCATCTGGCCGATCTGCTGCCAGTCGATGTGTTGTGCGAAGCCTTGCTCGACCTGTATGGCGCGGTGGAAGAAAGCAGTCTGGCGGTCAGCGAACAGTTTTTCCGCGAAGCGCAGAACGCCCACGAAGCACTGATCAACATGCTCGACGAACTGGCTGCCGGGCAGGAAGTCACGCCACAGCCAGAGCGGATTCGTGCCTTGCATGATCTGCTCGATGAGAGTCTCGACCCGTCGTCGATGGGCCTTATTCGCAGCGATGGCAGCCGCACCTTGAGCATCCGTGAACTGGGCAGCGCCACCGCCGAGTTGCAGCAAAAGGCAACCGCGCTTGAGCCCGATGACGAGATCGTCGAGATCTTCCTTGAAGAGGCCGTGGACATTCTCGACAGCTCAGGCCAAGCCTTGCAGCGCTGGCTCAGCGACCCGGACAACACAGCGCCACTGTCCTCGTTGCAACGGGATTTGCATACGCTCAAGGGCGGCGCGCGGATGGCTGAAGTCGAGGCCATTGGCGATCTGGCCCAGGAGCTGGAAAGCCTTTACGAAGGCTTGGTCGATCGTCGCTACCACTACAGCGAAAGCCTGGGGCGTTTGCTGCTCAAGAGCCATGACCGCTTGGCGTTGATGCTTGATCAGTTGCAAAACCATCAGCCGCTGACCCCGGCGCAGGATCTGATCGACACGATTCGTCAGCTACGTCAGGGCCACAGTGTCGCCGAAGCGCCGCCAGCAATAGCCGAGCACGACAGCGCTGGCCACGACCCGGAGCTGATGGAGATCTTCCTCGAAGAAGGTTTCGACATCATCGAAAACTCTGGCGCCGCGCTGCTGCGCTGGCAGGCGGAGCCGGGCAATCGTCAGGAAGTGGAAACCCTGCTGCGCGATCTGCACACCCTCAAGGGCGGCGCGCGGATGGTCGAGATCGGCCCGATCGGCGACCTCGCCCATGAGCTGGAATACCTTTACGAAAGTCTTTCCAGCGGCGCTTTGCAGCCGTCGGCGGAGCTGTTTGCGCTGGTGCAGCGCGGGCATGATCGCTTGGCGCAAATGCTCGATGGCGTGCGCGCCGGGCAACCGTGCCCACCGGCCGATCGGCTGATCAACGCGATCCAGAATTTCAGCCATCCGGTGACGGTAGAAACGCCGCCAGTGCTACCTGTGCCGGTCAAGACTGACGCGGCGCCGCCGGCTGCCGACGCTGGCGCGGACATGGTCAAGGTCTCCGCCGAACTGCTTGATGAACTGGTCAATCTGGCCGGTGAAACCTCGATTTTCCGTGGCCGTATCGAACAGCAGGTCAACGACGCACAGATCGCGCTGAACGAGATGGAAACCACCATCGAACGGATGCGCGATCAGTTGCGCCGTCTCGACACTGAAACTCAGGGGCGGATTCTCAGCCGTCAGCAAGTCGATGCCGAACGCCTCGGCTACGAAGAATTCGATCCGTTGGAAATGGATCGCCATTCGCAGTTGCAGCAACTGTCGCGGGCGCTGTTCGAATCCGCCTCCGACTTGCTCGATCTCAAGGAAACCCTCGACCGCCGCAATCACGACGCCGAGAACCTGTTGCAGCAACAGGGCCGCATCAACACCGAATTGCAGGAAGGCCTGATGCGCACGCGCATGGTGCCGTTCGAGCGCATGTTGCCGCGCCTCAAACGCATCGTCCGTCAGGTCGCTGAAGAGCTGAACAAAGACGTCGCCTTCGTCATTGGCAACGCTGAAGGCGAGATGGATCGCAACGTCCTCGAACGCATGGCCGCGCCGCTGGAACACATGCTGCGCAACGCCGTCGACCACGGTCTGGAGTCCGCCGAAGTGCGGCTGGCGGCGGGTAAACCGGCGCAAGGTCAGATCAGCCTCGATCTGTCGCGCGAGGGCGGTGACATCGTTTTCGACATTCGCGATGACGGTGCCGGGGTGCCGCTGGAAGCCGTGCGGCGCAAAGCAATCAAGCGTGGATTGCTCGCACCGAATGCCGAGATCAGCGACCGCGACGTGTTGCAGTTCATCCTCCAGCCGGGATTCTCGACCGCCGAAAAAATCACGCAGATTTCCGGACGTGGCGTCGGCATGGACGTGGTGCACGAAGAAGTGCGGCAACTCGGCGGCAGCATGAGCATCGACTCGGTGCCGGGGCAGGGCGTGCATTTCCGCATTCGGCTGCCGTTCACCGTGTCGGTCAACCGCGCGTTGATGGTGCAGTGTGGCGAGGATCAATATGCGATTCCGCTGAACACCATCGAAGGCATCGTCCGCGTGTTGCCGAATGATCTGGAAGCTTACTTCCGGGTTGATCCGCCGCGCTATCAGTACGGCGGCCAGACCTATGAACTGTGCTACCTCGGCGAACTGCTGAAAACCGCGCCACGACCGAAACTGCTGGGGCAGAACCTGCCGTTGCCGGTGCTGCTGGTGCACTACAACGACCGGCGCATCGCCGTGCTGGTGGATACCATGGCCGGCACCCGCGAGATCGTGGTCAAAAGCCTTGGCGCGCAATTCGCGGCGGTGCAGGGCGTGTCCGGGGCGACGATTCTCGGCGATGGCCGGGTGGTGCTGATTCTCGATCTGCTCGCGCCGATTCGGGCGATGCAGGCGCGGGTTGTGCAGGCGCCGACGCTGCCGGAGATCGACAGCGAACCGCACAAACCGCTGCTGGTGATGGTGGTCGACGACTCGGTCACCGTGCGCAAGGTCACCAGCCGTTTGCTCGAACGCCACGGCATGAACGTGCTGACCGCCAAGGACGGTGTCGACGCCATGCTGCTCCTGGAAGAACACATGCCCGACCTGATGCTGCTCGACATCGAAATGCCGCGCATGGACGGCTTCGAAGTCGCCACCCAGGTGCGCAATGACGAACGCCTGCAACACCTGCCGATCATCATGATCACTTCGCGCACCGGGCAGAAACACCGCGACCGCGCGATGGCCATCGGCGTTAACGACTACCTCGGCAAGCCGTATCAAGAGTCGGTGCTGCTTGAAAGCATTGCCCAGTGGAGCAAGAAACATGCATGAGCGCCGGCACAATCAGCGCAGCAGCCAACTGACCGGGTTGCTGCTGCCGTTGGCGGATCGTAATTTGATCCTGCCTAACGTCGCTGTCGCTGAGTTGATTGATTACCAGGCCAGCGCCTTCGATCTGGACACGCCGCCGTGGTACCTGGGGCGCGTGAAGTGGCGCGAGCGGCAGATTCCGTTGCTGAGTTTTGAATCGGCGTGCGGGCAGAAAATCGTCATTGGCGAGCGCGCGCGGATCGTGATTTTGAATGCGCTGGGCGGGTTGCCGGAGCTGAAGTTCATTGCCCTGCTGGTGCAGGGGATTCCGCGGTCGTACAAGCTCGACAGTCAGTTGAGTTATGTCGATGTGCCGTTGTGTTCGCTGGAGCAGGCAGCGGTGCAGGTCGGGGAGCAGGTGGCGAAGGTGCCGGATTTGCTTGGGTTGGAGAAGTTGTTGGTGGATGCTGGGCTGATCCACTGATTCAGAATTTTCATTGGCCTGACTGGCCTCATCGCGAGCAGGCTCACTCCTACATTTGGAATGCATTCCCCTGTAGGAGTGAGCCTGCTCGCGATAGCGCCTGCGGCATCCACCAAAATCCGACAGACAAATCCTCAATCCCCGCAGCGCAATAAACGCATCCAGGCACATCTGTTTAAAGACACCCGGTGTTACGGCTCCCTAGCCTACAAATCCTTGCGCCGCTGCCTACGCATGCACCAGAATCCGCCGGCTTGTGCGCCTTTGGCAGGCTGCGTAACTTGATTCCGTCACTGATTTCCAGTGATCGGGTTTAGCAGCCCGTGGTTAATCTAAGGGTGCACATACATCATCGTCAGGCTCAACGCCTGCATTCGATGGCGGCTGTGCGCAGGGCGCTTCGGCGCGCCGGCTTCCTTAGGTTCCCCGGTCTGCTAACCTGCGTTCAGCTGCCACCCCTTCTTTTAGCAGAGAAGCGGTTCCAGCTTAATTTCGGAACCTGAAGATGATTAAACCTACGCCTAACCCCCCGCTCGCAGATCCCGCATCCCCCTACGAATCCCCCGACTCCAAGAAATTCCACGAAGCCGCCGAACGCGCCCTCGACCATTACCTCGGCCCGACCAACGCCGATCTGATGGCCACGCCTTACACCCCCAACACGCTGTACATGGCCAACCCCCATGCCGACACCGAATCCCTGCTGGCTGATGCTAGCGAAACCCTCGGGTCGGCCACGGTGATGCTTAACAACCATGCGGCAATGGTGGAAGGTACGCACCGCAAGACTGTGCAAGGAATTGCGCAGGTGGTGATGGTGGCGGAGATGGCGGTCAATCGTTTGTTGGATAGGTTGGTGCCCACTGACTGATCCATTGGTCACGGTTGATCGTTCCCACGCGCAGCAAAGGAATGCAGCCAGGGACGCTCCGCGTCCCAAAAAGCCGAACGCAGAGCGTCCGTTGAGGCGTTCCCACGCAGAGCGTGGGAACGATCATCGGCGGGCTGATCCAGAACTTGCGGTGCTTCGGCTTGCCTCTTCGCGAGCAGTCTCGCTCCCACAATGGATCTCCAGTGATCCCGGATTTTGCGGACGACACAGCCCCCCTGTGGGAGCGAGCCTGCTCGCGAAAGCGCCAGTTGCAGCGCTGAATTCCGACAGACAAATCCTCAATCTCTGTGAGTAATAAACACCCTTTAGCTCAGCTGTTTAAAGACACTCTGTGTTACGGCTCCCTAGCCTACAAATCCTTGCGCCGCTGCCTACGCATGCACCAGAATCCGCCGGCTTGTGCGCCTTGGGCATGCTGCGTAACTTGATTCGCATCACTGATTTCCAGTGATCGGGTTTAGTAGCCCGTCATATTTGGGGCGTATAGCTCATCAGACAGTCAGGTACTCCATACCTGCACTTTATGGTGGTTGTGCGCAGGGCGCTTCGGCGCGCCGGTTTCCCAGATCCCCGGTCTACTAACCTGCGCACAGCTGCCTCCACTTCTTTTAGTAGGGAAGCGGTGGCTAGCCCGAATGAGGATCTGGTAAATGTTCAAAGTAACGCCAAACCCGCCGGTCACCGACCCGGCATCCCCCTACGAATCCCCCGATTCGAAGAAATTCCACGAAGCCGCCGAACGCGCCCTCGACCATTACCTCGGCCCGACCAACGCCGACCTGATGGCCACGCCTTACACCCCCAACACGCTGTACATGGCCAACCCCAATGCCGACACCGAATCCCTGCTGGCCGACGCCAGTGAAACCCTCGGCTCGGCCACGGTGATGCTTAACAACCATGCGGCAATGGTGGAGGGTACGCACCGCAAGACTGTGCAAGGTATTGCGCAGGTGGTGATGGTGGCGGAGATGGCTGTTAACCGTTTGTTGGACAGGTTGGTGTCGACGGAGTGACTTAAAAGCTGAACCCTCACCCCAGCCCTCTCCCGGAGGGAGAGGGGGCCGACCGAGGTGTCTGGCGTTGTACATCGACCTGAAATACCCAGTCGATTATGGATCTGGTAACCCTGGTAAATTCCGGATTCAGTGCAACACTCCCAGGTCGGCGCAATTCCCGAATATCCCCCAATCAGTCCCCTCTCCCTCCGGGAGAGGGCTAGGGTGAGGGCGGCTCTTGATCGTTACCCTGAGCGTAACGATTCACCACCGCGCTTGATTGATGCCCCCACCCCACACGCCTACCTTAGCTCCACGACAGCGAACCCCGTGGAGTGAGCATGACAACAACAATTTCCCCCGACTCGCGCTGGACGCGGCGGCGCGATGAGAAGCAGCGCCGGCTCGACAAGGTGCGCGGGCTGGCCGACGGTGTGGTGTTGCCCACCGACAAGATCGTCGCCGCGCTCGAAGCGCTGATCCACCCCGGCGACCGTGTGGTGCTGGAAGGCAACAACCAGAAGCAGGCGGATTTCCTCTCCCGTTCGCTGGCCAAAGCCGACCCGGAAAAGCTCCACGACCTGCACATGATCATGCCCAGCGTCGGCCGCTCCGAGCACCTCGACCTGTTCGAACGCGGCATCGCCCGCAAACTGGATTTCTCCTTCGCCGGCACCCAGAGCCTGCGAATCAGCCAGTTGCTGGAAGACGGCCTGCTGGAAGTCGGCGCGATCCACACTTACATCGAGCTCTATGCGCGGCTGGTGGTGGACCTGATTCCCAACGTCGTGCTCTCGGCCGGGTTCATGGCCGACCGCGCCGGCAACATCTACACCGGGCCGAGCACCGAAGACACCCCAGCGCTGATCGAACCAGCCGCCTTCAGCGACGGCATCGTCATCGTCCAGGTCAACCAATTGGTCGACGACGTCAGCGAGCTACCGCGCGTGGACATTCCCGCGTCGTGGGTCGATTTCGTCGTGGTCGCCGACAAGCCGTTCTACATCGAACCGCTGTTCACCCGCGACCCACGGCACATCAAGCCCGTGCACGTGCTGATGGCGATGATGGCGATCCGTGGCATCTACGAAAAACACAATGTGCAGTCGCTCAACCACGGCATCGGTTTCAACACCGCCGCTATCGAATTGATCCTGCCGACCTACGGCGAATCCCTCGGCCTCAAAGGCAAGATCTGCCGCAACTGGACGCTCAACCCGCACCCAACGCTGATCCCGGCGATCGAGAGCGGTTGGGTCGAAAGCGTGCATTGTTTCGGCACCGAACTGGGTATGGAAAACTACATCGCCGCGCGCCCGGACGTGTTCTTCACCGGCCGCGACGGCTCGCTGCGTTCCAACCGGATGTTCTGCCAACTCGCCGGGCAATACGCGGTGGACCTGTTTATCGGCGCGACGTTGCAGGTCGATGGCGATGGCCATTCCTCAACCGTGACCCGTGGCCGCCTTGCCGGTTTCGGCGGTGCACCGAACATGGGCCACGACCCGCGCGGTCGGCGTCACGGCACCGCGGCGTGGCTGGATATGCGTCATGACGATTCGCAGCAACCGATGCTCGAACGCGGCAAAAAGCTTGTGGTGCAAATGGTCGAGACCTTCCAGGAGGGCGGCAAACCGACCTTCGTCGAAACCCTCGACGCCGTGGAAGTGGCGAAGAAAAGCGGCATGCCGCTGGCGCCGATCATGATCTACGGCGACGACGTCACCCACCTGCTCACCGAAGAAGGCATCGCCTATCTGTACAAGGCGCGTTCGCTGGAAGAGCGCCAGGCGATGATCGCTGCGGTCGCCGGCGTCACCGCCATCGGCCTGCGCCACAACCCGAAAGACACCGAACGCATGCGCCGCGAAGGCCTGATCGCCTTGCCCGAAGACCTCGGCATCCGCCGCACCGACGCCACCCGCGAACTGCTCGCGGCGAAGAGCGTGGCCGATCTGGTCGAGTGGTCCGGCGGCCTGTACAACCCGCCCGCCAAATTCAGGAGCTGGTAATGCACGCATTTAACCTGCAAGCGAAACCGCTTTCTCTGGCTGATCGATTGGCCGATCTGGCGGTGGACGCGCTGATCGACGAAGCCGATCTGTCGCCGAAACCGGCGCTGGTCGACCGTCGCGGAAATGGCGCGCACACCGATTTGCACCTGGGTCTGATGCACGCTTCGGCGCTGTCGTTGTGGCCGGCGTTCAAGGAAATGGCCGAAGCGGCAGTTGCAATCGGCGAAGTCGATTCAACGTTGCGCGAAGCGATTGGCCGCATCGGTCGCGAAGGTGAGCAATCGATGCTCGCGACCACCAACGGCGTGAACACGCATCGTGGTGCAATTTGGGCGTTGGGATTGTTGGTGACGGCCGCTGCACTGGAACCGCAATCCTCCAGCGCCAATGCCGTCACCCTGCGCGCCGCACGTCTGGCCTTGCTGGATGACCGCTACGCACCCAAACCGTTGAGCCACGGCGCCCAAGTCGCCCTGCGTTTCGGCGCACGCGGTGCTCGTGAAGAAGCGCAACTCGGCTTCCCTTCGGTGCTGCAACGCGGTCTGCCGCAACTCAAGCTCAGCCGTGCCCAAGCAAGCGGCGAACAGAACGCCCGGCTCGACGCCTTGCTCGCAATCATGACGAATCTGGCCGACACCTGCGTGCTCTACCGCGCTGGCGAAGAGGGTTTGCAGGCCATGCAACACGGCGCGCAAGCGGTGCTCGACGCCGGTGGCAGCGCCAGCCTCAGCGGTCGACGCCGCTTGCACGAACTCGATCAACAACTCATCGCATTGAATGCCTCGCCCGGTGGCGCCGCCGACTTGCTCGCCGCCACGCTGCTGCTCGATCGCATCGAGCGCGACGGCATCCTTCAGGGAGCGTTTTGATGGAAACCCTATCGTTTGAATTCCCCGCCGGGCAGCCGCCACGCGGTCGTGCGCTGGTCGGTTGTGTCGGTTCGGGTGATCTGGAAGTGCTGATCGAACCAGGCCTGGCCGGCAAGCTGACGATCAATGTGCAAACCTCGGTCAACGGTGCGCAGCTGCGCTGGCAGCATCTGTTTGCGCGGATGTTCGACGGCACCACGCCGCCGGCGATGGCCATCGATATCCACGATTTCGGTGCGACGCCGGGGGTGGTGCGCTTGCGTCTGGAACAAGGTTTCGAGGAGATCGGCCATGACTGACAGCGCCGCGTTGCTCAACAAACACAGCTTCGTCGAACTCGGTGCGCGGCAACGGGCGAAGGCCTTGCTCGATGCCGGCAGCTTTCGTGAATTGCTCGACCCGTTTCAACGGGTGATGTCGCCGTGGCTTGAACGCCAGGGCGTGGTGCCGCAGGCCGATGACGGCGTGGTGATCGCCAAGGGCAGCCTCGACGGTTTGCCGGTGGTCATCGCCGCGATTGAAGGCGCGTTTCAGGGTGGCAGCCTTGGCGAAGTCGGCGGGGCGAAGATTGCCGGCGCGCTGGAACTGGCGGCTGAAGACAACCGCAAAGGCATTCCGACCCGCGCGGTGTTGCTGCTGGAAACCGGTGGTGTGCGCTTGCAGGAAGCCAATCTCGGACTGGCGGCAATTGCTGATATTCATGCGGCGATTGTCGATTTGCAGCAGTACCAACCGGTGGTCGGCGTGGTCGCGGGTAGCGTTGGGTGTTTCGGCGGTATGTCGATTGCGGCGGCGCTGTGCAGTTATTTGCTGGTGACTCAGGAAGCACGCCTTGGTTTGAACGGGCCGCAGGTGATTGAGCAGGAAGCTGGTATTGAAGAATACGACTCTCGCGACCGGCCATTCATCTGGAGCCTGACTGGCGGCGAGCAGCGTTTTGCCAGTGGTCTGGTGGATCGGTATGTCGCCGATGACGTGGCGAAGATTCGTCAGCAGGTAGGTGAATTGCTCCAGCAAGGTTTGCCGAAGCAACCGCGCAGCCAGCGCGCCGAATGGTTTCTGCAACGCCTGAGCAATCTGAACACTGACCCGCAAATCGAACCGTCGGTGGTTCGCGATCTGTATCAAGGAGAGCGCTCATGAGCGGTTATTCGCTGCGTGGTTTGAACTGGTTCAACGCCTTGAGCGCGGGCGCTGTCGCGGTCGAAGGGCTGCCGCCATCGTTGAGGGTTGCTGACAGTGAGCTGGGGCGTTTTATCGCGGTGGTCGCTGATCCGGACAATCGTTTTCCGCGTGCTCGTAATGGCGAAGTCGGCTTGCTCGAAGGCTGGGGCTTGGCCAAGGCTGTGGATGACGCGATCACTGCTGATCGTGATAAAGCGCAAAAACGCCCGATCATCGCCATCGTCGATGTGCCGAGCCAGGCTTACGGTCGGCGCGAAGAGGCCCTCGGCATTCATCAGGCGCTGGCCGGTGCGGCGGACAGTTATGTCCGTGCGCGTCTGGCCGGGCATCCGGTGATTGCGTTGTTGGTCGGTAAGGCGATGTCCGGGGCGTTTCTGGCTCACGGTTATCAGGCCAATCGTTTGATCGCGCTGCGTGATCCGGGCGTGATGGTGCATGCCATGGGCAAGGCTTCGGCGGCGCGGGTGACGTTGCGCAGCGTTGAAGAACTGGAAGCGCTGGCCGCCAGTGTGCCGCCGATGGCTTATGACATCGACAGTTATGCCAGCCTCGGATTGCTCTGGGAAACCTTGTCGGTGCAGCAGATTGAACAGCCGACGGTGGAGGATCTTTCGAGAGTTAACGAATGCCTGAAGCAAGCCATCGGCGATGTCGTCAGTACTGATCTGAGCAATCGCCTCGGCGCGAAGAATCGTGCGGCTTCCAGCAAGGTTCGCGAACTGCTGAGGGCGCAGTGGTGAATACGCCTCTGGCCCACGACCTGCTCTGGGGCATGACCCCGGCGCAGTTGCCGGCGGATGCGCCGCTGTGGGCAGTCGAGTCATTGGCCGCCGGGCAACCGGTGGTAGTGCGGCGGGCGTTGAGTGCAGAAGGTTTGGTCGCGGTCGGCGTGCGCGGTGTGTTGCGCGAGCAGCGGTTGGCGGCGTTTATGGCGGTCGATTCGATTGCCTGTCGCGTCAGTCCCGAAGCGCTGTGTCACGTCGACAGCGAGCGCGATCTGCCGGTCATGCAGGCGCTCAAACAGCTGCGGCCGATGCTCGACGATTGCGGTTGGGTCTGGGGAGTCAGCGGCAGCGTTGGCTTTGAACTGGCCAGTGGTTCTAAAGCGATGCACGCTGCCAGTGACCTCGATTTGATTCTGCGTACGCCGCAGCTGATCACCCGTAATCAGGCACGCAAACTCGTGGAGCTTTTCGATCAGGCCGTGTGCCGGGTCGACATGCAGTTGCAGACGCCGTTCGGTGCTGTGGCATTGCGTGAATGGGCCAGCGGATCTGCGCGCGTGCTGCTGAAAAACGAGTATCAGGCCTGTTTGGTGACTGACCCGTGGAACCCGCAGGAGCAGGCAGCGTGAGCAGTCTGCTGGTGTTCCCCGGCCAGGGTGCGCAGCAAGCGGGCATGCTGCAGCGCTTGCCTCGCGAGACCTTGGTCGAGGCCAGTGATGTGCTCGGCGAAGATGTCTCGCTGCTGGATTCCAGCGCAGCGTTGCGCACGACAAGGGCAGTTCAGCTATGCCTGCTGATCGCCGGCGTCACGGGTTCACGGCAGTTGTTGCAGGACGGACTCACGGCGGATTACGTCGCCGGTCTGTCCATCGGCGCTTACCCGGCAGCGGTGGTTGCCGGTTCTTTGAGCTTCAGCGATGCGTTGCACCTGGTCAGCCTGCGCGGTGAGTTGATGCAACAGGCTTATCCACAGGGCTACGGCATGACCGCGATCATCGGGCTGCAATTATCCACAGTCGAAACGCTGCTGGCGCAGGTGCACAGCGAGGATTCGCCGGTGTATCTGGCCAACATCAACGCCGATAACCAAGTAGTGATTGCTGGCTCCGACAAGGCGATGCAAACCGTGGCCGAACTGGCGCGCAGTCGCGGCGCTGGTCTGGCAAAACGTTTGGCAGTGAGCGTGCCGTCGCACTGCCCATTGCTGGAAAAACCGGCGCAAACCCTCGCCGAAGCCTTCGCCAAGGTTGAACTGAAAACCCCGAAAATCGCCTACCTGAGCGGCAGTCGCGCACGTCCTGTGAGCAAAGTAGAAGCGCTGCGCGACGACCTCGCCTTCAACATGTGCCGCGTGGTGGATTGGCGCGGCACTGTGCAAAGCGCTTACGAGCGCGGCGTGCGTTTACAGATCGAACTGCCGCCCGGTGCGGTGCTGACCGGGCTGGCGCGCCGGGTATTCGAGCAAGGCACCGTGACTGCCTTCGACAGTGCGCGTCTCGACACCTTGCAGGCGCTGTTGCGTGAGGAGGGTAGCCGCCAACTCTAAAACCGCCGACTCAAGCTTCGAACAACAAAAACAACATTCGACGATGCACTTTGAGGACTACAACAATGATTATTTACGGTGTGGCGCTGCTCGCGATCTGTACGTTGGCAGGGGTGATCATGGGTGACATGCTCGGCGTGTTGTTGGGCGTCAAATCCAATGTCGGCGGGGTCGGCATCGCCATGATCCTGTTGATCTGCGCGCGGTTGTGGATGCAGAAGCGCGGCGGCATGACCAAGGAGTGCGAGATGGGCGTCGGCTTCTGGGGCGCGATGTACATCCCTGTGGTGGTGGCGATGGCTGCGCAACAAAACGTCGTCACGGCGCTGCATGGCGGGCCGGTGGCGGTGCTGGCGGCGATCGGTTCGGTGGTGGTTTGTGGCTGCACGATTGCCTTGATCAGCCGCACGCATAAAGGCGAGCCATTGCCTGATGAACCGGCGGAAATCTCCCCGGTCGGCACGCCAGTAGGAGGTCGCTGATATGTGGGATCTCATCGAGAAAGGTCTGGAGCATAACGGGCTGGTCACTGCATTCGCTTTTGTCGGCGTGATCATGTGGGTGTCGGTGGTTCTGTCCAAACGCCTGACGTTCGGACGCATTCACGGCTCGGCGATTGCCATCGTTATTGGTCTGGTTTTGGCGTGGGTCGGCGGCACCATGACCGGTGGCCAGAAAGGCTTGGCGGATCTGACGTTGTTCTCCGGTATCGGCCTGATGGGCGGGGCGATGCTGCGTGACTTTGCGATTGTGGCCACGGCGTTTGAAGTGCAGGCGACCGAGGCGAAGAAGGCCGGGATGATTGGTGTGATTGCGCTGCTGCTGGGCACGATTCTGCCGTTCATTGTTGGCGCGTGCATGGCCTGGGCGTTCGGTTATCGCGATGCGGTGAGCATGACCACCATTGGCGCGGGTGCGGTGACTTATATCGTCGGGCCGGTGACCGGTGCGGCGATTGGCGCGACCTCGGATGTGATGGCGCTGTCGATTGCCACCGGGTTGATCAAGGCGATTCTGGTGATGGTCGGCACGCCGGTCGCGGCGCGCTGGATGGGCCTGGATAACCCGCGTTCGGCGATGGTGTTTGGTGGCTTGGCCGGGACTGTCAGCGGCGTTACAGCTGGATTGGCGGCGACGGATCGGCGGTTGGTGCCTTATGGGGCGTTGACCGCTACTTTCCATACCGGGCTGGGGTGTTTGCTTGGGCCATCGCTGTTGTTCTTCATCGTTCGTGGGATTGTGGGCTGAAGATCAAGAGCCCCTCACCCTAGCCCACTCCCGGAGGGAGAGGGAACTGACCGCGTTGTTTTGGCGTTATACATCGACCTGAAATTCCTGAGTCGAACTCAGGTTCTGAAAAGCCCCCGATCTGCTCCCTTTCCCCTCTACCCTTTGAGGGAGAGGGGACTGACCGAGTTGGATGTTGGAGGTACGCCGACCTGAAATTCCTGAGTCGAACTCAGGTCTTGAAACCCACGAAGATCTGCTCCCTTTCCCCCTCTACCCCTTGGGGGAGAGGGCTGGGGTGAGGGGGTAGCTCTTGATCTTGATCTAAACCCCAGCCTGCCGATTCGCATACATCCGACACTCCGCCAGCAACGCCAGCAAATTCGGGTCCCTTTCCTTGGCCTTCAAAAACACCACGCCAATGTGCTGCTGCAACCGGTACTTCTCCTGCAACGGAATCAGCTTCACCCGATTCTCATACACCGCCGCAATCCGTCCCGGCAGCAACGCGTAACCCACCCCAGAGCTGACCATGCTCAACAGCGTGAAGATGTCATTCACCTGCATCGCCACCTTCGGCTCGAACCCCGCCTGCTTGAACACCCGGTTACCGTCCTGATGCGTGGCAAAGCCCTGAGTCAGGGTGATGAAAGTCTCATCGCGCACTTCAGCCAGATCCACTTCACTGCGTTGCGCGAACTTTGAATCCGCCGGCGTGGCGAGGAAGATATCGTCGGAAAACAGCGCAATCTGCTCGCAATCCGGGTCGTTGATGCTGTCGTCCAGCGACACCAGAATCGCGTCGACTTCCATGTTCTTCAGCTTGTACAGCAGGTCGATATTCGAGCCGAGGATCAGGTCGATGTTGAGTTCGCTGCGGCGGATCTTCAGGCCCATGATCAGTTGCGGTACGGTTTTAACGGTCAGTGAATACAGCGAGCCAAGCTTGAAACGTTCGGCGGAGAACCCGGCGGCTTCGCGGGTCAGGCGCACGCTTTCGACAACGTCGTTGATCAGCTTCTGCGCGCGTTCCTCCAATACATAGGCACTTTCCAGCGGCGTCAGATTGCGGCCTTCGTGTTTGAACAGCGGGCAGCGCAGGGCGCTTTCCAGCGAGTGAATCGCGCGGTGCACGCTGACGTTGCTGGTCTGCAACTCGGCAGCAGCACGGGCGAGGTTGCCGGTGCGCATGAAGGCGAGGAACACCTCGAGTTTTTTCAGGGTCAATTCTTCGTCGATCAGCATGGCGCGGACTCTTTTTGGAATGCGTCGATTGTGCCTTGAAGATCAAAAGATCGCAGCCTTCGGCAGCTCCTACATTGGAATGCGTTCGAAGGTAGGAGCTGCCGAAGGCTGCGATCTTTTGATTGCGCTTTTACGCTCAAGGCCGGAGCCTTGCGCGCTGCGGTAATGAATATGAGGTAAGCAATACATGTATCACGGAGAACGATTGAACGCCTGGACCCATCTGGTCGGGGCGGTGGCGGCATTTATTGGTGGCGTCTGGATGTTGGTGATTGCCTGCCTGGACGGCAGCCCGTGGAAGATTGTCAGTGTGGCGATTTACGCGTTTACCTTGCTGGTGCTCTACAGCGCCTCGACCGTGTACCACAGCGTGCGCGGGCGCAAGAAAGCGATCATGAAGAAGGTCGATCACTTTTCAATCTACCTGTTGATTGCCGGCAGTTATACGCCGTTCTGCCTGGTCACCCTGCGCGGGCCGTGGGGCTGGACGCTGTTCGGGATTGTCTGGGGGCTGGCGTTGATCGGCATCCTGCAAGAGATCAAACCGCGTTCCGAAGCGCGGATTCTGTCGATCGTGATTTACGCGGTGATGGGCTGGATTGTGTTGGTGGCGGTCAAGCCGCTGATCGCGGCGCTGGGCACTACCGGGTTTGCCTGGCTGGCGTCGGGCGGGGTTTTGTATACGGTGGGGATTATCTTTTTTGCCTTGGATCACCGGCTGCGGCATGCGCATGGGATCTGGCATCTGTTTGTGATCGCGGGGAGTTTGCTGCACTTTGTCGCGATCTTGTTTTACGTCCTCTAGAGACGCCACCATCCCCCTGTGACTGATCGTTCCCACGCTCTGCGTGGTAACGCCTCCTGTGACGCTCTGCGTCACGTCGTATGGGACGCTCTGCGTCCCGGGCTGCATTCCCACGCAGAGCGTGGGAACGATCAGTCCGGCAAAAAGGTTTAGAAATCCCCCCAAAGCTGCTGGGCCACCGCCAGTGCCACCACTGGCGCGGTCTCGGTACGCAATACGCGTGGGCCGAGGCGAGCGGCGTGGAAACCGTTGCCTTTGGCTTGCTCGACTTCAGCGTCAGTCAAACCGCCTTCAGGCCCGATCAGAAACGCCAAAGTCGCCGGTTTGGCATGACTCACCAACGGCTCCGCTACCGGGTGCAGCACCAGCTTCAACTCGGCTTCGGTCTGCTTGATCCAGTCCGCCAGCAACACCGGCGGATGAATCACCGGCACCCGCGAACGACCACACTGCTCGCAGGCGCTGATCGCCACCTGACGCCAGTGCAGCAGGCGTTTGTCGGCGCGTTCGTCCTTGAGGCGGACTTCGCAGCGGTCACTGAAGATCGGCGTGATTTCATTCACGCCCAGCTCGGTGGCTTTCTGAATCGCCCAATCCATCCGCTCGCCACGGGACAGGCCCTGGCCTAGGTGGATGTGCAGCGGCGATTCGACCTGACCGGCGAATTGCTCATTGATCTGAACGGTCACGCGCTTCTTGCCGACTTCCAGCAGAGCGCCGCGAAACTCATGGCCAGAACCGTCGAACAACTGCACCGCATCGCCCTCGGCCATGCGCAGCACGCGGCTGATGTAATGCGCCTGGGCTTCCGGCAATTCGTGTTCGCCAGTGCTCAGGGGGGCGTCGATAAAGAAGCGGGACAGTCTCATTTCGGGTCTCTGGAAAGATGTGAATCAGGTGGATCGGTGTCGACTTCATTCGCGAGCAGGCTCGCTCCCACAGTTGAAATGCATTCCCCTGTGGGAGCGAGCCTGCTCGCGAAAGCGGTAGTTCGGGCGCCACAAATTTTGAATCAACCCGGATCGCGGAAACCGGGATGGAAGTCTTTTGGCACGGCCACACTGACGCTGTCACGCGTAGCAATGTCGATGCCTTCGCTGGCGACTTCGGCGAGGAAGTCGATCTGCTCCGGGGTGATCACGTACGGCGGCAGGAAATACACCACGCTGCCCAGCGGCCGCAGCAGCGCGCCACGCTCCAGCGCATGCTGAAACACCTTCAAGCCACGACGTTCCTGCCAAGGGTAGGCCTCTTTCGTGGCTTTATCCTTGACCATCTCGATGGCCAGAACCATGCCGGTCTGACGCACTTCGGACACGTTCGGGTGATCGACCAGATGCGCCGTCGCCGAGGCCATGCGCTGGGCCAGCGCCTTGTTGTTCTCGATGACGTTGTCCTGCTCGAAGATATCCAGCGTTGCCAGTGCCGCCGCGCACGCCAGCGGGTTGCCGGTGTAGCTGTGTGAATGGAGAAATGCACGCAAGGTTGGATAGTCGTCGTAGAAAGCGCTGTAAACCTCGTCGGTGGTCAGGCACGCCGCCAGCGGCAGATAGCCGCCGGTCAGGGCTTTCGACAGGCAGAGGAAGTCCGGACGGATGCCAGCCTGTTCACAAGCAAACATCGTCCCGGTGCGGCCAAAGCCAACGGCGATTTCGTCGAGGATCAAATGCACGCCGTAACGGTCGCAGGCTTCACGCAGCAACTTCAGATACACCGGGTGATACATGCGCATGCCACCGGCGCCCTGAATCAACGGCTCGACGATCACTGCCGCGACGCTGTCATGATGCTCTGCCAAGGTCTGTTCCATGGCGGCGAACATATTGCGCGAGTGTTCTTCCCAGCTCATGCCTTCGGGGCGCCCGTAGCAATCCGGGCTCGGCACTTTGATGGTGTCCATCAGCAGCGCTTTGTAGGTCTCTGTGAACAACGGCACATCGCCGACCGCCATCGCCGCCATGGTTTCGCCGTGGTAGCTGTTGGTCAGAGTGATGAAGCGCTTCTTGTTCGGTTGACCGCGATTGAGCCAGTAGTGAAAGCTCATTTTCAACGCGACTTCGATGCAGGACGAACCGTTATCGGCGTAGAACACCCGGTTCAGCCCTTCCGGCGTCATCTTCACCAGACGCTCGGACAACTCGATCACCGGTTGATGGCTGAAGCCGGCCAGAATCACGTGTTCCAGTTGATCGACCTGATCCTTGATGCCCTGATTGATGCGCGGGTTGGCGTGGCCGAACACGTTGACCCACCAGGAGCTGACGGCGTCGAGGTAGCGCTTGCCTTCGAAGTCTTCGAGCCAGACGCCTTCGCCGCGCTTGATCGGGATCAGCGGCAGCTGTTCGTGGTCTTTCATCTGGGTGCAGGGATGCCACAACACCGCGAGGTCGCGTTGCATCCACTGGTTATTCAGGCCCATTTACAGTCTCCTCGAGGCGGCTCGCGACAGGCGCGGGCAAACAATCGCGCAAGCCTATGCAATGCGTCGCGCGGGGACAACCCATTGTGTCGATTGAGCTACTTTGTATGAGCCGATAGACGTCGCTGGCGGCGTTTTGATGGCTAACGTATTCTTCGCGGTTCTTTGGGTCGTCTGACCCGCACAACTGCTTTTTCCTACGAGTATTTCCGGAGTTCGCTGAATGTCTGTCGGTTGGCTGCGCGCCTGTGCGCTGGTGATGTTGGGGCTGTTCAGCGTTACAGCGCTGGCCAAGGATAAAACTGCAATCGTGATCGGCGGCGGCCTCTCGGGCCTGACTGCCGCTTATGAGCTGCAAAACAGAGGCTGGCAGGTCACCCTGCTGGAAGCCAAACCGAGCCTGGGCGGACGCTCGGGCATGGCCACCAGCGAGTGGATCGGCAACGACAAGACCCAGCCGGTGCTGAACAAGTACGTGTCGACCTTCAAGCTCGGCACCACGCCGGCCCCTGAATTCGTGCGTACCCCGGGCTACCTGATCGACGGCGAGTATTTCTCTGCCGCCGATCTGGCGACCAAGCAGCCAGCCACTGCTGATGCCTTGAAGCGCTACCAGAAAACCCTCGACGATCTGGCGCGTTCGATCGACGATCCGCAAAACCCGGCGGCGACCAGCACCCTGCACGCGCTGGACCAGATCACCGTATCGAGCTGGCTCGATAAGCAAAACCTGCCGGCCACCGCGCGTCAGCTGATCAACCAGGATATCCGCACCCACTACGACGAGCCTTCGCGCCTTTCGCTGCTGTACTTTGCTCAGCAGAACCGTGTCTATCGCGGCATCTCCGACCGTGACCTGCGTGCTTCGCGTCTGGTCGGCGGCAGCCAGGTGCTGGCACAGGCGTTCGTCAAACAGATCAAAACGATCAAGACCAATTCGCCGGTGTCGGCGATCACTCAGGACAAGGACGGCGTGACTGTCAAGGTCGGCGCTGTTGGCTATCAGGCTGACTACGTGGTGTTGGCCGTGCCGCTGCGTGCACTGAACAAGATTGCCCTGACCCCGGCGCTGGATGCTCAGCACTTGGCCGCGATCAAGGGCACCAACTACGGCTGGCGCGACCAGATCATGCTGAAGTTCAAGACGCCGGTGTGGGAAAGCAAGGCGCGCATGTCCGGCGAGATCTATAGCAACACCGGTCTCGGCATGCTCTGGATCGAGCCTGCCCTGAAGGGCGGCGCCAACGTGGTGATCAACCTGTCCGGCGACAATGCCCGCGTGATGCAGGCGTTCGGCGACAAACAGATGGTCGATCAGGTGCTGATCCGTCTGCACGCGTTTTATCCACAGGCCCGTGGCTCGTTCACCGGTTATGAAATCCGTCGTTACAGCACCGACCCGTCGATGGGCGGCGCCTACCTGGCTTACGGCCCGGGGCAGATCAGCAAGTTCTGGCGCCTGTGGGAACGTCCGCTGCAACGCGTGACGTTCGCCGGCGAACACACTGACACCTTGTACCCGGGCACGCTGGAAGGCGCATTGCGCACCGGTCAGCGTGCGGCCAGTCAGGTTGAAGATCTGGCGGCAGGCAAATCGTTCGAGCCAGCCAAAGTGGTTCCGGCTGCAGCAGCGGCAGGCGCGGCGGGTGCCGTGGCGGCGAAGAAGGGCAACTTCTTCACTAATCTGTTCGGCGGTTCGGATGACGAGAAGAAGCCTGAGCCTGTGAAGGCGCCAGAGCCGGCTCCTGCACCGGTCGCTCCAGCGCCTGCGCCGACCCCGGCACCTGCGCCAGCTCCGGTGGAAGCACCGAAACCAGCGACCCCGGTGAAAGCTGAACCGGCGAAGAAAGCAGCGGCCAAGCCAGCGGCGAAGAAGCCTGCAGCTAAAACCGAGGCGAAGAAGGCCCCGGCCAAACCGGCAGCGAAAAAGGCCGAACCGGCGAAGAAGCCAGCGGCCAAGCCGGCAGCCACTACTGAGACCAAGGCGCAGTAAGCCTTTGCTTCAATAAAAACGCGGCCATGAGGGCCGCGTTTTTTTTTGCCAGAAGCGCGCACTTCAATCCTTCCCGGTGCAGTCTCAAGGCTTACCTTTGCGCAGGACACTTCCCACAAAACAATCAGAACGAAACGATAGCGGGTGCCGGATCTCCAACTTTATGCTTGAAAAAATTGGAGGCGCTCGATGAAAAGTCTAATGGCAATAGTTCTGTTGATGACACTTTCCGGTTGTGCCAATGGACGTTTCTTTCCTGGAGGTTATGGTGCTGAACTTGCCCATCAATGCAAGATAGATCCATATAGCGCGGATTGCTTGCAGCCACCGGCGGTTTTCACCAACTAATCAATCAAAATAACTCAGGCGTATTAAAAGTCCCATTTGAAGAACTCCGTGCCGTTCGGTAATTTTCGGAGCCATCGTTGCTTGGGTTTTCGAATGCGCCCGGGGACAAAACCGAAGCGGGCCCAGCGCAGATTCCCGTTGCGCTGATCGTAGATGACCAGGTTTCCGTCGTCCTGCATCGTCATGTAGGTGTTGTGCCAGAGCGATTTGTCGAGGCTGTGCGTGCTTTCAGCAATCCACAAGCGCCGTCGGGAAGGGTTGTAGAGAAAGCCGTTGTTGCTGATGACAAACTGCAGTGGCTCACGCATCTTTTTTGGATGCAAAGTTAAACTGTAAGGCTGATTGCTATCGGCAATCCACACTACCGTTTCACCGTCTTTGATCACAAGATTTCCATCGCCCTGCAATATAAGGCGGAATCGACCGTTCTCGGATTGCAGATATTGGTCTGGGGTCAAGGTCTGGTTCGGCGGTAACTCGGAAGTACCACTTGCTTGAAAGGGGCTGTAACGAAGAGCCATGTTGTTGACCTTTTCAAAGAATGATTGAGTCATCATTTGATCAGGTGCAGAGGTACAATCAGCGATACATAGTTATCGATTGGGAATTTCTCTGGCGACTACCTTCCTGTGATCGCCACCTGCTCCGGGGAGCGTCGGATCAGCCCGCGAGAATCGAGCAGCATGGCCCGAGCGCTGTGCGGAAAAACCTCCTTTAATCTTTCCTTAACACGCCACTTCCAGACTCTTGATCGTATTTCTCGATATTTCAAAGCAAAATTTTCCGCTTTAATTCGATAGATAACTCGCTAGTCTTGGTTCGCAGTTCTCACAGGATTTGGGCAATGCAGCTACGTAACTCTTCTTCGCGCTATGGTTGGGTCAGCATCTTCATGCACTGGGGTGTGGCGCTGGTGGTCTTCGGGCTGTTCGCGCTGGGCTTGTGGATGGTCGGGCTGGATTACTACAGCAGCTGGCGCAAAGAAGCGCCGGATCTGCACAAGAGTATCGGTCTGGTGCTGTTGGGTCTGATGGTGTTGCGGGTGCTGTGGCGCTTTATCAGCCCACCGCCGCCGACGCTGCAAAGCTACAGCCGCATGACCCGTATCGGTGCCAAATTCGGCCACGGGTTTCTGTATCTCGCGCTGTTCGCTGTGATGATTGCCGGTTACCTGATTTCCACCGCAGACGGTGTCGGGATCCCGGTGTTTGGCCTGTTTGAAGTTCCTGCACTGCTCTCCGGGCTACCGGATCAGGCAGATACCGCTGGGGTGATTCATCTCTGGCTGGCGTGGGCGCTGGTAATTTTTTCCGGTCTCCATGCGTTGGCAGCATTGAAGCACCACTTTATCGATCGTGATGCGACCCTGACGCGAATGCTCGGTCGCAAAGCCTGAAATTCAACCTCGACTCAAAGGAAAAGAAAGCATGTTGAAAAAGACTCTGGCCGCTCTGGCAATCGGTTCTGCACTGCTCTCGGCCCAGGCCATGGCAGCGGACTACAAAATCGACAAGGAAGGCCAGCACGCCTTCGTTGACTGGAAAATCAGCCACCTGGGTTACAGCTTCATCCACGGTACCTTCAAGGATTTCGACGGTACTTTCTCGTGGGATTCGGCCAAGCCTGAAGCCAGCAAGATCTCGGTTGATGTGAAAACCGCCAGCCTGTGGTCGAACCACGCTGAACGTGACAAGCACATCGCCAGCAAAGACTTCCTGGACGTGGGCAAGTTTGCTGATGCCAAGTTCGTCTCCACCGCCGTTAAATCGACCGGTGAAAAGACTGCTGACGTGACTGGCGACCTGACCCTGCACGGCGTGACCAAACCTGTAACCTTCAAAGCCACATTCAACGGCGAAGGCAAGGATCCATGGGGCGGCGAGCGTGCTGGCTTCAACGCCAAGACCACCCTCAACCTGAACGATTTCGGGATCAAGGGCCCAGGTCCTACCTCGCAGACTGCGGATCTGGACATCTCGCTGGAAGGCGTGAAAGTTAAGTAACTTTCGCTCGCCACACAAAAACGCCCCGGTCGAAAGGCCGGGGCGTTTTTTATTGTCTACGACACACACACACTTCCCTGTGGGAGCGAGCCTGCTCGCGAAGGTGACGGGTCAGTCAGCATTGATGTTGGCTGAATGACCGCTTTCGCGAGCAGGCTCGCTCCCACAGGGGATATGCGGTGATTCAGGGGTGTTTGTGGCGCCTAAAAAAATGCCCCGGCTCTTGCGAGGCGGGGCATTTTTCATGGCAGCGTCAACTCAGCGATTGCGGGTCAGCAGCGCTGGTTTCTCGCCACGCGGGCGGCTTGGCAGTTGATCGAGCTGCTCAGGCGTCGGGAAGCGGTCGGCTTTCGATTCCTTGTGCATGATCTTCGGCCCGGTGCTGCGCGGGTTTTGTACGGCCGGTTCGCTGCGTGGCTGATCGTCACGGGCTGGACGACGGTTGCGCGACGACGAAGCGGACTCGTCGCGACGACCCGACTGACCATCACGCGGTGCGCCGTTGCGCGGGCCGCCACTGCGTTTGGCGGGCGGGGTGCCGGTGCTCGAGCCGTTGCTGTTGCGCGGACCGTTCTGACGACCCTGCGACTGACCGCCGCGTGGTGCGCCCGAACCTGCGCCAGCACCTTGAGCCGGTGCGCCTGGACGACGGCCGCGACCGCCTGCCGGGGCAGGCTTGGGCACGTAGTCAACGCGGTTACCGAAGTTATCCACATCGTCGTCGAGGAACTCGTCCGGTGCACGATCAGCCGCCGCACGTGGCGGTTGGCTCGGGCGCTGTTCGCGGGCTGGAGTGCCTTCGCGCGGTTTCTGCTGACGGGCAGGGCGCTCGCCACGTTCACCGGCCGGTTTTTCCTTGCCCTTGTCTTTGCCTTTGTCTTTACGACCGCCGCCACCGCCGCCGCCATTCGGCCCGTCACCGCGTGGGCCACGTGGATTGCGCGGGTTACGCACGTCCGGACGCTCACGCACTTCCGGCTTCTCGGCTTCAATGGTGCTCGAATCGAAGCCCATCAGGTCGCCGTCGGCGATTTTCTGCTTGGTCATGCGTTCGATGCTTTTCAGCAGTTTTTCTTCGTCCGGCGCGACCAGCGAGATCGCCTCGCCCGAACGACCGGCACGGCCGGTACGGCCGATACGGTGAACGTAATCTTCATCGACGTTCGGCAGTTCGAAGTTGACCACGTGTGGCAACTGATCAATGTCCAGACCGCGTGCGGCGATGTCGGTGGCAACCAGGATACGCACCTGGTTGGCCTTGAAGTCGGCCAGCGCTTTGGTGCGCGCGTTCTGGCTCTTGTTACCGTGGATCGCCACAGCCGGCAGGCCGTGCTTGTCCAGGTACTCGGCCAGACGGTTGGCGCCGTGCTTGGTGCGAGTGAACACCAATACCTGTTCCCACGCGCCGGCGGTGATCAGGTGGGCCAGCAGCGCACGTTTGTGGCTGGCAGGCAGACGGAATACGCGTTGTTCGATGCGCTCGACCGTGGTGTTCGGCGGCGTCACTTCGATGCGTTCCGGGTTGTGCAGCAGCTTGCCGGCGAGGTCGGTGATGTCTTTGGAGAACGTCGCCGAGAACAGCAGGTTCTGACGCTTGGACGGCAGGCGCGCGAGGACTTTCTTCACGTCGTGCACAAAACCCATGTCGAGCATGCGGTCGGCTTCGTCGAGGACGAGAATTTCCACGTGGGACAGGTCAACGCTGCCTTGGCCGCACAGATCGAGCAAACGACCCGGGCAGGCGACGAGCACGTCGACGCCACGGGACATGGCCTGAACCTGCGGGTTCATGCCGACGCCGCCGAAGATGCAGGCGCTGACGAATTTCAGGTCACGGGCGTAGATCTTGAAGCTCTCGTGAACCTGGGCCGCGAGTTCGCGGGTCGGGGTCAGGACCAGTACGCGCGGTTGACGCGGGCCATGACGCTGGGATTTGTCCGGGTGACCGTTGGGGAACAACCGCTCCAGGATCGGAAGGGCGAAACCGCCGGTTTTACCGGTACCTGTCTGTGCCGCAACCATCAGGTCGCGACCTTGCAACACGGCGGGAATGGCCCGCTGTTGCACCGGAGTAGGCTCGGTATAGCCCGCATCTTCGATGGCGCGGACTAAAGCCTCGGAGAGACCGAGGGAAGCAAAGGACATGAGTAATCCTGTTTTAGTTAGGGCTTGGCCCAATGGGAGTCTTGCCTGGCGCGAATGGCGTTTAAGAGGACGCAATCCCGTCCGGTCCTGCTGCGGTTCCGAAGGCACGTCTGGAGCGCTCGCGCGGGCTGCAAAGCTGCGCTGTAGCGGGTCGAGAGGCCTGTTACGGTTCCGGGCGTCCGGGCGTGAGCCTGGCGGGAACGCCGGAGTATAACAGAGCAATCACTGCGCGCTGCTTTCCTGCTGCTCAACGGTTTTGCGGTTGGCCGTGGCTGAATTCATTGAAGGGCTGCTGGCGGGTGCGGCGCCGTAGCGTGCGCTGAGCTCGGCATACGCCGGTTCGCGCTTGAAACGTTTAAGTTCGGCACCAAAACGTTGCACCAATAAATCCATGCCGGCATTGCGCCGAACCGCGAGAAACTGGCTTTGGCGGCTAATGACGGTGGGGTTTTCAGTGATCTGATCGCGGATATTCAGCTCATCGAGCAAATGCTGACCGACACGGCGATCAGTGATCAGCAAGTCGATGCGACCTCGCACCAGTTTTCCAAAGTTGGCTTCGTGGGTCGGTGCCGGTTCACGGCTAAACAACGTTGATTCGCTGAAATCGGGGCTGTACAGATAACCCGGCGAAGTGCCGATGGTCAGGCCTTTGAGTTCTTCGAGTTTGCTGAACGGGTGCGGCCGGTCATTGGCGTAGAACATCACGAACTCGACGTCCGACAGCGGTTCACTTGGGTAAAGCAGGGTGGCGTCGCGCTCTTCGCTGTGAAAAATGTCCAGTGCACCGTCGGCCTGACCGGTTTCAAGCATCGACAGGCAGCGCTTCCATGGCAGGAATTGCCATTCGACTTCAATGCCCAGACGTTTGAAGACGATGGCCGTGGTTTCGTAGTCGAGCCCGAGGTTCTTGCCGCCTTCTTCATACACGTACGGCGCCCATGGCTCGGTGACAATACGCAGCTTCTCGCCTCGAGCGGCGAAGCTCAGGCAAGCAAAAACCAGCACGGCGAATAATTGCGTGATCAAAGGCATGGCTTGAGATTACGACGAGAAACGCGAAAGAGCCAGAAAGTGCCGGCACAAGCTCTGTTTCGGGCATTTAAAAGCAAAAGATCGCAGCCTTCGGCAGCTCCTACACGGGATACGAAATCTCAATGTAGGAGCTGCCGAAGGCTGCGATCTTTTGATCTTGCTTGTCGCTTTCAGCTTGAAGCTTGAAGCTGCTTCAACGCGGCAACTTCAGGTTATTCCAGATCGCCAGACTAGGCTCAGCCTGGTTCATGGAATAGAAGTGCAGCCCCGGCGCGCCGCCCTGCAACAAGCGTTCGCACATCTCGCTGACGACTTGCTCACCAAAGCGCTGAATGCTTTGTGTGTCATCGCCGTAGGCTTCCAGTTGCTTGCGGATCCAGCGCGGGATTTCCGCACCGCAGGCGTCGGAGAAGCGCGCGAGTTTGCTGTAGTTGGTGATCGGCATGATCCCCGGCACGATCGGCAGATCGACACCCTGCGCCTGCAAACGGTCGACAAAGTAGAAGTAGCTGTCGGCGTTGAAGAAGTACTGGGTGATCGCGCTGTCGGCACCGGCGCGAGCCTTGCGCACGAAGTTGGCCAGATCGTCTTCGTAGTTGCGTGCTTGCGGATGCATCTCCGGGTAAGCGGCAACTTCGATGTGGAAATGGTCACCGGTTTCTTCACGAATGAATTCAACCAGCTCATTGGCGTGACGCAGCTCACCGCTGGTCATGCCCATGCCGGACGGCAGGTCACCACGCAGGGCAACGATGCGCTTGATGCCGGCAGCCTTGTACTCGTTCAGCAGGCCGCGCAGGTCGTCCTTGCTGTCGCCGACGCACGACAGGTGCGGTGCGGCCGGAATTTTGACTTCGCTTTCCAGTTGCAGAACGGTGTTGAGGGTGCGATCACGGGTCGAACCACCAGCGCCATAGGTGCAGGAAAAGAAGTCGGGGTTGTAGGTGGCCAGCTGACGGGCAGTGGCGAGCAGTTTTTCATGCCCAGCATCGGTCTTGGTCGGGAAGAACTCGAAGCTGTAGCGACGGTCTTGGGACATGGTCATACCCTTGGAAACAAGAACCTTCGAGGCGCTGCAATCCCATGTGGGAGCGAGCCTGCTCGCGAAAGCGCCGGGTCAGACAACACGGATGTTGAATGTTGAGACGCCTTCGCGAGCAGGCTCGCTCCCACAGGGAGAGCGAGCAAGCGCCTGTTAGTAGCGGTAAGCGTGCGGCTTGAACGGGCCTTCGACGGTCACGCCGATGTAGTCAGCCTGTTGCTTGGTCAGTTGAGTGACCACGCCGCCGAAGCCGCGAACCATTTCCAGAGCCACTTCTTCGTCGAGTTTCTTCGGCAGTACTTCAACGGTCAGACGCTCGGCTTTCTGGGCTGGCGACAGGTCGGCGTACTTCTGGCCGAACAGGAAGATCTGTGCCAGCACCTGGTTGGCGAACGAACCGTCCATGATGCGGCTTGGGTGGCCAGTGGCGTTACCCAGGTTTACCAGACGGCCTTCGGCCAGCAGGATCAGGTAGTCGTCGTTCTGCGCGTCGAAAGCGCCCGGGCCGGTACGGTGGATCTTGTGTACCTGTGGCTTCACTTCTTCCCATGCCCAGTTCTTGCGCATGAAAGCGGTGTCGATTTCGTTGTCGAAGTGACCGATGTTGCAGACCACGGCGCGCTTCTTCAGGGCTTTGAGCATGTTCGCGTCGCAAACATTGACGTTACCGGTGGTGGTCACGATCAGGTCGATCTTGCCCAGCAGCGCTTTGTCGATGCTTGCTTCGGTGCCGTTGTTGATACCGTCGATGAACGGCGAAACCAGTTCGAAACCGTCCATGCACGCTTGCATGGCGCAGATCGGGTCAACTTCGGAGACTTTAACGATCATGCCTTCCTGACGCAGGGACTGGGCCGAACCCTTGCCCACGTCACCGTAACCGATGACCAGCGCTTGCTTGCCGGACAGCAGGTGGTCGGTACCGCGCTTGATCGCGTCGTTCAGGCTGTGACGGCAGCCGTACTTGTTGTCGTTCTTGGACTTGGTCACCGAGTCGTTGACGTTGATGGCCGGGATTTTCAGCTCGCCCTTGGCCAGCATGTCCAGCAGACGGTGTACACCGGTGGTGGTTTCTTCAGTCACGCCGTGAACGCGATCCAGTACTTGTGGGTACTTGTCGTGCAGCAGCTGAGTCAGGTCGCCGCCGTCGTCGAGGATCATGTTGGCGTCCCATGGCTGGCCATCCTTCAGGATGGTCTGCTCCAGGCACCACTCGTACTCTTCTTCAGTTTCGCCTTTCCAGGCGAAAACCGGGATACCGGCAGCAGCGATAGCGGCAGCAGCCTGATCCTGAGTCGAGAAAATGTTGCACGACGACCAGCGTACTTCGGCACCCAGGGCAACCAGGGTTTCGATCAGCACGGCAGTCTGAATGGTCATGTGGATGCAGCCGAGGATCTTGGCGCCTTTCAACGGCTGTTCGCCGGAGTACTTGCGACGCAGACCCATCAGAGCCGGCATTTCCGATTCGGCGATGATGGTTTCGCGACGGCCCCAGGCAGCCAGGGACATGTCGGCAACTTTGTAATCGTTAAAATCTGCAGGCGTGATAACAGCGCTCATGAAGAGCCTCCATTCGTAATGTATGCGAATGGGCGCCGTTGTGCGTTTAGTGTCTGGCCTGAGCCAGTCAACGCCCCATCCGAGCCTGACAGGTTGAACCTGCTGCAGCGCCCCTCGGACAGGTGGCGGGAAAACGGTAGCAAGTGAACGTTACCGTTTTGAAACGGTGGCGATTATAGCCGTCTAGACTGATCTTCCAAAGGGTTTCTGTCGGCCAGATGAAGATCGTTAATGACGACCATAGTCGAAGCCGCATGGAGCCTGACCGCTCAGTCTGCCAAGATACCGCCCATCGTTCGGCAAGACACTCAGGAGTGAAGATGAATTTCCACACCCGCAAATGGGTAAAACCCGAAGACCTCAACCCCAACGGCACCCTGTTCGGCGGCAGTCTGTTGCGCTGGATTGACGAAGAAGCGGCGATCTACGCGATCGTCCAGTTGGGCAATCAGCGCGTGGTGACCAAGTACATTTCCGAAATCAACTTCGTCAGCGCCTCGCGCCAGGGCGACATTATCGAACTGGGCATCACCGCCACCGAGTTCGGCCGCACCTCGATCACACTGACTTGTGAAGTGCGCAACAAGATCACTCGCAAGAGCATTCTCACCGTCGAGAAGATGGTTTTCGTCAATCTGGGCGAAGACGGCTTGCCGGCACCGCACGGGCGCACTGAAATCAAATATGTGAAAGATCAGTTCCAGGAAGATGAGTTAGTCACCAAATAACATCGGCGGCGCTTTCTTCGCGAGCAAGCTCGCTCCCACAAGGATCACGCTGTACCTGTGGGAGCGAGCCTGCTCGCGAAAGCGGTTGTTCAGTCAGCGAAGAATCATCTGCCCACTGAACAGCCATGAACCGCCGGGGTCGTAGGTAAACACCACCCCCACGGTTCCCACGCTATGACCACTCCCACCGACGGCAAGACCCCCGATCTCTCGGCCAAAGAACAGCATGAAGTCGAGAAAAACCAGCCGCCCCGCGCGGCCGTCCTGCATGAAATCATCCGCTCTCAAGGCGATCAGGAACTGGAGCGCAGCATCGCCGCACTCTGGTGGTCGGCATTGGCGGCAGGGTTGACCATGGGCCTGTCGCTGATGGGCATGGGCCTGCTCAATTCGCGCCTGCCCGACGGTGATGAATTCAAAGTGATCGCCAGCTTCGGCTACTGCGCAGGTTTTCTCGCGGTGATCCTCGCCCGTCAGCAACTGTTCACCGAAAACACCCTGACCGCCGTGCTGCCGGTCATGACCAAGCCGACCCTTCAGAACTTCGGCCGGCTGATCCGTCTGTGGACGGTGGTGCTCGTCGGCAACCTCTGCGGCACGATTCTGGTGGCGTACGTGATGCTCGAACTGCCGATCTTCGACAGCAAGACCGACGTTGCCTTCCTCGAAATCGGCCGCAAAGTCATGGAAAACCATGCCAGCCAGATGTTCGCCAAAGGCATCGTGTCTGGCTGGATGATCGCCACCATGGTCTGGATGATTCCGTCCATGGAGAGCGCGAAGATGTGGATCATCATCCTCATCACCTACCTGATGGCGCTCGGCGACTTCACTCACATCGTGGTGGGTTCGGCCGAGGTGTCATATCTGGTGTTTGCCGGCGAGCTGCCGTGGAGTGATTTCTGGATGGTCTTCGCCGGGCCGACGCTGGCGGGGAACATCATTGGCGGCAGCTTTATCTTTGCGCTGATCAGCCATGCGCAGATTCGCAGCGAGAGCGGTGCGCCGAAGGAATCTGCGGATCAGGCCGAGAAACCTGATCCGCAGGCGATCAAAAAATGATCAGTGGTGAGCAGGTTCGCTGGTGGTCGCGGGCTCGTTGCGAGTCGCGTGCTTGACCAGTTTGCCGATGGTCAGACCCTGCAACAGGATCGACGACAGCACCACGATGTAAGTGATGCTCAGCAGCAGATCGCGCTCCGGGCCCAGCGGCAGGGCCAGGGCCAGTGCCACTGAAACACCGCCGCGCAAACCGCCCCAGGTCAAAATCCGGATGGTGCCGGCCGGCACTGTCCGCCAGCGGCGCAGCAGCAGAATCGCCGGAGCCACAGTGAGCAGGCGTGACAGCAGAATGGCCACCGCCAATACACTCGCCGCCGCCACGTGCAGCCAGTTGAACGGCAGCAGCAACAGCTCCATGCCGATCAGCGCAAACAGCAGCGCGTTAAGCATGTCATCGAGCAATTCCCAGAAACCGTCCAGATAACGGCGGGTCATGTCGTTCATTGCCAGATTGCGCCCGAGGTTGCCGATGATCAGACCGGCCACCACCATCGCGATCGGCGCGGAAACGTGAATCTCCGTGGCCATCGCCGAACCGCCAATGACCAGCGCCAAGGTCAGCATCACGGTGATCTGATGCTGTTCGACGCTCTTGATCATTCGATAGACCAGATAACCGATCAGCCCGCCGAACAACACACCGCCGATGGCTTCATGAACGAACAACATGGCGGTGGCGCTGATGGTCGGGGTTTCGCCGAGTTGGGCGATGCCCAGCAATACGGTGAACACCACAACAGCTGTGCCGTCGTTGAACAGTGATTCGCCGACGATGGTGGTTTTCAGCGGCTTCGAGGCGTTGGCGGTACGCAGCACACCGAGCACGGCAATCGGGTCGGTCGGCGAAATCAGCGCGCCGAACAGCAGGCAATACAAGAAACTCACGTGCCAGCCGAACAGGGCAAAAATGTAATAGGCGAGGCTGCCGATTACCGTGGTGGCAATCAACACGCCGAAGGTTGCCAACAGGCCGATGGGCCAGCGGTAGCTGCGCAAGTCATTCAGGTTGACGTGCAAGGCGCCGGCGAACAGCAGGAATGAGAGCATCCAGTTCATCAGCAGATCGCCAAAGTCGATCTGGCCGATCAGTTGCTGCACGCGTTCTTCGAGACCGGGGTAGCCGAGTACGCTCAGGCCTTGCAGGATCAGGGAGAACAGCAGCGCAGTCACCATCACGCCGATGGTCGGCGGCAGGCCGATGAAGCGGAAGTTGACGAAGGTGAGGAGGGTGGTGAGGCAGATGAAAGCGGCGACAAGTTCAAGCATCCGGGGTCCTTTGGATGAGGGGTGAATGGAGCGCGTCCGATACTTGGGCGCAGGGGTTTGATGGGCCGAGAACGACTGAGGGCACAAGCTTCCCTCACCCCAGCCCTCTCCCGGAGGGAGAGGGAGCCGACCTTATTGTCTTGTGGCATGCATCGACCTGAATAACCGAGTCGATTATGGATTCGGCAATGCGCGTTCAGGTCGGCGTACTTCTGAAGCATCCCCCGTTCAGTCCCCCTCTCCCTCTGGGAGAGGGCTAGGGTGAGAGCTCTGTCTGGCACGACACGATTAGCCAGACACATTGACCCCAGCCGTTTCGCGACGTTGCAGATAGATGAAAAACAGCGCCGTCAGCACCGTCAGCACGCCGACCAGTGCCCCGGTCCACGGCAAGTCCGCCAGGTCCGCGCCACTGGCCACCACCAGCCCGCCGATCCACGCACCCGCCGCGTTACCGAGGTTGAAAGCGCTCTGGTTCAATGTCGAACCGAGGTTCGGCGCTTCATGGGCCTGATCGATGATCAGCAATTGCAGAATCGGACACAGCGCAAAAGCAAAAATCCCCCACAGCACCAGCGTGATCGCCGCCGGCACCACCGAACGGCTGGTCTGGCTGAACGCCGCCAGAATCACCACCACCGCCAAGGCCACACCGACCAGCGAAGGCAACAAACGGTTATCAGCCAGACGCCCGCCGAGCATGCTGCCACCGGTCAGGCCGACGCCGAACAACAACAGCATCACAGTCACACCGTGTGGGCTGACGCCGGTGATGTCTTGCAGGATTGGCGCAATGTAGGTGAACACGCTGAACAGGCTGGTCGATGCCAGCACACTCATGCCCAGCGCCAGCAACACGTTGATCTTGCCCAATACCTTGAATTCGCTGGCGAGGTTGGCCTTGTCCATCGGGATGTGTTTCGGCAGCCAAAACCACTGCGCGAGGGCTGCGATCACTCCGATCACCGAAACCGCCCAGAAGGTCGAACGCCAGCCGGCGTATTGCCCGAGCGCCGTGCCCAGCGGCACGCCGAGAACGTTGGCCAAGGTCAGGCCGGTGAACATCATCGCAATCGCCTGTGCGCGTTTGTTCGGCGCGACCAGCCCGGCGGCGACCACCGAGCCAATGCCGAAAAACGCGCCGTGGCACAGTGCGGTGACCACGCGAGCGGCCATCAGCGTCGCGTAGTTCGGCGCCAGGGCGCAGAGCACGTTGCCGAGGATGAACATCAGCGTCATGCCGAGCAGCGTCGCTTTGCGCGGCATGTTCGCGGTGCCGATCGCCAGGATTGGCGCGCCGAACACCACGCCCAACGCATAACCAGTGATCAACAGGCCCGCGTGAGGAATGCTCACGGCAAGGTCGCGGGCGACATCGGGCAACAAGCCCATGATGACGAATTCGGTTGTGCCGATGCCGAATGCGGCAACAGCGAGGGCAAGCAAGGCGAGTGGCATGCGCAAGGTCTCTGTCGGTAGTCTTGACGCTTTGATCAGGCATACGCAGGCCGACGACCGATCTCGAAGGAGCGCGGTGCAGGCAGGAATTATTGGTATTTTTCTGTGCGCAACTGAGTGCGGCGTGGTCGCTTGCAGTATAAACAGCTGCTGACACATCGCGAATCAATAATCTGACTAATTGGCTCGCTAACAACAATAAGGAGTGGAACGTGCTGGCGACGGGATTGGTATTGATGGCGGCGCTGCTGCATGCGACGTGGAATACATTGATCAAGTTCAGCGCCGAGCGGCTGCTGGTGGTGGCGTGCATGGACACCGTGGCGCTGCTGGTCGTCGCCATCGCGTTGCCATTCGTGAGCTTGCCGCCGATGGATATCTGGCCGTGGATTCTGGCGTCGGCAGCGTTTGAATTGCTGTATCGCTACCTGCTGATTCAGGCGTATCGGGTCGGCGATCTCGGGTTGGTCTATCCACTGATGCGCGGTTTGTCGCCGCTGGTAGTGCTGGCGCTGACGCTGATCTTCGCCGGCGAAGTGCTCACCACCCAGCAGATCTTCGGCATCATGCTGATTCCGTTGGGCATGGTTTGCCTGCTGTGGCAGGGCGGTGGTGGCAAGCACTTGCCGTGGTCGATGCTGCCGGTGGTGGCGCTGATCGGCCTGTGCATCGGCTGCTACACCTACATTGATGGCCAGGCGTTGCGGCGCTGGTCGCATCCGCTCGATTACCTGGTCTGGGTCACGCTGCTCAGCGCGTGGCCGTTTCCGCTGTTGGCATGGGGCGCCAAGCGTCCGGCGTTCATGTTGTTCTGGCGTGAGCAATGGAAGCTGGGGTTGGCGGTGGGCTTCTGCGTATTGGCCAGCTACGCTCTGGTGCTGTGGGCGATGCAATTGGGCTCGATTGCGGAGGCGGCGGCATTGCGCGAAATCAGCGTGATTCTGGTGGTGTTGTTCGGCATGCGCTACTTGAAAGAACCTTTCGGCCGTCCGCGGCTCTTAGCCTGTGGGCTGGTGCTGATCGGCATGCTGGTGATGAAGTTCTGACCGCTCGCGAATTCTATAACTCGAAAAAAGGACGGCGTTATGACGGTGGCTCTGTGGTGTGTGTTGATTGCGATTTTTCTGCCATATGTCTGCACTGGCGTGGCGAAAGCCGTGGGCGGCTACCGGTTGAGTGACAACCACGATCCGCGCGACTTTCTTGAAAGTCTCAACGGTGTGGCCCGTCGGGCGCACGCGGCGCAGCTGAACAGCTTTGAGGTGATGCCGGCGTTTGCAGCGGCGGTGATCGTCGCGCACCTGGTGGGAACCGCGCAGTTGGTGACGGTCAATGTGCTGGCGGTGATGTTTATTACCAGTCGCCTGCTTTACATCATTTGCTACCTGGCGGACTGGGCGATCTTGCGGTCGCTGGTGTGGTTTGTGGGGATGGGGCTGATTGCTTCGTTCTTCTTCGTGTCGGTCTGATGCTCGGGTGTTGCTGATGGCCTCTTCGCGAGCAGGCTCGCTCCCACATGGATATGCATTCCAACTGTGGGAGCGAGCCTGCTCGCGAAAGCCATTGTTCAGACGACAAAGATCCTAAGGGTTACTTCTTCTCTGTATCAGCCACCCGCGGCACTTGTGGCAGCGCCGCACCTTTTGGCCAGAGCATCCAGATCTGCCCCTGCTGTTTCATGTCCCCGGCCAGTTGCCCGGCTGCATCACCGGTGCCCCAGAACAGATCCGCACGAACCTCGCCGGCAATCGCGCCGCCGGTATCCTGCGCCGCCACCGGGCGGACCAGTGCCGTACCATCCGGGCGCGTGGTCGACAGCCACAACAGGCTGCCCAGCGGAATTACCTTGCGATCCACTGCCGCACTGTAGCCCGCAGTCAACGGCACGTTCAGTGATCCGCGCGGGCCTTCATTGCTGTCCGGATTGCGGGTGAAGAACACATAGCTCGGGTTGCTGCCCAGCAGTTCAGGAATCCGCGACGGATTGGCTTTGGCCCAGTTGCTGATTGCGCTCATTGTCACGTCTTCTTTCTTCAACTCGCCTTGCTCGACCAGCCAGCGGCCGATCGGCCGATATGGATGGCCGTTCTGATCGGCGTAGGCAATGCGCAGCTGTTTGCCGTCTGCGGTCTGAATCCGCCCCGAACCCTGGATCTGCAGGAATTGCAGATTCATCGGGTCGGTCAGGTAGGCAACCACTGGGGCTTTCACACCTTTGGATTCGATGGTCGCAGCATCGTCGTAAGGTTTGAGTACTCGACCTTCAAGGCGACCACGCAGGCGTTTGCCTTTGAGTTCGGGATAAATGCTGTCGAGCGAGACAATGATCATGTCCTCCGGCACGCCATACACCGGCACGTTGGCCGCCTCGGTGGGCGTCAGGCTGCCGGGGTAGACCGGCTCGTAGTAGCCGGTGATCAAGCCGTTGGGGTTGTCGTTTTCAGCGCGCAGGCCGTAGACATCGAGGTTCTGTTTGAGAAACGCACGAATTTCTGTGGCGCTCTGTGGAACATTGGCCGCTGCTGCGCAGGTTGTGCCCCAGACCGCATCTGCCTTGAGTCGGGTGCAGGCGCTGCGCCACGAACCGAAACCGGCGACCAGATCGCTATCGGATACCGCCGGCAATGCCTCCCAAGTGGCGCTGGAATAAGTGGCCAGCGCGTGGGTTTTCGGCTTGGCGTTCTCGCCACCGGTGCAGCCGGCGAGTATCGCCAGCAGCGGCAGGGTTGCAATCAGCGGGTGACGCCAGGCCTTGAAACGGCTGTTCATGGAGTGATTCCTGTGTCGGTTGCCCGCGTGCTCCATGCGCTCGAACAACCCGTATTTTTAATAGGGCTATTGGTGTTTGGCGGTGACGCGAGGATACTGGCCGCCGAATTCCGTGACCTGAAGCCACCATGACTGTTAAAAGAATTGCTGTTGTATTGCTGGCCTGTCTGACCTTGTCCGCCTGTGGCGGTGTCGATCCGAATTCTCCTCTGGGCCAGCGCAAGGCCATTTTCAAACAGATGCTCAAGACCGGTGAAGATCTGGGTGGCATGTTGCGTGGGCGCATTCCGTTCGACGGGCCGAAATTCGCCGAGGGCGCGGTCAAGCTCGATACGTTGTCCCATGAACCGTGGAAGCATTTTCCGCAAGTTCGCGAGGACGATCACACCAGCGCCAAGGACGATGTCTGGCAGAAACAGGCGCAGTTTCAGGAAATGGCTCGCACGCTCGAAGCCGCCACCGGCGAGCTGGTGATTGCCAGTCAGGTTCAGCCGTACAAGGCCAGCAACCTCGCGCCGGCGGTGCAGAAAGTTGAGGATGCCTGCAGCGCTTGCCATAAACAGTTTCGCGATCATTGATATTTAAAAGATCGCAGCCTGCGTCAGCTCCTGTATTGATCAGGGCAGGAGCTGCCGCAGGCTGCGATCTTTTGATTTTTACTTGTCGATTTCTTCCAGCGCGTCCTGCAGTTCTTTGCGCGATTCGGCGAGTTTTTCTTTGCGCTTGTTGATCCTCTCCGGATCGCCTTTCTTCATGGCTTTATCGAGATCGGCCTGACGCTGACTGACTTCGTGTTTGGCCTCAAGCACTTTGTTTTCGCGTTCTTTCTTCAGACCGGCGTCGGTGCAGTGTTCGGTCACTTCGCTCAGGGCTTTTTCCAGACCCGCCTGCTGATCGGCATTGCCGCGCGATTTCGCCTGTTCGATCTGGTTCATGATGCCCTGCTTTTTCGCAGCGCAGCCGGTCAGGCCGGGGGCATCTTCATCGGCCATTACGGGGGCGGCCATCACGCCGCAAAGGGTCAGCATGGCGAGCGGTGCAAGAAATTTCATAAAAGCTCCATGTGCAAAGGCAATCGGGTCGGTCAGGCACTGCGCTGTTGGAGCGCTTGGGCTACCGATGGGTTCCCGGCGCACCGGGATTGCGTAGTCAGAAACCGTCGATTCCGGCGGCACGTAAGGTTTCGCTCAAGGCCAGTACCTGCGGGTCGCGAAAGAATGCGCTCAATTGCGCTGCGCGTCCCGGGCCGATACCGGCTTCGGCCTGCCATTGTTCGGTGTCGCGTTGTGCCAGCGCCTGCCACGAGTCAGGCAGGTGTGCCTGACCGCTTGGCGGTAAGCCCAAGGCTTTGAGCCACTGGGCGAAGGGCCGTTGGCGGGCGCTGTGAAAACTGTGCATCAGGCGTTCGCTGCTGCGCTCGCCGAAGCCGGCAATGTTAGCAAGCTCTGACGCGTCGAGGGTCAACCAATCCAGCAGGTTGTTCACACGGCGTGTTTCGAGAAGTTTCTCCCAGGTACCACGACCGACATGCTGCATCGCCAGCCCTTGCTTACCGCTGAGCCAGCTCAAGCGGGCGAGAAACTGGCTTTCACAACCGGGGGTCGGTTGCCAGCAACTCAAGGCGTGGAAATCCTCTGCGTCGGGGATATCGATATCTGTGCGTTCGCTGGTGCGCAGTACAACACTGTCGAGCCGAGGAATGGTCAGACCGGCGAGGCTGATTGCCACTTGATCTCCCGGGCGAATGTCCAGCTCTTGCCAGCGTTTCAGCGAACTGGCGCTGACCCGTTTGATCTCCCGGTCATCGAGCATGACCGGGGTCAACTCGATCACCGGTGTGATGCGGCCAGTGCGGCCAATCTTGAAGTTGATCTTGCGAACTTCGGCCAACGCTTGCGCAAACGGGTATTTCCAGGCGATCGCCCAGTACGGTGCGCGAGCCTGCCAGCGTTCGGCGGGAGGGCGCTGAGTCTGGCGCAACACCACGCCGTCGGTGGCAAAGGGTAAAGGCGAGCGATACCAGTGGTCGCGCCATTTTTGTGCCTCTGCGAAATCGCTGGCGGGCTGGCTGTACGGTTCAGTCTTGGCAAAGCCCAGCGCTGCCAATCGTGAAATCCGTTCGGGCAAATCCAAAGGCCCTTGCGGCCAGTCCCAAACGAACAGTCCGATCCCGGCAGCCTGTTCTGCCGTGAAGGATTTGCGGTTCATCAGTCCGGCAACGGCGGCACGGGCGTTGACGCTGCCGGATCGGGCTTGCACGTGTTCATTCAAGCGCCAATAGAGCTCCCCTTGAACCAGCAGATCAAGCGGCTGCGTCAGGCGTTGAGGTATGGCGTTGATTCTTTGCGCTGAAGTCGTCCAGTCCTGTCCGCTGATCCCGTCACCGCGACTGATGGCTTGTTGCAACATCCCTTGGCGATAAACCAGCGTCACTGCCACGCCATCGACTTTGGGTTGAACCCAGACGTCCTGACGATCTCGTAGCCATGCTTGCACGGCCTCGGCTTTATGGATTTTATCCAGACCGGTATGGGCGATGGGGTGGGTGACTGTGCCTGAAGCCGTGCGCAAAGGTTCGACGGGCGAGGGTAGCCTGAAGCATTCACGCCATGCGCTCAGGCGTTGGAGTGACTGGTCGTAGAGTTCGTCGGCGATCAGTGAGCGGCCTTCGCGGTGATAGGCGTCGTCCCATTGGTTGATCTGTTTTTGCAGGGCGGCGATTTCGCTTTTTGCTTGAGTGGCCGGCCATTTCGGGCAATCGGCGTGGGTGTTGAGGGCCGTACAGGCGGTGAGAAAAATCAACAGCAGGCGCAGTGTGACAAGCATTGTGAGCGTCCTTGCTCAGGGGGAATGCTTGAAGGTTAGAAGACGATTGGGGGCTTGGCAGGTGGGGTGTTTTGCGGGGTGTGTCTGGTCGGGAAGTGATGTTGGTCCGGCTGGCCTCTTCGCGAGCAGGCTCGCTCCCACAGGGAGGTATTTCAGGCATGAAAAAGCCCCGCACGGCGCGAACCGTGCGGGGCTTTTTGTGCAGCCGGGAAAGGCTTACAGACCAGCAGCAGAACGCAGAGCGTCGGCGCGGTCGGTTTTTTCCCAGGTGAACGTGGTGAAGGTGTCTTCGCCAACGGTCTTGGTCTCTGGCGCGCGACCGAAGTGGCCGTACGCTGCAGTTTCCTGGTACATCGGGTGCAGCAGGTCGAGCATGGTGGTGATTGCGTATGGACGCAGGTCGAACACTTCACGCACCAGTTTGATGATCTTGTCATCGCTGATCTTGCCGGTGCCGAAGGTGTTCAGCGAGATCGAGGTAGGCTGAGCCACACCGATCGCGTAGGAAACCTGGATCTCGCAACGCTCGGCCAGGCCGGCAGCGACGATGTTCTTGGCAACGTAACGGCCAGCGTAGGCAGCCGAACGGTCAACCTTCGATGGATCTTTACCGGAGAACGCGCCGCCGCCGTGACGGGCCATGCCGCCGTAGCTGTCGACGATGATCTTGCGACCGGTCAGACCGCAGTCACCTACCGGGCCGCCAATGATGAACTGGCCGGTCGGGTTGATGTGGAACTGGGTGTCTTTGCTCAGCAGTTCGGCAGGCAGCACGTGCTTGACGATCAGCTCCATCACGCCTTCGCGCAGGTCTTTGTACGACACTTCAGGGTTGTGCTGGGTCGACAGAACAACAGCGTCGATACCGACAACCTTGCCGCCTTCGTAACGGCAAGTCACTTGCGACTTGGCGTCCGGACGCAGCCAAGGCAGCAGACCCGATTTACGGGCTTCGGCCTGGCGCTGCACCAACTGGTGCGAGAAGGTGATCGGTGCTGGCATCAAAACGTCGGTTTCGTTGCTGGCGTAGCCGAACATCAGGCCCTGGTCGCCGGCGCCCTGATCTTCAGGCTTGGCACGGTCAACACCCTGGTTGATGTCTGGGGACTGCTTGCCGATGATGTTCATCACGCCGCAAGTCGCGCCGTCGAAGCCGACTTCGGAGCTGGTGTAGCCGATGTCGCAAATCACGTCACGAACGATCTGCTCCAGGTCGACCCAGGCGCTGGTGGTCACTTCACCGGCAACGATGGCCACGCCGGTCTTGACCAGAGTTTCCACTGCAACGCGTGCGTGTTTGTCCTGGGCAATAATGGCGTCCAGCACCGCATCGGAAATCTGGTCGGCGATTTTGTCCGGATGTCCTTCGGACACGGACTCGGAGGTGAAGAGGGAGTATTCGCTCATCTCGATGTTTTCCTGAATTTACCGATGGTGAGTGTCGCCAGCCGGTCGCTGAAAATGGCGGACCTGGATCTGGAAACCATTACGTAAGCCTACATAGAGGCTTTCCCCGGGAACGAGTCCCGCAGCGGTGGCCCAACGGGCCAAATCGTCCTGTTCAAACCCCAACCACAGATCACCGCAGGCCTCCCTGGCCCAACTCTGGTTGTGGCTACATAACTCTGTCACGAGCAGACTACCGCCCGGTTGCAGCAGGTCGGCCATGTGCTTGAGCGCATCGGCCGGCGCGGCGAAATGGTGCAACACCATGTTCAACACTACGCAATCGGCCTGAAGGCTTGTGCCATTCAATGCATCGGCCAATTGCAGGCTGACGTTAGCCAGCTGTTCACGTTCACATACCTGACGCGCCAGTTCGAGCATCGCCGGGCTGTTGTCCAGCGCGGTTACGGTGCCGAAGCGACGCGCCAGTTCCGGCAGAAAAGCACCATCGCCGGGGCCGACTTCAATGGCCGTGGCTGCACCATTGAAGTTCAGTTTGTCGAGCAGGGCCAGCACGCTGTCACGGTATTGCGGCAGGCCTGCGATCAAGTCTTGCTGGGCACGGAATTTCTCCGCCACCCGGGCGAAAAAGTCCTGACTGGCCGCGGCACGCTGGCCGTGAACCTGCTCGATGCGCGCTTGCACGTCGTCAGGCAGATCCAGATTGTCGACTTCTTCTAACAATGCAGCGTGCAACTTGCCGCCGAGCAGTTCGGTGTGGGGCAGGGCGCGGCGATAGAAAATCGCGTTGCCTTCGCGGCGTGTCGCCACCAGGTCGGCTTGTGCCAGTACCTTGAGGTGATGACTCATGCCGGACTGGCCGATGCCGAAGATCTGCGCCAACTCCAGAACACCGAACGAATCGTTGGCCAATGCGCGCAGTACATTCAGCCGCAACGGATCGCCGCCGGCCTTGCACAGGGCCGCCAGCTCGTCGCAATCGTCATGGCGAATGGAAGGCACGCGTAAATTCATAGGGCCGCAGTCTAGAGACGGGGGGAATTCATCGCAAGGGCAATATCAAAAAGTTTTGATATTGCTCGATAAATGGCACTTCTCACCAAGCGGTTAACTCTACAAACGAGTAGCGGAAAGGTTTCACCAACAGAAAGCGCCGCTATCCATTGGAAAAACGCCCCCCGATGACTATCTGTCATTGCCCCGAGGCGCTCCGGTGAGGGAAAATGCCCTCCTTTTTTCCGTTTCGACTTACCAGAACCCAGGAGATCAGCGATGCCTAGCCGTCGTGAGCGTGCCAACGCCATTCGTGCCCTCAGCATGGATGCCGTGCAAAAAGCCAACAGCGGCCATCCCGGTGCCCCAATGGGTATGGCAGATATTGCCGAAGTGCTTTGGCGCGACTACCTCAAGCACAACCCGAGCAATCCATCGTTCGCCGACCGTGACCGCTTCGTGCTGTCCAACGGCCATGGCTCGATGTTGATCTACTCGCTGCTGCACCTGACCGGTTATGACCTGTCGATCGAAGACCTCAAGCAGTTCCGTCAACTGCACAGCCGCACCCCTGGCCACCCGGAATTCGGTTACACCCCGGGCGTTGAAACCACCACCGGCCCGTTGGGTCAGGGCCTGGCCAACGCTGTAGGCTTCGCTCTGGCTGAAAAGGTTCTGGGCGCGCAGTTCAACCGTCCTGGCCACGACATCGTCGACCACCACACCTACGTATTCCTGGGTGATGGCTGCATGATGGAAGGCATTTCCCACGAAGTCGCTTCTCTGGCCGGTACGCTGGGTCTGGGCAAGCTGATCGCGTTCTACGATGACAACGGCATCTCCATCGACGGCGAAGTCGAAGGCTGGTTCACCGATGACACCCCGAAGCGTTTCGAAGCCTACAACTGGCAAGTGATCCGCAACGTTGACGGTCACGACCCGGAAGAGATCAAGACCGCCATCGAAACCGCGCGCAAGAGCCCGCTGCCGACCCTGATCTGCTGCAAGACCACCATCGGTTTCGGTTCGCCGAACAAGCAGGGCAAAGAAGACTGCCACGGCGCTCCACTGGGTGACGCAGAAATCGCCCTGACCCGTCAGGCGCTGAACTGGAGCCACGGTCCGTTCGAAATCCCGGCCGACATCTATGCCGAGTGGGATGCCAAGGAAAAAGGTCGCGCAACCGAAGCCGAGTGGGATCAGCGTTTCGCTGCCTACTCCGCTGCGTTCCCGACCGAAGCCAACGAACTGGTGCGTCGCCTGAGCGGTGAGCTGCCAGCTGACTTCTCGGAAAAAGCTTCTGCTTACATCGCTGAAGTTGCGGCCAAAGGCGAAACCATCGCCAGCCGTAAAGCCAGCCAGAACACCCTGAACGCGTTCGGCCCATTGCTGCCGGAACTGCTCGGCGGTTCGGCTGACCTGGCCGGTTCCAACCTGACCCTGTGGAAAGGTTGCAAGGGCGTCAGCGCTGAAGATGCCAGCGGCAACTACATGTACTACGGCGTGCGCGAATTCGGCATGACCGCAATCATGAACGGCGTCACCCTGCACGGCGGCCTGGTGCCTTACGGCGCGACCTTCCTGATGTTCATGGAATACGCGCGCAACGCCGTGCGCATGTCCGCGCTGATGAAGAAGCAGGTCATCCACGTCTACACCCACGACTCCATCGGTCTGGGCGAAGACGGCCCGACGCACCAGCCGATCGAGCAGCTGACGAGCCTGCGTACCACACCAAACCTCGACACCTGGCGTCCAGCCGATGCCGTTGAATCGGCCGTGGCCTGGAAAAACGCTCTGGAGCGCAAGGACGGCCCATCGGCGCTGATCTTCTCGCGTCAGAATCTGCAGCACCAAGAGCGCGACGCCGGCCAGATTGCCGACATCAGCCGTGGCGGTTATGTACTGAAGGACTGCGCAGGCGAGCCTGAGCTGATCCTGATTTCGACCGGTTCGGAAGTGGGTCTCGCTGTTCAGGCCTTCGACAAGCTGACCGAACAAGGTCGCAAAGTGCGCGTGGTTTCCATGCCGTGCACCAGCGTGTTCGATGCTCAGGACGCGGGCTACAAGCAAGCCGTGCTGCCGTTGCAGGTCAGCGCACGTATCGCCATCGAAGCGGCTCACGCCGACTTCTGGTTCAAGTACGTGGGTCTGGAAGGTCGCGTGATCGGCATGACCACTTACGGCGAATCGGCTCCGGCTTCGGCACTGTTCGAAGAGTTCGGCTTCACCCTGGAAAACATCCTGGGTCAGGCTGAAGAGCTGCTGGAAGACTGATCCAGAAAAGATGTCGTCTGAGCTGACGCCTTCGCGAGCAGGCTCGCTCCCACAGGGAAATGCATTCCAATGTGGGAGCGAGCCTGCTCGCGAAAGTGTTGGTTCAGGCAACATCGCACTGCCTGATTCACCACGGTAATCGAGAACCCCATGCCTCAACCGCGTCCCTTCAAAGTTGCACTCAACGGCTACGGCCGGATTGGTCGTTGCGTCTTGCGTGCGTTGTTTGAGCGAGGCGAGAAAGCCGGGTTTGAAATTGTCGCGATCAACGATCTGGCGGACATGGCCAGTATTGAATACCTGACACGCTTCGACTCCACCCACGGCCGTTTTCCCGGCGAGGTGCGAGTAGAAGGCGACTGTCTGCATATTAATGGCGATTGCGTGAAGGTTCTGCGCAGTGCCACTCCCGAAGGCATCGATTGGGCGTCACTCGGCGTCGATCTGGTGCTCGAATGCTCCGGTGCCTATAACACCCGTGCCGACGGCCAGCGCTTTCTCGACGCCGGCGCGCCACGCGTGTTGTTCTCGCAGCCAATGGCCAGCGACGCGGATGTCGACGCCACCATCGTTTACGGCGTCAATCAGGATTGCCTGACCGGTGACGAACTGCTGGTGTCCAACGCCTCCTGCACCACCAACTGCGGCGTGCCGCTGTTGCGCTTGCTCGACAAGGCCATCGGCCTCGATTACGTGTCGATCACCACGATTCACTCGGCGATGAACGATCAGCCAGTGATCGACGCTTATCACCACGAAGACCTGCGCCGCACCCGTTCGGCGTTCCAGTCGGTGATCCCGGTGTCCACTGGTCTGGCGCGGGGTATCGAGCGCCTGCTGCCGGAACTTGCCGGGCGAATTCAGGCCAAAGCCGTACGCGTGCCGACGGTCAACGTGTCCTGTCTCGACATCACGATGCAGACCGCCACGGCGACTGACGCCAACGAGGTCAACCGGATTCTGCGCGAAGCCGCCACCAGCGGACCGCTCAAAGGCTTGCTGGCTTACACCGAGTTGCCGCACGCCAGCTGTGATTTCAACCATGACCCACATTCGGCCATCGTCGATGCCAGTCAGACCCGTGTTTCCGGCCCCAAGCTGGTGAACATCCTGGCCTGGTTCGACAACGAGTGGGGTTTTGCCAACCGAATGCTGGACGTTGCAGAACACTATCTGCAAACAGCAACTTCAAAAAAACCGTAGGAAGTGCGACCCATGACCGTGTTGAAGATGTCCGACCTCGATCTGCAAGGTAAGCGCGTATTGATCCGCGAAGACCTCAACGTCCCAGTCAAGGACGGTGTTGTCACCAGCGATGCGCGTATCCTGGCTTCGCTGCCGACCATCAAGCTGGCCCTGGAAAAAGGCGCGGCCGTGATGGTCTGCTCGCACCTTGGCCGTCCGACCGAAGGCGAGTTCTCCGCCGAGAACAGCCTCAAGCCTGTCGCTGACTATCTGAGCAAGGCCTTGGGCCGCGAAGTGCCGCTGGTGGCTGATTACCTGGGCGGTGTTGACGTCAAGGCCGGCGACATCGTGCTGTTCGAAAACGTGCGCTTCAACAAAGGCGAGAAAAAGAACACTGACGAACTGGCCCAGCAATACGCGGCCCTGTGCGACGTGTTCGTGATGGACGCGTTCGGCACCGCTCACCGCGCCGAAGGGTCGACCCACGGCGTGGCCAAGTTCGCCAAAGTCGCCGCTGCTGGCCCACTGCTGGCCGCTGAACTGGACGCACTGGGCAAAGCCCTTGGCGCACCGGCTCAGCCAATGGCGGCCATTGTTGCCGGCTCCAAGGTCTCGACCAAACTCGACGTGCTGAACAGCCTGAGCCAGATCTGCGATCAACTGATCGTCGGCGGCGGCATCGCCAACACCTTCCTCGCGGCGGCCGGTCACCCGGTTGGCAAGTCGCTGTACGAACCGGACCTGCTCGACACCGCACGCGCCATCGCTGCCAAAGTCAGTGTGCCGCTGCCGGTTGACGTCGTGGTTGCCAAAGAATTCGCCGAAACCGCCGAAGCCACCGTCAAACTGATCGCTGACGTCGCGGCTGACGACATGATTCTGGACATCGGCCCGCAAACCGCAGCCAATTTCGCCGAACTGCTGAAATCGTCGAAAACCATTCTGTGGAACGGTCCGGTCGGCGTGTTCGAGTTCGACCAGTTCGGTAACGGCACCAAAGTACTGGCGCAAGCCATCGCTGAAAGCTCGGCATTCTCGATTGCTGGCGGTGGCGACACTCTGGCTGCGATCGATAAATATGGCGTGGCTGAGCAAATCTCCTACATTTCCACCGGCGGTGGCGCGTTCCTCGAATTCGTCGAGGGCAAAGTGCTGCCAGCCGTTGAAGTCCTGGAAAGCCGGGCCAAGGCCTGAGGCCGCCCGTTTGGCCAGGCAAAGGAGTGTTTTCATGGTCAAGTCGTTAGCGCTGTTGTTGCTGACCGGTACGCTGGCGGCCTGCGGGAGTAACCCGAAGGCCGAGGCCACGCCGGCACCGAGCGAGTCGCAGAAGGGCTGTTATCAGGCCGACTGGCAAGCCGAAACCAACCCGGTGCTGAACAAGCGTTCCGGGCCGGACGGCCTGGACAAATACGAGACGCAAACCCCGGCCAAGGAACATGGTTGTCCTTGACGGGTCTGACTCTTTAACTCAGGGCTGGCGGCGTGTGCCGTCAGTCGAGGAACACGGATGAAAGGCTTGATCGCCATTGCGGCGTTGGCATTGTTGGGCGGTTGCGCGCAGTTGAACCTGTTTCAGTCGTCTGCTCCGGCGGATAACTGGACGACCTGGACCTGCGACAGCCAGGCCAAAGTGCTGTGGCGTTACGCCGATGCCGGCCAGAAGGAAGTCGACGTTCGACTGGGTGGCGGTGATCAGGTCTATCGCCTGAAAGAAGAGCCAGGCGCTTCGGGCACGCTGTACAGCGACGGCATGTTGGCGTTTCACGTCAAGGGAGAGGAAGGCCTGGTGTACTGGGTCGCCACCAATGACCTGATCGGCCGCGGCTGCAAAGCGCAGTAATTGACACACCACAGTTCTAATGTGGGAGCGAGCCTGCTCGCGAAAGCGGTCTGACAGGCACTGCATCAGCGACTGCAAGATTGCTTTCGCGAGCAGGCTCGCTCCCACAGGGGTTCTGTGTAGCTCTCAGGATTTTGCTTTATCGAATCACCAGACCGGGCCTCAACCCCCGATCTGCAATCACTTGAATAGCCGCCGCCGCTCCGGCAGGCTGGCACGATTAACGACCCTCAACCGGGAGAGACACACACAATGGCACTTATCAGCATGCGCCAGATGTTGGACCACGCAGCCGAATTCGGCTACGGCGTTCCAGCCTTCAACGTCAACAACCTTGAGCAGATGCGCGCCATCATGGAAGCCGCTGACAAGACTGACTCCCCGGTGATCGTCCAGGCTTCGGCCGGCGCTCGCAAATACGCCGGCGCGCCATTCCTGCGTCACCTGATCCTCGCCGCGATCGAAGAATTCCCGCACATCCCGGTGTGCATGCACCAGGACCACGGCACCAGCCCTGACGTCTGCCAGCGCTCGATCCAGCTGGGCTTCAGCTCGGTGATGATGGACGGCTCGCTGGGCGAAGACGGCAAGACCCCGACCGACTACGACTACAACGTCCGCGTTACCCAACAAACCGTGGCCATGGCGCACGCCTGCGGCGTCTCGGTAGAAGGCGAGCTGGGCTGCCTGGGTTCGCTGGAAACCGGCATGGCCGGTGAAGAAGACGGCATCGGCGCCGAAGGCGTTCTGGATCACAGCCAAATGCTGACCGACCCGGAAGAAGCCGCTGACTTCGTAAAACGCACTCAAGTCGATGCCCTGGCCATCGCCATCGGCACCAGCCACGGCGCCTACAAGTTCACCAAGCCACCTACCGGTGACGTGCTGGCGATCGACCGCATCAAGGAAATCCACAAGCGCATCCCGAACACTCACCTGGTAATGCACGGTTCGTCTTCGGTGCCACAAGAGTGGCTGGCGATCATCAACCAGTACGGCGGCGACATCAAAGAAACCTACGGCGTCCCGGTTGAAGAAATCGTCGAAGGCATCAAGCACGGCGTACGCAAGGTCAACATCGACACCGACCTGCGTCTGGCATCCACCGGCGCAATGCGTCGCCTGATGGCCACCAACCCGAGCGAGTTCGACCCACGTAAATTCTTCGGCGCGACTGTGACCGCGATGCGTGATGTGTGTATCGCTCGTTATGAGGCTTTCGGTACTGCCGGTAATGCTTCGAAGATCAAACCGATCTCGCTGGAAGCGATGTACCAGCGTTATCTGAAGGGTGAGTTGAACGCTAAGGTTAACTAAGCCTGAGCGTTAGACTGCTTTAAAAGAAACCCGCCGTGAGGCGGGTTTTTTGTTGGTGAAATGTTTGGTGGTGATACTTGGGAATCCACACTTGAAATGTTACCTATAGTGAACTTTAATGATTTTTATCAGCTTAAAGTACGGTATGGGTGACATTTTGATCCTGAGCAATCCTGCGATTTTCGCCGAACGCATTCGTCAGCTGCGGAAAGCCAAGGGCTACAGCCAGCTAATGCTAGCGCACAAGGCCAAATGCAGTCGCAAGACCATTATCGATCTTGAGGCCGGTGAAAACGTCGCTTTTTATACCGTGTTCCGGGTGATTGCCGCGTTGGGCATGGCGCTTGAAATCGTCGACAACCGAATCGATCTCAAGTCGCTTGCCGATCTGGTAGAGCATGATGAATAAGGTCAAACGACTCAACGTCGTTACGCCGCAAGGCTGCGCGGGCGAGCTATCAAAAGGTTCGCAGTTCTCGTTTGCCTACCAGACGGCAGAAGCGTCTCGGGAAGTCTCGTTGGTCATGCCCTATGACCCGACGCCCGCGGTGAGCAATGTGCTGCACCCGATCTTCGATATGAATGTGCCGGAGGGTTTTCTGGCCGATCAAATCAAGCGCCGGATGGCCAAGCATATGCAGGTCGATGAAATGCGTTTGCTCTCGGTCATTGGCGGCAATCAGATTGGTCGCCTCACCTATGAAAATCCGACTGAGCCACCTAGCGCCGTGCGTGCCCAGGTCGGTTTACAAGACATTCTGTCTGCCGACGCCTCTCAGGGTGTTTTCAACTTTCTGGTTGAAACCTACTTTGAGTCGGGTATTTCCGGAGTGCAGCCCAAGGTACTGGTGCCTGACCTGGACAAGCTCACCGGTAGCCGAAAAACAATGCTCAGGTCCGATCTTATCGTCAAATCAGGAGCCGAGGAGTATGAGCACTTGGCCCAGAACGAGTTTCTGTGTCTGGAGGCGGCGAGGCTGGCAGGATTGGAAACGCCACCGTCCTGGCTTTCCGAGAGCGGTGAGCTATTTGTCATGGAGCGGTTTGACCTGACGTCGTCTGGCCGGCTCGGCTTCGAAGACATGGCGGTACTGTTGGGTCTTAACAAAGATCCTCACGACAATTACAAGTATTCGCAGAGCTATGAAACCCTCGCGGCTGTCATCCGCCAGGTATGTCGCCATGCCGAACCGATACGAGAACTGGAGCGATACTTTTCGTCAGTCTGCCTTTCGGTGATGGTGCGCAATGGCGATGCACATTTGAAGAACTTCGGCGTGATATACACGCAGCCCGCGGCTCCAGAAACCGTGCAGTTGGCCCCGATTTACGATGTTACGACCACCACGGTCTATGAAAACTACAACCCGAAGTCCGGGCGGTCACTGGTTGACCGTACCCTGGCAATCAAAATGAATAAAACCAAAGACTACCCGGATCGCCAGCAACTGATCGAGTTCGGCCGCAAACACTGCGCGGTGGATAGGCCGGCGTTGATCATCGACCGAATAGCTGAGGCAATGAGCCAGGCACTGACTGCTCATCGGTCGCGAGTGGATGCTGAACTGTTTGTGGGGATGCAACGCGAATGGGATGTCGGACGTACAGTTGCCTTGAATGACTCGGTTGGGTCGGGGTTGAAGCGTAAGCCTGTATTGGGAGATAGCAACGGTTAGCTACGCTTTAACGCTTATTGCTATTCAGGAACCCGCCGTGAGGCGGGTTTTTTGTGGGCGGTTATTCCTTCAGTTCGACATGATCCAGCGCCTGATTTACCGCCAGTTCACCGAGCATGACCACTTGCGCAATGCCCAGCGCAGTCTTGCGGTGTGAGGTGTCGAGCATGGCGGCGAAGTTGTTGAGCATTTCGCTGGCTGAACCCAGGGTCTCGCTGGCGTTGGCCAGCAGGGATTCGGTGTTGTACTTCGGGTTGGCGAGGTACATGGGTTCGGGTTTATGTGTGCTGGCCATGATGAAGGCTGACGGTTTGAGGTAATGGTCGAGGGCGCGCTCGGCGGCGTCGTTGAGTTTTTTGGAATCGAGGGATTCGTAGGGGGATGCGGGATCTGTTTCTGGCGGGTGCGGCGTTGATTTGATCATGTTTCGTCTCCGGTAAATGGAGCCGACACCGGATCGCTACTAAACGAAGAGGGTGGCAGCTGAACGCAGGTTAGTAGACCGGGGAGACGCGACCGGCGCACCCGAAGGCGCCCTGCGTACAGCTGCCATCAAGCGCGGGTTATGCCCGACTGAATGGTGCCAATGCGCATCGCGTAACCACGGGCTACTAAACCCGATCACTGGAAATCAGTGACGCGAATCAAGTTACCGATGGCCCGCCAGGCGCACAAGCCGGCGGATTCTGGCGTAGTGGTAGGCAACGACGCAAGCTGTTGTAGGCATCCGGAAGTAACTGCTGACAGATCTAAACAGCGCTGTTTAAAGGCTGGATGTAAAAACGACTCAACCGAGCATTCAAAGCTTCAAGTGAACGAATAATCCACCGTAAAGCGGTACCTCCGCACTTGAATGAGTGCAGTGAATTGACAGGGGAGAAAGCTTCTCTTTCAAGTGATAACCGGTCAGGGCGTGGCGCCCGCCTCCCGTCGCATGAGCGCGAATGGCACTGAGTGTCGGATAACCTCTCAAGCAGTCTATTTCTCCTTGCCAGCTATCTTTTGCATCGGCGTTGTCGGTCATAAGCCAAACGTCGGTGTAGGTACTGTCTCGGTGGTAATAAGACCCTGCAAAAGAATAAATCTGAGTGTGTTCTTTCAGCGGTCCCCACATCTGGCCGTCGTTGGCATTTACGCGGGTGATATCTATGCAAAAGCTGTTGTCGTCGTTACAGAATTTTCCGATTGGGCCAGGCATTGGATGGTTGATGTACCAGCCAACGTAACCTGCGTGGAGAGTTGTCGACGACTGTAAAACCTGACAGGTTCTTATATTGATTTGGAATGCATTTGATGAATTTAAGTCGTTTTTGTGACGAGGTTATTTTTTTAGTTAGTTGAGTTTTGTTGTTATGGCTTGTGGATTATATCCAATAGGTATAAAAACCTGTCAGATATGACAGGTGTCTATATTTTGTTGAAGGCTTAAAGTAACGGCTCACTTCTTTTTCAGGATGCACAAAATGCCAAGGGATGAGCGAACCAATGCGGACGCTGTAGGTAAAGTTTACCTGTCGTTGAAGACTTTCGAGGGTGAAGAGTTTACATACTCAGTTGTGGGTAGAGAGTTTTTTTTCCGAGATGGAGATCATTTCCACTTTAAAGCATATTTTGATTTGGGAGGGCACAATTTCTATATTGGTTCCCAAATAAAAATGAATGCCGCGACCAATGTGGCTCACAAGCTTGGCGAACTTGGAACGGTAGCATTTGCTCACCTGGAATTGGATCGTAATGACAACGATAAACAAGCCGAGGGTATTATTTATCTGACAAAAAACGGACCTTATCCGCAGGGAGTACTCAGTTGGTATAAAGATGGTGCGTTTTCTATATCAGCGGTTTTTGATTTTTCTGAAACTTGATATTGCATGGCTTATGCGGCATTAAAACCAAGCGGCAGACTTCTTTAGTCTGCCGTTTTATTTCATTATCGACCCCGTGCGTTCAAGTAGCAAACACCTTACTTGTCATGATCGATATCAAGTTTGGAGAAGGTCACTTGCCCACCCTCACTCGTATACCCGGTGTTGTCCTGCACATAAACCCCAGCCTTGAAATACAGCGGCTTGTTGCGCCAGGTCGCGCTGATCTGTGAATCCCACTGATAACCCGCCGCACTGACACCCAACGCACCGCCAGGACTCAGGTGAATAAGGTAGTTGAATTCGCGATCCAGTTTGATCCCAGTCGCCAGGGTGATGACGCGGCTTTCGTCGTCATCCGGATGCATGCGCACCTTGATCACCAGGTTGCCGGTTTCAGTTTTCGTCTTGTACTGATATTCGAGTTTGACCATCGGCTTCTGGCTTTCATAAGCGTGAATCTGGCCGATGACGATCTTGCCCGAGCTGGGCACTTTATTGACTGTGAGAGTCGCGCGCAGCAGGTTGTCGGCATCCGGGTAATACCAGTTGCGCAGGCTGCCGTTGCTGTAGGTTTCACGCAGTTCGGTGCGCGGGTAGATGGCGTTTTCGGTTTTTGACCCGGTAACCGGTGACCAGAAGAACAAGGTGCCGGTGTCGGAATGGAAGTACTGATCTTTGAAGCCGTTCACCAGTTTTGAGGTTTCGACGGTGTATGGCGGGCTGCCAACGGGAACGCTGAGGTTCCAGGTTGCGAGATCGATCATGTCGGTTCTTCCACTCAAGTTTCACTGCACGTACGTGCCAGAAGCTCTAGCCCGCACGTTTTGGGGCGGCCTTTATAAGCGTAGAGGGAAAATTTGTTAACGCCCGTTTGGCAGATGATTGACGTCAACATCCTGTCGAAATGCCATCTCTGCCGGTTTCCGGGGGCTTCAGCGGTGACCGTTAGTCGGCAAACTCACGCTTTGGTTAAATGATGGCCTGATGACAGCTTCTGCTTTCTTGGATCCAGTACTAGAGTGAAGGCTCAGTATGTGTGCGGTTTTTACCGGCAACCGACCAAAAGTCCCGACAAGAGAAGCAGCATGGAATGCGCGCAACCCCCGCCAGGTGAAGGCAGCTCTGTCCTTTTGATCGTTGATGATTACCCTGAAAATCTGATCAGCATGCGCGCGTTGCTGCAGCGTCAGGACTGGCACGTCCTCACCGCAGCCTCCGGTTTCGAAGCGCTCAATATTCTGCTCTCCCACGACGTCGATCTGGTGCTGCTGGATGTGCAGATGCCGGGCATGGACGGCTTTGAAGTGGCGCGACTGATGCGCGGCAGCCAACGCACGCGCCTGACGCCGATTATCTTTCTGACCGCCAACGAACAATCCCAGGACGCCGTGATCAAGGGCTATGCCAGTGGCGCGGTGGATTACCTGTTCAAACCGTTCGACCCGCAGATTCTCAAGCCCAAGGTGCAGGCGTTGCTGGAACACCAGCGTAATCGCCGCGCCTTGCAGCGCTTGAGTCATGACCTGGAAGTGGCGCGCGCCTTTAATGCCTCGGTGCTGGATAACGCCGCCGAGGGGATATTAGTGGTAGGTGAGGACGGTTTGATCCGCTTTGCCAATCCGGCGATTTCGCGGTTGTTGAATGCGCCGGTGAAGGAGCTGGAAGGTAAAGAGTTTCTCGATTTTCTACAGAAGCCGCACATCCCGCTGTGGGCCGATTCCGAGTTTTATGCCAGCTACAAGCGTGGCGAGACGTTAAGGCTGCACGACGCCTTGCTGCGCACGGCGCCCGGCCAGCAAGTGCCGGTGGCGCTGTCGTGCGCCGCGCTGCCTTCCGAGCAACACGCGATGGTGGTGACCGTGCTGGACATGTCGGTGGTGCGGCACTTGCACCAGCAGCTCGAATTTCAAGCGGTGACCGATCCACTGACCGGTTTGCTCAACCGTCGCGGCTTTTACCAGACCGTTGAAAACTTGCTGCTGCGTGGCGAACGTAGTGATAGCAGTTGGGTGTTGCTCTATCTGGATCTTGATGGCTTCAAACGGGTCAACGATTCACTCGGTCACGATGCCGGCGATCGTGTACTGCGCTGGGTCTCCGAGCAGTTAAAAGCCTGCCTGCGACCGTTCGATATTCTCGCGCGCATGGGCGGTGATGAATTTACCGCGCTGCTCGATCTGGAATTCCCCGAGCAAGCGGCGAAGATTGCCGAAAAGCTCATTGAGCGGGTGTCGATCTGTCAGCAGATCGAAGGGCTGGACATCGCTCTCGGCGCCAGCATCGGCATCGCCACTTACCCGGACTGCGGCTCCAACCTCGACGGATTGCTGCGCGCATCGGACATCGCCATGTACGAAGCCAAGCGCGCCGGGCGTCAGCAATATCGTTTCTATGATCATGAAATGAACGGTCGGGCGCGTTCGCGGCTGATGCTCGAGGAGAGCGTGCGTGCAGCCATCGAAAACCGCGATTTCAACTTGGTGTATCAGCCGCAAGTGGCCATCGACACTGGCCAGATTCGTGGCTTCGAAGCGTTATTGCGCTGGCAGCACCCGAGCGTGGGCGATGTGCCGCCGGGGCTGTTTCTGCCGTTGCTGGAAGAGGCACGTTTGATCAGTCGCCTCGGCAGCTGGATCTATCATCGTGGCGCCGGCCAGCGCAAAGCCTGGGAAACCCTGTTTGCCGAAGATCTGGTGCTGGGCGTGAGTTTGAGCAACACCCAGTTCAGTCTGCCGAATCTGGTCACCGAGTTGCGGCAAGTCATGGAGCGACATGCCTTGCAGCCCCGGCAGCTGGAGGTCGAGGTCACCGAAGAAGCGCTGATGCAGAATCCCGACGAAACCCGCAAGCAGCTGCGCTTGCTGCGCAATCTCGGTGTGCGCGTGGCGCTGGATGACTTCGGTTCCGGGCCGTGTTCGCTGGCACATCTGCGCGATCTGGAGCTCGATACGCTGAAAATTGATCGCCATCTAATCGCCCGATTGCCGGACTCCCAGCGGGACGCCTCGCTGGTCAGCACGGTCATCAGTCTGTGCAAGCAATACGGTTTGCTGGTGATTGCCGAAGGGGTGGAAACCATCGAGCAATACCAGTGGCTGCAAGCTCACGGCTGTGAATATGTGCAGGGCTTCCTTGTCGCGCGTCCATTGATCGCCGAGGACGCGGTCAGCTTCGCCGAGCCGTTTGACTGGAGCGCGCTGCCCGTTTGAATTCGCTACACTGGCGCACCTTTTTCGAACCGTGTCGCTTGTCCATGACTGTGTTGAAGTACCTCCAGGCCTATCCCGCGCAATTGCAGGACCAGGTGCGCCAACTGATCGCCGAAGGGCGGCTGGGTGAATACCTGAATCAACGCTATTCAGGGCGGCACGATGTGCAGAGCGACAAGGCCTTGTACAGCTACGCGCTGGACTTGAAGCAGGAATACCTGCGCAACGCGCCGGCCATCGACAAGGTGCTGTTCGACAACCGCCTCGACCTGACCCACCGCGCCCTCGGTCTGCACACCACTGTGTCGCGGGTGCAGGGCGGCAAGCTCAAGGCCAAGAAAGAGATTCGTATCGCCTCGTTGTTCAAGGACGCCGCGCCGGACTTTCTGAAAATGATCGTCGTGCATGAACTGGCGCACTTCAAGGAATCGGATCACAACAAGGCGTTCTATAAATTGTGCGAGCACATGCTGCCGGGGTATCACCAGGTCGAGTTTGATCTGCGCGTGTACCTGACGTGGCGCGATATGCAGGCTTAACCGTACGCAACCAGGAAGGTGGGGATGGACGTCAGCAAGACCAAAAGCAGTTTCTACCGCCGTTTGTATGTGGCGTACCTGATCGACAGCGGTCTGGCGCCGAGTGTGCCGACGCTGACCGAAGTGACCGGCATGCCGCGGCGCACGGCGCAGGACACGATTGCCGCGTTGGCGGATCTGGATATCGTTTGTGAGTTCGAGCAGGAAGAGGGCGCGCGCAACCATGCAGGGCGCTATCGGATTCGTGAGTGGGGGGCGATTGATCGCGGGTGGATCGAGCGTAATTTGCGGCAGATCAAGGCTGTTCTGGAGTATCCCTGAGTCCTGCGGCGCCTGAGCTGACGCCTTCGCGAGCAGGCTCGCTCCCACAGTTGGAATGCGTTTCCCTGTGGGAGCGAGCCTGCTCGCGAAGGGGCACTTAAGGGCGACGCATCCCAATGTGCGGAATGTCATCCTCCAGATACTCCTCACCCGCCACAACAAACCCGTACTTGCCGTAGTACCCCTGCAAATGCGCCTGCGCCGACAGATAGATCGGCACTTGCGGCCAATGCTTTTCGGCCTGTTTCAACGCCTGTTCCATCATTTCGTGCCCCAGCCCTTTGCCGCGGCCCTGCGGTGCAGTAATCACGCGGCCGATCACCACATCACCGCCCTGGGATTCCGGGTCCAGCAGGCGCAGGTACGCCATCAACTGGTCATCCTCCCACCCCATCAAATGGTAGGTGTCGCCTTCCAGATCCTGGCCGTCGAGGTCCGGATAAGCGCATTTCTGTTCGACGACGAACACGTCTGAGCGCAGCTTCAACAGCGCGTACAGCTGCTCCTTGCCCAGATCACTGTGATGTTTGCAGACCCACTCGATTGTCATGTGCCGATTCCTTGAACGTGTCACCGGATACTAAGCGCCTGCGGCAAAGATGTCTTTATGGCGTAAGAGTCTGTGACAAAGGTCAAAATGCCATCATTCCTTTCTCGCAGCCTCGGCGACTTTGTGTAATCTGCTGGAGAGCGCTGTGCACTGGCTGCAATGAGCTAATGTTAGGGCCTGGGTTTTGCCGGTAAGGGGCCTTGGGGTTTTGGCTGAAAACATGCCGGGCAACCTGCCCGCTAAGGATTTTCAAGCATGCCGCGTTTGCATCGAGCCTTTGCTTTGACCGGATTGCTCTTGCTGGCTCAGACCGCTGCAGCGGAGAAGCTGCGGCTGGTGTTTGATATCTGGCCACCCTTTACCGACGACACGCTGGTCAACGGCGGACTGGCCACCGACATCGTCACGACTGCCCTGGCCCGGGCCGGTTATGCCAGCGGCTACGAGCAGGTGCCTTGGGCGCGGGCGCTGCTCGGTGTCGGCGAAGGCCGCTACGATGTGTTGGTCAACGCTTGGTACAACGATGAACGGACCAGGCTCGGCCAGTTTTCCGGGGAATACCTGCTCAACCGCATTCGCTTTCTCAAGCGCAAAGACACGCCACTCGACTACAGCAATCTGCAACAACTGCACACCTATCCGATTGCGGTGGTGCGCGGTTACGCCTATTCGGCGCCGTTCGATGCCGACACGGCGTTGCAGAAAGTCCCTGTGCATAACTTCGCCATGGCCGTGCGCATGCTCGCGGCGGATCGGGTCAAGCTGACGCTGGAGGATGAGTATGTGGCGAAGTATTACCTGGCGCGGGAATCCGCCAAGGTGCGCAATTCAGTGGAGTTTTTGCCCAAGCCGTTGAGTGAGAACAGCCTGCACATTCTGGTGAGCCTGAAGAATCCGCAGCATGAGCAGATTGTCGCGGGGTTTGATAAGGCGATTGCGGCGATGAAGGCGGATGGGAGTTATGACAAGTTGTTGAGGCAGCATGGGATGTGAGTTTCTGATCCTGAATTTGCTGGGTGTCTGATGGCCTCTTCGCGAGCAGGCTCGCTCCCACATGGGGTCTGTGTCTTGCACACATTCACTGTGGGAGCGAGCTTGCTCGCGAAGACGTCCTGTCAGCCAGCGCTGACCTCACTGGTGTCCTTGATCAGATGCGCCGCCAACGTCCGCAACGGCCCCAACTGCCGGCAGATCAACGCCAGTTGCGTTTGCACCAACCGCTGCCCCTCATCGATCTCGTCGGCCATCTGCTCCAGCTCATTGGCCAGCGCTTCTTCTTCATCACTCTGAATCGCCACCGGCTGCTTGTTGGCTAGCCCCTGGGCAATTTCGTCGATGCTCGAAGCCAGCTTCACCCCGGCGCCATCAATCAACTGCTCACGCACATCGGCGGGTAACTGAGTTTCCCGATGCGCGCCCAGCCCTGACAGATAACTCAACAAGGTATGCGACAACACCAGAAAGCGAAAACCGACATCCGCTTCCTTACGGAAATGCCCCGGTTCCATGAGCATGTTCGCCAGCGTCGTCGACAGTGCCGCATCGGCGTTGTGCGCATTGCGCCGGGCCAGGCGATAGGCGAGGTCGTCGCTTTTGCCGGCGGCGTATTGCTGCATGATCTGGCGTAGGTAGATGCTGTTGCAGGTCAGGGTGTTGGCCAGCACTTTGTTCAGGCGTCGGCCCTGCCAGTCCGGCAGGAACAGGAACACTGTCAGCCCGGCAATCAAACTGCCGAGCAAGGTATCGAACAACCGTGGCAGGAACAGTCCGTAACCGTCGCCGACCTGGTTGAAGCAGAACAGCACCATGATGGTGATCGCCGCCGTCGCCAGGGTGTAGCGGGTGGTGCGGTTGGTAAAGAACACCACGCCGGCAGCGATGGCGAAACAGGACTGCACCAACGGACTCGGGAACAGATCGAACAGCGCCCACGCCACGGTCAGGCCGATGGCGGTGCCGAGGATCCGTTGACCGAGCTTGCGCCGGGTCGCGCCGTAGTTCGGCTGGCAGACGAACAGCGTGGTGAGGATGATCCAGTAGCCTTGCGACGGGTGAATCAGGTGCACCATGCCGTAGCCGATACTCAGCGCCAAGGGCAGGCGCAGGGCATGACGGAACAACAGAGAAGTCGGCGTCAGCTGCGTGCGCAGGCGAATCCACACATCCTTGAGATTGCGCGGCGAGCGGTCGAGCAGGCTGCTGTCGGTCGCATCGGCCAAGGCATCGGGGTTGCTCGCGTCGCTGAGCAAACGGTCGAGGGTGCCGAGGTTGGCGGCCAGTGCGCGCAGCGAACGCAGCAATCCGCGCCACGCCGGATTGCTCTGAATACGCAAGTGTTCGAGGGACGCATCGAGATCGCTCAGGGCTTCGGCGAAACTCGCGTCGTAAATGAACGGCTGGCGCATCTGGATCGATTCGGCCAGTGCGCGGCAGGCTTTGCCTTGCTGGCGCAACAGGCGCTGGCAGCGGAACAGCACGTCACTGTGGAAGAACGCTTTGGCCAGCGCGTTGTACGGATAGTGTGAGGAGCTGGCGCGTTCGTGGATGTCCTGAGCGAGGAAGTACAGCTTCAGGTAACGGCTGACTTTCGAACCGGGGCGGCCGTTGCCGACGCGGTGCAGGATGATTTCCTTGGCACTGTTCAGCGCCGCCACCACGCGACCGTTTTGCTGGGCCAGTTCCAGCCGCCGCGCCTCCACATCCATTTGCCGGATCGGCTCGAACAGCGAGGATTTCAATTTCAGGTAAAAGCCCAGCTCACGGAATAATCGCGCCAGACTTTGCTGCACCGGCTGGTTGGAAAACAGCGCCTGCCACACCACCGAGAGCAAGCCGTACCACGCCGCACCGGCGACCAGCAGCATCGGCTCGTGCCAGAAGTCGGTGACCGCGCCACCGCGCTGGTCAACACCGATCATCGTGTACACCGACAGAATCAGCGTCGCCGAGGCAATCGCGCCATAACGCTCGCCGAGCGCACCGAGCATGGTCAGGCCGAAACTGGCCAGCGCCAAAGCAATGGCAAACACGATGGGGTAGGGGAAGAGCAATTCCACCGACAGCGCGGCGATACTGAAACACACCAGCGTCACCGCGAGGGCATTGAGGCGGCCCTGCCAACTGTCGTCGGTCTCGGCCAGGGCGCTGGCGATAATCCCCAGGAACAACGGGATCAGCAGGCCCATTTCATCCTGATACCAGCACAGCGCCATGCTGCCGGTCAGGGCGATGAACACCCGCACGCTGTAGCTGAATTTATCCAGCGCCCACAGGCGCCGCAAAGACTGACGAAACGAGGTCGAGGACATGAAGTGCGAAGGCCTTCCGAGGCGATGCCGCTAAATTGAGCCAGTAATGACGCCGACGCAATGGCGCCGATCACATCTGACAGCAAAAAGTGTTCCTTTTACTTACACCACAAACCACTGTGGGGGCGAGCCTGCTCGCGAAAGCGGAGTGTCATTTAACATTGATGTCGACTGGTACACCGCATTCGCGAGCAGGCTCGCTCCCACTGGGTTTTGTGTTTGAGTTTGGATCAGGCGTATTGCGCGGCGGCGTAGCCGGAGGCCCAGGCCCACTGGAAGTTGAAGCCGCCCAGATGCCCGGTGACGTCGAGCACTTCACCGATGAAATACAGGCCAGGGCTTTTCAGTGATTCCATGGTCTTGGACGACACTTCACGGGTATCAACGCCGCCGAGGGTCACTTCGGCGGTGCGATAACCCTCAGTCCCCGCTGGCACGACTTTCCAGCTGCCGAGCTTCTCGGCGATTTCCGCCAGTTCGGCGTGGGTGTACTGCTTCATCGGCTTGGACGCAAACCAGTTGTCCGCCAGCAGATTGGCCATTTTCTTGGTGAAAATCTCACCGAGCAGAGTTTTCAATTCGCTGTTCGGGCGCTCGGCCACTTGCTGTTGCAGCCAGCTCGCCGCGTCGTGATCCGGCAGCAGGTTGATCTCCACGGTGTCGCCGGATTCCCAGAACGAGGAAATCTGCAAAATCGCCGGGCCACTGAGGCCACGGTGAGTGAAGAGGATGTTCTCGCGAAAGCTCTGATCGTTGCAGCTGACCAGACAATCCACTGACGTCCCGGACAACTCGGTGCAGAGCTCCTTGAGCTGATCGGTGATGGTGAACGGCACCAGCCCGGCGCGGGTCGGCAGCAGCTCGTGGCCGAACTGTTTGGCGACCTGATAGCCGAACCCGGTGGCACCCAGCGTCGGGATCGACAAGCCGCCCGTGGCGATCACCAGCGACTGGCATTGAACCTGGCCTAGGGTGGTGTCGAGCAGGTAACCGTTCTCGACTTTCTCGATGGTCTGGATCGACGTGTCCAGATGCAACTCGACACCGGCCTGATCGCATTCGTCCAGCAGCATGCCAAGGATGTCGCTGGATTTGTTATCGCAGAACAACTGGCCGAGTTTTTTCTCGTGGTACGGCACGGCGTGTTTGCCGACCATGCCGATGAAATCCCACTGGGTGTAGCGCGCCAGTGCGGATTTGCAGAAGTGCGGGTTCTGCGAGAGGAAATTGCTCGGCTCGGTGTACATGTTGGTGAAATTGCAGCGGCCACCGCCCGACATCAGGATTTTCTTGCCGGCCTTGTTCGCGTGGTCAAGCAGCAATACCTGACGCCCACGCCCGGCGGCGGTCAGTGCACACATCAACCCAGCGGCGCCAGCGCCAATGATCACGACTTCGGTAGAGCGCAAAACGGTGTCCTCATGGTGGGTCGCAACAAAACAAACTGTGGGAGCGAGCCTGCTCGCGAAAGCGGTGTGTCATTCAACATTGATGTTGGCTGACAGATTGCCTTCGCGAGCAGGCTCGCTCCCACAGGGGATCTTCGTTAAATGGAAGATCGTTTACAAAATGCGTACGCGCAGCGAACGGCCCTTGATCTTGCCGTCGTTCAGACGCTGCAAGGCCTGCATGGCCACGGTGCGGTCAACCGCCACGTAAGCCTGGAAATCGAAGATCGCGATCTTGCCCACCTGTGCACCGGGAATGCCGGCGTCGCCAGTCAATGCACCGAGAATGTCGCCCGGACGAACCTTGTCTTTACGGCCAGCACCGATACACAGCGTGGTCATCGGCGGCTGCAGCGGGGCGAGGCCCTGGGACTTGAGGTTATCGACCTGATCCCAGTTCAACGGCGATTTCTGCAGTTGTTCGATGGCTTGCGCGCGGTGCGCTTCACCCGGCGCAACCAGACTGATCGCGATGCCTTTCTCGCCAGCGCGACCGGTACGGCCGACGCGGTGAATGTGGATTTCCGAATCACGCGCCAGTTCGACGTTGATCACCATGTCCAGCGCATCGATGTCCAGACCACGGGCGGCGACGTCGGTGGCGACCAGTACCGAAGTGCTGCGGTTGGCGAACATCGCCAGCACCTGGTCGCGGTCACGCTGTTCCAGATCGCCGTGCAGGCCGACGGCGGAAATGCCTTTGGCGGTCAGGTGATCGACGGTTTCCTGAACCTGCTGCTTGGTGAAGCAGAACGCCACGCAGGACGCCGGACGGAAGTGGTGCAGGACTTTGGTCACTGCGCTCATGCGGTCTTCCGGGGAAATCTCGTAGAAACGCTGCTCGATCTGCGTGTCATCGTGGAACGCTTCGGCTTTCACCGTTTGCGGATCACGCATGAATTTCGACGCCAGTTGTTTGATGCCCACCGGGTAAGTCGCGGAGAACAGCAGGGTCTGACGACGTTCCGGGGTCTTGATGATGATGTCTTCGATGGCGTCGTAGAAACCCATGTCGAGCATGCGGTCGGCTTCGTCGAGGATCAGCGTGTTCAGGCCATCGAGGACCAGCGAACCCTTGCGCAGGTGCTGCTGGATACGGCCCGGGGTGCCGACGATGATGTGCGCGCCGTGTTCCAGCGAAGCGATCTGCGGGCCGAACGACACGCCGCCGCACAGGGTCAGGACCTTGATGTTGTCTTCGGCACGGGCCAGACGACGGATTTCCTTGGCGACCTGGTCGGCCAGCTCACGCGTCGGGCAGATCACCAGTGCCTGGCAACCGAAGTAGCGCGGGTTGATCGGGTTGAGCAGGCCGATGCCGAACGCGGCGGTCTTGCCGCTGCCGGTCTTGGCCTGGGCGATCAGGTCCATCCCCTTGAGGATCACCGGCAAGCTCTGCGCCTGGATCGGCGTCATCTGGGCATAACCGAGGGATTCGAGGTTAGCCAGCATGGCGGCGGACAGCGGCAGAGTATTAAAAGCGGTGGCGATGGTGGTCACGGGACTGGCCTGCAAAACAAAATGTCGCGCAGTGTAGCAGCCCCGTGCCACTTTCTTCGAAAGTTCTGGACGAACAGTGGTTAATGTTCGATGTGTTCTTCCGGGCGTTTGGCGCGCCGACCGTCTTCTTTCGACAGTTGCGAGAAGATTGTCGCGGCGAGCATTGCCATGATGCCGACGGTGACGAAGGTCAGCTGGAACGCACCGAGCACGGTCTCGACGCCATCGTTACCGACCTCTGCTGTAAACCCGCCGAGCAACGCACCGGCGCACGCCACCCCGAGACTCAGCGACAACTGCGCCACCACCGAGAGCAAGCTGTTGCCGCTGCTGGCGCTGGCATCGTCCAGATCAATCAGCGTCACGGTGTTCATCGCGGTGAATTGCAGCGAGTTGATCGCGCCGAGAATCGCCAGCAGGCACAGCAGCAGCCAGTACGGCGTCTGCTCGCTGACCAGGCCCATGCTCGCCAGCATGATCCCCAGCGCCAGCGTGTTGCCGGTGAGGACGATGCGATAACCGAGCCGCTCGATCAGCGGCCGCGCGACCCACTTGGCGATCATCGCCGCCGCCGCCAGCGGCAGCATGCTCATCCCCGCTTGCGACGGCGAATAGCCCAGCGCCACTTGCAACAGCAATGGCACCAGAAACGGCAGAGCACCGCTGCCCAAACGCGCGAAGAGGTTGCCGAGAATACCGACGGCAAAGGTGCGGGTCTTGAACAGCGACGGTGCGAACAGCGGGTTTTCGATGTGCCCGGCGCGCAACCAGTACGCCGCCAGACAGGCCATGCCGCCGAACAGCAGCAACATCACGCGCAGGTGCGGCAAGTGCAATTCGCCGAGACCTTCCATGGCGATGGTGATCAGGATCATCGCCGCGCCAAACAGCAGGAAACCCAGACTATCGAAGCGCGTGCGCTCGGTGCCGCGCAGGTCGGGAATGAATTTCCACACCGAGTAGCAACCGATCACGCCGACCGGCAGGTTGATCAGGAAGATCCAGTGCCACGTCAGGTACTCGACCATCCAGCCGCCCATGGTCGGGCCGATCAGCGGGCCGAGCAGGCCGGGGATGGTGATGAAACCCATGATCCGCACCAGTTCGGATCTTGGGTAAGCGCGCAGGACGACCAGCCGCCCGACCGGCAGCATCAGCGCACCGCCCAGACCCTGAATGACGCGGGCGCCAATCAGCATGCTCAGACTGCTCGACAGTGCACAAAGCAGTGAGCCGAAACTGAACAGCAGGATCGCGCCGAAGAAGATTTTCTTGGTGCCGAAGCGATCGGCGATCCAGCCTGAGGCGGGGATCAGCAAGGCCACGGTGAGCATGTAGGCGATGATCACGCCCTGCATGCGCAAGGGGTCTTCGGCCAGATCGCGGGCCATGGCGGGCAGGGCGGTGTTGAGGATGGTCCCGTCGAGGGACTGCATGAAGAAGGCAATGGCGACGACCCACGGCAACCAGCGTGCGGTGATGGCGTCGAGAGGCGGGCGGTTGGGCATGGAACCTCTTGTTGTCTGTTTGATGATCGTTCCCACGCTCTGCGTGGGAATGCCTCAACGGACGCTCCGCGTCCGCTTTTGGCTGGGACGCAGAGCGTCCCGGGCTGCATTCCCACGCAGAGCGTGGGAACGATCGCTGTCAGAGGGTGAGCGTGAGTCGGCTCACCAGTGCCCCCGGCAGCAACGCCGAGGAGGTATTGCGCTGGCTATACGTACTCGCCGACAGCAGCAACTCACGCTCGGCGGTCAACGCTTCCAGCTGCGAACCGAGCAGGCTGTAAGCACTGTCATCAAAGCGCATGGTGCTCACCGGCGCCTGGATCTCGCCGTTCTCGACCCAGAAAGTCGCGAAACGGGTCATGCCGGTCATGCGTGCCGCCGGTTGATCCGAGTAGTTCAGGTACCACAGGTTGCTGATGTACAGCCCGGTGCCCAACTGCTTGAGGATCTCTGCTTGCGACAGATCGCCCGCCGCCATGTTCAACGCACTCGGCATTTCACCACCGCCGGCGCCGTTGGCGGTCAGACCGTATTCGGCCGCACTGCGCGAGCCGACCAGTTGATCGCCGGCCTTGCCTTCGACGATCAGCCGCAGATCGCTGCGCGGGTAACCTTCGCCGGAAAACGCCGGGCTCAACGATTCACTGACTTTCTCATCCAGCGACACCAGCGGGCTGAACGCCTGATCACCGACATACAACTTCTGCAACGGGCTGCTTTTGCTGGCAATCGACTGCGCCGAGAAACCGCCCCAGCTCAGCATGCCCATGATTTCTTCCAGCGCCGCCGGTGCCAGATAGGCGCGGTACTGCCCCGGCGCCAAGGTGCGCAGCGGGCGGCCGAGAAACTCCAGTTGCTCGCGTGCCTGGCCGAAGCGCTTGGCGAAGCCTTCGCTGCTCCAGTCATGCCCGGCGTAGCTGGCTTTCACCGCTTCGCCATTGTCGTGGAACAGGCTGAAGTCGAAGTTGAAGCTGTTGGCCTGATGCCAGCCAAATGCGCCTGAAGAACTGGCGAAACCACGGCTGATCGGGCCGGCAGCATAAAAGCCGACCAGATCCAGACCTTCGGCAGCGGCACAGATTTCATCGACAACCTGTTCGGTATCCGGCAGCGGATGCTCCTGCACGTTCTGACTCTGCCAGCCGTTGTGATTGAGCAGCAGGTACGGATCCTGCGGCAGCAACGGCAGGGTTTCGCGCAGTTGTTGCAGGCCTTCGGCGAGGCGTTGCAGATCGCCTTCCTGATCACCGGACAGGGTGACTTGCAGGTCGGCATGACGCCCGTCGTTGATCAGTTTCAGAACGATGTTGGTCTGCTGCACTTGCCCGGCCTGCCGCACCTTGGCGTGATTGAAACGCACGAACGCCGACGATTCGGCGGCGAAGCTGAGGGTGAACTGTTCCGGCTCGCGCACGCTGTCGCGCAGCCAATTGACCATGACCTTGAAGGCGTCGGACTGACTCTTCGAAATGCTCATCAGGCGTCTCCCCCAAACACATCAATATTGCTGAATACGCAGGCCGGCGAAGCGTGGCCAACGCGGATCACCTGGTTCGGTTCGCCCTTGCCGCAGTTCGGCGTGCCCAGCACCTTGACGGTGTTGGCGTCGCCGACGGCGCGCAGGCTTTTCCAGAAGTGCGCGGAAATCGCCCGGTAGTTCGGATTTTTCACCACGCCTTTGAGTTCACCGTTTTCGATCAACTGACCCCATTCGCAGCCGAACTGGAATTTGTTGCGCGCATCGTCAATCGACCACGAGCGGTTGGTGCTCATCAAAATGCCGTGCTCGATGCCTTTGATCAACTGCTCAAGCGGCTGGTCGCCCGGTTCGATATTGAGGTTGGCCATGCGGTCGATCGGCGCGCGGTTCCAGCCGCAGGCGCGGCTGTTGGCGACGCCATCCATCCCGGCACGGTATTGCGACAGCGCACCGCCCAGCGGACGCAGCAACAGGCCATCGCGGATCAGGAATTGTTTGCTCGCTTTGCTGCCGTCGTCATCGTGGCCATAGCTGGCCAGTTCTTCGGGAATGCCCGGATCGAAGGTCACGTTGAGCAGTTTCGAGCCATATTGCAGGCTGCCGAAGTCGCTGGCTTTGACGAAACTGGTGCCGGCGTAATTGCGCTCGTCGCCGAGGATGCGGTCGAGTTCCAGCGGGTGGCCGATGGATTCGTGGATCTGCAGCATCATCTGGTCCGGCATCAACAGCAGGTCGCGCGGGCCTTGCGGGGTGTTCGGCGCGAGTAGCAGTTGCAGGGCCTGATCGGCGACCTGCGGACCGGCGCCGATCAGGCCGCAGCGGCTGATCACGTCAGCGCCGCCCTGTTGGCCGAAGTTCTCGCGGCCGAGGCTGCGGGTCTGGCTGTCGTTGCCGTCGTAGGCGGTTACGTCGAGGCCCGGGTAGACGAAGCGCTGGGCCTGGCGCAATTCAGCCCCGGCGCTGCTCAGATAGATCTGTTCGACGTGGGTGATGCCGATGCTCACTTCCCAGTTCACCAGGCGCTCATCCTTTGGCACCGAGGCGGATTCCGCACCGAGCAACTCAAAGCATTCGCTCAGGGACGGGAAGGGTTGTTCGAGATTGGGCGAAAAGTAATCAGCGCGATCGCTGGACACTGGCTGATCGCGCAGGTCGAGCAAGGCGTGCGGCTTGAGCCGGCGCGCTTGCAGCTCGGCGCGTTCGAGGGCGGCCTGCAGACCTTGTTGCGAGAGGTCGTTGGTTGCCGCGTAGGCCTCAACGCCGTTGACGCGCACGGTGAGCATCGCCCCTTCGTCGCGGCTCAGGCTCGGCGGTTCGGCGACGTTTTTACGCACCGACAGGTACTGCCCGGATTCGCGTACGTATCGCAGGGAAAAAAACTCAGCGCCCGTGCGCAAGGCAGCGAAGCGCTGCTTGAGCTGGGGGTGGAAATCGAACATTCGGGAACCTCCTTGTCAGGGGGAAGCGGTAGAGCAGCGGCGGGGAGGGGGTGAAACGGTTGCGCGAGGTCTAGAGTAGGCCTGCGTGGGGGTAGGATCAAGTGAAGAGGGGGTGTAGGGGGATTTACTGTGCGAGGCAGGAGATCGTTCCCACGCTCTGCGTGGGAACGCCGCCATGGACGCTCTGCGTCCGCTGTGTGACGCAGAGCGTCACGGGATGCATTCCCACGCAGAGCGTGGGAACGATCACTTCAGGCTACTGAGCAGCCGGGGTGATATCACGCATCGGCTTGCCCTTCACCGGCGCATCGCCCGCTACATAGTAAGCAGCGGTGCTGCGCGGCAGTGGCTGGCGGCCACGGATCTTGTCGGCGATTTTCTCGGCGATCATGATCGTCGGCGCGTTCAGGTTGCCGGTGGTGATGATCGGCATGATCGAGGCATCGACCACACGCAGGCTCTGCATGCCGTGCACGCGACCTTCGCCATCCACCACAGCCATCTCGTCGGTGCCCATCTTGCACGAGCAGGACGGGTGGAACGCAGTTTCGGCGTGCTCGCGGATGAACTTGTCCAGCTGCTCATCGGTTTGCACTTCGATGCCCGGGCTGATTTCGCGGCCACGGAAGGCGTCGAGTGCCGGCTGCTGCATGATTTCACGGGTCAGGCGGATGCCGTCGCGGAATTCCTGCCAGTCTTGCTCAGTGGCCATGTAGTTGAACAGGATGCTCGGGTGCTGGCGCGGGTCTTTCGACTTGGCCTGGATGCGACCACGGCTTGGCGAACGCATGGAGCCCATGTGCGCCTGGAAACCGTGCTCTTTCACACCGTTGCTGCCGTTGTAGTTAATCGCTACCGGCAGGAAGTGGTACTGAATGTTCGGCCATTCGAATTCCGGACGCGAACGGATGAAACCGCCGGCTTCGAACTGGTTGCTGGCGCCGATGCCGGTGCCGTTGAACAGCCACTCGGCACCGATGGCTGGCTGGTTGTACCAGAGCAGCGACGGGTACAGCGAAACCGGCTGAGTGCAAGCGTATTGCAGGTATAGCTCAAGGTGATCCTGCAGGTTTTCACCGACGCCCGGCAGGTCGTGAACGACCGGGATGTCGAGCGACTTCAGCAGTTCGGCAGGGCCGACACCGGAGCGCTGCAGAATCTGCGGCGAAGCGATGGCGCCGGAGCACAGCAGGACTTCTTTGCGCGCTTTGACTTCAACGCGCTCTTCGGCGTCGCCGACCAGGTAACGCACGCCAACCGCACGCTTGCCTTCGAACAGAATCTTGTCGGTCAGGGCGTGGGTGACGATGGTCAGGGTCGAACGCTTTTTAGCGGTGTCGAGGTAGCCACGGGCGGTGGAAGCACGACGGCCGTTCGGCGTCACGGTGCGGTCCATCGGGCCGAAGCCTTCCTGCTGGTAACCGTTCAAGTCTTCGGTGCGCGGATAACCGGCCTGTACGCCGGCTTCAACCATGGCGTGGAACAGCGGGTTGTTGCCAGCCTTCGGCGTGGTCACGCTGACCGGGCCTTCGCCACCGTGGTAATCGTTCGGGCCGATGTCGCGGGTTTCCGCTTTGCGGAAGTACGGCAGGCAGTCGAGGTACGACCAGTTTTCCAGACCTGGCAATTTTGCCCAGCCGTCGTAGTCCATCGCGTTACCACGGATGTAGCACATGCCGTTGATCAGCGAAGAACCGCCAAGGCCTTTGCCGCGACCGCATTCCATCCGACGACCGTCCATGTGTGGCTCTGGATCGGTTTCGTACGCCCAGTTGTAGCGACGACCTTGCAGCGGGAATGCCAGGGCAGCCGGCATTTGCGTGCGGAAGTCGAAACGGTAGTCCGGGCCGCCTGCTTCGAGCAGCAGAACGGTGACGCCAGCGTCTTCAGTCAGACGGGTCGCCAGGGTGTTACCGGCCGAGCCGGCACCGATGATGATGTAATCGAATTCTTGGGACATTGAATGCACCCTCTTTAGATGTGGTCAGGTCGGGCCTGACGAGTGCTTTGCACTCGATTCGCAAGCAGGCTCGCTCCCACATTGGAATGGGATCTCCTGTGGGAGCGAGCCTGCTCGCGAAGACGGCCTCACGAGCAATACAAGACTCGGGTCTTAGAACACCGAGACGTAATCGCCCAGCTCGACCTGTACCGATTTGATGCGGGTGAAGTTGTTCAGCGAGCTGATGCCGTTCTCACGGCCAACACCCGACTGCTTGTAACCGCCGACCGGCATTTTTGCGTCGGACTCGCCCCAGGCGTTGATCCAGCAGATACCGGCTTCCAGTTGATGAATCACGCGGTGGGCGCGGTTCAGGTCTTTGGTGACGATACCGGCGGCCAGGCCGAAGTCGGTGTCGTTGGCGCGGCGGATCACTTCTTCTTCGGTTTCGTAGGAGAGGATCGCCATCACTGGGCCAAAGATTTCTTCGCGGACGATGGTCATGTCGTCGGTGCAATCGGTGAACACGGTTGGAGCCACGAACGCGCCTTTGGCGAATTCGCCGTCGGTCAGACGATCGCCGCCGCACAGCACGCGAGCGCCTTGTTCTTTACCTTTGGCGATGTAGCCCAGCACGCTTTCCATGTGCGCGAAGCTGACCAGCGGGCCGAAGTTGGTGTTTTCGTCTTCCGGGTTGCCAACGCGGATGCGTGCAACGCGTTCAACGATCTTGGCTTCGAAAGCGGCTTTCAGGTGCGCCGGTACGAACACGCGAGTGCCGTTGGTGCAGACCTGACCGGAGCTGTAGAAGTTGGCCATCATCGCGGTGTCGGCAGCGCGATCGAGGTCGGCGTCGTCGCAGATGATCAGCGGGGACTTGCCGCCCAGTTCCATGGTCACGTCTTTCAGCGACGAAGCCGAAGCGCTGGCCATGACCTTCTTGCCGGTGTCGGTGCCGCCGGTGAAGGAGATTTTTTCGATGCGCGGGTGCTCGGTCAGCCAAGTGCCGACTTCACGGCCGCTGCCGGTCAGTACGTTGAACACACCGTTTGGAACGCCGGCTTCGGTGTAGATCTCGGCCAGTTTCAGGGTGGTCAGCGAGGTGACTTCGCTTGGCTTGAAGATCATCGCGTTACCGGCCGCCAGGGCTGGAGCGGATTTCCACAGCGCGATCTGGATCGGGTAGTTCCACGCGCCGATACCGGCAACCACGCCCAGTGGCTCGCGACGGGTGTAGACGAACGAAGTGTCACGCAGCGGGATCTGCTCGCCTTCGATGGCCGGCACCAGGCCTGCGTAGTATTCCAGCACGTCAGCGCCGGTGACGATGTCGACGTACTTGGTTTCGGAGAAGGATTTACCGGTGTCCAGAGTTTCCAGTGCGGCCAGTTCATCGTTGCGCTCGCGCAGGATGTCGACGGCACGACGCAGGATGCGCGAACGCTCCATGGCGGTCATCGCAGCCCAGATTTTCTGGCCCTTTTCAGCGCTGACCACGGCGCGCTCGACGTCTTCCTTGGTCGCACGTTGCACCAGTGCGAGGACTTCACCGTTAGCCGGGTTGATGGCTTCGAAGGTGGCATCGCTGCCGGCGTCGGAGTACGCGCCATCGATGTAAAGTTTTTGCAGTTCGAAACGGGCCATAGTGTCCTCGCAAGTGCATTGGTGGTTGGCGTTGACCACCGCGGTGAGGCTGCGGTGGCGTTCAGGGGCCGAGCGTTTTCTGTGTGCTCTAGCTCACCTTCTTGGCCAATTGGAAATCCATGTATTCGTAAGCGATCTGTTGCGCCTGCGCCGTGTCGAAAGCATCTCCCGACAAAGCGCCGCGCAACCACAAGCCGTCAATCAACGCTGCCAGGCCACGCGCTGCGGTGCGCGCATCTTCGAGCGGCAACACACGGCGGAACTCGCAGCACAGGTTGGAATACAGACGGTGATCGTTGATCCGCTGCAACCTGTGCAAAGACGGCTGGTGCATGCTGGTGGCCCAGAAGGCCAGCCAGGTTTTCATTGCCGGGCCATTGACCTGGCTGGCGTCGAAGTTGCCTTCGATGATCACCTGCAGATGCGCCCGTGGGCTGTCATCTGCCAGCGCCTGACGGCGCGCGGTGACGCTCTCGCTGAGGGCTGTCATCAGATACCGCATCGTGGCGGCAATCAGGCCGTTCTTGTCCTGAAAGTAATGACTGATGATGCCATTCGAGACACCGGCCAAACGGGCGATCAGCGCAATGCTGGCGTCCCCCATTCCGACCTGATCGACCGCCTGCAAAGTGGCTTCGATCAGTTGTTGGCGGCGGATGGGTTGCATACCGACCTTGGGCATCTTGCACATCTCCTTAGGCCTTCCGAGCGGCGAATCACGCCTATCGGATTGACGGCCAGTCTATTTTGTTTTGATTGAACGTTCAATCAACAAAGAATAAGATCTGCGACAAATCGTCGCTGCCTACAGATTTTTCCTACGTGTAAGTGGCGATAAAACCGACATCCGAAACAGCTCGAAACCTGCGTGGGGCATGGCGCGGTTCGCGATTCGATGGACGTGTTGAAAGGGCAAGACGCTCAGGGCCAGGTTTCGGATGAACGTCCGTCCACCTTCGGCCACGAAAGCGATTCGCAGCGCCATTTCGGCAGGTTCGGGCATTTTTCGGGGTGTCTTTATATCACCCGCCGGTCGGCTGCCAACTAACCGATTGGTCGGGTTCCGTGTTGCCTTGTGTTCTTCTCTCGCACTGCCTGGAGCATTTGTGCCATGAGTTCTGCCTCGCTTATAAAGACCCCGCCCGAGAAGGTGACGGTCAACGGTTGGGTGTTTTACACCTCTACCGCGCTGATTCTGTTGTTGACCGCCATTCTGATTATCGCCCCGCAAGAGGCCGGCAGACTGTTGGGTATCGCTCAGGCCTGGTTGTCGCGCAGCTTCGGCTGGTACTACATGGTGGTTATCGCCGCCTACCTGGTGTTTGTGGTGGGCCTGGCGTTTTCCTCGTACGGCAAACTCAAACTGGGCAGCAAGGACGACACCCCGGATTTCAGTTACGGCGCCTGGGCGGGGATGCTGTTCTCGTCGGGTATCGGTATTTCGCTGCTGTACTTCGGCGCATCCGAGCCACTGGATCACTACTTCAATCCACCGGAAGGCGCATCGGCCACCAACATGGCCGCGCGTCAGGCTGTACAGCTGACGTTCCTGCACTGGGGCCTGCACGGCTGGGCGATCTACGCACTGGTCGGTCTGGCCGTGGCGTACTTTGCTTACCGTCATAACCAGCCGCTGGCCCTGCGTTCGGCGCTGTATCCGCTGGTCGGCGAGCGTTGGGTCAAGGGCGCGGCCGGTCACGCGGTGGACGGCTTCGGCATGTTCGTGACCCTGCTGGGTCTGGTGACCAACCTGGGGATTGGTTCGCTGCAAGTGTCCTCGGGCCTTGAAAACCTGTTCGGCATGGAACACAGCAACACTAACCTGTTGATCGTGATCATCGTGATGAGCACCGTGGCGACCATCGCTGCCGTGTCCGGCGTGGAAAACGGCATCCGTCGTCTGTCCAACCTGAACATCGTGCTGTTCAGCGGTCTGCTGATTTTCGTCCTGCTGTTCGGGCCGACCCTGCACCTGCTCAACGGCTTCGTGCAGAACATCGGTGACTACCTCAATGGCATCGTGCTGAAAACCTTCGACCTTTATGTGTACGAGGGCGACAACGCCAAGTCCGAGCGCTGGATGGGCCTGTGGACCCTGTTCTACTGGGCGTGGTGGATTTCCTGGGCGCCATTCGTCGGCATGTTCATCGCGCGTATCTCCCGTGGTCGTACCGTGCGTGAACTGGTGGCTGGCGTGCTGCTGATTCCGCTGGGCTTCACCTTGGCCTGGCTGTCGATCTTCGGTAACTCGGCGCTGGATCTGGTGATGAACCAGGGGGCGGTTGAGTTGGGCAAGACGGCGCTGGAACAGCCGTCGATGGCGATCTATCAATTGCTTGAGCACTACCCGGCGTCGAAAGTCGTCATCGGTGTGTCGATCTTTGTTGGCTTCGTGCTGTTCCTGACCCCGGCCGACTCCGGCGCGGTGATGATGGCGAATCTGTCCTGCAAGGGCGGCAACGTCGATGAAGATGCGCCGCACTGGCTGCGGATCTTCTGGTCGGTGGTGATCACCCTGGTGACCATCGGTCTGCTGTTTGCCGGTAACTTCGAAGCCATGCAAACCATGGTGGTGCTGGCCGGTCTGCCGTTCTCGGTGGTGCTGGTGTTCTTCATGTTCGGCCTGCACAAGGCGATGCGCCAGGACGTGCAGATCGAACAGGAGCAGGCGCAACTGGCGGAGCGCGGTCGTCGTGGTTTCAGCGAGCGTCTGACGCAACTGGACCTGCAACCGAGCCAATCGGTGGTGCAGCGTTTCATGGACAAGCAGGTCAGCCCGGCGCTGGAAGATGCCACCGCGCAGATGCGTGCGCAGGGTCTGGAAGTGCAGACGCTGTTGGGTAAATCCAAGCGTTGCATGGGTGTGCGCGTTGAGATGGAAGAGGGCAACCCTTTCGTTTACGAAGTGAGCCTGGACGGCTATCTGGCGACCCCGACCGAATCGGCGCAGTCCGATGAAGCGCGTCAGCGTTACTACCGCGCTGAAGTGTATCTGCACAACGGCAGCCAGGATTACGACCTGATGGGCTTCACGCAGGATCAGATCACGCGGGATGTGCTCGATCAGTTTGAAAGCCATCGGCAGCTCCTTGGCCGGGTGTATAGCTAAAGTCAAAAGCCCCCTCACCCCAACCCTCTCCCCAAGGGAGAGGGAGCTGACCGAGGTGTCTGGCGTTGTACATCGACCTGAAAGATCGAGTCGATTATGGATTCGGTGAAGCAAGATCAGGTCGGTGTAGATCTGCAGCATCCCCCGGTCGGTCCCCTCTCCCTCCGGGAGAGGGCTAGGGTGAGGGGCTTTTTTCCTGACCCAATAAAAAAGGGATCGCTCACCGCGATCCCTTTTTTTATCCCGCCTTAACCGAGATTCTTGCCCAGCAACGCGTGATACAACTCGCTGTCGCCCAAGATCCCCACCACATGATTGTCATCGTGCAGCACCAGCTTGTTGCCGGTCTGATAACGAATCTGCAGTGCATCACGCATACCGATGTTCGAGTCCACCAGTGTCGGCTTGCGCTCCAGGCCTTCCACCGCTTGCCCCGGTGCCCAGTTCTGCAGGTTCAGCACCGAACCATTCTGCCGTGCGCCTTTGATGGTGTTGCCTTCGGCCAGGTCCAGCCACGAATCGCCGCCCGGATCGAGACACACCGAACCGTTGATGCGTTTGCACTTGTCCAGTGTGCGCATCAGGCTGCGCCCGCAAAGCACGTTGAGCGGATTGGTGTGCGCCACGAACGTGCGCACATAATCGTCCGCCGGGTTCAGCACGATCTCTTCCGGCACGCTGTACTGGATGATCCGGCCGTCTTTCATGATCGCGATGCGGCTACCCAGTTTGAGCGCCTCGTCGAGGTCATGGCTCACGAAGACGATGGTCTTGCTCAGCTTGCGTTGCAGTTCCAGCAGTTCATCCTGCAGACCCTGACGGATCAGCGGGTCGAGCGCCGAGAACGGTTCGTCCATCAGCAGAATATCGGCGTCCATCGCCAGTGCCCGCGCCAGACCGACACGCTGCTGCATGCCGCCGGAGAGTTCGTCAGGCTTCTTGTTGCGCCATTGGGTGAGGCCGACCAGTTCGAGTTTTTCATCGACCAGTTTCTTGCGTTCTTTCTCCGGACGGCCCTGCATTTCCAGACCGAAACTGATGTTCTCGCGCACCGTCAGCCACGGCATCAGGGCGAACTTCTGGAACACCATGGCGATGCGTTTGGTACGCATCATTTTCAGCTCGGCCGGGGTGCACGACGCGATATCGATCTGGCGGTTTTCATGCTCGACGAACAGCTTGCCGCGGCTCACGGTGTTGAGGCCGTTGATGCAGCGCAGCAGGCTCGACTTGCCGGAACCGGACAGGCCCATCAGCACGCAGATCTCGCCTTTGTTGATATCCAGCGTGGCTTTTTCCACGCCGACAATCTGTCCGGTCTTCTTCAGTATCTCGTTGCGGGTCATGCCCTGATCCAGCAGCTTGAGCGCCTCGCGTGGATCCTTGGAGAAGATTACGTCGACGTCTTCGAAGCGAATTATGCTCATGCGTCACCCCCTACTTTAGCGTCGGGTTGTTTGCAGATACGGTCGAGCATGATCGCCAGCAGTACGATCGCCAGGCCCGCTTCGAAGCCCAAGGCGATATCAGCAGTGTTCAGTGCGTTGACCACCGGTTTGCCGAGTCCGTCGGCGCCGACCAGTGCGGCGATCACCACCATCGACAGCGACAGCATGATGCACTGGGTGATGCCGGCCGCGATGCTCGGCATGGCGTGAGGCAGTTCAATCCGTGAGAGCAATTGGCGACGCGAGCAGCCGAAGGCCTTGCCGGCGTCCATCAGTTCTTGCGGGACATCGCGGATGCCCAGGTAGGTCAGGCGGATCGGCGCAGCGATGGCGAACACCACCGTGGAGATCAGGCCCGGGACCACACCCAGCCCGAAGAGGGTCAGGGTCGGAATGAGGTAAACGAAGGTCGGTACGGTCTGCATCAGATCGAGTACCGGACGCATGACAGTGTAGAACATCGGTTTGTGCGCGGCGACGATGCCCAGCGGCACGCCGATGACCACGCAGACCAGGGTCGCGAACATGACCTGGGCGAGGGTTTCCATGGTCTCCTGCCAGTACCCCAGATTAAGGATCAGCAGGAAGGAGGCGACCACAAACGCGGTCAGGCCCCACTTGCGTTGAATCAGATGGGCGATGATTGCAATCAGGCCAATCAAGACCAGTGGGTTGAACCAGGTCAGCGCAAACGTCACGCCGTGGATCATCGTTTCCAGGGTCACGGCGATTGCGTCGAAGGTGTTGGCGCCGTGTTGCGTCAACCATTCAACGAAGCCCGCGATGTACTGGCCTAAAGGTATTTTCTGATCAATCAGCATGGTAGTGAACGTCCGCATGCAAGGAAATAAACAGCCCGGACGGCCGCAGCCGTCCGGCATAAGCGATTACTGAGCAATCTTGGCTTTCACGGCCTCCAGGCCAGGTTTACCGTCAATGGTGGTCACGCCAGCGAGCCAGGTATCGAGCACTTGTGGATTCTTTTTCAGCCAGGCCTTGGCGGCCGCGTCAGGCTTCATCTTGTCGTCGAGGATGTTGCCCATCAGTTCGCTTTCCATGTCGACGGTGAACTCCAGGTTCTTCAGCAACTGACCAACGTTGCTGCATTCCGTGGCGTAACCCTTGCGGGTGTTGGTCGCCACGGTCGCTGCACCGAAATCGGGGCCGAAGAAATCATCGCCACCGGTCAGGTATTGAATCTTGAAGCGCTTGTTCATCGGGTGTGGCGCCCAGCCGAGGAAGACCACGGCGGTGTCGCGTTTCTGCGCGCGATCCACTTGCGAGAGCATGCCCGCTTCGGAGGATTCGACGACTTTGAAACCGGCGGTCTTCAGGCCGAAAGCGTCCTTGTCGATCATGCTCTGGATCAGACGGTTGCCGTCGTTGCCAGGCTCGATGCCGTAGATCTTGCCGTCGAGCTCTTTCTTGAATTTGGCGATGTCGGCGAAGTCATGCAGACCTTTGTCATACAGGGCTTGCGGCACGGCGAGGGTGTACTTGGCGCCCTTGAGGTTGGTGCGCACGGTTTCCACGGTGCCGGCATCGCGATAGGCCTTGATGTCGTTTTCCATGGTCGGCATCCAGTTACCGAGGAATACGTCCATGTTCTTGCCGTCGGCCAGCGACTTGTAGGTGACGGGCACGGAAATCATGGTGGTCTTGGTCTTGTAGCCGAGGGCGTTGAGCACAACAGAGGTGGTAGCGGTGGTGGCGGTGATGTCGGTCCAGCCGACATCGGAGAAATTCACGGTACTGCACTGCGCCGGTTCTGCAGCTTGCGCCAGTAACGGCAGACTCAGCATGGCGGCCAACAACAACGACGGGGAACCTTTCATGGATGGACTCCTTGGTGTTTTTTTTGGCAGTGTTCCGACTGTGGACCACCGCACTTATAGGTTGCGGTTGGATGGCGTTCTGGAGACAGCTCTACCACGGCGCCTTGCAATCGAGTCATAACGATCATGTACCAGTGAAAATCTGACGCCTACAGGGGGGGTCGTATCCAGTACAGGGATGGTCGTATCTAGTGTCAGTGACGTCGTTTACAGCTTTTTTCAGCCCCGAATGGCCCTCTGAACCGTATAAAAACGGCGAAAAACCGGGACGAAAACGGCGCGGCGCTGGTGGACATGAGTGCGTCGGTGTCAGACGCCGTGCGCTCCGACAAAAGCCTGATGATGCGGGCATTCCGGCGGATCGCAGCTTGAGCGTAGCAGCTCCGCCAGCGGGCGCTTTTGCGCCCCGGACCGGTATCCTCAGGAGCTCTGCAGCAATGGCTATCAGTGTTTTCGACCTGTTCAAAATCGGCATCGGCCCTTCCAGTTCCCACACCGTCGGGCCGATGCGCGCGGCGGCGTTGTTCGTCGAGTCGTTAAGGGGCAAGCATCAGCTGGAGCAGGTGCGGCGGATCGAAGTGCAGCTGTACGGTTCGCTTTCGGCCACCGGCATCGGTCACGGCAGCGACAACGCGGTGATCATGGGGCTGATGGGCGAGTGGCCGGACGCAATCGACCCGTCGCAGATCGGCCCGCGCATTCACGCCCTGCGTGAAACTCACACACTGTTATTGGATGGTCGTTTGGCGGTGCCGTTTGTCTGGGCGAGGGACATGCGTCTGATCGACGAGAACCTGCCGTTCCACCCCAATGCCATGACGATTGTGGCCGAGGGCGATCACGGCGAACTGCATCGCGACACCTACTATTCGGTGGGTGGCGGTTTTGTCGTCGATCAAGCGCAGGCGTCCAGTGGCGTGGTCGATCTGGATCGCACTGAATTGCCTTATGACTTTTCCAGCGCGGTCGAGCTGCTGGAGCTGTGCAAGAACAACAACCTGCGCGTTGCCGAACTGATGATGGCTAACGAAAAGGTCTGGCGCAGTGAAGAAGAAATCCGCGCCGGTCTGATGAAGCTGTGGCGGGCGATGCAGGACTGCGTCGAGCAGGGGCTGAAACACGAAGGCATCCTGCCTGGCGGATTGAATGTACGGCGGCGCGCGGCGAAGTTGCACCGCAGTCTTCAGGAGTTGGGCAAGCCCAATGTGATCGGCTCGACGCTCAGCGCGATGGAGTGGGTCAATCTGTTTGCGCTGGCTGTTAATGAAGAAAACGCGGCGGGTGGGCGCATGGTCACGGCGCCGACCAATGGCGCGGCGGGGATCATTCCGGCGGTGTTGCACTACTTTATGAAGTTCAGCGAAGCGGTGACGGACGCCAACGTGGTCGACTACTTCCTCGGTGCGGCGGCAGTGGGGATTCTGTGCAAGAAGAATGCGTCGATCTCGGGCGCCGAAGTTGGCTGTCAGGGCGAGGTCGGTTCAGCGTGCGCGATGGCGGCGGCGGGGCTGGCGGAGATTCTTGGCGCTACGCCGGAGCAGTTGTGCAACGCGGCGGAGATTGGCCTGGAACATAACCTTGGGCTGACCTGCGATCCGGTCGGTGGCCTGGTGCAAGTGCCGTGCATCGAGCGCAATGCGATTGCGGCGGTGAAAGCGATCAACGCGGCGCAGATGGCGTTGCGTGGTGATGGTCAGCATTTTATTTCGCTGGATCGGGTGATCCGCACCATGCGTGATACCGGTGCGGATATGCATGACAAATATAAAGAGACATCGCGGGGTGGGTTGGCGGTCAGTGCGGTTGAGTGCTGAGACCGCGTTGCCCCAATCGCGAGCAGGCTCGCTCCCACATTGGACCCTGGCGTTCACACATTTTGTGTTCACTGGAGATCTACTGTGGGAGCGAGCCTGCTCGCGAAGGGGCCAGACCAGTCAAAACTGCTCACCAAGTGAACACAGACAATAAATCACGCCACCTTTTAGCGCGTCGTAATCAGATAAGAGTCTTTCCCACCTGTTACACGCGCTCAGCTCTCCTACCGTCCGTCACCCGTGCTTGCGGTGACACTGTCCGACAATCGCGCGCAGGCCAGTTCCCACAAGTGCTACCGATTTGCTCACACCCCTCGGGGCAAGGCGCTCAACAACACTAATGGCACTTCGAAACACCTTTCGTCGGACGGCTCGTATAGACACGTCGCGACGTCGTTTTCAGGAGTTATTGAACAGCCATTCAATTTTAGGCATGGCAATTGCTCTGTCATAACAAAGCCCGTCTCCCACGCGAGAACGCTGGCAATAACAAGAGCCTCCGCCTGAGGCCATCACCCGCTTTGTGTGAGGAGATACCGCGATGACGTCGTTCAACTCCGGGGCCCAACCCCAGAACCGTGCGCCTCAATCTATCGGCTTTCTGCTGCTGGACAATTTCACGCTGATTTCTCTGGCCTCCGCAGTAGAACCTCTACGCATGGCCAACCAATTGTCCGGTCGCGAGCTGTATCGCTGGAGCACCCTCACCGTCGATGGCGGCCAGGTGTGGGCCAGTGACGGTCTGCAAATCACTCCCGACGCTTCCATGCACAAAGCGCCACCGCTGGACACCGTGATTGTCTGCGGCGGCATCGGTATCCAACGCACTGTCACCCGCGAACACGTTTCCTGGCTGCAAAGCCAGGCGCGACAGTCCAAGCGCCTCGGCGCCGTGTGCACCGGCAGTTGGGCGCTGGCTTGCGCCGGGTTGCTCGACGGTTTCGATTGCAGCGTGCACTGGGAATGTCTGGCGGCGATGCAGGAAGCTTTCCCGCGCGTGGCCATGAGCACGCGCTTGTTCACCCTCGACCGTAACCGTTTCACCAGTTCCGGCGGCACCGCACCGCTGGACATGATGCTGCACCTGATCAGCCGCGATCACGGCCGTGAACTGTCCGCCGCGATCTCGGAGATGTTCGTCTACGAACGTATCCGCAACGAACAGGATCACCAGCGCGTGCCGCTCAAGCACATGCTCGGCACCAACCAGCCGAAGCTGCAGGAAATCGTCGCGCTGATGGAAGCCAATCTGGAAGAGCCGATCGACCTGGATGAATTGGCAGTGTACGTCGCCGTGTCGCGTCGACAGCTGGAGCGCCTGTTCCAGAAATACCTGCACTGCTCGCCGTCGCGTTACTACTTGAAGCTGCGTTTGATTCGCGCCCGGCAGTTGCTCAAGCAGACGCCGATGTCGATCATCGAAGTGGCGTCGGTGTGTGGTTTCGTCTCGACGCCGCACTTCTCCAAGTGCTACCGCGAGTACTTCGGCATTCCGCCGCGTGACGAGCGCGTAGGCTCCAACACCACCCAGCAAGTGGCGATGCTGCCGCTGCCGCAGGCGATCGTGATGTCGCCGCTGTCGGGGCCGATGTCGGCGTTGAGTCAGGCGCGCAATGAATCGACGTTTGCCAGCGTAAGGCTCTGATGAGGATCGTTCCCACGCTCTGCGTGGGAACGCAACCCGGGACGCTCTGCGTCCCAAAAGGCCGAACGCGGAGCGTCCGTTGAGGCATTCCCACGCAGAGCGTGGGAACGATCAGGTGAGCAACGTCAGGCGCTATGGCTTTGCTGGTAGTCCGCCAAGGCCGGCAACAACTGTTTGTCGATCGCCTGACGCACCGCCGGCTGAATACTGGCGCCGCTGGTGTACATGTCCTTGACCATCTTGCGCAGTTCAAACGCGCGAACGTTATCCAGACCGCGCACCGCGCACTCGCAAGCCTGATCGGCGGTCGTGCCACTGGGCACTTGAATACCCAACGCCTTGAGCTGGCCCAACAAATCTTCCTGATCGATCAAATCGGCATACATCATGACGCGCATCCTTCTTCGGTAACGGAGGTCGTGGCTCGATTCTGGTAGGCATGCCGAGGCACGGCAAGGGCGATTTGTCGCAGTGGCCGCGACGGCTATGAACAGGTCGTTTTCGGCTAACTCGCCGCTCAAGGGAGTGGGCACACTGAACTCAGCTTGCAACACGAAGGTTTGGTCACCCTCGCTTGGCAGCTCCTCAACAGTACCCTCCTCAGCTCCGATCCTGTCACGGCTTGATCGGAGTTTTTTTGCCTGTGAATCAGAGAACGGTGTGTTGCTGCTGACGCCTTCGCGAGCAGGCTCGCTCCCACAGGTGACCGCGTTCCTTCATGGGAATGAGGTTGAATGTGGGAGCGAGCCTGCTCGCGAAGAACGATGACGCGGTCTAGCGTTGCAGCACCAGAATCCGCGACAACAATTCATCCCGGTCGACATAGCAGCCCTGAAAATGCCGCGCCCCGGTGGCCGGGTCAAACGCATTGCGCGCATGCAATGTGCGGCGGTTATCAAAACACCACAACTCACCGGGGTTGAGCCGTTGCATCAGCCGAAACCGTGGCTCGCGAGTCATCGCAATGAAGCGTCGATAAGCCCGATACAACCGTGGCATTTGCTCCACTGACGTATCGAACGCGCCGCGCAGAAAGTTCGCCATGCGAATTTCCGCCACGCGTCCCAAGGCATCCAGAGCAATGATCGGCGCCAGGCAGCGATAGTCGCTATGACGATCCTTGTTGCGAAACTCAACGGGTATTTCACACAGCGCCTGAAACGCTGCCGGGTCTTCGCTGCGCAACGCATCGGCAATCGCAAAACCATCGACAAAAATACTCTCGCCACCCTCGGCGTCATTCACCAGGCAATGCAGAAATTGCAATCCAGGTTGCAGCTCGCGAGTGGGCAGGTCGGTGTGCAACGGCAGGTTGAAAGCGGTGTAGGCATTGCTGTCGGCATCGGCTTTGGATTGCACGTTGAACAGCACGCCGAAGTTGCTCTCGCGAATAAAGGAAATGCGCTGGGCGATGAGCTTCAGCGAGCCGGGTTCGGTGGGTACGCCGCGCACTTGGGTCAGGCCGATGTCGCGTAAGGCGATCAGCCATTGCAGCAGGGCGGCGTTGTCGTTCATCAGCGTCGCGTATTCGAACACCGGCAATTGCAAATCGCTGTGCCACAGATAAGGCTTGGCCTTGGCGGCCAAGCGTTCGGCGCGGGATTCATCATCGTAGGCGTGAGCACGCAACCAGCCGGGATCGAAACGACTGAGGTGGCCGTCCTGCCAGTCAATGCGCAGGCAGCCGTGGGTATCGATATGCGCGGCAGCTGGTTTGAGGTCTTCAGCGGCGTCGACAATCTCGAAGACCTGTTCGCGGGTGACGTTATAGACGCACTGTGGACACGGGCAGTTGTCCCGCAACCAGATATGGTGGAACGGGCTGACGCGCCCGTCAGCCCACTCAATGGCAACGCGATCCGCCAAGGTCTGCACGCCACCGAGCGCGCTGATCAACGGATAAGTACGGAAGTCGGCAACAGCGGCAGCGGTGTTCATGGCGGTTCCTTGTGATCGATGGATTTACCTTGCAGGTGGCAGCGCGATGACGCGGCCGATGTAAGCGGGGGCAGGCAAGTCTTTCTGCTCGGCGACGATGCTTTGCAGGCGGCTCAGGGTGTCCGGGCTGAAAGGTGCCGAACGTGGGCCGGCGAGATCGACGTGCAACAGCATCTGTTCGTTGCCGGCCAGTTCCTGGTCATCACCGACCTTGTGCAGGCTGTGATAGAGGTGCAGGCGTTTGCTGTCGTGGCCGATGATTTGCGTGCGTACTTCGACCTCGGTATCGAGTTTCACTTCGTGCAGATAATTGAGGTGCAGTTCGAGGGTGAACAGTGAATTCCCGCTGGCTTCGCGGTTGTTGCTGTCCATGCCGAGGCGATCCATCAGGGCGTCGGTGGCGTAGCTGAAAATCAGCAGGTAGAAGGCGTCGCGCAGGTGGCCGTTGTAGTCGACCCAGTCGGGGATGATTCTGGTTTGGTAGGTGGTGAGGTTGGGCATGATTGGGTTCCGGCAGTTGGCGGGTCGTCAGGATCAAGAGCTACCCCCTCACCCCAGCCCTCTCCCCCAGGGGGGAGAGGGGGAAAGGGAGCCGATCTTTATGCTATTCAAAACTTGAGTTCGGCTCGGTGGTGCAGGTCGGCGTAGCTCGAACATTCAACTCGGTCAGTCCCCTCTACCTCTGGGAGAGGGCTAGGGTGAGGGCAGCGGTATGAAGCAAACGCATCACTCGCTAAAACTCATCCCATGCTTCTCCTTGGTAGTCTTCACCGCCTCCAGCACCGCCAGCAAGCAATCATCACGATAGCGTTCCAGCGCCGAAATGCTGTGCCGGCCAAGCTGATCACTGGTGCCATCCACCACATCATCAATCAACTTGTCGGTCAGCTCCGGCGCCGGCAGATAGGTCCACGGCAACTGCAACGCCGGGCCGAATTGCGACATGAAGTGGCGCATGCCTGCATCACCACCGGCCAGGGTGTAAGTCAGGAACGTACCCATGAACGACCAGCGCAAACCAGCGCCAAACCGGATCGCATCGTCGATCTCGCCAGTGGTCGCCACGCCGTCATTGACCAGGTGCAGCGCCTCACGCCACAGCGCTTCAAGCAAGCGGTCAGCGATGAATCCGGGCACTTCTTTGCGCACGTGCAGCGGACGCATACCGAGGGATTCGTAGACTTTCATCGCTGCCTGAACGGCCTCGGGCGCGGTGTTCTTGCCGCCCACGACTTCGACCAGCGGCAGCAGATAAACCGGGTTGAACGGGTGGCCTACCACGCAGCGCTCCGGGTGCGTCGAACTCTCGTAGAATTCGCTCGGCAGCAGGCCCGAGGTACTCGAACCGATCAACGCATCGGGCTTGGCCGCGGCGCTGATTTTGCTGTGCAGATCGAGTTTCAGGTCGAGACGTTCCGGGGCGCTTTCCTGAATGAAATCGGCATCGCGCACGCACTCTTCGATGGTCGCTACAAAGCGCAGACGATCCTGCGAAGCGCCAGACGCCAGACCGTTTTTCTCCAGCGCGCCCCAGGCATTGGCCACGCGTTTGCGCAGCGCCGCTTCGGCGCCGGGGGCCGGGTCCCACGCCACCACATCGAGGCCATGGGCGAGGGCGCGAGCGACCCAACCGCTGCCAATGACACCGCTGCCCAGCGCAGCGAAGGTTTTGATATCGGTGATAAAGCTCATGGCGATTTCCTGAATAGTTCGGCGATCAACTGTGGGAGCGAGCCTGCTCGCGAAAGCGGTGCCTCTGCTGATGAAGATGCTTCGGATGTACGGGCCTCTTCGCGAGCAGGCTCGCTCCCACAGGGGAAATGAGTGATGGTTTAACCGCGCTGGGTCAGGCCCATTTTCTTGCGGCCCTCGGCCGGGGTCAGCACCCGGGCGCCGAGGCGGCTGAGGATCTCGGTGGCGCGCTCGACCAATTGGCCGTTGGTCGCCAGCACACCCTTGTCCAGCCACAGGTTGTCTTCCAGCCCGACCCGCACGTTGCCGCCGAGCAACACCGCTTGCGCCGCCATCGGCATCTGCATCCGGCCAATGCCGAACCCGGCCCACACCGCGTCAGCGGGCAAGTTATCGACCATGGCTTTCATGGTGGTGGTATCGGCCGGTGCGCCCCACGGGATGCCCAGGCACAGCTGGAACAACGGGTTATCCAGCAAACCCTCCTTGATCATCTGCTTGGCGAACCACAGGTGACCGGTGTCGAAAATCTCCAGCTCGGCCTTCACGCCCAGCTCGGTGATGCGCTTGGCGCCGGCACGCAGTTGCGCCGGGGTGGAGACGTAAATGGTGTCGCCATCGCCGAAGTTCAGCGTGCCGCAATCGAGGGTGCAGATTTCCGGCAGCAGTTCTTCAACGTGCGCCAGACGGGTCAGCGGGCCGACCAGATCGGTGTTCGGACCGAACTCCATCGGGTTCTCGCCGGCGCCGATTTCCAGGTCGCCGCCCATACCAGCGGTGAGGTTGACGATGATGTCGACGTCCGCCTCGCGGATGCGCTCCATCACTTCGCGGTACAGCGCCACGTCACGGCTGAACTTGCCGGTCTGCGGATCGCGCACATGGCAGTGCACAACCGTGGCGCCGGCCTTGGCCGCTTCCACCGCAGCCGCAGCAATTTGTTTCGGGGTGACCGGCACGTGCGGGCTCTTGGCGGTCGTGTCGCCAGCACCGGTGAGTGCGCAGGTGATGATGACGTCGTGGTTCATGGTGCGGTTTCCTTCAGGCGTGATGGGTCTGTCCGCAGCCCTTTTCGGGACTGCGAAGCGTCGGTCAGTCCTCTCTCCCAATCTGGGAGAGGGGCTTTTCAAGAGAGGGTTATTTGCTGGTCAACTGCAGGTTTTCAGCGGCCGGTTTGCCATCGAACGTGGTCACACCTTCGAGCCAGCGCTGCTTGTCTTCCGGGTGATCCTTGAGCCATTGCTTGGCCGATTCGAAGGCGTCCTTGTGATCGAGCAGCGGCTGCATCATCCGGCTCTCGTCCTCGGCGGTGAACGTCAGGTTGGTCAGCAGGCGACCGATGTTCGGACACTGCTCGGCGTATTTCGGCGCGGTGACGGTCCACACGGTGGCCATGCCTTCGTTCGGACCGAGGGCGTCGTCGCTGCCGGTCAGATACGTCATCTTGACGTTGACGTTCATCGGGTGCGGCGCCCAGCCGAAGAACACCACAGCCTCTTTGCGGCGCACGGCGCGGTCGACGGCGGCGAGCATCCCGGCTTCGCTGGACTCGACCAGCTGGAACTTGCCGAGGCCGAACTGGTTCTTGGTGATCATTGCCTTGATCTGCGTGTTGGCGCCCGAGCCCGGTTCGATGCCGTAAATCTTGCCGCCCAGTTCTTTTTCAAACTTGGCAATATCGGCGAAGGTTTTCAGGCCTTTGTCGGCCAGATAAGTCGGCACCGCGAGGGTGGCGCGGGCATCTTTCAGGCTCGGTGCCTCAAGGACTTTGACCTGATTGGCGTCGACGAACGGGGTAATGGTCTGGGTCATCAACGGGTTCCAGTAACCGAGGAACAGGTCCAGCCGCTGATCGCGGATCCCGGCGAAGATGATTTGCTGGGACGCACTGGTTTGTTTGGTGTTGTAGCCGAGACCGTCGAGCAGGACCTGGGTCATGGCGCTGGTGGCGATCACGTCGGTCCAGTTGACCACGCCCATGCGCACGTTCTGGCACGATGCCGGGTCGGCCGCCATGACGCTGGCGCTGAAGAAAGCGGTACCGCTGAGTGCAAGAACACAGCTGCTGATCAGTCGTTTCATGTCGGGTTCCTCGGCAGGTCGTTTATTGTGAGTTCCGGTGTCTGATGCGCCGGTGATGCAAAGTTACGCAGCTGTGGGCCGGTGAAAGCGCACTGCGGCGACTGGCATTTGCACTGTAGCGACCTGTGCCCTTGAACGCCGACGACAATCGGCGTATCAACGAGCCACGCTACCCTCCCTCTCGTTACCCGCGAATCGAGTGCGCACATGTCCCAGGATTTCTACTTTTTGCTGATGCCGGGCTTCTCCGCCATTGGCTTTATCTCCGCGATCGAACCGCTGCGCGTGGCCAACCGCTTTCGTGGCGAGTTGTTTCGTTGGCATGTGTTGAGCGCCGATGGCGGGGCGGTGCTGGCGAGCAACGGCATGTCGGTCAACGCCGACGCGGCGCTGGAACCGTTGAAGAAAGGTGCGACGTTGTTAGTGGTGGCCGGGTTTGAACCGCTGAAGTTCGCCACGCCCACCCTTGAACACTGGTTGCGGCGGCTGGATAACGAAGGCGTGACCCTTGGTGCCATTGACACCGGCAGCTTCGTCCTCGCCGAAGCCGGTTTGCTCGACGGCCATCGCTTGACGCTGCACTGGGAAGCCATTGACGCTTTCAAGGAATCTTATCCACAGCTCAGCGTGACCCAGGAGCTGTTCGAGATCGACCGTCGGCGCATCACTTCAGCGGGCGGCACCGCGTCCATCGATTTAATGCTCGATCTGATCGCCCAGGCCCACGGCCCGCAACTGGCGATTCAGGTCAGCGAGCAGTTTGTGCTGGGACGGATTCGTCCGCGCAAAGACCACCAGCGCATGGAAGTGGCCACGCGTTACGGGATCAACAACAAGAAACTGGTGCAGGTGATCGGCGAGATGGAGCAGCACAGCGAACCGCCGCTGACTACGCTGCAATTGGCGGAATCGATCAAGGTCACGCGGCGGCAACTGGAGCGCTTGTTCCGGCTGCACCTGAACGACACGCCGAGCAATTTCTATCTGCGGCTAAGGCTGGAAAAGGCCCGACAGCTGCTGCGCCAGACTGACATGAGCGTGCTCGAAGTCAGCATCGCCTGCGGGTTTGAATCTCCGTCCTACTTCACTCGCAGCTACCGCGCAAAATTCGCCCGTTGCCCCCGCGAAGACCGGCGTACCGCCCAGGCATAAAATCAAAAGATCGCAGCCTTCGGCAGCTCCTACAGGGAAATGCATTCCAATGTAGGAGCTGCCGAAGGCTGCGATCTTTTGATCTTGCTGTTGGTTACTTCTTCACCAGCGCCGAACACGCCGCCTTGTAAGCCTCATGCTGATACTTGTTCAACGTCCCCGGCAGCTCGAAGTTGTGCTTCTTCGCCTGCGCATTGATCGTCTGCGGCGACAACAGAGTCACCTCACACCCATCGAGCAACTGAAACACCCCTTCAATCTTGAACGTCGTCGGCCCACCGGCAAACTCACCCTTCTTGCTGCGCTTCTTGATCGCAATCCGGTCAATCGAGTTCTCGCGCACAAACGACGCAACCTGCGCTGCGAACAGCTTCACGTTGGCCGCCTCGTCATCGTCTTCGAGGGCGATTTTCTTGGTGGCGAGGGGAATGTGGCTCAGGGTCGAACCGTCGAGAGCGGCCACGGCGATGATCGCTTCGCTGCCTTTGATTTCGATGCCGCAGATGTTCATGGGGAACTCCTTGAAGTGAAGAGGGCAGCTTACAGCTCTAGCTGATTGGCGGTGATGCCGAACGCCGACGCAATTTTCTCACGCGTAACCTTGCGAGGCTTGGCGACTGTTTCCTGCTGGGCAAACGCCGGTTGCGAAATACCCATGCGTTTGGCGACTTCTTCCTGAGTCAGGTTGAGGTGTTCGCGCCAGGCACGGATTGGTGTTGCCCCATCGACCATCCGGCTGACCACCTCATGGGGAATCAGATCGGGCTGCATTTTTTGCGCAACGTACTGCGCGTAGGGAATGACGACGAAGGCGGGGTTGCCCTCGGCGTCGTTGATGATTTGGATATCTGTGGGTAACTTCATATTGGAAAAATATAAGTCTTTTATAAGATTTCAGAATCTTTGCTTATATTTCTCCCAAGGCCAATCAACAAGAATTGACGGCATGTTACGAGTGGTCAGGATCACTCCTGCCCAATCGACTCCAAAAACTCCGACCGCTCATCACTCATCCGCGCCACGCAGTCATTCTGCGCAATTGTGAACGCCTTGCTCCCCGCCGTCGCCGGGAACGCTTCCACCGCGCAATCCGCATCCCGCGTCTTCAGCCACTGTTGCTGTGCGGTTTTGAGTTTGGCGGTGATATCAGCCAATTGCGCAGGGTTCTTGCCATACGCCGTCTGCATGCGTTCGTTGAGGCTGGCGTAGTTGTCCTTGAGCAGGTCTTCGGCGGTGGTGCGGCTGTAGGTCGAGCATTCCAGGGTCTGGACGTCGTTTTCCACCGCGTCGCAGGGGTTGTTGTCGGACTCTTCAGCGGCGTGTACGCCGGTCGCCATCAGTGCCAAAGCCAGGAAGATCGATTTCATTGTTGTCGCCGCTCTAATCCAGTGGTGTTTCCAAGATGCGGGAGATTCTGGCTCAAGCTTGCGGGCTTGAACAGGTAGCTGATCGGCGCGGCTGGCGACCCTTTGTCGCGGATTGACGCTTTCGGCAATTCCCCTGTCGTTTTTGCACCCGGTCGCCCCTGCACCGAGGCATATGCTGGCCCCAAAGCGCCGGCAGACGATTCGGCGCATGAATCGCCAATAAGGGGACGCCTGATGAGCCCAGCCGAATTACACGCCGACAGCATCGTTATCGACGGTCTGATCATTGCCAAATGGAACCGCGAGCTGTTCGAAGACATGCGCAAGGGCGGTCTGACGGCAGCCAACTGCACTGTGTCGGTGTGGGAAGGCTTTCAGGCGACCGTGAACAATATTGCTGCGAGCCAGAAGCTGATCCGCGAAAACAGCGACCTGGTGATGCCGGTGCGTACCACCGCCGACATCCGTCGCGCCAAAGAGCAGGGCAAGACCGGCATCCTTTTCGGCTTCCAGAATGCCCACGCGTTTGAAGACCAGATCGGCTATGTCGAGGTGTTCAAGCAACTCGGCGTCGGCATCGTGCAGATGTGCTACAACACCCAGAACCTGGTCGGCACCGGTTGCTACGAGCGTGACGGTGGCCTGTCGGGCTTCGGTCGCGAGATCGTGGCTGAGATGAACCGCGTCGGCGTCATGTGCGACCTGTCTCACGTTGGTTCCAAGACTTCTGAAGAAGTCATCCTCGAGTCGAAAAAACCGGTCTGCTATTCCCACTGCCTGCCGTCGGGTCTCAAAGAGCACCCGCGCAACAAGTCCGATGAAGAACTGAAGTTCATCGCCGACCACGGCGGTTTTGTCGGCGTGACCATGTTCGCGCCGTTCCTCGCCAAAGGCATCGATTCGACCATCGACGATTACGCCGAAGCGATCGAATACGTGATGAACATCGTCGGCGAAGACGCCATCGGCATTGGCACCGACTTCACCCAGGGCCACGGTCAGGACTTCTTCGAATACCTGACGCACGACAAGGGTTACGCGCGCCGTCTGACCAGCTTCGGCAAGATCATCAATCCGCTGGGCATCCGCACCGTCGGCGAGTTCCCGAACCTGACCGAAACCCTGCTCAAGCGCGGCCATTCCGAGCGCGTGGTGCGCAAGATCATGGGCGAGAATTGGGTCAACGTCCTCAAGGACGTCTGGGGCGAGTAACGCTGACTCAAGACCGCCGCCGATCTGCCCCCTCTCCTGTGGGAGAGGGCTGGGGTGAGGGCAGCGGTCACCACTGAATCCACTATTTTTCTGGAGTTAAGTTTCCATGGCCAAGATCGCCCCGCAATTGCCAATCGAAGTCGACAGCGAGACCGGTGTCTGGACCTCCGACGCCCTGCCAATGCTCTACGTGCCACGTCACTTCTTCGTGAATAACCACATGGGCATCGAAGAGGTTTTGGGCGCCGACGCCTACGCCGAAATCCTCTACAAGGCCGGCTACAAGTCCGCCTGGCACTGGTGTGAAAAAGAAGCTGAATGCCACGGCCTGGAAGGCGTCGCGGTGTTCGAGCACTACATGAAACGCCTGTCGCAACGTGGCTGGGGCCTGTTCAAGATCCAGGACATCGACCTCGACAAAGGCACCGCCAGCGTCAAGCTCGAACACTCGGCGTTCGTCTACGTCTACGGCAAGGTCGGGCGCAAGGTCGATTACATGTTCACCGGTTGGTTTGCCGGGGCCATGGATCAGATTCTTGAGGCGCGCGGCAGCAAGATCCGCACGGTTGCCGAGCAAGTTTACGGTGGCTCCGAAGAAGGCCACGAAGACGGCCTGTTCACCGTCAAGCCGTTGTAAGTCGAGGAACCCGCCATGGCTTTCGAAGCAATGTTCCAGCCGATCCAGATCGGCAAACTGACCATCCGCAACCGCGTGCTCAGCACCGCGCACGCCGAGGTCTATGCGACTGACGGTGGCATGACCACCGAGCGCTACGTCAAATATTACGAAGAGAAAGCCAAGGGCGGCATCGGCCTGGCGATCTGTGGCGGCTCCTCCGTGGTCGCCATCGACAGCCCGCAGCAGTGGTGGAGCTCGGTCAACCTGTCGACCGACCGGATCATTCCGCACTTCCAGAATCTCGCTGACGCCATGCACAAGCACGGCGCCAAGATCATGATTCAGATTACCCACATGGGCCGGCGCTCGCGCTGGGACGGTTTCCACTGGCCGACCCTGATGTCGCCGTCGGGCATACGTGAACCGGTGCACCGCGCGACCTGCAAAACCATCGAGCCGGAAGAAATCTGGCGGGTGATCGGCAACTACGCCCAGGCTGCGCGCCGGGCCAAGGCCGGTGGCCTCGACGGCGTTGAACTGTCGGCGGTGCACCAGCACATGATCGACCAGTTCTGGAGCCCGCGCGTCAACAAGCGTACCGACGAATGGGGCGGCACCTTCGAAGGCCGGATGAAGTTCGGTCTGGAAGTGCTGAAAGCCGTGCGCGCCGAGGTCGGTGACGACTTCTGCGTCGGCATGCGTCTGTGCGGTGACGAGTTCCACCCGGACGGTTTGTCCCACGAGGACATGAAGCAGATCGCCAAGTATTACGACGACACCGGCATGCTCGACTTCATCGGCGTCGTCGGCTCGGGTTGTGACACCCACAACACCTTGGCCAACGTGATTCCGAACATGAGTTATCCACCGGAGCCGTTCCTGCATCTGGCCGCCGGGATCAAGGAAGTGGTCAAGGTGCCGGTGCTGCACGCACAGAACATCAAGGACCCGAACCAGGCCACGCGCATCCTTGAAGGCGGTTACGTCGACATGGTCGGCATGACCCGCGCGCACATCGCTGACCCGCACCTGATCGCCAAGATCAAGATGGGCCAGATCGACCAGATCAAACAGTGCGTCGGCGCCAACTATTGCATCGACCGCCAGTATCAAGGCCTCGACGTGTTGTGCATCCAGAATGCTGCAACGTCCCGTGAATACATGGGCGTGCCGCACATCATCGAGAAATCCACCGGGCCGAAACGCAAAGTGGTCATCGTCGGTGCCGGCCCGGCCGGGATGGAAGCGGCCCGCGTGGCGGCCGAGCGTGGCCACGAAGTGACCCTGTTCGAGAAGAAGGAATTCATCGGCGGGCAGATCACGACTGCCTCGAAAGCGCCGCAGCGTGACCAGATCGCCGGTATTACTCGCTGGTTCCAGCTGGAACTGGCGCGGCTGAAAGTCGATTTGCGCCTGGGCACGGCAGCTGATGCCGACACCATCATGGACTTGCGTCCGGACGTGGTGGTGCTGGCGGTCGGCGGGCATCCGTACCTGGAACAGAACGAACACTGGGGTGCCGCCGAAGGGCTGGTGGTCAGCAGCTGGGACGTGCTCGACGGCAAGGTGGCGCCGGGCAAGAACGTGCTGGTCTACGACACCATTTGCGAGTTCACCGGGATGTCGGTTGCCGACTTCCTCGCCGACAAAGGCAGCCAGGTCGAGATCGTCACCGACGACATCAAACCGGGCGTGGCCATCGGCGGAACGTCGTTCCCGACCTACTACCGCAGCATGTACCCGAAAGAAGTGATCATGACCGGCGACATGATGCTCGAGAAGGTCTACCGCGAAGGCGACAAACTGGTCGCGGTGCTGGAGAACGAATACACCGGCGCCAAAGAGGAGCGGGTGGTCGATCAGGTGGTGGTGGAAAACGGCGTGCGTCCGGATGAGGAAATCTACTACGCGCTCAAAGAGGGTTCGCGCAACAAGGGCCAGATCGACGTCGAAGCGTTGTTCGCGATCCAGCCGCAACCTTCGCTGAGCGAGGCGGGCGACGGCTACTTGCTGTTCCGCATCGGCGACTGCGTGGCGCAGCGCAACACCCACGCCGCGATCTATGACGCCCTGCGGCTCTGCAAGGATTTCTAAGGACTTGCACCAAACCCTGTGGGAGCGAGCCTGCTCGCGAATGCAATCTGTCAGTGAAAGATGAGCTGACTGATTCACCGCTTTCGCGAGCAGGCTCGCTCCCACAGTAAAGCGGATCGTGTTTCTCCAGGTTGTACTGGTGGGAGCTTCACCATGTTGAACACCCTTCTTCCAATCCTGTTGTTCGCAGCTATCGGCCTTGGTGTCCTTGGCGCGTTGCGGCGGGTAGCGATGTGGCGTCGGGGCCGGGCCTCGAAGGTCGATCTGATCGGCGGCCTGTTGGCCATGCCCAAGCGTTATATGGTCGACTTGCACCACGTGGTGGCGCGGGACAAATACATCGCCAACACCCACGTGGCCACGGCGGGCGGCGCGGTGGCGTCGATTGTGCTGGCGCTGTTGGTCCACGGTTTCGGCCTGCATAACCGCATCCTCGGTTACGCCTTGCTGCTGATGACGGCAGTGATGTTCGTCGGCGCGATCTTCGTTTACCTGCGTCGGCGCAACCCGCCGGCGCGGCTGTCGAAAGGCCCGTGGATGCGCCTGCCGAAAAGCCTGCTGGCGTTCTCGGCGTCGTTCTTCCTGCTGACCTTGCCGGTGGCCGGAATCCTCCCGGAGAACTTCGGCGGCTGGGTGCTCGCAGTCATTCTTGGGATTGGCGTGCTGTGGGGCGTGTCGGAACTGTTTTTCGGCATGACCTGGGGCGGGCCGATGAAACACGCCTTTGCCGGTGCCTTGCATTTGGCTTGGCACCGTCGCGCCGAACGTTTTGGTGGTGGTCGTTCCACGGGTTTGAAACCTTTGGATCTGAACGATCCGAGTGCTCCGCTGGGTGTTGAGAAACCCAAGGATTTCACCTGGAACCAACTGCTCGGTTTTGACGCCTGCGTGCAGTGCGGCAAGTGCGAAGCGGCGTGCCCGGCCTTCGCCGCTGGCCAGCCGCTGAACCCGAAAAAACTGATTCAGGACATGGTCGTCGGCCTCGCTGGCGGCACCGATGCCAAGTTCGCCGGCAGCCCGTATCCGGGCAAACCTGTAGGCGAGCATAGCGGTAATCCACATCAACCGATCGTCAACGGCTTGGTCGACGCCGAAACCCTGTGGTCGTGCACTACCTGCCGTGCCTGCGTCGAGGAATGTCCGATGATGATCGAGCACGTCGACGCCATCGTCGACATGCGCCGTCACCTGACCCTGGAAAAAGGCGCGACGCCGAACAAGGGCGCCGAAGTCCTCGAAAATCTGATCGCCACCGACAACCCCGGTGGTTTCGCCCCGGGCGGACGGATGAACTGGGCGGCGGACTTGAACCTCAATCTGCTCAGCGAAAAGAAATCCACCGATGTGCTGTTCTGGGTCGGCGACGGTGCTTTTGACATGCGCAACCAACGCACCCTGCGCGCGTTCGTCAAAGTGTTGAAAGCGGCGAAAATCGACTTTGCCGTGCTCGGTCTCGAAGAGCGTGACAGCGGCGACGTGGCCCGCCGATTGGGCGATGAAGCGACCTTCCAGTTGCTCGCCAAACGCAACATCCAGACCCTGGCCAAATACAGCTTCAACCGCATCGTCACCTGCGATCCGCACAGCTTCCACGTGCTGAAAAACGAGTACGGCGCGTTCGACGGCAATTACCTGGTGCAACATCACAGCACCTACATGGCGGAAATCATTCAGGCCGGCGCGCTCAATCTCGGTCAGCACAAAGGCAACAGCGTGACCTATCACGATCCGTGCTACCTCGGCCGCTACAACGGCGAGTACGAAGCGCCGCGCGAAGTGCTGCGTGCGCTCGGTATCGAAGTGAAAGAGATGCAGCGTTCCGGCTTCCGTTCGCGCTGCTGCGGCGGTGGCGGTGGCGCGCCAATTACCGACATTCCGGGCAAGCAGCGGATTCCCGACATGCGCATGGAAGACATCCGCGAGACCGGCGCTGAACTGGTGGCGGTGGGTTGTCCACAGTGCACGGCGATGCTCGAAGGCGTGGTCGAACCGCGGCCGCTGATCAAGGACATCGCCGAACTGGTGGCCGACGCGCTGCTCGAAGACGCCGCGCCGAGCAAGCCTGCCACTCCGGCCAAACGTGAACCTGCGGAGGCCCACTGATGAGCGACATTATCCGCCGCGACCCGCGCGCCGAATGGATTGCGCGTAACCGCCTGCACCCGCTGCACGCGGCCATGCAACCGGCGCAACACAGCTGGATGGGGCCGAATGGCGTCATCCGCAAGAACCTGCACGGCATCGGTTTTATCGGCCCCAACGGCATCAAGCGTATCGACCGCAGCGGCGCGCAACAGGGCGGGGTGGTCAAACGATCCGCTGCTGTGGAAGTGCAACTGCCGCTGCATCAGGTGCCGGCCCCGGCGTTCTATATCACCGTGGTGCCGGACATGGTCGGCGGTCGCTTGAGCAGTCACGACCGTGATTTGTTTGGCCTCGCCCATCAACTCGCCGGCCAGGACGGCGCGGTGTTGGCGGTGGTCTTTGGCGAGCATAAGGAAAACGCTTTCGCGACCGCTGGCGTCGATCGCTTGCTGGTACTCGAAGGCGAGGAATTCAGCGGTTATGCACCGGAGCAACGGGTGCAAGGTTTGCGCGCTGTGGATAACCAGTTCAACCCGCGTCACTGGCTGCTGCCGGACAGCCGCAGCGGTGGCGGTGAACTCGGTCGACGCTTTGCGGCGGCATTGGGCGAGCGCCCGGCGACACGGGTCTGGCAGGTCAAGGATCAGGAATGCATCGGCCGCGCTGGCGCGGGGCTGCAAGACCTTGCCCGTCCCGTCGCACGGTTGATTCTGGCGGCGGCCGAATGCGCTGAACCGGTCAGTGAAACCCGTCACGAAGCGTTGCCGGTGGAGTTATCCACAAGTGTCGCGCGCAGCCTGTCGCGGATCGAAGATCTCGGCGCTGTGGCGGTCGACCCGGCAGCGATTCCGATGGCCGAAGCGGAGTTCATTTTCTCCGGCGGCAACGGCGTCAAGGACTGGGCACTGTTCCACGAAACGGCGGCGGCACTCGGCGCTACCGAAGGCGCTTCCCGCGTTGCAGTGGATGATGGCTTCATGGCCCGTGATCGCCAGGTCGGCGCGTCCGGCACTTGGGTCACCGCACGGGTTTATGTGGCTGTGGGTATCTCCGGCGCGATCCAGCACCTGCAAGGTATCGGCGCCTGCGACAAGGTGGTGGCGATCAACCTCGACCCGGGTTGCGACATGATCAAGCGCGCCGACCTCTCAGTGATCGGCGAGAGCGTAGAGATTCTTCAAGCGTTGATCGAGGCGGTGGCGGCTTACCGCAACGAAGCCAAGCGCGATGCGGCTTAAGGAAACGCTATGAACACGAAAGTTATCAGTCTGGTTTCAATCGGCGCCCACCCGACTTCCGGCAGGCCACGTCGCGCCGACCAGGACGCGCGAGCCGTGGAACTCGGCCTGCAACTGGCTGGGGATAACCTGCAAGTGCTGCATGCCGGCGACGTTGCGGAGCCGGCGTTGCGCGCCTATCTGGGTATGGGTCTTGAGCTGATGCACGTGCTGGAGCAACCAGCTGGCGCCGATGCGCTGCCGGCGTTGACCGCGTATTTGCGCGATGCCGGTGCGCAAGTGGTGCTGACCGGCAGCCAGGCGGAAACCGGCGAAGGTTCGGGGATGTTGCCGTTTTTGCTCGCCGAAGGACTGGGCTGGCCGTTGGTGGTGGGGCTGGCGCAGGTCGAGTCGATCAATGACGGTTCGGCGCTGGTGCTGCAAGCCTTGCCGCGTGGGCAGCGGCGGCGGTTGAAGGTGAAGCTGCCGTTTCTCGCGACTGTGGATAACGCTGCGCCGAAGCCTCGGCAGAGTGCCTATGGCCCGGCGCGACGCGGGGTGCTGGAGGCTGACGACGTCGAGGTCGTAGACGACGAGCTCTTGGCTGTCGCCACCCTGCAGCCGGCCAAACCAAGGCCCAAACGCCTGAAAGTGATCAAAGCCAAAAGCGGTGCCGACCGCATGAAAGCCGCGACCGCCAAAGCCAGTGGTGGCGGTGGACAAGTGCTCAAAGGCGTCACCCCGCAGGCTGGCGCCGAAGCCATCCTCAAACTGCTGATCGAAGAAGGTGTCGTCCGCTGACATCCCAAATCCCTTTCCTTCAGGTCAGCGGCTTACCCACAGGAATAATGTGAATGACAGTTGAGTTTCGACCTGCCCGGCGCACGGATGCGCGCGACATTGCGCGTTTGTTTCAGATCTCCTCGGAGGGCGCCTCGGATTACATCTGGAGCCAGTTGGCGGAGCCGGGCGAGACGTTGCTTGATGTCGGTGAGCGGCGCTATGCCCGCGACGATGTGGATTTTTCCTGGCAGAACTGCCTGATCGCTGAGGCCGAAGGCTGTGTGGTCGGGATGATGCACAGCTACGTCATGCGCGAAGACCCAGACCCGACACCGCCCACCGATCCAGTGCTGGCGCCTTACGCCGATATGGAGGTGGCGGATACGCTGTACATCTCCAGCCTGGCGCTGCACGAAGGCTGGCGTAATCAAGGATTGGGCGTGCAGTTCCTCCAACATGCCCAGGCGCGCGCCGATCAACTCACGCTCAAAGGCCTGAGCCTGATCGACTACGCCGCCAATACTGGCGCTCGGCGGTTTTATGAGCGACATGGCTTTGGCATCGTCAAAACCTGTCAGGTGGTACCGCATCCGATGATTCGGGTGACGGGTGAGGCCTATCTGATGCACCGCGCCTGAATCCGGTTATCCACTGACGAGTGTTTACTCACAATCCCTGTTGGTCAGTCTGTGGATAACGTGTTTGCCCATCACTGCACGTCACGCCGGCCGTGGCCTGCAGGCTTCAGATCAAAAAACAACCAGCCTAAGTTACGGTTTTTACGGGATTTTTCGTCGGGATAACTTCCGTAGTTACCCCCGATCTCTGTTGGCGCTTCTGTGGATAAGATGTTCGCTGTCCGCTGACAGCCATGCAAAACGTGGCTTTCAAAGGTTTGATCAATAACTGATCAATTTGCACTTTTAATCGGATGAATCTTCCGAAACCCCCGATTTTTCGCATTCTTCAGCACTTTTCCACAGCAGATGCAAAGTTACCCCCGATCTCTGTTGGCGCTTCTGTGGATAAGGTGTTTGCCATCCGCTGAAGGCCACGATCTGTGTACCTTTCAGCCTGTTGATCAAAAAACGATCATTGCCTTTCGAAAACCGTGCTTCTGGATAAGTCACGGTTTTTCTTTGCAAATCAGTGAGATATTTTTTGAGTCATCCACAGTTGTCCCCATTTGCTGTGGGTGGCTATGTGGATAACTTGTTTGCGGAAGGCTGGGGGGCTTGGTGGGTATGGTGTGTGGGGTGGTTGATCAGAAATTGTGCAATCCGTTTCAGAGATGTAATGACTTTCATGACGCCTTCGCGAGCAGGCTCGCTCCCACATTTGGAATGCATTCCACCTGTGGGAGCGAGCCTGCTCGCGAAGCTTTTGCTTTTAGCCCTGAACCGGGACGCCTTTGAGGTAAGGCGCAGGCTCGGCGCCAAGGTTGTTCAGCAGACGCTCGCTGTACCAATCAACGAAGTTGACCACGCCGAACTCGTAGGTCTTCGAGTAAGGCCCAGGCTGATACGCCGTCGAGTTGATCCCGCGCTGGTTCTCTTCCGCCAGTCGGCGATCCTGATCGTTGGTCGCATCCCACACCTGACGCATGCGATCAACATCGTAATCGACGCCCTCAACCGCATCCTTGTGCACGATCCACTTGGTGGTGACCATGGTTTCCTGGGCGCTGATCGGCCACACGGTGAAGACGATGATGTGGTCGCCCATGCAGTGGTTCCACGAGTGCGGCAGGTGCAGGATGCGCATCGAGCCGAGGTCCGGGTTCTTGATCCGCCCCATCAGTTTCGCGCAGCCCTGTTTGCCGTCGAGGGTCATCGACACGGTGCCTTTGAGCAGCGGCATGCGCACGATGCGGTTACGCAGGCCGAAACTGGCGTGGGCGTAAGGAATCTTCTCGGCTTCCCAGGCAGCGGCGGACGCAGCAACGTGATCCTTGAACGCTTGATCGGCGCGCGGGTCGGTGACGTCGTCCCATTCCAGCAGGGTTTTCAGCAGTTCCGGGTGCGACGCGTTGCAGTGGTAGCACTCGCGGTTGTTTTCCAGCACCAGTTTCCAGTTGGCCTTTTCGAACAAGGTGGTTTGAATCGCCACCTTGGTGTTCTCCATGTCGTACGGTTCCATGTAATGGTTCAGTGTCGACAGGAAGTCATCGATGGCCGGCGGGTTCTCCGCCAGACTGATAAAGATGTAGCCGCCGGCGGTCTTCACGTTCACTGGTTTGAGGCCGTATTGCTTCATGTCGAAGTCGGCGCCCATCTCGGTGCCGGCGAACAGCAGGCGACCGTCCAGTTCATAGGTCCACTGGTGGTAGTGGCAGACCAATTTGGCGACCTTGCCTTTTTCACTGGTGCACAGACGCGAGCCACGGTGACGGCAGACGTTGTGGAATGCATGCACGACGCCCTCGGCGCCACGGATGACGATGATCGGATTCTTGCCGATCTGCAGGGTCAGGTAATTGCCCTTGGCCGGAATTTCGCAGGTCATGCCGGCGATCAACCACTCCTTCTGGAAGATCTCCTGCATGTCGATATCGAAGAGCCGCTCATCGCTATAGAACGGTTGCGGCAGCGAAAAGGTGCGCTCGCGCTCTTGCAGCATTTGTGCGGTGGCCTTGCGTGCGGGTTCCAGCGGATCGCCCAGGCTGATTTTTGCGGTGACGTCCATCGATGTGATCCTCATGGCCATCTGCGTGGCCGGCGAAAAGTGGCTGATCAGGTGTGCTGCTAACGGTTGCTACGCAAGGTGTAAAGAAGCTGTCTTGGTGTTGGGGCGAGTGTGGGCCCGGCGCAGGGCGCAACCTTATCCATGGGCGACATGGTGCAATCTGTTCCCGACGCGCAACCCCCGGTGGTTGGGGGCTGGTCGCGATAAGTATGCCGATGTCGCGGATAGGTAAACGGGCGGTTCGCGCTATACGCAGAATCGCCGACATGAGGCCGACAGTCGGCCGTGGAGAACAGCATGTCCAACAGCTTCCTGAATCCGGTCACCACCCAGACCTGGGCCAATGGCCGACACATCGTCCGTTGCGTCAAAGTCATCCAGGAAACCTGGGACGTGCGCACCTTCTGCTTTATGGCTGATCAGCCGATCCTGTTCTTCTTCAAGCCTGGGCAGTTCGTCACCCTGGAGCTGGAAATCGAAGGCCAGCCGATCATGCGCTCGTACACGATCTCCAGTTCGCCGTCGGTGCCGTACAGCTTTTCGGTGACGATCAAACGCGTGCCGGGTGGCAAGGTCTCGAACTGGTTGCACGACACGCTTCATGAGGGGCAAGAGTTGGCGGTGCACGGGCCGGTCGGGCTGTTCAATGCCATCGACTTTCCGAGCCCGAAAGTCCTGTACCTGAGCGGTGGCGTCGGCATCACGCCGTGCATGTCGATGGCGCGTTGGTTCTACGACACCAACGCCAATGTCGACATGACCTTTATCCACAGCGCGCGCTCGCCGAAAGACATCATCTATCACCGCGAGCTGGAACACATGGCGTCGCGGATCGACAACTTCAGCCTGCACCTGATTTGCGAGAAGCACGGCTTGGGCGAACCATGGGCCGGTTATCGCGGTTACCTGAACCACAAGATGCTCGAATTGATGGTGCCCGACTTCCTTGAGCGCGAAGTGTTCTGCTGCGGCCCGACGCCGTACATGAATGCGGTCAAGCGTTTGCTGGAAGTGGCCGGTTACGACATGTCGCGTTATCACGAGGAATCCTTCGGCGCCACGCCACCGGAAGCCCGTGCCGATGCGGTGGAGCAAGCCGAGCAGGCTGCGGATGCGCCGGAAATCGATGCGGCGGATCTGCATCAGGTCGAATTCACCTCGTCCGGCAAGAGCATTCGTGTGGCACCGGGTGAGACGGTGCATGCGGCGGCGGCCAAGCTGGGCTTGATGATTCCGAAGGCGTGCGGGATGGGGATTTGCGGGACGTGCAAGGTGTTGAAGCTGGGCGGCGAGGTGGAGATGGAACACAACGGCGGGATTACCGAGGATGACGAGGCGGAAGGGTTTATCTTGTCGTGCTGCAGCGTGCCGAAGGGGGATGTGCGTATCGATTTCTGAGTGGGGCGGGTTTTTGCGTACGGCTTGCCCCTCACCCCAGCCCTCTCCCAGAGGGAGAGGGGGCCGACCGAGTTGTCCAGGGTTGTACATCGACCTGAACGACCTTATCGATTATGGATTCGGCAAAGCAGTTTCAGGTCGGCGTACTCCTTGAGCATCCCCCAATCAGTCCCTTCTCTCTTTTGGAGAGGGACTGACCGAGTTGTTTTCACGAGGTACACCGACTTGATATATCGAGTCGACTATGGATTCGGCAAAGCAGTTTCAGGTCGGCGTGATTCTCAAATATCCCCCAATCAGTCCCCTCTCCCTCTGGGAGAGGGCTAGGGTGAGGGGCTTTTCAGTCAACAAACAAATCCGGCATCAACGCCGCGTCGCTTTCTCGATCAAAGCGATATTGATCGAACTCAGTCACGCCGCTCTCCCGCAAAATCTCCTCATCAATCAACAACCGCCCGGTAATCTGCCGTCCACTACTATCCAGAATCACATGCGCCGCATCCGCCATGATCGCTGGCGTTCGCGCCTGCTTGAACGACTCCCGATTCCCTAGCTGAAACTCGATCGCCGCCGTGGCAATCATCGTCTGCGGCCACAGCGAGTTGACGCTGATCCCATAACTGGCAAATTCCTCGCTCATCCCCAGCGTCAGCATGCTCATGCCGTACTTGGTCACGGTGTACGGACTGAACTGCGCAAACCACTTGTTCGCCAGATTCAGCGGCGGCGACAGGTTGAGAATGTGCCCGGCGGATTTCTTCAGATAGGGCAGGGCGGCCTGGCTGCACAGCAGCACCGCGCGGGTGTTGATCTGGTGCATCAGGTCGAAACGCTTGAGTTCGATGTGTTGCACGCCCGTGAGCTTGATCGCCCCGGCGTTGTTCACCAGTGCATCGATGCCGCCGAAGTGCTCGTTGGCCTGGGCCAGTGCCCGGCGCACCGCGTCTTCATCACGCACATCCAACTGCATTGCCAGAGCCTTGCCGCCCGCCGCTTCGACTTCGGCGGCGACGCTGTGGATGGTCCCGGGCAATTTGGCGTGGGGTTCGGCGCTCTTCGCCGCAATGACGATATTGGCGCCGTCCCTCGCAGCACGCAGCGCGATCTCACGGCCAATGCCACGGCTGGCGCCGGTGATGAACAGGGTTTTGCCTTGTAACGACATGCCGATGCTCCTGCTTATTGTTATCTGAGCGGAGGGCTCGACAGACAATGTAGACCAAGTCTTCGCGGGCGAAGTTGATCGTTCCCACGCTCCGCGTGGGAACGATCAGTGCGGTGGAGTCAGATCTGATCGTTCCTACGCTCTGCGTGGGAATGCAGCCCGGGACGCTCTGCGTCCCATTTCAATACCAGCACTGAACCTCGATCAGCCCCGGCATTCCCGCGTAATCCCTGGCGCTCGAATAACGCCAATGCTCCGGCAAATCCACATATCCGCGTTTCACCGGGTTGTTGTGAATGTATTCAAGCTTCTGGCGCATCACCGATTCGCTATAAACCATTTCTGCGTGAGAACCTTCCTGCCATAACTGGTAAACCCGATCCTGCTTGTGCGCACGTTTGCTAAAGCGCAGCCGTTGCAGGGTTTTGTCAGCGCCTTTGCTTTGCAAGTCATCAATAATCTGTCGAGCAGTGAATGATTTGAACTGGCTGAGGCATTTACTCAGGTCGGGCGCCTGAGCGACGAAGTGAAGATGGGTTTCCAGAATCACGTAGCCGTACAGCTTCAAGTCATGGTGGGTCTGTTGATAACGCCAGCAGTTGAGCAGGTGGTCGACGATGTAGGGACGGATGAACAGCGGTAACCATTCCATGATCGTGCAAGTCAGGAAATGCGGTTTGTCGGTTTCGGTAAAGGTGTAGCGGCTGCGGCCCATGGGATTCTTCCTTGAATCTTGCGGTGCATTGGAGATGGAACGCGGAGCGTCCCGGGATGCGTTACCACGCGGAGCGTGGGAACGATCAGGGTGAGGCGGGTGGGATGATTGCGCTAGAAGAGAAGTCTGGTATTACGGTGGGAAAAGTCATCTTCGGCCGAAGATCGTTCCCACGCTCTGCGTGGGAATGCAGCCATTGACGCTCTGCGTCATAGCGGTGTTTAGCGTCTGGGGGATGGAACGCGGAGCGTCCCGGGAGGCATTCCCACGCGGAGCGTGGGAACGATCAGTGCACTGGCCTCAGGTCAGGCGGACATGACTTCGCGGATGTCGCGGGCCAGTTCGCGGACGCGTTCTTCTTCGGTGTCCCACGAGCACATGAAGCGTGCGCCGCCCTTGCCGATGAAGGTGTAGAAGCGCCAGTTCTTCGCAGTCAACGCGGCGATGGCCGGTTCGGATAATTGCAGGAACACGCCGTTGGCCTGTACCGGGAACATCAGTTCGACGCCGGGAATGTCGCTGACCAGTTCAGCGAGCAATTGTGCGCAGTGATTGGCGTGGCGGGCGTATTTGAGCCAGGCGTCGTTTTCGAGGATGCCGACCCACGGTGCTGACAGAAAGCGCATTTTCGACGCCAACTGACCGGCCTGTTTGCAGCGGTAGTCGAAGTCTTCCGCCAGTTTGTGGTTGAAGAACAGGATCGCTTCACCCACGGCCATGCCGTTCTTGGTGCCGCCGAAACACAGCACATCGACACCAGCCTTCCAGGTCAGATCCGCTGGCGAGCAGCCGAGGAAGGCGCAGGCGTTGGAGAAGCGCGCGCCGTCCATATGCAGGTGCAGGCCCAGTTCCTTGCAAGTCGCGCTGATGGCGCGGACTTCTTCCGGGGTGTAGACGCTGCCGACTTCAGTGGCTTGGGTCAGGGTGACCACACGCGGTTTCGGGTAGTGAATGTCCTGGCGCTTGAGCGCGACTTCGCGGATCGATTGCGGGGTGATCTTGCCGTTTTCAGTGCCGGCGATCAGCAGTTTCGAGCCGTTGGAGAAGAATTCCGGGGCGCCGCATTCGTCGGTTTCGACGTGGGCGGTTTCCGAGCAGATCACGCTGTGGTAACTCTGGCACAGCGACGACAGGGCCAGCGAGTTGGCGGCGGTGCCGTTGAAGGCGAAGAACACTTCGCAGTCGGTTTCGAACAACTGGCGGAAATGGTCGGACGCGCGTGCGGTCCATTCATCGTCGCCATACGCGCGTTGGTGGCCGTGGTTGGCCTGTTCCATTGCAGCCCAGGCTTCAGGGCAGATACCGGAATAGTTGTCGCTGGCGAATTGTTGGCTCTTGTCGGTCATGGCCGGCTTCCGTGGTCGAGACTCTTGTGAAGGCTCGTGGTCAATGATGGTGCGCACTTTACCGAAGATCTTCCGGGGAGCACACGGGATGTCGCTGTCAGAACATTACATGGACGCAGGCCGATTATGCACCTGACTAAACGCGACGGCGCGCTGGATCTGCTCAAGTGGCTGGCGCTGTTGAGCATGTTGTTCGATCACCTGCGATATGTCGGGTTCTCCGCCGATTGGCTGTACGTGCCGGGGCGGTTGGCGTTTCCGTGGTTTTGTCTGGCGATGGCGGCGAATCTGGCGCGCGATGGATTGCGGAGGATGGAATGGCGCTACTTGGGCTGGTTGTTATTGTTCAGTGCCGTGAGCGAGATTCCCTATCGGCTGTACATTCCCGACCCCGATACGCTGAACGTGATGCCGACGCTGGCGCTGGGCTTGTTGGTGGCGCGGGGGTGGCAGGATCCAACGATCATGTCGCGATTGCTGGGCGTTGCTGCGCTGATGCTGGCCGCCATGTTTCCGGAACGACTGATGTTTGGTTTCTTCGGGGTGTTGCTGCCGTTGGCGATGCTGCTGGTGTTTCGCCGCCCGTGGTATTTCAGCTTGTTGCCGGGTTTGATATGCCTCGCAGCGAATCAGTGGCAAGTGCTTTACGACTCGGCAAGGTTCGGTAGCAGCGTCGCCATTCTTGGTATTGCCACCTGTCTGTTTGCGCCAATGCTGGGGATGTTCCTGTTGCGACATGCGCGACATCTCCAGCCACCGGCGATGCGCCGCTGGGCCTACGCCCTCTATCCCACGCATTTCCTCCTGCTGCTACTTATCCGCCAGCTCGCCGCATAACCCCCTGTAGGAGTGAGCCTGCTCGCGATGGCGGCGTATCAGCCAACATTTGCTCATCTGACCCACCGCCATCGCGAGCAGGCTCACTCCTACAAGGGATCTGCGCAGATTCAACAAGGCATTTCAGGCCATGTCGTAAACGCACCTTTGCGTGGCGCGCGCAGGCATTTGAGCTGTCTGCGCCGGTCATACCATCGGCATCAAAGGGCACTGCCTTCATTGCCAGTGCCTTACCGAGACGAATGGCGCACAGATGCCGCTGGGAGAGACGCGATGTTCAGCAAGCAAGACCAGATCCAGGGTTACGACGATGCACTGCTGGCGGCGATGAATGCCGAGGAGCAACGTCAGGAAGATCACATCGAGCTGATCGCGTCGGAGAACTACACCAGCAAACGCGTGATGCAAGCGCAAGGCAGCGGCCTGACCAACAAATACGCCGAAGGCTATCCGGGCAAGCGCTACTACGGTGGCTGCGAGCATGTGGATAAAGTTGAAGCACTGGCCATCGAACGCGCCAAGCAACTGTTCGGCGCCGATTACGCCAACGTCCAGCCACACTCCGGTTCATCGGCCAACAGTGCTGTTTACCTAGCGCTGATCCAGCCGGGCGACACCATCCTCGGCATGAGCCTGGCCCACGGCGGTCACCTGACCCACGGCGCCAAAGTGTCGTCCTCGGGCAAGCTCTACAACGCGGTGCAGTACGGCATCAACACTGACACCGGGCTGATCGATTACGACGAAGTCGAGCGTCTCGCCGTCGAATCCAAGCCGAAAATGATCGTCGCCGGTTTCTCCGCTTACTCGAAGACGCTGGACTTCCCGCGCTTCCGTCAGATCGCTGACAAGGTCGGCGCGCTGCTGTTCGTCGACATGGCCCACGTCGCCGGTCTGGTTGCCGCCGGTCTGTACCCGAACCCGCTGCCGTACGCCGACGTGGTCACCACCACCACCCACAAAACCCTGCGCGGTCCACGTGGCGGCTTGATCCTGGCCAAGTCCAACGAAGAGATCGAGAAGAAGCTCAACGCTGCCGTATTCCCCGGCGCTCAGGGTGGCCCGCTGATGCACGTCATCGCCGGTAAAGCCGTGTGCTTCAAGGAAGCGCTGGAGCCAGGCTTCAAGGCTTATCAGCAGCAAGTGATCGACAACGCTCAGGCGATGGCCAGCGTGTTTATCAAACGTGGCTACGATGTAGTGTCCGGCGGTACCGATAACCATTTGTTCCTGGTCAGCCTGATCCGTCAGGGCCTGACCGGCAAAGATGCCGACGCCGCCCTCGGCCGTGCACACATCACCGTCAACAAGAACGCCGTGCCGAACGACCCGCAATCGCCGTTCGTGACCTCGGGCCTGCGCATCGGCACCCCGGCGGTCACCACCCGTGGCTTCAAGGTGACCCAGTGCGAAGTGTTGGCGGGCTGGATCTGCGACATCCTCGACAACCTCGGCGATGCCGATGTCGAGGCCAATGTTGCCCAGCAAGTGTCGGCCCTGTGCGCAGACTTCCCGGTTTATCGCTGAGTGTTCTGGAGTAACTGACTATGCAACGCTATTCGGGCTTCGGCCTCTTCAAACACTCCCTCAGCCACCACGAAAACTGGCAGCGCATGTGGCGCACGCCAACGCCGAAGAAGGTCTACGACGTGGTCATCGTCGGCGGCGGCGGGCACGGTCTGGCGACGGCTTACTACTTGGCCAAAGAACACGGCATCACCAACGTCGCCGTGGTCGAGAAGGGATGGCTGGGCGGCGGTAACACCGCGCGCAACACCACCATCGTGCGCTCCAACTACCTGTGGGACGAGTCGGCGCACCTCTACGAACACGCAATGAAACTGTGGGAAGGCCTGTCGCAGGACCTCAACTACAACGTGATGTTCTCCCAGCGTGGCGTCTACAACCTGTGCCACACCCTGCAGGACATCCGTGATTCCGAGCGTCGGGTCAGCGCCAATCGCCTCAACGGCGTCGATGGTGAACTGCTCAACGCCAAGCAAGTCGCTGACGAGATTCCGTACCTCGACTGCTCGAAAAACACTCGCTACCCGGTGATGGGCGCGACCGTTCAGCGTCGCGGCGGCGTCGCCCGTCACGATGCCGTGGCCTGGGGCTTTGCCCGTGCCGCCGATGCCTTGGGCGTGGACTTGATCCAGCAGACCGAAGTGATCGGTTTCCGCAAGGAAAACGGCGTGTGCATCGGTGTTGAAACCAACAAGGGTTTCATCGGCGCCAAACGCGTTGGTGTGGTCACGGCCGGTAACTCCGGGCACATGGCCAAACTCGCCGGTTTCCGTCTGCCGATCGAATCCCACCCGCTGCAAGCGCTGGTGTCCGAGCCGATCAAGCCGATTATCGACAGCGTGATCATGTCCAACGCCGTGCACGGTTACATCAGCCAGTCCGACAAGGGCGACCTGGTGATCGGCGCCGGTATCGACGGTTACAACGGCTACGGCCAGCGCGGTTCGTACCCGGTGATCGAGCACACCATTCAAGCGATCGTCGAGATGTTCCCGGTGTTGTCCCGCGTACGCATGAACCGTCAGTGGGGCGGCATCGTCGACACTACCCCGGACGCTTGCCCGATCATTTCGAAAACCCCGGTACCGAACATGTTCTTCAACTGCGGTTGGGGCACCGGTGGCTTCAAGGCAACGCCTGGCTCGGGCAACGTGTTTGCCGCGAGTCTGGCCAAGGGTGAAATGCACCCGTTGGCCGCACCTTTCTCCATCGACCGTTTCCACAACGGTGCGTTGATCGATGAACACGGCGCTGCTGCGGTTGCCCATTAACAGGAGAAATCCCCATGTTGCATATCTTCTGTCCTCACTGCGGCGAACTGCGCTCCGAAGAGGAATTCCACGCATCCGGCCAGGCGCACATTCCGCGTCCACTGGATCCAGGCGCCTGCACCGACGAGGAGTGGGGCGACTACATGTTCTTCCGCGACAACCCGCGCGGTCTGCACCACGAACTGTGGGATCACGTCGCCGGTTGCCGTCAGTACTTCAACGTCACCCGCGACACCGTGACCTACGAGATTCTCGAAACCTACAAGATCGGCACCAAGCCGCAATTCACCGACAAGGCTGATACGGCGAAAACAGCCACGACGGCGCTGGGAGAGAAGGTATGAGCCAGACCAATCGCCTGTCCAACGGTGGACGGATCGACCGTAACAAAGTGCTGAGCTTCACCTTCAACGGTCAGAGCTACAAAGGCTTCGAGGGTGACTCGCTGGCCGCCGCGCTGATCGCCAACGGCGTCGACATCATCGGCCGCAGCTTCAAGTATTCGCGTCCTCGCGGCATCTTCGCCGCCGGTGCCGAAGAGCCGAACGCGGTGCTGCAGATCGGTGCGACCGAAGCCACCCAGATTCCCAACGTGCGCGCTACGCAACAGGCGTTGTATCAAGGTCTGGTCGCGACCAGCACCAACGGCTGGCCGAGCGTCAACAACGACATGATGGGCATTCTCGGCAAGGTCGGCGGCAAGCTGATGCCGCCGGGTTTCTACTACAAAACCTTCATGTACCCGCAATCGTTCTGGATGACCTACGAGAAGTACATTCGCAAGGCTGCCGGTCTGGGCCGTTCGCCGACCGAAGTCGATCCGGACACCTACGACTACATGAACCAGCATTGCGACGTGCTGATCGTCGGCGCTGGCCCGGCCGGTCTCGCCGCTGCCCTGGCCGCTGCGCGCAGCGGTGCCCGAGTGATTCTGGCCGATGAGCAGGAAGAGTTCGGCGGCAGCCTGCTCGATTCTCGTGAAAGCCTCGACGGCAAACCGGCGATGGACTGGGTCGCCAGCGTCATCACTGAACTGAAGAACACCCCGGACGTGCTGCTGTTGCCGCGCGCCACGGTCAACGGTTACCACGACCACAACTTCCTGACCATTCACGAACGCCTCACCGATCACCTCGGTGACCGCGCGCCGATTGGCCAGGTGCGTCAGCGCATTCACCGTGTTCGCGCCAAGCGTGTCGTGCTGGCGACCGGTGCTTGCGAGCGTCCGCTGGTTTACGGCAACAACGACGTGCCGGGCAACATGCTTGCCGGTGCGGTGTCGACTTACGTGCGTCGCTACGGCGTCGCGCCGGGCAAGAAACTGGTGCTGTCGACCAACAACGATCATGCTTATCGCGTCGCTCTGGATTGGCTCGATGCCAGTCTGCAAGTGGTCGCCATCGCCGATGCGCGCAGCAATCCGCGTGGTGCGTTGGTAGAAGAAGCCCGCGCCAAAGGCATCCGCATTCTCACCGGCAGCGCCGTGATCGAAGCCCGTGGCAGCAAGCGCGTCACCGCTGCCCGCGTTGCCGCAATCGATGTCAAAGCTCATTCGGTGACCAGCCCGGGCGAATGGCTCGACTGCGATGTGGTTGCCAGTTCCGGCGGATACAGCCCGGTCGTCCACTTGGCTTCGCACCTCGGTGGCAAGCCGACCTGGCGTGAAGACATCCTTGGTTTCGTCCCGGGCGAAGCACCGCAGAAGCGCGTTTGCGTCGGTGGCATCAACGGCGTTTACGGTCTCGGCGATTCGCTGGCTGACGGTTTTGAAGGTGGCGTGCGCGCTGCCGCGGAAGCCGGTTTTCAGACCGTCGAAGGCGTGCTGCCGAAAGCCCTGAGCCGTCACGAAGAACCAACATTGGCGCTGTTCCAGGTGCCGCATGAAAAGAACACCGCACGGGCACCGAAGCAATTCGTCGATCTGCAAAACGACGTGACCGCTGCGGCGATCGAACTGGCAACTCGCGAAGGTTTCGAGTCGGTCGAGCACGTCAAACGCTACACCGCGCTGGGCTTCGGCACCGATCAGGGCAAGCTCGGCAACGTCAACGGTCTGGCCATCGCCGCTCGCTCGCTGAACGTGACCATCCCGCAGATGGGCACCACGATGTTCCGCCCGAACTACACGCCGGTAACTTTCGGCGCGGTGGCCGGTCGTCACTGTGGGCACATCTTCGAGCCGGTGCGTCACACCGCGCTGCATGCCTGGCATGTGAAGAACGGCGCCGAGTTTGAAGACGTCGGTCAGTGGAAGCGTCCATGGTACTTCCCGAAAAACGGCGAAGACCTGCATGCCGCTGTTAAGCGCGAATGCAAAGCCGTGCGCGACAGCGTCGGCCTGCTCGATGCCTCGACCCTCGGCAAGATCGACATTCAAGGCCCGGATGCCCGCGAGTTCCTCAACCGCGTGTACACCAACGCCTGGACCAAACTCGACGTGGGCAAGGCGCGCTACGGTTTGATGTGCAAAGAAGACGGCATGGTTTTCGACGACGGTGTCACGGCGTGCCTGGCCGACAACCATTTCGTCATGACCACCACCACCGGCGGCGCGGCGCGCGTGCTGCAGTGGCTGGAGCTGTACCACCAGACCGAATGGCCGGATATGAAGGTTTACTTCACTTCCGTGACTGACCACTGGGCGACCATGACCCTGTCCGGGCCGAACAGCCGCAAGCTGCTCAGCGCCGTGACGGACATTGATCTGAGCAACGGAGCGTTCCCATTCATGACCTGGAAAGAAGGTCTGGTCGGCGACGTGCCGGCGCGGGTGTTCCGCATCTCGTTCACCGGTGAGCTGTCGTACGAAGTCAACGTGCAGGCCGACTACGCGATGGGCGTGCTGGAGAAAATCGTCGAGGCGGGCAAGCAGTACAACCTGACCCCGTACGGCACTGAAACCATGCACGTACTGCGCGCTGAGAAGGGCTTCATCATTGTCGGTCAGGACACTGACGGCTCGATGACCCCGGACGACTTGAACATGGGCTGGTGCGTCGGTCGCACCAAACCGTTCTCGTGGATCGGCCAGCGTGGCATGAACCGTGAAGACTGCGTGAAGGATCAGCGTAAACAGCTGGTCGGTCTGAAGCCGATCGATCCGAACGTCTGGCTGCCGGAGGGCGCACAACTGGTGTTCAACACCAAGCAGACGATCCCGATGACCATGGTTGGCCACGTGACTTCCAGCTACGCGCACAACTCCCTCGGTTATTCGTTTGCCATGGGTGTGGTCAAGGGCGGTCTGAAGCGCCTCGGTGAGCGGGTGTTTGCACCGCTGGCCGACGGCAGCGTGATCGAGGCGGAAATCGTTTCTTCGGTGTTCTTCGATCCGAAGGGGGATCGCCAGAACATCTGACGGCCTCGAGAACTGTGGGCGGGCGGCTATTCGCGAGCAGGCTCGCTCCCACATTTCGACCGCGTTCCCCTGTGGGAGCGAGCCTGCTCGCGAAAGCGGCAGATCAGCCACCGCAGGAACCAACAGAATTCAGGAAGGTGCTTTATGACCACAGCCAATGTTTACCAACAACGCCCGACCACCGGCGCCAAGGCCGAGTCGTCGCTGCACCATGCCGACCTCGCCAGCCTGGTCGGCAAGGGCCGCAAGAACGCCGGCGTGATCGTGCGTGAGAAAAAACTCCTCGGCCACCTGACCATCCGTGGCGATGGCCACGATGCCGCGTTCGCTGCCGGTGTGCACAAAGCCCTGGGCATCGAATTGCCCGGCGCTCTGAGCGTCATCGTCAAAGGCGAGACCAGCCTGCAATGGATGGGCCCGGATGAGTGGCTGCTGATCGTGCCAAGCGGTGAAGAGTTCGCTGCCGAACAGAAACTGCGCGAAGCGCTGGGTGATCTGCACATCGCGATCGTCAACGTCAGCGGCGGTCAGCAAGTACTCGAACTGAGCGGACCGAACGTGCGTCAGGTGCTAATGAAGTCGACCAGCTATGACGTGCACCCGAATAATTTTCCAGTGGGTAAAGCGGTCGGCACGGTGTTCGCCAAATCGCAGTTGATGATTCGCCATACCGCTGAAGACACTTGGGAACTGCTGATTCGTCGTAGCTTTTCGGATTACTGGTGGTTGTGGTTGCAGGATGCTTCGGCTGAGTACGGGTTGAGCGTTCAGGCCTGAAAGATCAAGAGCTACCCCCTCACCCCAGCCCTCTCCCCCAGAGGGGAGAGGGGGAAAGGGAGCAGATTTGTGGAGTTTTCGAGCCTGAGTTCGCCGCGATATTTCAGGTCGGCGTAGCTCGAGAGAACACCTCGGTCAGTCCCCTCTCCCTCTGGGAGAGGGCTAGGGTGAGGGAAAAACCTGACACCCCGCACAAAGAACAGGAGTCACCGCACCATGAGCCGCGCCCCAGACACATGGATTCTGACCGCCGACTGCCCCAGCGTCCTCGGCACGGTGGACGCGGTGACGCGTTTTCTGTTCGAGCAGGGCTGCTACGTCACCGAGCACCATTCGTTTGATGACCGCCTCTCCGGGCGCTTCTTCATTCGCGTGGAATTCCGCCAGCCCGACGGCTTCGACGAACAGTCCTTCCGCGACGGCCTCGCCGAACGCGGCCAAGCGTTCGGCATGATCTTCGAGCTGACTGCGCCGAACTACCGGCCAAAAGTGGTGATCATGGTCTCCAAGGCCGATCACTGTCTCAACGATTTGCTCTACCGCCAGCGCATCGGCCAGTTGTCGATGGACGTCGCGGCGGTAGTCTCCAACCATCCCGATTTGAAACCGTTGGCCGACTGGCACCAGATTCCCTACTACCATTTCCCCCTCGACCCCAATGACAAACCGTCGCAGGAGCGTCAGGTGTGGCAGGTGATCGAAGAGTCCGGCGCCGAACTGGTGATCCTCGCCCGCTACATGCAGGTGCTGTCGCCGGAGCTGTGCCGCAAGCTCGATGGCAAGGCGATCAACATTCATCACTCGTTGCTGCCCGGTTTCAAGGGCGCCAAGCCGTATCACCAGGCCTACAACAAGGGCGTGAAACTGGTTGGTGCGACGGCGCATTACATCAATAACGACCTCGACGAAGGGCCGATCATTGCCCAAGGCGTCGAGGCGGTGGATCACAGTCATTACCCTGAGGATCTGATTGCCAAGGGGCGCGATATTGAGGGCCTGACGCTGGCGCGGGCGGTTGGGTATCACATCGAAAGAAGGGTGTTTTTGAACGCCAATAGAACCGTCGTTCTTTAGATCGCTTTCGCGAGCAGGCTCGCTCCCACAGGGATTTGTGTTGAAACACAGGTCTCTGTCACACCAAAGATCAACTGTGGGAGCGAGCCTGCTCGCGAAGGGGCCATAACAAACAACGCAAAACCAACAAGCAATAACCCGAGCATTCAACGCGCTGCCTGCCTGGGCAACGCGGTTCCATAAAAACAACAGCGAGGTGAAAGCATGTCTGGCAATCGTGGTGTGGTGTATCTCGGCGCTGGCAAGGTCGAAGTACAGAAAATCGACTATCCGAAAATGCAGGACCCGCGCGGTCGCAAGATCGAGCACGGGGTCATTCTCAAAGTGGTTTCCACTAATATCTGCGGCTCCGACCAGCACATGGTGCGCGGCCGTACCACGGCGCAGACCGGTCTGGTGCTGGGGCACGAAATCACTGGTGAGGTGATCGAAAAAGGCTCCGACGTCGAGAACCTGAAAATCGGTGATCTGGTCTCCGTACCGTTCAACGTCGCGTGCGGGCGCTGCCGTTCCTGCAAAGAGCAACACACCGGCGTCTGCCTGACCGTCAACCCGGCCCGTGCCGGCGGCGCATACGGCTACGTCGACATGGGCGACTGGACCGGTGGCCAAGCCGAATACGTGCTGGTGCCGTACGCCGACTTCAACCTGCTGAAACTGCCGGACCGCGACAAGGCCATGGAGAAAATCCGCGACCTGACCTGCCTCTCCGACATCCTCCCGACCGGCTACCACGGCGCCGTCACTGCCGGCGTTGGTCCGGGCAGCACCGTTTACATTGCGGGCGCCGGCCCGGTCGGTCTGGCCGCCGCTGCCTCTGCGCGTTTGCTCGGTGCGGCGGTGGTGATCGTCGGCGACGTCAACACCATCCGCTTGGCTCACGCCAAATCCCAGGGTTTTGAAATCGTCGACCTGTCCAAGGACACCCCGCTGCACGAACAGATCGCCGCACTGCTCGGCGAGCCGGAAGTGGATTGCGCGGTGGACTGCGTCGGCTTCGAAGCACGCGGCCACGGCCACGACGGCGTGAAAGCCGAGGCTCCGGCCACCGTGCTCAACTCACTGATGGGCGTGGTGCGTGTCGCCGGCAAGATCGGTATCCCCGGCCTGTACGTCACCGAAGATCCGGGTGCCGTGGATGCCGCCGCGAAAATGGGCAGCCTGAGCATTCGCTTCGGTCTGGGCTGGGCCAAGTCGCACAGCTTCCACACCGGCCAGACGCCAGTGATGAAGTACAACCGCCAGCTGATGCAGGCGATCATGTGGGATCGCATCAACATCGCCGAAGTGGTGGGCGTGCAAGTGATCAGCCTCGATCAGGCACCGGAAGGCTATGGCGAGTTCGATGCGGGCGTGCCGAAGAAGTTTGTGATTGATCCGCATAAGTTGTTTAGTGCGGCGTAAGGTTCAAGCGCAATACAAAACGGCGACCTGAGGGTCGCCGTTTTTTGTTGCAAGCCCAGGTCAAAAGCGACCCTCACCCCAGCCCTCTCCCGGAGGGAGAGGGGGCCGACCGAGGGATGCTCACAATTTACGCCGACCTGAAAATACCGCTGTGAATCCATAATCGACTCGGTGTGGCAGGTCGATGTATGGTGCCAGACACCTCGGTCAGTCCCCTCTCCCTCTGGGAGAGGGTTAGGGTGAGGGGCTTTGCTTTACAGGCCCGCCAACGCCCCTTGGTACAACACCGGCCCAGTCGGCTGCCCGGTCGGCGAACCACCTTTCGGCTCAAGACTTACCGCCAGCGCAATCGGCTTACCGATCAAGACTTTCTGCGCCTCGTTCAACTCAACCTTGCCTTTGCCCCCCGCCGGAATAACGCCGAGAGAAATCGGTTTTCCGTCAGCCGGAATCGCCCACAGTTCCAGGCTGCGATCCGCATCAACCGCCGCCAGCGTCAGCGGCTCGACTTGCAGATAATCCGCATGCGCTTCGACCTTCAGCGCCGGTTGCGCATCGGCGGTCAGCAGGGTGGCGCGGTAGCGGGCGTCGTCGCGGTTGTACAGCGAGCCGAGGAACACCAGCACCACGATCGAACACAGCACAGCGCTAACCCGTAGCCAGTTCCAGAACGGCCGCTTCTCGGGCACATGCAGCACTTGCGGTTCGATCCGCGCGGTAATGCCATGCCAGACGCGATCGGGCACCGGATGCTCCGGCAGAGATTCGGTGAGCCTCACCAGCGATTCCTGCCATTGCGCCAGTTCAGCCCTTAATGCTGCGTCATCCAGCAACAACTGCTCAAACCGCCGACGCGTAGCCGATGACATCAAGCCAATCGCATAATCGGCGGCGAGGGCGCGGCGCAGGGCAGGGGGCTGGTAGTTCATGATTCAAGGCACCGACGCAGGCGTTCCATGCCACGACGGATCCAGGATTTCACCGTTCCCAGCGGCGTGGCCAGGTGTTCGGCGAGTTCCGTGCACGACAATCCCTGAAAGTAGGCCACCGTAATCGACTGGCGCTGCATGCCGTCGAGGGTTTCAAGGCAGCGGTTCAACATCTGAGCCTCGCGGGCGCTGTTCAACTGATCATGTGCCGAAGGGCTTTCGTCCAGCAGCGCATCTTGTTCGAGATCCGTCAGCGGTCGGTCGCGGTGTTTGCGCAATTGATCGATAGCCTGATTGCGCGTGATGTTGATCATCCACGTCAACGGCGCCGACAGGTGCGCTTCGTAGCGCGAGGCGTTGTTCCAGATGCGCACGAAGCTTTCCTGCAGTACTTCTTCGGTCAGGTCGGCGCGGCCCATGAAGCGCAGCGCGACGCCATGCAGGCGCGGGCCGACGCTGCGATAGAGCGTTTCGAAGGCGCGACGATCACCCAGTGAACACTGGGCCAACAACTGTCGCAGCTGATCGGTGTCGGCGATGGAAATGACGACTCTCCAGGCAAAGGTCGGGCGACGAGGGCTGGGCTCGGACTGTTCACAGGCTAGTTCAGCGACAGCGGTTGTGCCATTCATCGCGAGGGTGTCCGGGATTTCACGTTTTATATACGCAGGCCGGATGAAAATGGATGCGCCGCGCCGGAACATGCCGGCGGATACCCGGTCAAACCGGCAGTTTCACTGCCCGTTCAGCGGGTGGTTTTCACAGCGCAAGAGGATGTCTGAATGAAGATTTCACGCGGTTTTGCCTTGGCATCGCTCCTGACCATGGCGGCCGGGCCGGTGTTTGCCGGTTTCAGTCTGAACGACGTCGCTGGTGCGGTTTCGGGGATGCAGGGCGGTGACAAGGCGGCTGCTTCGGCGCCGACCTCGGAAACCGCCGGTTTGCTCAGTGCCCTCAGTGCGCTGGATGTCACGCCGGAGCAAGCCGTTGGCGGTACCAGCGCGATGCTCGGGCTGGCCAAGAATCAGTTGAGCAGTACCGATTATTCGCAGTTGGCCAAGGAAGTGCCGGGCATCGACAAGTTGTCAGGCGGCAGTGGCAATCTGGCGGCGTTGGGGGCTTTGCTCGGTTCGTCCGGCAAGTCCGCCGGTCTGGAAAACGCGCTGGGCAACGTCAAGGACACCAATGACCTGAACAATGCCTTCAGCGCATTGGGCATGGACAGCGGCATGATCGGCCAGTTTGCCCCTGTGCTGTTGCAATACCTCGGTCAGCAGGGCGTCGGCGGTTCGCTGCTGAGCAGCCTGGGCAGCATCTGGGGCGCCGGCACCGGTAGCTGATTCAGCCGCGCTCGCCGCGCAGTTCGGCGATGCGCTGATCCTTCTCGTTCCAGAGCTGGTTGACCCAGCTCTGGACCGTCTGGCGAAACGCCGGATCATTCTCGTAATCACCCTGCCACAGCGCCGGGTCGAGTTCGCGGGTCTTGATGTCGATGATCACGCGCGGCACGTTGCCGCTGATCAGATCCCAGAATCCGGGGATGTTCGCCTGTGGATAAACCACCGTCACATCGAGAATCGCATCCAGTTGTTCACCCATCGCCGCCAAGACAAACGCCACGCCGCCGGCCTTGGGCTTGAGCAAGTGGCTGAACGGTGATTGCTGCTGCGCGCTTTTCGCGGCGGTGTAGCGTGTGCCTTCCAGATAATTGACCACGGTCACCGGCTGACGCTTGAACAGCTCGCAGGCCTGCTTGGTGATTTCCAGATCCTTGCCGGCCAACTCCGGGTGTTTCGCCAGAAAGGCCTTGGTGTAGCGCTTCATGAACGGGTAATCCAGCGCCCACCACGCCAGCCCCAGTAACGGTACCCAGATCAGCTCTTTCTTGAGGAAGAATTTGAAGAACGGCGTGCGCCGGTTGAGGGTCTGGATCAGCGCCGGAATATCCACCCACGACTGGTGGTTGCTGACCACCAGATACGAGGTGTCGCCGCGCAAGTCTTCGCCACCGCGAATGTCCCATTGGGTGGGGATACACAGGCGGAAAATCAGCTTGTCGATCTCGGCCCAGGTCTCGGCGATCCACATCACCGCCCCCGACGCGTAATCGCGCCAGCGGCCTGGTGCGATCAGTTTGAGCAGGGCAAAGACCAGCAACGGCCCGATCAGGATCAGGGTGTTGAGCAACAGCAGCAGGGTGACGAAACAGCCGGTGAGCAGGCGGCGCATAAGCAACTCTTTGCAAACGGATGGGCGCGCCATGATAAGCAGCTTCGCGCGGCAGGCCAAATCGGTGGTGACGAATGTTTCACTTTTGGCTGCGTATGCTTTGCTCAAGCGCCTGATCGTTCCCACGCTCTGCGTGGTAACGCCGCCCGGGACGCTCCGCGTCCCTGTGACGCAGAGCGTCACTGGATGCATGCCCACGCAGAGCGTGGGAACGATCAAGCGCGCAACGGTCTAAAATCCCGTTGCCCAACCTCTCAAGGAAGCCCCTTACGTGAAATCCCTCCTTGCACTGTTTGCCCTCGTCGCTCTGCCTGTCATGGCCGCCGAGCCGACCCTGTACGGGCGCTACGAATACATTGCGCTGCCGGAAATCGGCGGTGAAGTGCTCAAGGCCAAGATGGACACCGGCGCACTGACTGCTTCGCTGTCGGCCAAAGACATTGAAACCTTCACCCGCGATGGCGACGAATGGGTGCGTTTCCGCCTCGGCACCAAAGACGCCAGCAACAAGGTCTACGAACACAAGGTCGCACGGATCAGCAAGATCAAGAGCCGCTCGGACGAAGAGGACGAGGGTGAAAGCACCGAAGTCGCCAAACGTCCGGTGGTTGATCTAGAGCTGTGCCTGGGTAACGTCAAGCGTACCGTTGAGGTCAACCTGACCGACCGCAGCAACTTCAATTACCCGTTGCTGATCGGTGCCAAAGCCTTGCGCGAATTCGGCGCAGCGGTGAACCCGGCGCGACGCTTCACGGCCGACAAGCCGGACTGCTGAGCCAAGTGGTCTCATTGACGTAACGTCAGGCTTGGGGCACCGTTCGCGCACTTAACCCACGGGCTCGGACGCCATGCCTCATATCCTGATTGTCGAAGACGAAGCGGCGATTGCCGACACGCTGATTTTTGCCTTGCAGGGCGAAGGCTTCACCACCACGTGGCTGAGCCTCGGCGCGGCGGCGCTGGAGTATCAGCGGCAGACCCCGGCCGATCTGATCATCCTCGACATCGGCCTGCCGGATATCAGCGGTTTCGAGACCTGCAAGCAACTGCGGCGCTTCAGCGAGGTGCCGGTGCTGTTCCTCAGCGCCCGCGATGCCGAGATTGATCGCGTGGTGGGTCTGGAAATTGGTGCCGACGATTATGTGGTCAAGCCGTTCAGCCCGCGTGAAGTCGCGGCGCGAGTGAAGGCAATCCTTAAACGCATGGCGCCGCGTCCTGCGATTGAAGCCACTTCAGCGCTATTTAGAATCGATCCGGAGCGGATTCAAATCATTTATCGCGGCCAGACGTTGACCCTGACCCGCCACGAATTCCGCCTGCTGCAATGCCTGCTCGAACAACCCGAGCGGGTGTTCAGTCGTGAGCAATTGCTTGATGCGCTAGGCGTAGCGGCCGACGCCGGCTACGAGCGCAGCATCGACAGTCATATCAAAAGCGTGCGCGCCAAGTTGCGTCAGGTGCGCGCCGACGCCGAGCCGATCCAGACCCATCGCGGCCTCGGTTACAGCTACAGCCCGGGGCACAGCTGATGTCACTGGGGCTGCGGATCTTTCTGGTGTATGTGCTGTTTGTCGGCCTGACCGGCTATTTTGTGCTCAACACGGTGATGGAAGAAATCCGCCCCGGCGTGCGCCAGTCCACCGAAGAAACCCTGGTCGACACCGCCAACCTGATGGCGGAAATCCTGCGGGACGATTTCAAGGCCGGCACCCTCAGCGAGAACCGCTGGCCCGAGTTGCTGCGCGCCTATGGCGAGCGTCAGCCGCAAGCGAGCATTTGGGGCTTACCGAAAAATCAGGTCAACCACCGCATTTACGTCACCGACGCCAAAGGCATCGTTGTGCTCGATTCCAGTGGCGTGGCCGTGGGGCAGGACTACTCGCGCTGGAACGACGTCTACCTGACCTTGCGTGGCGAATACGGTGCGCGATCCAGTCGCAGCGATCCGGATGACCCAGCATCTTCAGTCATGCACGTCGGCGCGCCGATCCGCGACAACGGGCAGATCATCGGCGTGGTCACCGTGGCCAAACCCAACAGCTCATTGCAGCCTTATGTGGATCGTACCGAACGGCGCCTGCTGTTTTACGGCGCGGGTTTGATCGGCCTCGGTCTGCTCTTTGGTGCCTTGCTGTCGTGGTGGCTGAGCCGCGCACTGCACCGTTTGACCGGTTATGCACAAGCGGTGAGCGAAGGGCGGCGGGTGGAAGTGCCGCACTATCGCGGCGGTGAGCTGGAGCAACTGGCCACAGCGGTTGAGCAGATGCGCACACAGCTGGAGGGCAAGGCGTACGTTGAGCGCTACGTGCATACGTTGACCCATGAACTGAAAAGTCCGCTGGCGGCGATTCGTGGCGCGGCGGAGTTGCTGCAAGGTGAAATGCCGCCGGTTCAACGTCTGCGCTTTATCGGCAACATCGACAGCGAAAGTGCGCGGATGCAGCAGTTGATCGAACGGTTGTTGAATCTGGCGCAAGTGGAACAACGTCAGGGCCTTGAAGAGCGGGTTGCTGTGCCGTTGGCGGCGCTGGTTGATCAATTGCTGCAGGGGCAGGCGGCGCGGATTGAAGGAAAGCAGTTGCGCATCGAACAGGCGATTGCGGCTGATCTTCTGTTGATCGGCGAGCCGTTTCTGCTGCGTCAGGCGTTGGGTAATCTGCTGGAGAATGCGCTGGATTTCACCCCGCTTGAGGGGCTTCTGCGGTTCAGTGCCGAGCGGGTTGGCGAGCAGATCGAATTTCGATTGTTCAATGAAACGGCGCCGATTCCCGATTACGCCTTGCCGCGTTTGACCGAGCGCTTCTACTCATTACCGCGACCGGACAGTGGACGAAAAAGCACGGGGTTGGGGCTTAACTTCGTTGAAGAGGTGGTCAAGTTGCATGGTGGGTCGATGCAGATTCGTAATGTCGAAAGTGGTGTTGAGGTGACATTGCGCTTGTCTTGATACCGAGTTGCGGCCATCGCGAGCAGGCTCACTCCTACAGGGGAACGCATTCCAGGAGTGAGCCTGCTCGCGATAGGGCCGGTGAAGTCTCCACACAATCTCCACAATCCCCCCACAAAACCCCCACACCCGATCACCAGACTCCCCCCATCCAAACAGGGAGAGTCCCATGAACAAGAATCTGACCATCAAGCTCGGCGCCATCGCCGTGCTGATCCTGCTGTTGCTGATACCTTTATTGATGATCGATGGCGTCATCGACGACCGCCAACAGTTGCGCGACGGCGTGCTCGAAGACATCGCCCGCAGTTCCAGCTACAGCCAGCAATTGAGCGGGCCGGTGATGGTGGTGCCGTATCGCAAAGTGATTCACAACTGGAAAACCAACGACAAAACCAACCAACGCTACGACGAACCGAGCGAAGAGCGCGGGCGTTTGTACTTCCTGCCGGAGCGTTTCGAACTCGACGGCCAGGTGCAAACCGAGCTGCGCGCGCGGGGTATCTATGAAGCGCGGCTGTTCCACGCCGACAACCGTATCAACGGCCACTTCTCACTGCCGGCGCAATTGGGCATCAAGGAAGACTTCAGCGATTACCAGTTCGATGCACCGTTTCTCGCGGTCGGTATCAGCGACATTCGCGGCATCGAAAATGCGCTGAAACTGGAACTCGACGGCCAGCGTCTGGACTTCGTGCCGGGGACTCAAGTGGGCTGGCTCGGCGAGGGTGTACGAGTGACGCTGCCGCTGCTCGACACCAGCAAAACCACGGAACTGAGCTTCGGTTTTGACCTGCGTCTGCAAGGCACCGGTTCATTGCAGGTGTTGCCAGTGGGCAAGAGCAGCAGCGTCAGCCTCACTGCGAATTGGCCGCATCCAAGTTTCATCGGTAATTTCCTGCCGGCCAAGCGTGAGATCAACGATCAGGGTTTCAGCGCCGATTGGCAGACCACGTTCTTCTCCACCAACCTGCAAGACGCCATGAGCCGTTGCGTCAGCAGCAATGATTGCGAGGCATTCAACGGCCGCAGCTTTGGCGTGAGCTTCATCGATCCGGTAGATCAATATTTGAAGAGTGACCGGGCGATCAAATACGCGTTGCTGTTCATCGTCCTGACGTTCGCCGGTTTTTTCCTGTTCGAAGTGCTCAAAAGTCTGGCCGTGCACCCGGTGCAATACGCGCTGGTCGGTGTGGCGCTGGCGTTCTTTTATCTGTTGCTGCTGTCGTTGTCGGAGCACATTGGTTTTGCCCCGGCGTATCTGTTGTCGGCCAGCGGTTGTGTGTTGTTGATCGGGTTTTATGTCTGTCACGTGCTACGCAGTGTGCGTCACGGCTTGAGTTTTTCGGCGGGGCTGGCGGCGTTGTATGGCCTGCTCTATGGCTTGCTGAGCGCCGAGGATTACGCGTTGTTGATGGGCTCGTTGTTGCTGTTCGGTCTGCTCGGTGTGTTCATGGTGCTGACGCGCAAACTGGATTGGTACGGGATCGGGCAGAAACCGGCTAAGCCGTTGGAGTTTGATGTGGGGGCGATGCAATGAGCCGGTCGCTGGGATTGCGTGAGGATCAGTGCTGGAAGGATGAGTTGGTGACGCGGATTATCGGATATTTGCCTGTGGAACCGAGGTGGTGCATTCGCGAGCAGGCTCGCTCCCACAGGATGGGTGTTGGAACAGAGATGTCTGCCATACCCAAAAACAATGTGGGAGCGAGCCTGCTCGCGAAGAGGCCGGAACAAGCGCCGCCTACTTAAGGCTTGGGCATCGTGGCGATCATGGACGGTCGCTGACTCACTTCAAAAAACCAGTTGGCCAGTTGCGGGTTGGCCTCACGCCAGCCCAGATCCGGGAAACGCAGGTCGAGGTAACCCAGCGCACATGCCACGCTGATCGCTGCCACATCGAAATGGCTGGTCAGCTCGGCAATCGCATCCTTTTCCAATACAGCAAGAGCACGGCGGATCTTGTCGCGCTGAGCCTCTAGCCATTCGTTCCAATGTTTTTCCGGAGCACGCAGGACCATTTCATAACGCACCATCACCGATGCATCCATGATCCCGTCGGCCATCGAGGCCAGGGTCAGACGCCGCCAGCGCGCCGCGCCTTCGCGCGGGATCAGCGGGTTGCCGACGTGTTGCTGGTCGAGGTATTCGAGAATGACGCGGCTGTCATGGATAACGTTGCCGTCAGCCAGACGCAAGGCGGGAATCTTGCCCAGCGGGTTGTCGAGATTGAGTTCGGCGCTCGGACTGACCGGGCTGAGCACGCAGTCTTGCAAGGCGACGCGATCCTGCTGGCCGGTCTCGTGCAGCAATACCATCACTTTGCGCACGAACGGGGAGAGGGTGTTGTGGTACAGGGTCATGCTGGGGGCGGACATTGGCAGGGTCTCGATCAGAACGATGAGGGAGCAGCATAGCGCGTAACGCCACGTCCTCAAGCCCAGTGCAAAACCAATGTGGGAGCGAGCCTGCTCGCGAAGGCGTCGGCACAGTCAACATTGGTGTTGAATGTCAGAGCGCTTTCGCGAGCAGGCTCGCTCCCACAGGTTTCTTTAGCTTCGCTGCAGCAATCCTCTTATGGCCAGAACCGCCGGAACACCCAGACCAACCCAGCTCAGCGCATCCCAAATCCCATCCCCCAGCAACGCCGCAAACAACCCCGCCGCGCTGAGCAATGCAATCACGATCGGCGTGCTGAACACCTTCCAGAAATTCGACTGACGCGGTTTCATGCAGAGGCCTCCGCCGTTTCCAGCACAGGCTTCGCCGCTTTGCGCCGCACCACCCACAGGTACACGCCACTGACGAGGACGATTATGGTCAACACATCGAGGGTGGCCCAGAGAATCTTCATCGGCATGCCGCCATAGTCACCAAAGTGCAGCGGCTGCGACATGCCCATGGCGTCCATGTACCACGGTCGTTCGGCCACGGCGGTGACCTGCAGCGTGGTGGCATCGATCAGCACCGGCGTCAGCAGATGCGAAGTCAGGTGCGTACCACCCTTCATGAACACCGAATAATGGTGCTCGCTGGAAAACCGTGTGCCGGGGAAAGCGATGAAATCCGGTTTCATGCCCGGCGCGACTTCAGCCGCGATGTCGAGCAACCGCGTGGCCGGTGCCAGGTGAGTCAGCGGTGGCGCTTCGCGGTAAGGTTCGATCAGCGCAGTCAGTGCTTCATTGCGCCAAGCGGCGATCAGCAGGTCGGCGCAAGCGCTGATCACGCCGGTCACGCCGACCACCAACGCCCAGGTCAGGGTGACCACGCCAATCAGGTTATGCAGGTCGAGCCAGCGCAAACGGGTGGACTTGTCCTGACGCACGGTGCCGAATTTCAAGCGGCGCATGAACGGCAGGTACAGCACCGTCCCCGAGACAATCGCCACGACAAACAGCAGCCCCATGAACGCCAGCAGCAACTTGCCCGGCAGCCCGGCGAACATGTCGACGTGCAGGCGCAGGATAAACAGCATCAAACCGCCGTTGGCCGACGGCGTTTCCAGCGCTTCACCGGTACGTGCATCGAGCATGAAGGTGTGCGACGAGTTCGGTTCAGTGCCGGCGGTTTTCGCCATGATCGTCAGTACGGCATTCGGCTCATCGTCATCGAAACCGAAATACTGCACGACTTCATCGGGACGATGTTTTTCTGCGGCCTCGACCAGTTGCGCCAGATTCAGCCGTGGCGTTTCCGCCGGCATCTCGCGCACTTCGGGCGCATCGCCGAGCAGGTGCTCGATCTCGTGATGGAAAATCAGTGGCAGACCGGTCAGTGCCAGCATCAGCAAAAACACGGTGCAGACCAGGCTGGTCCAGGTATGCACGAACGACCAGCGGCGGATTGTTTTACTTTTCATTTCATAACCTTCAAAAACACCAAAGCCGTCCACGAGGGACGGCCTGGTCACAGGGCCTGTTTCAGCTCAATCGCTTACCACTTGTAAGTGGCGCTGGCGACGACACTGCGCGTGTCGCCGTAGTAGCAGTAGAAGCTGTCGCAGGTGGAAATGTATTCCTTGTCGAACAGGTTGGTCGCGTTGAGTGCCAGCGACGCGCCTTTGAGGCTGTTGTCCAGACGGCCGAGGTCGTAATGCACGCTCGCGTCGAACACGGTGTAGGCGTCAGCCTTGCCCAGCCAGGTGTTGGCCTTGTCGCCGTAGGTGTTGCCGGTGTAACGCACGCCACCGCCAATGCCGAAGCCGTCGAGTACGCCGGCGTGCCAGGTGTAATCGGTCCACAGCGACGCTTGCTGGTTCGGCATCAGTTGCAGGCGATTGCCCTTGTCGACGCCATTCTGCACTTCGGATTTGGCGAGGGTGTAGGCGGCGATGACTTTCAGGTTGTCGGTGACGTCGGAAACCGCTTCCAGCTCCAGGCCTTTGACTTTCACTTCGCCAGTCTGGCTGGTGATCGACACGTTGTTGACGAAGGTGTTGACCGAGACGTTCTTCTGGGTGAGGTCATACACGGCGGCGGTCAGCAGGGTTTTGCTGCCCGGCGGCTGGTACTTGATGCCCAGTTCCCACTGCTTGCCTTCGGTCGGCTTGAGCGAGCCGGTCGAGGTGGCATCAGCGCCCGTGGTCGGCTGGAAGGATTCGGCGTACGACAGGTACGGCACGAAACCGTTGTCGAAGACGTAGCTGAGCGCGGCGTTGCCGCTGAAGGCCTTGTCGCGCTGGGTGTTGGTGGCATCACCCTTGTTGATGAATTTGGTGCTGGTGTGTACCCAGTCTTCACGGCCGCCGAGAGTCAGGCGCCACTGGTCGAGGGCCATTTGGTCCTGCACGTACAGGCCGGTCTGGTAGGTCTTCTGGTCGTAATCGTAAAACGCCGTGGAGCGCGCCGGACGTACGATCGGCTGGCCGTAGATCGGCGTAATGACGTTGGTTGGCAGGCCATCACCGAAGATCGAGGTGTAGTTGGTGTTGCTGCGCTGGTGATCAAGGCCCAGCAGCAGGGTGTGGCGGATGTCGCCGGTAGCGAAGTCGGCCTGGAAGTTGTTGTCCACGGCGAACTGGCTGATGTCTTCTTCGACGCTGGTGCTGGTGCGTCCGACATTGCCTTGATCATCCACTTCGGTGAATGGGTACGACCCCGGTGTCAGCGACTGGAACGACAGATCCGACTTGGTGTAGCGCAGGTTCTGCTTGAACTGCCAGACATCGTTCAGACGATGTTCGAAGGCATAGCCCAGCGCGTAGTAGGTGCGATCGTAATATTCCCAGTCCGGATCACCCAGATTCTTGTGGTGAGAGATATCGCCGAACGGTGACTTGATCTTAGTGCCCTGAATTGGCAGAAACTGGCTGGTGATGCCGGTATCGTCGCGGGTGAACTGGCTCAGCAGGGTGAGCTTGGTGTCATCGTCGATGTTCCAGGTCAGGCTCGGCGCGATGTTGTAGCGCTTGTTGTCGACGTGATCGACCTGGGTGCCGCTGTCGCGCACCACACCGCTGAGGCCATAGAGAAACTGGCCGGCGTCGTCGATCTTGCCGGTGCTGGCGAAGTTGATCTGGCGATGGTTGTCGCTGCCGTACTGCAACTGGATTTCGTTGCTGGCTTCGGCGCTTGGGCGACGGCTGACCATGTCGAGCAGACCGCCCGGTGGGGTCTGGCCGTAAACCGAGGAGGCCGGGCCGCGCAGCAGGGCGAGGCGGTCGAGGTTCCAGGTTTCCTGTTTCGGGTTGGCGTACACGCCTTTTGGCAGCGGCAGGCCGTCAAGGAACTGGGTCGGTTCGAAACCGCGTACGCGCAGCCAGTCGGCGCGGGTGTCGCTGCCGTAGCTGCTGGCGGTGATGCCCGGCATGTAGCGCACGGCATCGTCGAGGCTGTGCACGCTGCGGTCGTCCATTTGCTGGCGGGTCGCCACCGAGATCGAGCGCGGTGCTTCGACCAGTGCGGTGTCGGTCTTGGTGCCAGCGGCGGTGCGAGTGGCGGTGTAGCCTTCGACCGGGCCCCAGGCACTTTCGAAGTTTTCTACACCGATGACCGAAGTTTCCGGCAGGGCCATCACGCCTTCAGGCACGGCAACCAGGGTGTAAGTGCCGGTGCTGCTTTGTTCCAGTTGCAGACCGGTGCCACGCAGTGCCGCGCGCAGAGCGCCAGCCGCATCGTATTGGCCGTTGACCGGCGCCGAGGTCTTGCCTGCCGCCAGCGACGGATTCAGCGACAGCGCAATCCCGCCCTGGCTGGCGATCTGGTTGAGGGTCGTCGACAGTGGCGCCGCTGGCAAGTTGTAGGCGCGTACGCTGGACGCTTGTTCAGCGGCAAGCAACGGACTGCTGATCAGCGGCGCGCTGAGCGCGATGGCGACAGCCAGCAGACTGGGGCGCAACAAGGTGTCTAGCGAACGGGACATACGGCGGCTCCTGAATGGAAATATTTCTCAATTGCCTGTGTGCCGGATGAAAAGCAAAAAGTGATAGGGCTGGATGAAAATAATTTCGATTAACTGGAAAACAGCCACATTTCTGCGGGCTTGATCGTTCCCACGCTCCGCGTGGGAATGCCTCAATGGACGCTCTGCGTCCGCTTCGGCAGGGACGCAGAGCGTCCCGGGCTGCATTCCCACGCAGAGCGTGGGAACGATCAGGTCAAGGGGAGGAGGGCTCGGCCTTCGCGACTGTGACCCAATACGGCGTATGCCGCTCGATCTGCACCGGCAGGGTCGGCAGCAATGCGCTCAAGGCCTTATCGGTGTCATGCAGCGGAAAGCTGCCGGTAATCCGTAGATCCGCCACTTCCGGCGCCACGCCCAGATGCCCGCGACGATAACGCCCCAGCTCATGCACCAGATCGCCGAGTCGCGCGTTATCCACCACCAACATGCCGCGCGTCCAGGCATCGGCGCCGGGGTTGAGCGCGACAATCGAATCCAGCCCGTCGCTGCGCAGCAGCACTTGCTGGCCTTCATGGAGGATCTGCTCTTCTGGATTTGCTTGCCCGTGTGCGGCCACGGCCGACTGCAACACGCTCAGGCGCGTGCCTTCGTCTTCACGCTTGACCAGAAACCGCGTACCCAAGGCACGCATGCTGCCTTCGCGGGTTTCGACGATAAAGGGGCGCGGATCGCCGTGACCGGTCTCGACGAGAATTTCGCCTTCCTGCAACACGATCAACCGGCGCTTGTCATCGAACCGCACGTCCACCGCACTGTGGGTGTTGAGATTCAACACAGTGCCGTCCGCCAGACGCACGGTGCGCTGTTCGCCTGTAGCAGTGCGTTGATCGGCGAGCCAGTAATCCAGCGGCAGAAAGCGTTCACTGGCAAACAGCCCCACACCGACCAGCACCATAACGCTGGCCAGCCCACTGCCGAGCTTGCGTACCCGTCGGCGAATGCCTTCGCGCGATTGCAGCAAGGCACTGCGGGCCGGGCCCTTGGCCACGTTGAAACGCTGATCGAGCATGCCCAGTTGCTGCCAGGCGCGGGCGTGTTCTTCATGGGCCGCGTGCCATTTGGCAAACTCCTCGCGTTCCAGCGGACTGCTCGAATCGAGGGTCAGTTGCCAGGCAATCGCCGCGTCCAGCACATGCGCCGGCACCGGTCTGGAACTGGCCGGGCTCACGTCGGCTCACCGTACAGGGCGATGTAGCACTGCCGAATGCCTTGCGCCAGATACTGCCGAACGCGCGGCACCGAGACGCCGAGCTTGTCGGCGATCTCGGCATGGCTGAGGCCGTCGAGGCGGTTATAAAGGAAGGCGGCACGGGCCTTGGTCGACAGTTTGCCGAGCAAGCGGTCGATGGCTTTGAGGTCTTCGAGGATCATTTGCTGTTCTTCCACCGATGGTTGCTCGCCTTCGGGGATCAGCATCAGTTCGGTGAGGTAGGCCTGTTCCAGCGCAGCGCGGCGGAAGTAGTCGAACAACAAGCCTTTGGCGATCGCCACCAGAAAGGCGCGCGGCTCGCGGGGTGTCAGCATGGCATCGCGACCGAGCAGACGGACGAAGGTGTCCTGGCTCAGGTCTTCGGCGCGTTGCGGGCACGCCACATTGCGCCGCAACCATGCCAGCAGCCAGCCGCGATGGTCACGATACATCGCACCGACGAGCTCACTGTTAGGGCTTGGGACTGACGACACCGGACATCACCGATTGGGAAATGTTAACTAACGCGAATTGTTCGCGATTGTGGCAGAGGTGGGAATGGTTAGCAATTGGCCACTGGTCAGGTGGGCGGTTAAAGGCAGACCCTCACCCTAGCCCTCCCGAAACGTCGGACCGCCCAGAGGGAGAGGGGATCGATCGGGGGATATTCTGGAGGTACACCGACCTGAACGATTTTTAGCGAATCCTCAATCGACTCGATCTTTCAGGTCGATATAAAGCGTCAGACACTTCGGTCGGCTCCCTCTCCCTCGGGGAGAGGGCTGGGGTGAGGGGCTTCTGATTTAGAACGAAGGCGCCTGCTGCCGGCGCTTCCACTGACTCAACCGCTGCTGCAAATTCAACGGACTATGAATCTGCTGTCCCCGCGCCCGGCTGAACAGAATCAACGCCAGTTCCGCCGTCGCCAGCGCATCGGCGCTCGCGTTATGCCGCTCGAACACCTCAAGCTTGAACCAGTCGATCCACTCATCCAGCCCTGCCTCACGAATATTCGCCTGCGGACACACCAGCGGTGCAATGTCGGCGACATCCAGAAAGACCTGCTGCAACTTGTGCCCCAAATGCTCCTTCAACGCGCGCCCGAGCATGTGCTGATCGAACGGCGCATGAAACGCCAATACCGGGCTTTCACCGATAAACTCCAATAACTCCAGCAACGCCTCGGCCGGTTCACTGCCGGCTGCAATCGCGTTCGGCCCCAAGCCGTGAATCAACACACTGGGGCTGAGCTTCAGCTCGCGGCATTGCAGCGTGCGCTCGAACTGCTGGCTGAAATCGATTGCGCCATCCTCGATCACCACCGCGCCAATCGACAACACACGATCCTTGTTCAGGTTCAGTCCGGTGGTTTCCAGATCCAGCACGACCCAACGTTGTTCGCGCAACGTGCATTCGCGCAGTTCGGTAATCGCCGGCAGCTGCGCCAGACGCTGCTGGAAATCCACCGGCACCACCGCACTCGCCGGGCGCAGCCACGAGAACAGGCTCATAGCTGATACCGCAAGGTCAGGCTGCTTTGCAGGCGCTGGGCCTGGCGCAGGGATTCTCGCAGGATGCGCCGGTCGAGGTGATTGAGGCTGTCCGGGTCGACGCGGTTGGAGTAGGGCAGATTCTCCCGCGTCTGCAGTTGATGTTGTTGCATGCGCGTTTGCTGAATGAAGTGATAGGCCTCTTCATACGCCGCGCCATCCAGGCGCTCAATGACTTCTTTCTCGACCAACTGACGGAAGCGCTCAAGGGTGTTGTTGGCGTCGATGCCGTTGGCCAGCGCCAGCAGTCGCGCGCCATCCACGAACGGCGTCAGCCCCTGCACCTTGAGATCCAGGGTGGCTTTCTCGCCGTTCTTGCGCGCTAGCACAAACTCACGGAAACGTCCCACCGGCGGACGATTGCGCAGGGCGTTTTCGGCCATCATGCGCTGGAACAAACGGTTGTCGCCGACCTGATCGAGGATGCCTCGGCGCAGTTGTTCACAGCCTTGTTCATCTCCCCAGACCACGCGCAAGTCGAAATAAATGCTCGACCCGAGCAGATTCTCCGGCGTCGCCTCACGAATAAAAGCTGCAAAACGCCGTGCCCATTCCGCTCGCGACAAACACAGCTCGGGGTTGCCGGCCATGATGTTGCCTTTGCACAGGGTGAAGCCGCACAGCGCCAGACTCTGGCTGATCTGCTGGGCAATCGGCAGCAGCTTGCCGCGAATCTCTGCTGCATGCGCCGCGTCTCGCGCGTCGAACAAAATGCCGTTGTCCTGATCGGTGTGCAGCGTCTGCTCGCGGCGGCCTTCGCTGCCAAAGCACAACCAACTGAACGGCACGCCGGGGTCACCTTTTTCCGCGAGAGTCAGTTCGATCACCCGGCACACGGTGTGGTCGTTGAGCAAGGTGATGATGTGGGTGATCTGCGTCGAAGAAGCACCGTGGGCGAGCATGCGTTCGACCAGTTGGCCGATCTCACCACGCAGGCTCACCAGTTGTTCGACGCGTTGCGCGCTGCGAATGGTCCGCGCCAGATGCACCAGATCGACCCGTTGCAGGGAAAACAGATCGCGCTCGGAGACCACGCCGCACAAACGCTGATCCTTGACCAGGCAAACGTGGGCGATGTGCCGTTCGGTCATGGCAATCGCTGCATCGAATGCGCTGTGATCCGGCGAAAGATAGAAGGGCGAAGGCGTCATGTGGCGCTCGATGGCTTCACTGAAATCACCGATGCCTTCAGCCACAACGTGGCGCAAATCGCGCAGGGTGAAAATTCCCAGCGGCGCCTTGTGTTCGTCCACCGCAACGATGCTGCCGACCTGTTGCTCGTGCATCAATTTCACCGCTTCGCGCAGTGGTGTGTCGGGGCTACAGGTGACCGGGTGGCGCATGGCCAATTCGCCAAGTCGGGTGTTCAGCGAGTACTGCGTGCCGAGGGTTTCCACGGCTTTCTGCTGCACTTGCTGGTTGACTTGATCGAGCAGGCTGCTGACTCCGCGCAAGGCGAAGTCGCGAAAGGCGTTGGAGAGGGCGAACAGTTTGATGAACGCCAGTTTGTTCAGTTGCAGGCAGAACGTATCTTCGCCAGCCAAGTGCTCGGTGCGGGTTGCGCGTTCACCGAGCAGCGCGGCCAGCGGAAAGCATTCGCCGGTGGTGATTTCAAACGTAGTCTCGGTGCCGGGCTTGGTGATGTGCTGACGTTCGCCGACCACCCGACCTTGCTTGACGATATAGAAGTGTTCGACCGGGCCGTCGGCAGGTTTGATGATGCTCTCGCCCTGGCCGTAGAAACGCAGCTGACATTGCTCGACCAGATAGGCGAGGTGGGCGTGTTCCATCTGATTGAAGGGCGGGAAGCGCTGGAGGAATTGCAGGGTGCCCTGAATATTCTGCAATACCGCGGTTTTCCCTGCCTGGGTGAAGGCGTCCGCTTTACTCATAACCATTACCGCAGTCTTTTTCGAATTGTTGTTGTCGGATCGTTCCGGCCATGGTCGACCCCTGCGGACAGGGTGCCCATTGGACGTAAGTCTAGGTTTTGCCACCATTGGCGCAGTTTCGGAGATGCCCTACGCAAACAGTCGGAAATTCCCTTGCTTGCCCCCTTGGAAAAAAATCCGACGAAGTGCACATTGAAGCTCTGCCCCGCGATGTCTGACCACTTGCCAAGGGACTGTTTTGAATACTTAGAGAACGCCATGTCCGACCACGATATTTTGAGCGATGCCGAGCGAGAAGCGCTCAGTGCAGTCATGCTCGAACCTGATCTTCCACCTCAGCGTGTATTGATCGTTGATGACGACAAGGACGCCCGGGAGCTGTTGTCGGAGATTCTCGCGTTGGACGGCATTCGTTGCATGACTGCGGCCAGTGGCGAGACTGCGCTGAAGATGCTGGAGGAGAAACCTTCGATCGGGCTGGTGATCACCGATCTGCGCATGGGGCATGTCGGTGGGCTTGAGCTGATTCGGCAAGTGCGTGAGTCGGTGCGGGCGGCGATGCCGATCATCATTGTGTCGGGTGATGCTGATGTGAAAGACGCGATTGCGGCGATGCATTTGAGCGTGGTGGATTTTCTGCTCAAGCCGATTGATACGGGCAAGTTGCTCGGTCTGGTCAAACACGAGTTGGGTATCGATCCTTAAAAGCCCCTCACCCTAACCCTCTCCCAGAGGGAGAGGGGACTGACCGCGGTGAATGTGCAAGGTACACCGACTTGAAATTACCGAGTCGAACTCAGAACTTGAAGCTTCCCCAATCTGCTCCCTTCCCCCTCGCCCCCTTGGGGGAGAGGGCTGGGGTGAGGGGGATCGATCTCAAGCCCTCCACAAATACCAGCCCACACCACACAAACAAAAAAGCCCTGATCTTTCGATCAGGGCTTTTTCATGTCCGGCATTCAGCGCAAGTTACAGGCCGTTGGCCTTCTTGAACTCGCGACGACGACGGTGCAGCACCGGCTCGGTGTAGCCGTTCGGCTGTTTGGTGCCCTCGATCACCAGTTCGACTGCCGCCTGGAAGGCGATGTTGCTGTCGAAGTTCGGTGCCAGCGGACGGTACAGCGGGTCGTTGGCGTTCTGACGATCCACCACCGGCGCCATGCGCTTGAGGCTTTCCATCACTTGCGCCTCAGTGACCACGCCGTGGCGCAGCCAGTTGGCGATGTGCTGGCTGGAGATGCGCAGCGTGGCACGGTCTTCCATCAGGCCGACGTCATTGATGTCCGGTACTTTCGAGCAACCCACGCCCTGGTCGATCCAACGCACCACGTAACCGAGAATGCCCTGGGCATTGTTGTCCAGTTCGTTCTTGATCTGCTCTGGCGTCCAGTTCGGATTGACCGCCAACGGGATGGTCAGGATGTCGTCTACCGAAGCGCGAGCACGTTTGGCCAGTTCGGCCTGACGGGCGAACACATCAACCTTGTGATAATGCAGCGCGTGCAGTGCAGCGGCGGTCGGCGACGGTACCCAAGCGGTGTTGGCGCCGGCCAATGGGTGGGCGATTTTCTGCTCAAGCATCGCCGCCATCAGATCCGGCATCGCCCACATGCCTTTACCGATTTGCGCACGACCTTGCAGGCCGGTGCTCAGACCGATATCGACGTTCCAGTTTTCGTACGCGCCGATCCACTTCTCAGCCTTCATGTCAGCCTTGCGCACAACCGGGCCGGCTTCCATGGAGGTGTGGATTTCGTCGCCGGTGCGGTCGAGGAAACCGGTGTTGATGAACACCACGCGCTCACTGGCAGCCTTGATGCAGGCCTTGAGGTTGACCGTGGTGCGGCGCTCCTCGTCCATGATCCCGACTTTCAGGGTGTTGCGCGAAAGGCCCAGCACGTCTTCGATGCGGCCGAACAGCTCGTTGGTGAACGCCGCTTCTTCCGGGCCGTGCATCTTCGGTTTAACGATGTACACGGAACCGGTGCGAGTGTTGCGGCGCGAAGTGTTGCCATTGAGGTTGTGCATCGCCGCGAGGCAAGTGACCAGACCGTCGAGGATGCCTTCCGGCACTTCGTTACCGTCTTTGTCGAGGATCGCGTCGATGGTCATCAGGTGACCCACGTTGCGCACGAACAACAGCGAACGGCCGTGCAGGGTCACTTCACCGCCGTTCGGCGCGGTGTAGGTGCGATCCGGGTTCATGGTGCGGGTGAAGGTCTGGCCGCCCTTGGACACGGATTCCGCCAGGTCGCCCTTCATCAGCCCGAGCCAGTTGCGGTAGATCACCACTTTGTCGTCGGCATCGACGGCAGCCACGGAGTCTTCGCAGTCCATGATGGTGGTCAGCGCCGCTTCCATCAGAATGTCTTTGACGCCGGCGGCGTCGGTCTGGCCAACCGGAGTGGTGGCGTCAACCTGGATTTCGAAGTGCAGACCGTTGTGTTTCAGCAGAATGGCGATTGGCGCGTTGGCGTCGCCCTGGAAACCGATCAGTTGTGCGTCATCGCGCAGGCCAGTGTTGCTGCCGCCCTTGAGGGTGACCAGCAGTTTGCCGTCAGCGATTTTGTAGGCGGTCGAATCGACGTGAGAGCCAGCCGCCAATGGCGCAGCTTCATCGAGGAACGCACGGGCGAAGGCGATGACTTTGTCGCCACGCACCTTGTTGTAGCCTTTGCCTTTTTCCGCGCCACCTTCTTCGCTGATCGCGTCGGTGCCGTAAAGGGCGTCATACAGCGAACCCCAGCGGGCGTTCGAGGCATTGAGAGCGAAGCGGGCGTTCATCACCGGCACAACAAGTTGCGGGCCGGCGGTACGGGCGATTTCATCATCGACGTTTTGTGTCGTTGCCTGGAAATCAGCCGCTTCTGGCAGCAGATAACCGATTTCTTGCAGGAAGGCTTTATAGGCCACGGCGTCGTGCGCCTGACCGTTGCGTTCCTGGTGCCAGGCATCAATGCGGGCCTGGAAGTCATCGCGTTTGGCGAGTAGGGCTTTGTTCTTCGGCGCCAGGTCATGAATGACCTTGTCGGCACCTTCCCAGAATTTTTCGGCGGTGAGGCCGGTACCGGGAATGGCTTCGTTGTTCACGAAGTCGAACAGGACTTTGGCGACCTGCAGGCCACCGACTTGAACGTGTTCAGTCATTGCTTGCCTCACTCTGCTCAGCTATTTCGCTTTTCAGCTCTTCAATTTTGACAATGAAGCCTCTGGCCATTTAAACCACAAACCTGCCGACCAGTACATGCCATTGCTGGCGGCTGGGCTGGGACCAATCAACGGCTGGGGGGCCTTGCTGACAGGGCTTTCAGGGTTGCGTACGTGCCTTGGGCAGACATCTATCCAGCGTTATGTAGTGCGCGCTGCGGCATACTACATGATGAGTTGCGCTTGTGAAAATCAGACTAATAACGTCGTTCTGCGACCTCATGACGCATTGCAGTCACGTCGCGGAACGGGATGTTCTCAAAAAACAGCTGGATTGTTCCAGTTAAATATAAAAAGTTGTACACGATTTGTCGTTTCGCGCGTCTGAGGCGGCTGACCATCCCTTGCCTATACTTGCTCTTCCATAACAAAAGTCATGACAAGAGGGCTGCGCCATGGACCATCTCGTACTCACTGTTTTCGCCCCGGACAAGCCCGGACAGGTCGAGCGCATCGCCCAATGCATCGCCGAGCATGGCGGTAACTGGCTGGAAAGCCGCATGTCGAGGATGGCCGGGCAGTTCGCCGGGATTCTTCGGGTGGGCGTGCCGGCAGAGGCTTACGACGAATTAGTCGATTCCCTACAAGCACTGACGGTGCATGGGATCCGCGTGCTGATTGCCGAAAGTGGTATCGAACAATCCTGTACCTGGAAACCGATCGCCATGGAGTTGGTGGGCAATGATCGGCCGGGGATTGTGCGCGACATCACCCGGTTGTTGAGCGAGCAGGGTGTAAACCTGGAAAGGCTGGTCACGGAAGTGCGTCCGGCGCCGATGAGCAGTGAGCCGCTGTTCCATGCTGAGGCGATTCTCGCGGTACCGCTGACCTTGTCGCTCGACGTCTTGCAGTCGCGTCTGGAAACCCTGGCTGACGATCTGATGGTGGAACTGGTGTTACGCACAGACGTTTAAGCACCGATCAGGTTATCCAGTTTAAACGTGCACCTGCCTGTGGATAACCTGTAGAGACTGTCGTCAACGCCACACCCGCCGTGGCTTTGCGGGAGTTGATCAAAAAACCGCCAACATTCAGTGACTTGCGCACAAACGGCGGGGATCACGCTGTGGATAACCTTGGGAAGGAACGATACAGGCCACGAGAACCGTGGCCTGTGAGGGTTTGTGCGTTTTTTGATCAGCTGCGCCGGCGCAGACTTATCCACGCATCAACGCTGTAAACGGCCAGACCGGCCCAGATGAAGATAAACGCGACCAGCGTGCTCGACGACAAGTGCTCACCGAACAACAGTACCGCTTGCAACAGCACCAGGGTCGGGGCGAGGTATTGCAGGAAGCCGATCGTGGTGTACGGCAAATGGCGGGTGGCGGCGTTGAAGCACACCAGCGGCACCAATGTGACCGGACCCGCCGCCACCAGCCACCAGGCTTGGGACGTAGTCCAGAACTCAGGTTGCGCACTGGTCGCGGTCTGGTTGAAAAGCAGCCAGGCAATCGCGATCGGTACCAGCATCCAGGTTTCCACCACCAACCCCGGCAACGCCTTGACCGGTGCCTGTTTGCGGATCAAGCCGTAGAAGCCAAACGTCAACGCCAGCACCAGCGAAACCCACGGCAGACTGCCGACCTGCCACACCTGTTGCGCGACACCGACCGCCGCCAGACCGACCGCGAGCCACTGCATCCGGCGCAAGCGTTCGCCGAGAATCAACATGCCCAACAGCACGTTTACCAAGGGGTTGATGTAGTAACCGAGGCTCGCTTCGAGCATGCGCCCGTTGTTTACCGACCACACGTAGGTCAGCCAGTTGGCCGCGATCAGCGTTCCGCTCAAGGCCAGAATCGCCAGTCGCTTGGGATTGTCGAGCAACTCGCGCAACCAGCCCGGGTGTTTCCACACCATCAGCAACAGCGCGCCGAACAGTGCCGACCACAGCACCCGATGGATGATGATTTCGACGGCCGGCACTTCGGCAATGGCTTTGAAGTAGATCGGGAACAGGCCCCAGATAATGTAGGCACTCAGGCCCAGAATGTACCCGCGACGCGGGTTGGCGGCTTGCATGCAGAGTCCTTGCTTAGGCAGCTAACAAAGGAGGGATTGTAAGGAGGTTTGTCGGCGAGTGCCGTAGCTGATTGGTCAGAAATGTGTGAACACACAACCCCTGTGGGAGCGAGCTTGCTCGCGAATACGGACTGACATTCAACATTATGCTGACTGACATGACGCCTTCGCGAGCAAGCTCGCTCCCACAGGGTTCAGGTTTGGGTCAGAAGAGTTTCAGTGGTTCTTCGTTAAGCGCGGACAGTTGCTCACGCAACGCCAACACCTGATCGCCCCAATAACGCTCGGTGCCGAACCACGGAAAGCTGTGCGGGAACGCCGGATCATCCCAGCGCCGCGCCAGCCAGGCGCTGTAGTGCATCAGGCGCAGGGCGCGCAGCGGTTCGATCAGCGCCAGCTCACGCGGGTCGAAATCGTGGAACTCGTTGTAGCCATCCATCAATTCCGACAACTGCCCCAGGCATTCCTGACGATCACCGGCGAGCATCATCCAGATGTCCTGCACCGCAGGGCCCATGCGACAGTCGTCGAGGTCGACGATGTGGAACATCTCGTCACGGCACATCATGTTGCCGGGGTGGCAATCGCCGTGCATGCGTATGTTCTGGTGCGGTGTGTTGGCGTAGGCATCTTCCACGCGTTTAAGCAGGTCGCGGGCGACGGACTCGTAGGCCGGCAGCAGGCTTTTCGGAATGAAATTGCCTTCGAGCAAGGTGTTCAGTGAGGCGTGGCCGAAGTTCTGCACAGCGAGAGCTTCGCGGTGTTCAAACGGCTTGGTCGCGCCGACCGCGTGAATCCGCCCGAGCAACTGGCCGAGGCGATACAGCTGGTCAAGATTGCCCGGCTCCGGCGCCCGGCCGCCGCGACGCGGAAACAACGTGAAGCGGAAACCGGCATGCTCGTGCAGGGTTTCGCCGTTGTGGATCAGCGGCGCCACGACCGGGATTTCAACGTCGGCCAGTTCGAAGGTGAACTTGTGCTCTTCGAGGATGGCTTCGTTGGTCCAGCGCTGCGGACGGTAGAACTTGGCGATCAGCGGTTCGGAGTCTTCGATGCCGACCTGATAGACGCGGTTTTCGTAGCTGTTGAGCGCCAGAATGCGCGCATCACTGAGGAAGCCAATGCTTTCAACGGCATCGAGCACGAGGTCGGGTGTGAGGGTTTCAAACGGGTGGGCCATGCTGACTCCTGCGCGCAGCAGGCTGCCGCGTCCGGCCCAGCATGGTAGCGCAGATGGCAGCGGGGGAGTTGGTTGGTGTCTGTGCTGACGCCATCGCGAGCAGGCGAAGGCCTACAGGGGAACGCACGCATTCCAAATGTAGGCCTTCGCCTGCTCGCGATGAGGGTCCGTCAGGCGCCGACGATTCCACCGTCCTCACGGGTAATCGCCATCACCGACGACCGTGGCTTGCCATTCGGCAGATGCTCAGGGAAGGTCGAACCCCCGTTCTCCCCCGGATGCTGAATCCCGACAAACAGGGTTTTCTGATCCGGCGAGAAGCTGATCCCAGTGACTTCACAGCCAATCGGCCCGACCATGAAGCGGCGAATCTCACCGGTCTTGGGATCGGCACAGAGCATCTGGTTGTTGCCCATCCCGGCAAAGTCGCCGGCGTTGCTCGAATCACCATCAGTGAGAATCCACAAACGCCCAGCCTTGTCGAAGCCCAAGCCATCCGGGCTGTTGAACATGTTCTGCGGGGTGATGTTCTTCGAGCCACCCTTCGGCGTCCCGGCGTGCACGCCCGGGTTGCCAGCGACCACAAACAGGTCCCAGGCAAATGTCTTCGACGCGTGATCGTCACGGTCGGTGCGCCAGCGCAGGATCTGCCCGTAAACGTTCTTCTCACGCGGGTTCGGCCCGCCCACCGGCTGGCCGTCTTCGCCGCGCTTGGCGTTGTTGGTCAGGGTGCAATAGACCTGGCCGTCCTTGGGACTGACGACGATCCATTCCGGACGGTCCATGCGCGTTGCGCCAACCACGCTGGCGGCAAGGCGTGCGTGGATCACCACTTCGGCCTGATCGGCAAAACCGCTGCTGGCGTCGATACCGTTTTTGCCGTGAGTCAGCTCGATCCACTGGCCTTGGCCTTTCGGGTGATCGGGGTTGCTGTCGCCGTTGTCGAATTTCGCCACGTACAGGGTGCCGTGGTCGAGGATGTCGCGGTTAGCCTTGGCGTTGCGGTGGTTGATGCGGTCGCGGCTGACGAATTTGTAGATGAATTCGCCACGCTCGTCGTCGCCCATGTACACCACGGCGCGACCATCATCGGTCTCGGCCAGTGCGGCGTTTTCATGCTTGAAGCGGCCCAGCGCGGTGCGTTTGACCGGGGTCGATTGCGGATCGAACGGATCGATCTCGACCACCCAGCCGTGACGGTTGAGTTCGTTGGGGTTTTTCGCCATGTCGAAGCGCGGATCGTACGGGTGCCAGTTGATCTCGCGGCTGGCGACCGAGACGCCGTAGCGCTTTTGCGCCGGGTCGAACTGCTGCTGGGCGTTGCTGCTGCCGAAGCAGTCGGTGAAGTTTTCTTCACAGGTCAGGTAAGTGCCCCACGGCGTTTTACCGTTGGCGCAGTTCTGGAACGTGCCGAGGACTTTTTTACCGTGCTTGTCGGCAGCGGTCTTCATCAGATCGTGACCGGCCGCCGGGCCGCTGATGCGCAGCGGCGAGTTGCCGTGAATGCGCCGGTTGTAGCGCGAACCCTGAACGAACTGCCACTGACCGTTTTTGCGCTGCACTTCAATCACCGACACGCCTTCGCAGGCCAGTGCCTTGCGCACGTCTTCGGCCGATTGCGGCATGCCGCCGTGCGGGTAGAGGTAGCGGTAGTTGGTGTATTCGTTGTTGATCGCCATCAACGCACGGTTGCGGTCGTCGGGGAAGGCGAACAGGCTCATGCCGTCGTTGTTGTCGCCGAACTGCACTTCCTGTGCGGCGGCGGTGCCGTTGCCGCTCGGGTCGAACGCCGGGCCGTTCTTTTGCAGGGGCTGCCCCCAACTGATCAGCACCGAAGACTTGTAGCCTTTGGGCAATGTGATGACGTCGGTGGTCGCGGCGGGAATGCTCTCGAAACCGAGCAAGCGGCTATTGCCGGCGCTGACGCCGGTGGCCAGCGCGCTGCGGCTCAACAGACTACCGCCGAGGAACATTGCCGCGCCGCACAGTGCGCCGGCGCCGATGAAACCGCGACGGCTGAGGCCGACCATTTTTTCCAGGTCAGTGGATTGGTTTTCTTCTAATAGGCTCACATCAGGCTCCCTGCTTGGTTTTGGCAGCTACCTTAATGAGCGTCGATGACGCTTTCGTTGCAGCGCCGGATTACAGCGGCGTGCCGATCAGCACGTTGGACGGCGAAAACTGCACCTGCACCGGTTGTTCCACACTCAATCCGCGCGTGCGCAAGTCGAGCGGCTCAGCCAGGGCGCAGAGTGTATGGCCGTTGGGCAGGGTAATCCGTACTTCGCTCGGGCCGTCCTCGGCGTCGAGAATCGCTTCGATGGTGCCCTTCAGAAGATTGTGACCAGACGTTGCAGGTTGCCCGTGTCCGAGCAATTCCAGCCAGCCGGCCTTGATCAGCGCCACCACTTCGGTGCCGGCTTGCAGCTCCAGATGCACGGTGCTGTCGTGGGTGATCTGCGCGTCGAGGCACAGCCCTTCGGCCAGTTCGAGGCGGATCAGGTCATTGCGGCCCTGCGCTGCGATTGCCACGACTTTGCCGTGCAACTGATTGCGCGCGCTGGTTCTGAGCATCAAGCGACCGAGCAGGTCGAGGTCGCTGGCATCTTCCGCTGCCTCCAGCACCTGCGCCTGCAAGGCCTGCAATTTTTGGTACAGACGCAAAACGCGCTCGCCTTCGCTGGAGAGTTTCGCGCCGCCACCACCCTTGCCGCCGACGGCACGCTCGACCAGCGGTTTCTGCGCGAGGTTGTTCAGCTCATCGATGGCATCCCACGCCGCTTTGTAACTCAGTCCGGCGCTTTTTGCGGCGCGGGTGATCGAGCCTTGTTCGGCGATGTGTTGCAGCAGAGCGATGCGCTGCGGACGGTGGACGATGTGCTGGGACAACAGGGAAGGCATGGACATGGATAGGTGCTTTTTTGCTGTGGCGGTGGGGGAGGAAGTTGGCCGCTAGCGACGCGAGAGTCAAGCCTGACACAGAACCCTGTGGGAGCGAGCTTGCTCGCGAAAGCGGCGTCTCAGTCAACATTGATTTTGAATGTGCTGGCCCCTTCGCGAGCAAGCTCGCTCCCACAGGGAATGGTGTTGGCTTCAGCTTCCGGGTTTTGGCGTGCGCGCCAGACAGTAGACATCGACCCGCGCCGCGCCCGCGTTCATCAGCAGCCGGGCCAGAGCCTGTGCGGTCGCGCCAGTGGTCAGCACATCATCAATCAACGCCAAATGCCGGTCTTTTACATGCGCATCCGGCACGAGGCCGAAGGCATTGCGCAAATTATGTTTACGCGCCTTGGCATCAAGATCCTGCTGGGCACCGGTCTCCTTGATTCGGCGCAGAACCTGTTCTTCGCACGGCAGATCCAGCGTCTGACTCAACCAGCGCGCCAGCATCGCCGCTTGGTTGAACCCCCGTTGGCGCAGACGTTTACCCGCCAGCGGCACCGGCAACAACACATCCGGTCTGGGCAAACCCTCATCGAAGCGATGTTGCAGGCATTGCCCGAGAACGTCGGCGAGCAGGTGGCCAAACGGCCATTTCGCGTTGTGTTTAAAGCGCGTAATCAAGCTGTCCACCGGGAAGCCATACGTCCACGGCACAACGACCTGTTCGAATGCCGGAGGCTCTAGCAGGCATTCACCACAGGTCATGTCCGCCGCCGCCAGCGGCAGCGCACAGGTGATGCAGTGATCTCCCAGCCACGGCAGATCGGTTTCGCAAGCCACGCAGATTGGCATTTCTGCTTCTGCCGGCTCATCGCATAGCAAGCAGGTCTGTACATTATTTAAACAGATGTAAACCTGTCCTTCGTATCGTGGTTGACAGCGCATGACTCTTCCTTAAATATGCCGAACATCCGTGTCGCGCCTGTGGGTATTCCGTTCCCGCAGCCGCCAGCCAAGCATAACCAAGGAACTACCCATGAGCGCGAGCACTACCGCCACCCTGCGTCACGACTGGTCTCTGGCCGAAGTCAAAGCACTCTTCGTACAGCCATTCAACGACTTGCTGTTCCAGGCGCAAACGGTGCACCGCGCACATTTCAACGCTAACCGCGTGCAGGTCTCGACCCTGCTGTCGATCAAGACTGGCGCCTGCCCGGAAGACTGCAAGTACTGCCCGCAGTCCGGTCACTACAACACCGGCCTTGAAAAAGAAAAGCTGATGGAAGTGCAGAAGGTCCTCGAAGAGGCGGCACGCGCCAAGGCCATCGGTTCGACGCGTTTCTGCATGGGGGCGGCGTGGAAGCACCCGTCGGCCAAAGACATGCCGTACGTGCTGAAAATGGTCGAAGGCGTGAAAGCGATGGGCCTGGAAACCTGCATGACCCTGGGGCGTCTCGATCAGGATCAGACCGAAGCGCTGGCCAAGGCCGGCCTCGATTACTACAACCACAACCTTGATACGTCGCCAGAGTTCTACGGCAGCATCATCACCACCCGCACTTACAGCGAGCGCCTGCAAACGCTGGCTTACGTGCGTGAATCCGGGATGAAGATCTGTTCCGGCGGCATTCTCGGCATGGGCGAGTCGCTGGACGACCGCGCCAATCTGCTGATCCAGTTGGCCAACCTGCCGGAGCATCCGGAGTCGGTGCCGATCAACATGCTGGTGAAAGTCGCCGGCACGCCGCTGGAAAACGCCGAAGACATCGACCCGTTCGACTTCATTCGTATGCTCGCCGTTGCGCGGATCCTCATGCCGCAGTCCCACGTGCGCTTGTCCGCTGGCCGCGAAGCGATGAACGAGCAGATGCAGGCTCTCGCATTCTTTGCCGGCGCCAACTCGATTTTCTACGGCGACAAGTTGCTGACCACGGCCAACCCGCAGGCGGACAAGGACATGCAGTTGTTTGCGCGTCTGGGCATCCAGCCAGAGGCCCGAGAGGAGCATGCCGACGAGGTTCACCAGGCCGCGATCGAGCAGGCGCTGGTGGAGCAGAAGAGCAGCGAGCAGTTCTACAACGCCGCCGTCTGAAAGCGGCCGGATTCCTCTGAAGGAATGCAAAACCCCTGTGGGAGCGAGCCTGCTCGCGAAAGCGGTGCCTCAGTCGACATTGATGTTGGATGTGAAGGCCTATTCGCGAGCAGGCTCGCTCCCACATGGGATCTGTGTCACTTGAAAGTCGAGGCCTGCATGTCTTTCGATCTCGCCGCACGCCTTGCTGCCCGTCGTGCCGAAAACCTCTATCGCCAGCGACCGCTGCTCGAGTCCCCGCAGGGGCCGGAAGTGGTGGTCGACGGCAAACCGCTGCTCGCGTTCTGCAACAACGATTACCTCGGTCTGGCCAATCACCCGCAAGTGATCGAAGCCTGGCGCGCCGGTGCTGAACGCTGGGGCGTTGGAGGCGGTGCCTCGCATCTGGTGATCGGCCACAGCGGCCCGCATCACGCACTGGAAGAAGCATTGGCTGACCTCACCGGGCGTCCGCGTGCGCTGCTGTTCACCACCGGTTACATGGCCAATCTCGGCGCCGTCACGGCGCTGGTCGGGCAGGGCGATACGGTGCTGGAAGATCGGCTCAATCACGCGTCGTTACTGGATGCGGGTCTGTTGTCCGGCGCGCGTTTCAATCGCTATCTGCACAACGACCCGGTGAGTCTGGCCAAACGCCTGGAGAAAGCCACCGGCAACACATTGGTAGTCACCGACGGTGTGTTCAGCATGGACGGCGACCTTGCCGACTTGCCGGCACTCGCCCGCGAAGCCAAGGCCAAAGGCGCGTGGTTGATGGTCGATGACGCTCACGGTTTCGGGCCGTTGGGTGCCAACGGTGGTGGCATCGTCGAGCACTTCGGTTTGAGTCAGGAGGATGTGCCGGTGCTGGTCGGCACCCTCGGTAAAGCCTTCGGCACCGCTGGCGCTTTCGTCGCCGGCAGTGAAGAGCTGATCGAAAGCCTGATCCAGTTTGCCCGCCCGTACATTTACACCACCAGCCAACCACCAGCGCTGGCCTGCGCGACGCTGAAAAGCCTGGAGCTGCTGCGCACTGAACATTGGCGTCGAGAACATCTGCAAACGCTGATCCGTCAGTTCCGCCATGGCGCCGAGCAGATTGGCCTGGAGTTGATGGACAGCTTCACGCCGATCCAGCCGATCATGATTGGCGATGCCGGGCGCGCGGTGCGGTTGTCGCAGATGTTGCGCGAGCGCGGTTTGATGGTCACCGCCATCCGCCCGCCAACCGTGCCGGCCGGCAGCGCTCGCTTGCGCGTGACCCTGACCGCCGCGCACAGCGAGGCGCAGGTGCAGCTATTGTTACAGGGACTGGCCGATTGCTTTGCCCAACTGTCGTCGGAGCCAAGCCATGCGTGATCGCCTGATTCTGCTGCCCGGCTGGGGCCTCGGTGTGTCGCCGATGGAGCCTCTGGCTGCGGCGTTGCAGGGGCTCGACGAACATCTGAAAGTGGAAATCGAGCCGCTGCCGCAGTTGGATTCCAGCGATCCGCAAGACTGGCTCGACGAACTCGATGAACGTATTCCCCACGACGTGTGGCTCGGTGGCTGGTCGCTGGGCGGCATGCTTGCGTCCGAATTGGCCGCACGTCGGGGTGAACATTGCTGCGGCTTGCTGACGCTGGCGAGCAATCCTTCTTTTGTTGCTCATGAACAATGGCCGAATGCGATGCCCGGCGAGACCTTCGATGCGTTCCTTGCCGGTTGCCAGGCCGATCCGCGGATGACTCTCAAGCGTTTCTCGTTGCTGTGTGCTCAAGGTGCGCAAGATCCGCGCGGCTTGTCGCGGCTGATGCTCGGCGGCGCACCGCAGACGGCGCCCGGCGCGTTGATGGCAGGACTGGAACTGCTCGCGCAACTGGACACCCGTGAAGCGTTGCTAGCGTTTCGTGGCCCACAGTTTCATCTTTTTGCCGGGCACGATGAGCTGGTGCCTGCCGAAGCGGCGGGGGCGTTATTCGCGCTGTTGCCGGATATCGAAATAGGTCTGATTGAACAGGCCTGTCATGCGTTTCTTCTGGAAGACCCCCACGGACTGGCGGGTGCTATCCAGGCTTTTCTACACGAGTGCGGTGATGACTGATTTGTCTCTTGTGCTGCCTGGCGGCTTGCCTGACAAACGCCAGGTCGCGGCCTCTTTCTCTCGTGCGGCGGCCAGTTACGACAGCGTCGCCGAGTTGCAACGTGATGTCGGTACACAGTTGCTGCAGCGATTGCCCGAGGAATTTGTGCCTGCGCGTTGGCTGGATCTGGGCTGTGGCACGGGTTATTTCACTCGCGCGCTGGCTTCGCGGTTTGCCGAGGGCCACGGTCTGGCGCTGGATATCGCCGAGGGCATGCTCAATCACGCGCGGCCATTGGGCGGTGCCGAGCATTTCATCGCCGGCGATGCGGAGCGGCTGCCGCTGCAGGATTCGACCTGCGACCTGATTTTCTCCAGCCTCGCCGTGCAGTGGTGCGCGGACTTCGATGCAGTGCTCAGCGAAGCTTTTCGCGTGCTGAAACCGGGTGGGATTTTTGCGTTTGCTAGTCTTTGTGCAGGGACGTTGTTTGAGTTGCGCGACAGTTGGCGGCAGGTCGACGGGCTGGTGCACGTCAATCGCTTCCGCGAGTTCGTCCGGTATGAGCAATTGTCTGCGGCCAGTGGCTTGCGCACGTTGAGTCTGGAGAATCAGCCTCACGTGTTGCACTACCCGGATGTGCGCAGTCTGACCCACGAACTGAAAGCGTTGGGTGCGCACAATCTGAATCCTGGGCGGCCGGGCGGTTTGACCGGCCGCGCGCGGATTCTCGGGCTGGTCGACGCTTACGAGCAATTCCGTGAGGCGTCGGGATTGCCGGCGACTTATCAGGTGGTCTACGCCGTGTTGGAGAAACCCGTATGAGCGCAGCCTATTTCATCACCGGAACCGACACAGACGTCGGCAAGACCACCGTTGCCGCCGGGTTGCTGCACGCGGCGCGTTCGGCGGGGTTGAGTACGGCGGCGGGAAAACCGGTGGCGTCCGGGTGCGAAGTGACGCCGAAAGGACTGCGCAATGCCGACGCGCTGGCGCTGTTGGCCGAGTGTTCGTTGCCGCTGAGTTATCAACAGGTCAATCCTGTGGCGTTCGAGCCGGCCATTGCTCCGCATCTGGCGGCGCGTGAAGCGGGTGTCGCGTTGACCGTGCAATCGCTGCTGGCGCCGATGCGTGAGATTCTGGCGATGAATGCCGATTTCACTCTGATCGAAGGCGCGGGTGGTTGGCGGGTGCCGTTGGCGGATCAGGATAATTTGTCGGATCTGGCGATTGCGCTGAGGTTGCCGGTGATTCTGGTGGTGGGCGTGCGGCTGGGTTGCATCAGTCATGCTTTGCTGACAGCCGAGGCGATTGCTCGCGATGGGCTGCAATTGGCAGGGTGGGTGGCGAATATCATTGATCCGAAGACGTCGCGGCTGGAGGAGAATCTGGCGACATTGGCTGAGCGGATCCCAGCGCCCTGTTTGGGTCGAGTGCCGAAACTCAAGGCGTTGAGTGCGGAAGCGGTGGCGGCTCATCTGCAACTGGATTTGCTCGACTAAGCTTTTCTCTATGGGCAGGCACTGTGCCATTAGTGTTTTTGACGGGTGTTTTTCTGGCGCCTCTGCTTCAATGGCAGCCATTGATCCTTCCCAAGGATGAGAACCGTTATGGAAATCTCCGGTAACACAGCTTTTTATGCAGGCCTGAGCTCGATTCAGAGCGGGCAGAACCGCGTCGATCAGGCTGCCAGCCAGATTGCCAATAATACGATTGAACGTTCGGTGACCAGCCAGTCTTCGCAAGTGCAGGTTGATCGTCTGCGCGGCGTGGATCGTGCCCAGCAATCGGATCTGGCCAGCAATATGGTCGAGATGTCCCAAGGCAAGATCCAGGCAGAGCTGGGTGTTAAGGTTGCCAAGGCGTCCGACGAAATGCTCGGTACCATCATCGATACGTTTGCCTGATTTTTTCCCGTCTGCATGCTGAACGCCGCGCCTTGTCGCGGCGTTTTTTGTTGTAAGTCCTTCTCCCTCAACTAATCTTTTTTCAGCGCCCGTGGCTCATTCGAACGCATGGCGGTTTGCTGTGCCCGGCGTTTGAAAGGTGCGATGACGAACGGCAAAAGATCGATGCTTGACAAGAATTCGGCGTAAACGTATGTTTCAAACAACTGTTTGACCGTCACAACAAATCAACACGGTCGTTCATTCCCGGTTACATCAGCAGAGGTTTATCGCTATGCCTGACTACAAGGCCCCCTTGCGTGATATTCGCTTCGTTCGTGACGAACTGCTCGGCTACGAAGCGCACTATCAGAGCCTTCCGGCTTGCGCAGACGCAACTCCGGACATGGTTGACGCCATTCTCGAAGAAGGCGCCAAGTTTTGTGAGCAGGTACTGGCACCGCTGAACCGCGTGGGCGACCTCGAAGGTTGCACCTGGAGCGAGTCCGGCGTGAAAACCCCGACTGGCTTCAAAGAGGCTTACAAGCAATTCGTCGAAGGCGGCTGGCCAAGCCTCGCCCACGACGTTGAGCACGGCGGCCAAGGCCTGCCGGAGTCGCTGGGTCTGGCAGTGAGTGAAATGGTTGGCGAAGCCAACTGGTCGTGGGGCATGTACCCAGGCCTGTCGCACGGCGCGATGAACACCATCTCCGAGCACGGCACCCCAGAGCAGCAAGAAGCCTATCTGACCAAACTGGTTTCCGGCGAATGGACCGGCACCATGTGCCTGACCGAGCCGCACTGCGGCACCGACCTGGGCATGCTGCGCACCAAGGCCGAACCTCAGGCTGATGGTTCTTACAAAGTCTCCGGCACCAAGATCTTCATCTCGGCCGGCGAACACGACATGGCCGACAACATCGTCCACATCGTACTGGCCCGCCTGCCGGACGCACCGGCTGGCACCAAAGGCATCTCGCTGTTCATCGTTCCAAAGTTCATGCCGAATGCCGATGGCACTGTCGGTGAGCGCAACGCAGTGAGCTGCGGTTCGCTGGAACACAAGATGGGCATCCACGGCAACGCCACTTGCGTGATGAACTTCGACGGCGCCACTGGTTTCCTGATCGGCCCGGCGAACAAAGGCCTGAACTGCATGTTCACCTTTATGAACACCGCACGTCTGGGTACCGCACTGCAAGGTCTGGCCCACGCCGAAATCGGTTTCCAGGGCGGCTTGAAATACGCTCGCGATCGTCTGCAAATGCGCTCGCTGACTGGCCCGAAAGCGCCGGACAAAGCCGCTGACCCGATCATCGTGCACCCTGACGTACGCCGCATGCTGTTGACCATGAAGGCTTTCGCCGAAGGCAATCGCGCGATGGTGTACTTCACCGCCAAACAGGTCGACATCGTCAAATACGGTGTCGATGAAGAAGAGAAGAAGAAAGCCGACGCACTGCTGGCCTTCATGACCCCGATCGCCAAGGCGTTCATGACCGAAGTCGGTTTCGAGTCCGCTAACCACGGCGTACAGATCTACGGCGGCCACGGCTTCATCGCCGAGTGGGGCATGGAGCAGAACGTTCGCGACAGCCGCATTTCGATGCTGTACGAAGGCACCACCGGTATCCAGGCGCTCGACCTGCTCGGCCGTAAAGTGCTGATGACTCAAGGCGAAGCTCTGAAAGGCTTCACCAAGATCGTCCACAAGTTCTGCCAGAACAACGAAGGCAACGAAGCCGTTGCAGAATTCGTCGCACCGCTGGCTGCAATCAACAAGGAATGGGGCGAGCTGACCATGAAGGTCGGTATGGCCGCCATGAAAGATCGCGAAGAAGTCGGCGCGGCCTCCGTGGACTACCTGATGTACTCCGGTTATGCCTGCCTGGCTTACTTCTGGGCCGACATGGCGCGTCTGGCCGCTGAAAAGCTGGCAGAAGGCAGCGGCGACGCGGCGTTCTACACCGCCAAGCTGCAAACCGCGCGCTTCTACTTCCAGCGCATCCTGCCGCGTACCCGTACGCACGTGGCCACCATGCTGTCGGGCGCCAACAACCTGATGGACATGAAAGAAGAAGACTTCGCGCTGGGCTACTAAGCCTTAACGCAGTCTCCTGAAAACCGCTGCTCCCGTTAGGGGGTAGCGGTTTTTTTGTTGGTGAACAGTTCAGATAGTCGGGCTACCGGCCGTTAAAGAGACAGTGTGTGATCTGGATCACATTGTGTGGGCTTGGCTGCACTTTGCAGGCACAATGCCATCTCTTTGATATGACGGGTCGGAGCTTTACCCTTGCCGCGTTCTTCCGCTGTACGTTTCAGCCATTTCCTACCTTCACTGCTGTTGTTACTCGCGGGGTTGGCGGCTGCGTACGTCAAAGACCTCAACGTGTTCTTCACTTCGCTGTTCAATGTGTTGCCGACGTTGGTGCTGTTGTTGGGTGGTGCTTATTGCGCGGTTTACCGCCGTCAGCGCGAGCTGTTTCTGATGCTCACGGTGTACATCGCCTACTTTCTCCTCGATACCCAGACCGACTATTACCGCGACAACGGCAAGGTCCGCGAAGACGCTGCGGTGGTCTTCCACCTCGTCTGTTTATTGCTGCCGTTGTTATTCGGCTTGTTCGCCGCCTGGCAGGAACGAACACATCTGTTCCAGGACATGGTCGCGCGGTTCGCCGTGTTGCTGGCCTTTGGCAGTGTGGCGTTGGGCCTTGAGCAAAGTTATCCCCAGGCTTTGCTGATCTGGCTGTCGGAGATCCGCTGGCCGGCGCTGCATGGCGCATGGATGAGCCTGATCCAGCTGTCCTATCCGGTGTTTATCTCGGCATTCCTGTTGCTCGCCTGGCAATACTGGCGCAATCCGCGCCCGCTGCATGCGGCGCAACTGGTCGGCTTGCTCGGCGTGTTCTGGATGCTGCCGAAAACCTTCATCCTGCCGTTTACCCTCAACATCATGTGCAGTCAGGTGATGTTGATGATTGCCGCTGCGGTGGCGCACGAGGCTTATCAAATGGCCTTCCGTGACGAACTCACCGGTCTGCCGGGCCGTCGCGCACTCAACGAACGCATGCAGCGCCTTGGCCGCAACTACGTGCTGGCGATGAGCGACGTCGATCACTTCAAGAAATTCAACGACACCCACGGTCACGATGTCGGTGACCAGGTACTGCGTCTGGTCGCCAGCAAGCTGTCGAAAATCAGCGGTGGCGGTAGGGCGTATCGCTACGGTGGTGAGGAATTTGCTCTGGTGTTCGCAGGCAAAACCCTTGAAGAGTGCATGCCGCATCTTGAGGTGATCCGCGAGTCGATTGCGTCCTACAGCATTCAACTGCGCAATCAGGAAAACCGTCCGCAGGATGATCAGCAAGGTCGTCAGCGCCGGGCCGGCTCGGGTGCCTCCAGCGTATCGGTGACGGTGAGCATCGGCGTCGCCGAACGAGTGGAACAGCGCAACCCGGAACAAGTGCTGAAGTCTGCCGACGAGGCGCTCTATGCCGCAAAAGGTGCGGGGCGTAATTGCGTGATGGCATACGGACAAAACCGCCGCGGCGCGGTGCGCATGGACACGGCCGCAGGTTGAGTGATGACGGCGCATTCAGCGTCTGCACAATGATTGTGGGGCGTGGTGGCCGGCAGTAGGTTGAGGAAATCTGCTGACGGAGAAGCCACCATGCCTGAGTACAAAGCTCCCCTGCGCGACATGCGCTTTCTGATCGACCACGTCTTCGACTTCCACGCCAATTACGCCACCCTCGGCGCGCACGACGCCAGCCCGGACATGATCAACGCGATTCTCGAAGAGGGCGCGAAGTTCTGCGAGAACGTTCTGGCGCCGCTCAATCGCAGCGGTGACGAAGAGGGCTGCCATTTCGACAATGGTGTGGTGACAACGCCTACAGGCTTCAAGCAAGCCTTCGCACAATACGTCGAGGGCGGCTGGCACGGTCTGGCAGCAGATCCGGTTTACGGCGGCCAGGGCTTGCCGAGTTCGCTGGGATTGGTGATCAGCGAAATGGTCGGCTCCAGCAACACCTCCTGGGGCATGTACCCGGGCCTGACTCACGGCGCGATGTCGGCAATCCATGCCCACGGCACTGCCGAACAAAAAGAAACTTACCTGAGCAAACTCACCGCCGGGCAATGGACCGGCACCATGTGCCTGACCGAAGCCCACTGCGGCACCGACCTGGGCATCATCAAGACCCGCGCCGTGCCTCAGGCTGACGGCAGTTATGCGGTCACCGGCAGCAAGATTTTCATCTCTGCTGGCGAGCACGACATGAGCGACAACATCATCCATCTGGTGTTGGCGAAACTGCCGGACGCACCGGCAGGGACCAAAGGGATTTCGCTGTTTATCGTACCGAAGTTCTTGCCGGATGCGGCGGGCGAAGCAGGCGAGCGCAATGGCGTTTCCTGCGGTTCGATCGAACACAAGATGGGCATCAAGGCGTCGGCCACTTGCGTGTTGAACTTCGACGGCGCCAAGGGCTACCTGATCGGCGAACCGAACAAGGGCCTGAACTGCATGTTCACCATGATGAACCACGCGCGGCTCGGCACCGGCATGCAGGGGTTGTGTCTGGGCGAGGCGAGCTTTCAGGGCGCGATCAAATACGCCAACGACCGCTTGCAGATGCGCTCGCTGACTGGCGCCAAAGCCCCGGACAAAGTGGCGGATCCGATCATCGTCCACCCGGACGTGCGGCGCATGTTGCTGACCATGAAAGCTTTCAACGAAGGCAACCGCGCGCTGACCTACTTCACCGCGCAGTTGCTCGATGTCGCGCACCTGAGCAGCGACGCCGAGGCACGGCAGGAGGCGGAAGATCTGTTGGCGTTCCTCACGCCGATCTGCAAGGCGTTCATGACCGACACCGGGCTGGAAGTGACTAACCACGGCATGCAGGTGTTTGGTGGCCACGGTTTTATTCGCGAGTGGGGCATGGAGCAGTTGGTTCGCGACTGTCGGATTGCACCGATCTACGAAGGCACCAACGGCATTCAGGCGCTGGATCTGCTGGGCCGTAAGGTGCTGGGCAGTCAGGGTAAGTTGCTGCGTGGCTTCACCAAAATCGTCCACAAATTCTGCGCAGCCAACGCCGAGCATCCGCAACTGGGCAGTTTCGTTGCGCAACTCAATGAGTTGAACCAGCAGTGGGGCGACCTGACCATGAAGGTCGGCATGGCGGCGATGAAGAACCCGGATGAAGTGGGCGCGGCGTCGGTGGATTACCTGATGTACAGCGGTTACATCATTCTCGGTTATCTGTGGTTGCGCATGGCGTTGGTGGCGCAGGCGCAATTGGAAGCGGGCGAGGGTGAGGCGGATTACCTGCGGGGCAAATTGGCGACGAGCGAGTTTTACTTCAAGCGCTTGTTGCCGCGTACGGCGGCGCATAGGGCGGCGATCGAGGCGGGGAGTGAGTGTTTGATGAAGTTGCCGGCGGAAATGTTTGCGCTTTAAGCAAGATCAAAAGATCGTCCGATCGCGGCCCGAGCCTTCGGCAGCTCCTACATGGGACCGAGTTTTATCTGTAGGGGCTGCCGCAGGCTGCGATCTTTTTGTGATGACTAAAAATAACAAATCAGTCACCAGTTGACCCTATGTGTCGCAAAAGTTGTTGAGGTACACTCCGGCTCAACGAAAACACCCTTCCACGAATCACCGTTTAGATCTTGCGAGGTTTGCCATGGCTGACTACAAAGCGCCGCTGCGCGATATGCGCTTCGTCCTCAATGAAGTGTTCGAGGTCGCCAAACTCTGGGCCGAATTGCCAGCACTGGCCGAGACCGTCGACGCCGAAACTGTTGAAGCCATTCTCGAAGAGGCCGGCAAGGTCACCAGCAAAAGCATCGCGCCACTGAGCCGTGCCGCTGACGAAGAAGGCTGCCACTGGGCCGACGGTGCCGTCACCACCCCGGCCGGTTTCCCACAGGCTTATCAGACTTATGCCGAAGGCGGCTGGGTCGGCGTTGGCGGTGATCCGCAATACGGCGGCATGGGCATGCCCAAAGCCGTGTCGGCGCAAGTCGAAGAAATGGTCAACTCCGCCAGCCTGTCGTTCGGTCTGTACCCGATGCTGACCGCCGGCGCCTGCCTGTCGATCAACGCCCACGCCAGCGAAGAGCTGAAAGCCGCCTACCTGCCGAACATGTACGCCGGCGTCTGGGCCGGTTCGATGTGCCTGACCGAGCCACACGCCGGTACCGATCTGGGGATCATTCGTACAAAAGCAGAGCCTCAGGCCGACGGTTCCTACAAAGTCAGCGGCACCAAGATCTTCATCACCGGTGGCGAACACGACCTCACCGAAAACATCATTCACCTGGTGCTGGCCAAACTGCCAGATGCCCCGGCGGGCCCGAAAGGCATTTCGCTGTTCCTGGTTCCGAAGTTCATGGTCAATGCCGACGGCAGCCTGGGCGCACGCAACCCGGCGAACTGCGGTTCGATCGAGCATAAAATGGGCATCCAGGCGTCCGCGACCTGCGTGATGAACTTCGACGAAGCCGTCGGTTATCTGGTCGGCGAGCCAAACAAAGGCCTGGCCGCGATGTTCACCATGATGAATTACGAGCGTCTGGGCGTCGGCATTCAAGGCTTGGCGACTGGCGAGCGTTCGTATCAGAACGCTGTTGAATACGCCCGCGACCGTCTGCAAAGCCGTTCGCCAACCGGCGCGCAGAACAAAGACAAAGTCGCTGACCCGATCATCGTCCACCCGGACGTGCGTCGCATGCTGCTGACCATGAAAGCCTCGAACGAAGGTGGACGCGCGTTCTCCACTTACGTGGCGATGCAACTCGACACTGCCAAGTTCAGCGAAGACGCCACCACCCGTAAGCGTGCGGAAGATCTGGTTGCGTTGCTGACGCCGGTGGCCAAAGCGTTCCTTACCGATCTGGGTCTGGAAACCACCGTGCACGGCCAGCAGATTTTCGGCGGCCACGGCTACATCCGCGAGTGGGGTCAGGAACAACTGGTGCGTGACGTGCGCATCACGCAAATCTACGAAGGCACCAACGGCATTCAGGCACTGGACCTGGTCGGGCGCAAGATCGTCGGCAGCGGCGGCGCGTTCTACAAACTGTTCGCCGATGAGATCCGCCATTTCACCGCTACCGCCAGTGCCGATCTGGGCGAATTCACCAAACCGCTGAACGATGCCGTCGGCACCCTCGACGAGCTGACCTCGTGGCTGCTGGATCGGGCGAAAACCAACCCGAACGAAATCGGCGCGGCTTCGGTCGAATATCTGCAAGCGTTTGGATACGTTTCCTACGCCTACATGTGGGCATTGATGGCCAAAGCCTCACTGGGCAAAGAAGCGCAGGACGATTTCTATGCCAGCAAGCTCGGCACTGCGCGCTTCTATTTCGCCCGTTTGCTGCCGCGTATTCACTCGCTGAGCGCGTCGGTCAAGGCGGGTAGCGAGTCGCTGTTCCTGCTGGATGCGGCGCAATTCTGATGTGATCGCGTCATGTAAGCATTCTCTTACATGACGTGCTGCTGTTCTCCCATAGGCGCGGATTGGATCCACAGCTAATCTACATTTCATGGACGTCGCGCAGGAAGCGCAAAGCAACAACACGGACACGTAGGATTCTGCCAGGGTGGCGGAGTGAAATGGATGTCAGGGAAACAGTCTGCAAAGCCCCGCTTCGGCGGGGTTTTCTTTTGCCTGCAGAAAAGTGCTCAGACCAAAGGATCTCTCTCTGGCCGCACTTCACGCGCCATCACTTCCTCCAGCAATGTCTGCAACAGCGCCAAAGGCGCCTGCTGACGCTGCACATCGCGACAGACCAGGCCCACTTTCAGCGGTACCCGCGGTTCGCTCAGCGGTTTCCACAACAGATCCTGATCGTCGTATTCCTTCTGCGAACGCCCGGGCAGCACCGTCGCCAGTCTGGTGTGCGGCAGACTGTCGAGAATCCCCACCATATTGTTCAGCTCGGCCTGCACTTGCGGGCGTCGTCCCAGGGCGGTCAGTTGCGCCTGCCAGATCTGGCGGATCTGAAACTCTTCGCCCAACAGCAGCATGGGCAGTTCTGCCGCTTGGCGCATCGAGACTTTCTTGAATTCACGCAACGGATGATCCGCCGGGATCACCAGCGTCAGTTCATCTTCGTAGAGCATTACGCCGTGCAGCCCAGGTTGGCGTGGCGGCAGATAACTGATGCCGATGTCCAATGAACCGTTGAGCAGTCGCCGCTCGATCTCAAGTCCGGTCAATTCGTAAATTTGCACCACCAGATGCGGTTGCGCCTTGCGCACCCGTTCGAGCATTTGCGGCACCAGACTGGTGTGAACCGTTTGCAGCACGCCAATCGCCAGCGTACGCAAGGCCTGGCCCTTGAAGTTGCCCAATGCCTCGCGCGCCCGTTGCAAGCCATCAAGCAATGGCAAGGCATGGTTGTACAGCGTGTGCGCGGCGAGAGTTGGCAGCAGGCGTTTGCTGCTGCGTTCGAACAGAGTGACGTCGAGGTTTTGCTCGAGTTGGCGGATCTGCTGCGACAGTGCCGGTTGCGAGATCGACAGGCGTTCAGCGGCGCGGCCAACATGACCTTCTTCGTAGACCGCGACGAAATAACGCAGTTGTTTGAAATCCATAAGTAATGCTTATCGAAAATGCTGGGAAATCGAAATGGCCCGCGGGCGTCAGTGAGCCTAGTCTAACCGTATTCACAAGGCTTACAGGGCCAGAAAACGCGATGAATAGCGTTCGCTTCGACAGTGTTTGCATAGGCAGTTCAAAACACCTGAAACGAGGTGTTTTTCAATGAATCTGTTCAGTTTGCGGCGTCAGACGCCGAGTCTTGATGACCTCGCTTTCGAGGCCAATCCATCTGACCATAACGAAAATCTCAGCGCCGAGCGCCTGATGCCCAGCGTCGGACGGCCGCAACAGGTATTCATCCGTGGTCAGGGTTCGTGGCTATGGGACAGTAACGACCGCGCTTACCTGGATTTTTCCCAAGCTGGTGGCGCCAACAGCCTCGGCCACAGCCCTTCGGCGCTGGTGAAAGCCATCAGCAGTCAGGCGCAGGCGCTGATCAATCCCGGATTCAATCTACACAATCGCGGCATGCTCAGCCTCGCCGAACGCCTGTGCGCCGCGACCTCCAGCGATCAGGCTTACCTGCTCAACAGCGGCAGCGAAGCCTGTGAAGCGGCGATCAAACTGGCGCGCAAGTGGGGCCAACTGCATCGCGGCGGCGCGTCGCGGATCATCGTTGCGAAGCAGGGGTGTCATGGCCGTAGTCTGGCGACGATTTCCGCCTCGGACAGCTGCAACCTGCACAACCGTTTCGCGCCGCTGCTGCCGGGTTTTGATCTGGTGCCGTTCAACGATTTACCGGCGCTGCATGCGGCGGTCGATGCGCAGACCGTGGCGATCATGCTGGAGCCGATCCAGAGTGATGCCGGTGTAATCCCGGCCACCGAGCATTACCTCAAGGGTGTCGAGCGTCTGTGCCGTGAACTGGGCATTCTGCTGATCCTCGACGAAGTGCAAACCGGCATCGGCCGCTGCGGCACGTTGCTCGCGGAACAGTCCTACAGCGTGCGCGGCGATATCGTCGTGCTCGGTAAAGGGCTTGGCGGCGGTGTGCCGTTGGCGGCATTGTTGGCGCGGGGCAAAGCATGTTGTTTCGAGGCCGGCGAGCTCGGCGGCACGCATCACGGCAATGCATTGATGACGGCGGCCGGTCTGGTAGTGCTCGACAGCGTGCACGACCGCAGCTTCCTCCAGCAGATCAACGATAACGGTCAGCACCTGCGTGAAGGTCTGGCCCGATTGACACACCGCTACGACCACGGCGAACTGCGCGGTCAAGGTCTGTTCTACGGATTGACCCTGTCAGACGATTCCGCCGAGGCCGTGGTCCACGCCGCCCTTCACGAAGGCTTGCTGCTCAACGCCCCGCAAGCCAACTGCTTGCGCTTCACCCCAGCGCTCACCGTGAGCAAAACCAACATCGACGAAATGCTCCTGCGCCTGGGCCGCGCCTTCTCGCGAGTGCGCACCGCACAACTGCAATGCCGCAAGGGGATTGCCGTCTGAACTGAAGTTTCCCACCCGATTCCAAGAACCGTCTCGCGGTATAACGCACGCCCCACGCCTGATTCTTTTGGCGTGGGGCGTTTTTTTTGTGGCCGGGTTTTGCAGGTGGCGATTAGTCCTTGAGTGTTCGTGGTACGAATGGTTTTTTAGAAAGCGCCGGCAGGGAATGCGGGTTAAGGCCGATCGATATTTTCGAGACGGATGGCTTTGTAATCTATACCACTGGGTGGTATGTTTTTTGGGAAGGGATACCGATGTCATTCAGGCTGTTCAAAACCAAAGGTTTTGCGATACGAGCCGGCAAGGCATGGATCAGCGACGAGGAGCTTCGGGAGGCGTTTTGCCAGATGCTTGCAGGTCAGGCTGACGATCTTGGTGGTGGCGTCTGGAAGAAACGATTGAGCGCCAACCGTCATCGCTCAATTGTTTTGGCGAAGGGAGGGCGCTATTGGATCTATCAAGTGCTGTTTGCAAAGAAAGATCAGAGCAACATCACTCACACAGAACTGAAGGATTTAAGAAAGTTAGCCAAGGTGTACGCGCAACTGACTGAAGAGCAGATTCGGGATTTGTTGGCGATGAAAGAGTTTGTGGAGATATTTCATGAGTAAGAAATTCAAAAGTGAAGTTTTTGAATCGATACACGAGTCAGCCAGTGCTCTTCTGGCTGTCGGAGCAATCAGCAAGGCAACCATGCGGGAGTTTGATGAGTCTTGCCTGGCAACGGTTCCAGAAGCGATCCCGGCCGATCAGATCAAGGCGCTACGCGAGCGCAATAATGTCAGCCAGCCAGTGTTCGCACGGTATTTGAATACCAGTGCGTCGACGATTAAACAGTGGGAATCGGGAGAAAAACATCCAAGTGGGATGGCCCTCAAGCTGCTGAGTATTGTGCAGAAGCATGGGCTGAAAATTCTGGCTTAAGGCGGTGGGCAGCTATTGCACTGAACCCTGACGAACGGCGCGGGTCGATTAGCTTGTATGGCTCAGGTGAGCCAACCCCCATTCAGGAGTTGCCCCATGGATTTTATTCGCATCATCATCGCTATTCTGTTGCCGCCACTGGGTGTGTTTCTGCAGGTTGGGTTTGGCGGGGCGTTCTGGTTGAACATTCTGCTGACGTTGTGCGGGTATATTCCGGGGATCGTGCATGCGGTGTATATCATCGCCAAGCGCTGAATAACGTAGCGCCTGATAGATAGCTTTCGCGAGCAGGCTCGCTCCCACAGGGGGTTTGTGAACAACACAGATCCAATGTGGGAGCGAGCCTGCTCGCGAGTGCGGCAACTCGGTTTTGACAGGGGCGCAGCGATCAGTCCGCCAATCCCATCACCCGCCGATAGAACTTCCACTCCTGCTCCAGCGCATGCGCCTGATTGGCCGCGCGGCGGAAGCCGTGGCGTTCGTCGGGATAGTAATGCGCTTCGACCGGGATGCCGTTGTTCTCGAGTGCCGTGACCATGTCGCGGGTTTGTTGCGGGACTACGACAGCGTCCAGTTCACCCTGAAAAAAGATTACCGGCACGCGGATATTGTTTGCGTGCAATAGCGGCGTGCGGGCGGCGTAGCGTTCGGCGTCTTGCTCGGGGTCACCGATCAGCCAGTCCAGATAATCACCTTCAAATTTGTGCGTTGCCCGAGCCAATGCAACCGGGTCGCTGACGCCGTACAAGCTCGCTCCGGCGCGGAAAACCTGTTTGAACGCCAGCGCACATAATGTGGTGTAGCCGCCTGCGCTGCCGCCACGAATGAATGCGCGTTCACCGTCGATCAAACCCTGTTCGGCGAGATAACTCACCACCGCACAAGCATCCTCGACATCCACCTCGCCCCAGCTCAGATGCAGTGCCTGTCGATATTCCCGGCCATAACCGCTGCTGCCGCGATAGTTAAGATCGGCGACGGCGAAACCGCGTTGCGTCCAGTATTGAATACGCGGGTCGAGCATCGGGTAGCAGGCCGATGTCGGGCCGCCATGGATGAACACCACCAGCGGCGGTTTTGTCTCGCCGCTCATGGCCGGATAAAAGAAACCGTGGGCTTCACCTGTACCGCTTGGGTAGCGCAGGGTTTGCGGACGGCTGATGCGCTCAGCGGGCAGGGGCGCAACACCACCGGCCAGCACTTTAACTTCGCGGCTGGTTCGATCAATAGCGATGACCGCCGAAGGGGTGATAGGCGAGGCGGCGATGCAGTAGATGTTCTGTGTATCCAGCGCCAAATGGCGGAAGCGGCTGTAGTCCCCCGTGTAATCTTCATCGGCAAGCGTCAGGCGCCCGAAACCACCTTCGCTCCAACTGGCTAAAAAGGAATCTCCAACAGGGAACCAAGTGCAGCCGCCGAGTTGCCACGGTGCCGGCGCATGATCGGCCTGCGCAGCGAGCAGTGGTTTCAAGCCATCGCTAGTTTCAACCCACGGCTGCCAGAAACCACCCCGATCAGTCAGGCAGTACAAACGACCTTCGGCATCGAATCGCGGTTGTTGAATCGACTCCTCAACCTGGTCTCCCGCCACGCAACGGGGCGCAGAAAAATCACCGTCAGCCACCATCAATCGTGTTGAAGTCCAAGGCTGATGAGGCCGGCTCCACTCGATCCACGCCAAACGCTGACCATCCGGGCTGAGGGTAGGCGCCGCGTAGAAATCTGCACCTTCGGCCAGCACCCGTCGCGCGCCATCCGCCAGATCAATCGCTACCAGCCGATGCTGATCGTGCTGTTCTTCGACCGCCAGCACTTGGCCGAAAGCAAAATGCAGATCGCCGTAACGACACTCACCCGAGGTCAGTGCTTCCGGCCTGCTACCGAGGTTCTGGCGGTATAACTGCTGATCCGCCTCAGCAACGAAAACCACCCCGTCAGGCGTCAGACAAAACGCGCCACCGCCATATTCGTACACGCGACTGCGCACACTGAAGCCATCCGGCGTCAGACATTTCGCCACGCCATCGCGCCAATGCCAGATCCGGCACGCGGCATCTTCCGGTCGATATTCATTCCAGAACAACCCGTTGGCGCCGAGCTGCAACTCGGCGAAGTCCATGCCGGCAGCGACGGCTTGCGAGGCGCTGAAAGGCTCAGCCCTTGGCGATGAGGCGTGAGTTTCGTTCATTGCGAAAGGCCAGTTGTTCGATGGTTTGAGTGGCGGTCTCGGCTTCTTCGCGGGCCTTGAGGATCACGCCGTGATGTTCGGATTTGCTGCACACCGGGTCGGCATTGCTCGCATCGCCGGTGAGCATGAACGCCTGGCAGCGGCAGCCGCCGAAGTCTTTTTCTTTCTCGTCGCAGGAGCGGCACGGCTCGGGCATCCAGTCGTAACCGCGAAAGCGGTTGAAGCCGAACGAGTCATACCAGATGTGCTGCATGCTGTGATCGCGCACATTGGGAAATTGCACCGGCAGTTGTCGGGCGCCATGGCAGGGCAGGGCGGTGCCGTCCGGGGTAACCGTCAGAAAGATGCTGCCCCAGCCGTTCATGCAGGCTTTCGGGCGTTCTTCGTAGTAATCCGGGGTGACGAAAATCAGCTTGCACGGATGCCCTTCGGCTTCCAGTTTTGCGCGGTATTCGTTGGTGATGCGTTCCGCACGGACCAGTTGTTCCTTGGTCGGCAACAGGCCGACACGATTGAGCTGCGCCCAACCGTAGAACTGGCAGGTGGCGAGCTCGACGAAGTCGGCTTCGAGGGCAATGCACAGCTCGATGATGCGGTCGATCTTGTCGATGTTGTGCCGATGGGTGACGAAGTTCAGCACCATCGGATAGCCGTGGGCCTTCACCGCGCGGGCCATTTCCAGCTTCTGCGCAAACGCTTTTTTCGAGCCTGCGAGCAGGTTGTTCACTTGCTCGTCGCTGGCCTGGAAACTGATCTGGATGTGATCGAGGCCGGCCTTCTTGAAGTCGCTGATTTTCTGTTCGGTCAGGCCGATGCCCGAAGTGATCAGGTTGGTGTAGAAACCCAACTGTCGCGCTTCATGAATCAGCTCGGCGAGATCTTGACGCACCAGCGGTTCGCCACCGGAAAAGCCCAATTGCGCCGCGCCCATCTCCCGCGCTTCGCGAAATACCTTGATCCATTGTTCTGTGGTCAGCTCTTTGCCCTGCTCGGCAAAATCCAGTGGATTGGAGCAGTACGGGCATTGCAGCGGGCAGCGGTAGGTCAGCTCGGCGAGCAGCCACAGCGGCAGGCCGATTTCAGGCTTGGCCGGCAGATCAGGCAAGTTCGATCCAGTGCTGCGCACGGGCAACCTCCATGAATTGCTCGATGTCGTCACCGAGCTCGGGCACGCCGGGGAACTGCTCATCGAGTTTGGCAATGATCGCCGCGACATCGCGTTCGCCGTCGATCAAACCGCCGATCAACGCAGCGGTTTCGTTGAGTTTGATCATGCCTTCGGGGTAGAGCAGCACATGGCCTTTCTGCGCCGGTTCGTACTGGAAACGATAGCCGGGACGCCAGGTCGGGACTTTGCTGCGGTCGAAACTCATAAGGTGATTCCTTTATGCCAGACCCGTTGTTCGGTGACGCTGTGATACGGCGGGCGGTTCAGTTCGTAGGCCATGCTCATGGCATCGAGCATGCTCCAAAGAATGTCCAGTTTGAACTGGAGAATTTCCAGCATGCGCTCCTGGCCTTCGCGGGTCTTGTAGTGCTCCAGCGTGATCGCCAGACCATGCTCGACATCACGCCGCGCCTGACCGAGGCGGGTGCGGAAGTATTCGTAACCGGCCGGGTCGATCCACGGGTAATGCTGCGGCCAGCTGTCGAGGCGCGACTGGTGAATCTGCGGCGCGAACAGTTCGGTCAACGAGCTGCTGGCGGCTTCCTGCCAACTGGCGCGACGGGCGAAGTTGACGTAGGCATCGACGGCGAAACGCACGCCGGGCAGCACCAGTTCCTGCGAGCGCAGTTGATCCGGGTCGAGACCGACCGCTTGACCGAGACGCAGCCAGGCTTCGATGCCGCCGTCTTCGCCGGGGGCGCCGTCGTGGTCGAGCAGGCGCTGAATCCACTCGCGGCGGATTTCCCGGTCCGGGCAATTGGCGAGGATCGCCGCGTCTTTCAGGGGGATGTTCACCTGATAGTAGAAGCGGTTGGCGACCCAGCCCTGAATCTGCTCGCGAGTGGCGCGGCCTTCGTACATCGCCACGTGATACGGGTGGTAGATGTGGTAGTAGGCGCCTTTGGCGCGCAGGGCCGCTTCGAATTCGGCCGGGGAAAGTGGGGTGTCGGTCATTGCGGTTCTCCGGGGAACAACCCTAGAAGTTTCTGGTGTCTGTGCCGGCCTTATCGCGAGCAGGCTCACTCCTACAGGTGATCGCATTCCAATGTAGGAGCGAGCCTGCTCGCGAAGGGCCGCGCATCGGTGTCTACGGCTTACAACACAATACTCATGCCATCGAACGCCACTTCAACATTACGCCGCGCCAGTTCCGCACGTTCCGGCGAATCCTCATCGAGAATCGGATTGGTGTTGTTGATGTGGATAAGCACTTTGCGCTGCTCAGGCAACTGCTCCAGCACTTCGAGCATGCCGCCAGGTCCGTTCTGTGCCAGATGGCCCATCTCGCGACCGGTGCGGGTGCCAACGCCACGGCGCTGCATTTCATCGTCATCCCACATCGTGCCGTCGACCAACAGGCAATCACTGCCCGCCATGATCTCCAGCAACGGCGCATCGACCTTGCCCAGACCCGGCGCATAGAACAATTTTCCGCCGGTGTTCAGGTCTTCAACGATCAGACCGATGTTGTCGCCCGGGTGCGGATCGAAGCGGTGCGGCGAGTACGGCGGCGCAGCACTGCGCAGTGGCAGCGGGGTGAAACGCAGGTTTGGGCACGCTGCCACGGTGAAGCTCTGGTCGAGTTCGATGCGATTCCAGTCCAGCCCGCCATTCCAGTGCGTGAGCATCTTGAACAGCGGGAAACCGGTGCTCAGATCTTCATGAACCATGTCCGTGCACCAGACCTGATGCGGGCAGCCTTCGCGCAGGCTGAGCAGGCCGGTGGTGTGGTCGATCTGGCTGTCCATCAGGATGATCGCGCTGATGCCGGTGTCACGCAGGGCGCGGCCCGGTTGCATCGGGGCGAAGCTTTGCAGTTGCGCGCGGATATCTGGCGAGGCGTTGCACAACACCCAGTTCACGCCGTCGTCGGAAATCGCGATGGACGATTGGGTGCGGGCCTTGGCATTCAGGCTGCCGTCGCGAAAGCCTGCGCAATTGACGCAGTTGCAGTTCCACTGCGGAAAACCGCCGCCAGCGGCCGAACCCAGAATCTGGACGAACATGAACACTCCATCATTTCAACGCGGAAAATAAAACGCCTCGGCGAGCCGAGGCGTTGCACTGCAATTCTACGTGAGCAGAACTCAGCGGCTGGCGAAGTACATGGTGACTTCGAAGCCGATACGCAGGTCGGTGTAAGCAGGTTTTGTCCAGGACATGGTGTGTCTCCTCAGGGTGGGTGGGATAGCGCTGTCCATAGTTATAGTCCACGGCAGCGCAGAGATGTTCCAAATAGTTAGGCTGCTATGTTACTCAAAATTTCACCGGGATTGCCCGTGAATCTTTGAGAAAGCTCCTTGCAGCCTCGGTAATGATCAATTTGCCGCTTGCCATGGGGTTTCGGGCGCTGGATCGCTGGCGAGGCAGAGCCAGCCGCCTTCGGCGTTGATCAGGCGCTGTGTAGCGCTGAGCAGTGCCTGGCGATCCAGTTGGCCGATGGCAGCAATCAGTTGCTCAAGATAATCCGACGAGTGGCCCGTGAGCCTGGCCTGCCAGAGCAATTCGGCTGCATCTTTGCCGGCCAGCGTGGCGTCGTCGAATTGATCGACGAGGTTTTGCCGGTGTTGGCTGAGGCTGGCTTCATCAAGCTGTTCGATCAGCGCGGGAATGCCGTTGAGAAACTGTTGAATGTGTTCAAGCAACTCCGCAGGTTTGGCACTTGGCGATTGCACGCCGAACAGCAGACTGGTTTGACCCTGGATCTGCCGCAGCGCACTGAACACGGCGTAGCCCAATTGCAGTTCGATGCGCAAACGCTGATAGAACGGTGTCTGGCACAGTTGTGCGAGCATTCGCCACGCTGCCTCGTCTGCGATGTCACGGCTGGCGGTTGGGCAATGCAGCAGCAAGGCATGTTCGCTGGATGCGGAATCGATGTGGCGCCAGTGCTTTTGCGCGAAGATCACTGTTGGCCCGGGCAACTGATTGTCCGGGATCCCGGGTATGCGGCTCAGGGCCAGGCCCATGGCGGATTGCGTTGGTTGGTTGAGGCCCAGTGCGAGGCCGTCCCAGCGCGAAGTTGTCCACAGGTGTTTGGCGTCATCGCCGGTTTTTGCTGGTTGCAGAACCTGTTCCGGCAGTGCTTTAAGCAGTTGGCGGATGGCGACAAGCGGCGTTTCCGGCTCGCTGCGCGGGGAATCCGCATCAACTTGCGTCAGACATTTCAGCGCGTGCTCAAGGACGCTGGGCATCGGCTCTTGCAGGCCGGTGAGCTTCAGCAGCCATTGATTGCCTGCGGCGCTAAAAGACAAATCGACCCCGGCCTCACGCGCATCTTGCAGAATGAGCCGAAGACTGCGTTGCAACCTTGAGAGCAGATCCGCGCTGGCTGCCGCTTCCACCTGCCAACGCAGGTAGATCGCGCCGTCATCGCCGCTGTCCGGCAAAGCCTGGCTGAACTGCATCGGCGAGCGTTCGCGGCGTCCGCGCGAGCGATCCTGAGCAAATGTACGCAGGCCTCGGTGGGCGCTGGTCTGGCCGCGAATCAGCCCGGCATTGGCCAAAGGTTCACTGGCGCGCAGGAATGGATTGGCGGCAGGCAGGTGCCAGTGAGCACTGAAGTTATCCACAGTGCCGATTTCGCGGAGTATCTGTGTAAGTGCTTCAACGCCGGCATCGGACAGGCCGTTTTCCAGCTGCTCACTGTCGAACCGTGCCAGTTGCAGTGCGCCGCTCACTTGCTGCCGACGTTGAAGCAGGGCTGCGTATTCTTTGTGCAGTGACGTCCAATCCTGCTGAGCGAAGAAGCTCAACCAATCGAGCAGTTGTTCGCGAATGGCTACTAGCGATTCGGTGGGAGCGGTGAATTCCAGGTGCAGCAACGCTTGTCCGGCAAAGTGATAAACCGGCGCCGCGTTTAATCCATTCGCCAGTTTTTGCTGCTGCAAATGCGCGAGCAATCCGCCGGGCTTGGCGCTGTTCAACCAATGGCAAAGAAACGCCAAAGCCTCGGTGGACGATTCAGGCAGGGCATCGAAGGCAAACATCAGATTGGCGCACTGCTCATCGACCTGTTGATAACTTTTCACCGCCAGCGGCAGGGGCGCAGCCTGCATAACTTTATCCCCAGCCGGTAACGCCGCCGCGAATTGCTCCGCCAGCAATTTCAATTCTTCAAGGCTCTGTGGCCCGACCAGACTCAAGGTCATCTGCCCGGTCTGATAAAACTGTTGGTGGAAATCTTTCAACGCCTGCTGAAATGCCGGATCTTCAACCTTCAGGCTGTCCCGGTTACCCGCGTGAAACCCGCGCAGTGGATGGTCTGCTGGTAAACCTTCATACAACGCAAACTGCCGCTGCGCCGCAGGATCCTGCGACCAGGCGACAAATTCCGCCTGCAACACTTCGCGTTCGCGCAACTGATCGTCCAGATTCATACGCGGCCTGGCGAGCATGTCTGACAGACGCTCCAGGCCACCGCTGAATACTCGGTTCGGCAACTCAAAGAAAAAGTCTGTAGAGCGTTCACGCGTGCTGGCATTCACTTGCCCACCGTGACCTTGCACGTAAGCCATCAGCCCTTCGCCCGTGGGAAAACGCTCGGTGCCGAGAAACAGCAAATGCTCAAGAAAATGCGCCAGCCCCGGCCACGCCAGCGGCACGTCATGGCTACCGGCGGCCACGCGCAAAGCAGCCGCGCAGCGCTTCAGGTCAGGCACATGACGCAGGGTCACGCGCAAGCCGTTGGCCAGGGTTTCAGTGTGGGGGCAGGGGTGGGTCGGCGCAGGCATGGGCACTTCCAGAACAGTGAAGTGCCAATGCTAGCGGATTAGCGCTGGTTGAGCGCGCCGTAAAGCTCCGGGCGGCGATCACTGAGGTAGCGATTGGCGGCGCGTGAGTCGAGCATCAACTGCCGATCGAGTTCGCCGATGATCAGCGCTTCGTCGAGTCCGGCCTGGGCGATACGGCTGCCATCCGGTGCGGCGAGGCTGCTTTGCCCGCAATAATGGATGTCGCCTTCGCTGCCGCAATAGTTGGCGTAGGCCACGTAGCACTGGTTTTCGAAGGCGCGCGAACGCACGGTGACGTCGGCGACGAAATCGAACGGAATCATGTTCGCCGTTGGCACCAGAATCAGTTCGGCGCCAGCGAGTGCCAGACGTCGGGTGTTTTCCGGAAACTCGAGGTCGTAGCAGATCAGGAAACCGAGTTTCCAGCCGTTGAGTTCGACGATGGGGAAGTCATCATCGCCCGGACTGAACATCGAGCGATCCAGATCACCGAACAGATGCGTCTTGCGGTAATTGCACAGGCGCTCACCGTGCGAATCGATCAACTGCACGGCGTTGTAAATCTGCCCATCGGCGGTGCGCTCGGGATAACCATACGCAATAGCCAAACCGGCAGCCTTGGCGATCCGGCCGATCTGCTGCGCCCATTCGCCGTTGTAGACCTCGGCCAGTGTACTCACCGCTTCGGCGCCAATGTTGTAGCCGGTCATGAACATCTCCGGCAACACCAGCAGGTCGGCGCCCTTGGCCTCCATCGCCAGTTGATGCAGGCGTTGCAGGTTGGCGGCGGGGTCCAGGGGCAGCGGTGGACATTGGTAAAGGGCTACACGCATCAGGGATTCCTCTTACTCGGGCAGGGCGATAGGGCCGATGTCTTTGAACACATCACCCGGGCCCGGGTTCGTTTTATGTGTCGCGCCGCCAAAATGCTTCATGATCCCCCAAACCGCGTTGAGCGAAGTCTGCACCGCGCCTTCAACCCATGCCGGCGTCCACGAAACATCGTCGCCGGCGATGAAGATCCCACGCTGCTCGGCGGGCATGTCGTCCTGCATGAAGTGCGCGTACATGCGCTGGTTGTAGCGGTAGTGGCCGGGCAGCGCGCCCTTGAATGCACCGAGGAAGTACGGGTCAGCTTCCCACGACACGGTGATCGGATCACCGATGATCCGCGCAGCGATGTCCACTTTCGGGTAGATCTTTTTCAATGCATTCAACGCCAGCTCAACGCGCTTTTCCACCGGATGCGGAAGCATCTTCAAAGCGTCGCTCATCCACGAATAGGAAAGGCAGATCACGCCCGGCTTGTCGTCGCCGTTGTCGAACAGGTAGGTGCCGCGGGTCAGGCGATCGGTGAGGGTCATGCTCATCAGGTCGCGGCCGGTTTCCGGGTCCTTGTCCTTCCAGAACGGCCGGTCGACCATCACGAATGTCTTCGACGACTGCATGTAGCGCGTGCGGTCGAGCGCCATCCACATCTTCTGCGAGAACAGGGTTTCGTCGCATTCAATCTGCGTGGTCAGCAGCCAGCTCTGGCACGTGGTCAGCACGGCGGCGTATTCGCGGGTGTCGCCGTTGTTGTCGGTGACCGCGAAACGGCCATCTGGCGCGTGGGCGATTTTCTTCACGCCGGAACGCGGTGCGCCACGGTGCAGGGATTTCAGGCTGGTGCCTTCAGGCCAGTGCACGCAGCGTTCCGGCACATGGCGCCAGATGCCTTGTGGAACCTGTTCGACGCCGCCGACCACCAAGTGCTGGTGATCGTCACAGTTGGTCATCACCACACGGAAGATTTCCAGCATCGAATTGGGGAAGTCCGAGTCCCAGCCGCCGGTACCGAAACCAACCTGACCGAACACTTCGCGGTGATGGAACGACAGCTTGGCGAAGGCCTCGGAGGTGGCGACGAAGTCATAGAACGTGCGGTCGTCCCACAGCGGCACCAAGGTATTCCACAGCTCTTTCAGGCGCGGCACATCGCGGTCGCGAATGGCTTGCTGGATATCGGCGAACTGCGAGCCGGCTTCCAGGGCATCCGCCCAGGCGTCAGCCACTTCCTGGAACAGTGCAGGAAGATCCGCCAGTTTCTGTGCGTAATGGGTTTTGCCTTCCAGATCGATCACGGTGCTGCCGGAGGCCGGCGTCAGCGGGTTCGGGAACGGTTTGGTCTCAAGGCCGAGCTTGTCGACGTAGTGATAGAACGCGGTGGAGGACACCGGGAAACGCATGCCGCCCAGTTCCGCGACGATGCCGTCCGTGCCGTTGAACGCCTGCGAGCGCAGACGACCACCGAGTTTCGAGGCCTCGTAAACCACCGGTTTCAGTCCGAGCTTCATCAGCTCGTAAGCGGCCACCAGACCGGCGATGCCGGCGCCGACAATCGCCACTTCGGCGCCGTGGTTGTGCTCAGGAATAGTGCCGAGACCGGCCGGGTGTTCGATCCAGTCGTCAAAGGCGAACGGAAAGTCCGGACCGAAAATGGTGACTGGTTTCTTACCGTCTGCAGGATGGCGATTGTTCTTGTTCATGGCTGACCTTGCTGGCGACCCGACGCAGGATGCGCGTCTGAGTATAGGAAAAGATGCCAGCCATTCTAGGGAGCGTAGAACACGTTAATAAGACGCAAAGTGTCGTCGTTTTGCCAGATTAACGATCAATATGACGATTGGAGGCTGCACACCGACCAAAATGTGGGAGCGAGCCTGCTCGCGAAGACGCACTGAAATTCACCCGAGAAGCCCGATCAAAATCTTAAACCGGCTGCCCCCGATCAATCTTGCTACTCAAAATGATCGACGTCGTGGTTTTCTCCACCCCGTCCACGCTGCCAATCTGATCGAGCAACTGATCCAGTTGCTCCGGCGAATCGGTGCGCAACCACGCCACATAATCAAACTCGCCACTCACCGCACACAGTTGCTGCACCTGCGCCATCGCACTCAACCGGCGCACCACGTCCTTGCCGGAACGCGGCTGCACCTTGATCCCCACGTAAGCCTGCAAGCCGCCATCGACCACGCGCTGACCGAGACGCACGCCGTAACCGGTGATCACTTTGGCCTTTTCCAGCCGCGCCAGTCGCGAAGTCACGGTGGTGCGCGCAATGCCCAATTGCCGGGCGAGCATGGCCACGCTCTCACGGGCATTGATCTGCAGGGCGGCGATCAGCTGACGGTCGATTTCATCGAGCACGGGTGGGCGGATGTCTGGCAAGGGCGGCTCCATGGGGCGCGGGTTGGTTGGCCTGCGCATGTTACAGGCTCCGCGGGTGAGATATAGACATCACACAAAAACGGAAAAGCCGCGCAAATGCACGGTTTTATAGAGCGAATAGCAACTATTGAGCGTAGCGCTGTGCGAAGTCGGCAATTTTCTGTGTTGCCTGGAAATCCACCAGTTGTAGACCACGTGCCTCAATGCTTTCCTTGGCAACTTGTACCGCTTTGCGGTGGCGTGGGGATTCACTTTCCGCAGGAGTGCTTACGGGGATAAGCACGTTTTGCAGCTGAATTATGCCTTCCTGCTCCGCTCTCACGAATTTCATCAGCCACTGATCGCAGTGATCGAGTATTGCGCTGGGCTCTGACTGGTCAAAAGCCAAGGGTTTAATAGCCGCTACGACCTTGTTGCGATGTACCAAGGGAAGATGAAGTTTGGTCAGATCGCCAGTCAGGGTGTCATCGCGAAAACTACGAATAGACGCTTGCGAAAACAATTCTCGAATATCCCGAACCATGATCTCCTCGCGCCGCTCGCGGCCTATGCCTTGGCGATCTATGTAGCGGTTGAACAGCGTAGCTAGGGTCGCATCGAGGTTTTCCACGAGTATTGATCGCATGGGGCTGAAGCGAATCATCGACTCCTTCGGCTCCGTCATGAATCGAAAGTGGTTAACGATCTGCGATTCTTGAGCGCCTGCTGTCATGAGGCGAATGCTGTCCAGTTCGTTTTGGGCTATCTCCATAGCCTTCGCGAATAGGTTGCTGCACTCAAAGAAATGATTGACCCGTTTCAGATTTTTACGAGCGAGTTTGTACTCCATGCGGCCAATAGCAGGTGCCGAGAGAAGGATGCCCACATTGGCAAATTCTTCGGTTTCCGCAAAAGGCGCGAAGCGCACAATGCTGTAAAGACAGGTGTATTTCATTTCAGGACGCTCCAGAATTCGTCCGATTGGCAAAGCATCAGGCTGCGTTCAATTTTCTCAAGCAGCGTTTCCAGTCCGAGTGCTCCAATGGACTCACACCACTCTTCGGGAATGTCTGAGCATAGGCCACGAAATCGTCCAGCAGTGTCATGCATCCGCTGATGCGTATTCAACTTTGTCGACCAGATCCAAACGCCATTCCCGATTTTCGGGGCCGAACACATGGCTTTCAGCAAACCTTGAAGCATCCAGTGGCCATTGGAATGCCTGGTTGTGATCGATCAGCTGTAGCTGATTGTTGGTACTGCACATCAGCAGATTTGGACGCCCACCAAATGGTCCCAACTGGCGGTCACTGTTACCGACCCAGTAATCAAAAACGAAGACGGCTTTTTGAAGGCTGCTCGGAACCTTTAGTGCTTGTGAATACAGCAGGTCAGCAGCATCGGCGACGTAGGCAAGGGCGTAGCTGTCCCCTGGTCCGAGATCACTGCGAGCTTCCGGGTTATAACGCAACAAGGCTGGATCGACATAGATACAGCCGTGCTCGGGGATCGGTAGGCCGAACTGAGCAGCCAAACGGGCGCAGAGTAGTTCGGCAATGCGTTCGGCGGGCGGTAGTTCCAAGCCTTTGACCACATAGTGCTTGTCATTGTTTGCACGACACAGGAATGGGCGTGTGATCCCTCCTTCCAGTCGACGAATGATCTCCACCGCTTCTATGTAGTTACTGACGGCCATTCATGGCTCCCTTATAAATCTGCTTGGCAGACAATACTGGTCTGCTTCTCGATGTACCATGCCTCCTAATCATTTCCAGGCTACATATCATTGGATATCAGGTTGTAGTGGCATCGGCGCCCCGATTCAACGGGGCGCGTGTCGAGGAAAGTAGCGCTAAACCTGCGTTTGATTCCGTGTCGTAAAGCTTTGATGGTTGACGACCTTCACCACATCATCAATCACCGCTTTGCTCATCGCCGCGAGGAAATAAGCACCCCAGGCATGACGGTCGGTTTTTTTGTCGTAGGCGGCGTCTTCAGCGAAGGCTTTGACCAGAAACAGCAGGTCCGAGGCTTGAGACAGGGCATCGCCAATCGGGACGCCGGCGCTGACATGGAAGAGGGGTTGGTTGGAGCAGTGGATGAAGGGGGTGAGGCCGATTGTTTTCAGGTCATAAGGGTGGGTTTAGTTGATTCGGTCATGGTCTTACTCCTGGTGTGAGGAGCTACCACTCTCGTTTCCAATCGAATGGGTGGCAGCTATGCGCAGGTTGGAAAACCGGAAACCAGGAACCGGCACGTCCGAAGACGTCCCACGCACAGCCGCCATGACTCAAGTGCAAGCGCTGTTGCTGGTTACTGATTTCGACGGGTTTCCAAGCCCGGCCGCTGATGAGCAGCGACGTCTTGAGAGTATCCCGCCAAAGAAAAGACCAACAGGCGCCAAACTGCCTCAAACGACAGCTTCGGAAGTTGCCTACAGTCCTCGGGGAAGTCTTCCGAATATTGCACTTGCAAAGACCAAACCATCGCCCAAGAAAAAGCCGCGCATTGGCGCGGCTTTCGTATTTGGTGGGCCCACACGGACTTGAACCGTGGACCAAAGGATTATGAGTCCTCTGCTCTAACCAACTGAGCTATAGGCCCTCAGTAGGTCGCGGATTATAGCGACGGTTTCTCGGCTGTGCTATCCGAATAATCCGATACGGTTACACGAAGAAACGTTGCTGCGAATTCTTCTGGTGGTAACGGCAGGCTGACAATGTAGCCCTGGATCTGCTCGCAACCTTCAGCGGCGAGGAATTGTTGTTGCGCCTGGGTTTCCACGCCCTCGGCGATGACCGTGAATTGCATGCTCCGTCCCAGCGCGATGATGGCTCGGACAATGGCCGCGTCGTGGGGGTCGTCGGGCAATCCGCGGACAAACGACTGGTCGATTTTGAGGATATCCAGCGGCAGGCGCTTGAGGTAACTGAGCGAGGAATATCCGGTACCGAAATCATCGATCGCCAGTTGTACGCCGAGGTGTTTGAGCTGGTGCAACACGGCCAGCGCCTCTTCGGCCTGACTCATGATGAAATTCTCGGTAATTTCCAGTTGCAGTAAATCCGGCTGCAGGTGGTTGTCGTTGAGCAGTTGTTCGATGCGCCCAAGCAGATTCGGTTGACGCAGTTGCGCGCCGGCGAGGTTTACCGAGAGTGGGCCGAGGCTGTCGTAGATCTGATTCCACTCGAACATTTGCCGGCACGCGGTCTCCAGCACCCAGTCACCGATCTGCAGGATCATGCCGTTCTCTTCGGCCAACGGAATGAAGTGCTCTGGCGGTACGTCGCCGAAAGTCGGGTGACGCCAGCGAATCAGCGCCTCTGCACCGACCAGGCGATGATCGTCGAGGCTGATTTTCGGCTGGTAGTAGAGAAACAGTTCATCGCGCTCGATAGCCCGGCGCAGTTCGTGTTCCAGCGCGATGCGCTCGCTGGCCTGGGCCGTGAGGTCGCGGGTGTAGCTCTCGACGCGGTTGCGGCCCTTGGCCTTGGAGCGGTACATGGCTGCGTCGGCGTTTTTCACCAGTGTGGCGACGTCGCAACCGTCCCGTGGATAGAGGCTGGTGCCGATGCTGGCGCTGATGAAGAACTCATGCTCGCCAGCCTGGAACGGCGCACCAAAGCAGTTGAGCAGTTTGGTGGCAATGTTGTCGGCATCACTGGCCTGTTGCAGGCCGGGCAGCAGAATGATGAATTCGTCACCGCCCAGACGCGCCACGGTATCGATGTCGCGCAGTTGCTCTTTCAGGCGCACGGCGATGCCCTTGAGCAGCAGGTCGCCGACCGGATGGCCGAGGCTGTCATTGATGTGTTTGAAGCGGTCGAGATCGAGAAACAGCACGGCGCCCTGACCGCCGTTTTCCTGCTGACTGTTCAGTGCCATCAACAGGCGGTTTTCGAACAGTGTGCGGTTCGGCAGGCCGGTGAGCGGGTCGTGGTGTGCCTGATAGTCGAGTTTGGCTTGCGCATGCTTGAGACTGGAGATGTCGGCAAATACCGCGACAAAGTGAGTAATGAACTTGTCGCGGTTGCGCACAGCACTGATGGTCAGCCAGCTCGGGTACAACTCGCCGTTCTTGCGCCGGTTGGAGATCTCGCCCTGCCAGTGACCTTCGTCGGTCAACTGGTGCCACATTGCCGCGTAAAAGGCGCTGTCGTGCAGGCCGGAGGCGAGCAGGCGAGGCGTATGCCCGAGCGCTTCGCTTTCGCTGTAACCGGTAATCTCGGTAAAGGCACGGTTGACCGCACTGATGTGCTGTTGGGTGTCGGTGATCAATACGCCTTCAGCGGTGCTTTCGAACACGGTGGCGGCTTGTTGCAGTTTTTCCTGCATCAGATGGCGCTCGGTGATGTCCCGGGCGATGGTCAGCATGCAGTCTTCTTCACCGATCGGCAGCGGACGGCTGGAAACTTCACAGAGGCGAATCTGCCCGTCGCTGCGGCGGATGTGGCAGGTGAAGTCGCGCACAAAACCGTCGCGATGCAACAGGTCGAGCATCTGTTTGCGTTCATTGAGATTGACCCAGATGCCCAGATCCAGCGCTGAACGATCCACCGACATGGCGCTATTGAAACCGGTAATGCGACTGAAACCTTCGTTGACCTCCAGCAGCAAGCCATCGCTCTGGCGCGATAACAACAAACCGTCCGGTGAGGCATGGAAGGCTTTGGCGAACTTCTCCTCGGAGGTTTGCAGTTGCTGCTGGGTTTCCTTGAGCTGGGTGATGTCACGTACAACGACCACCAAGGCTGGCGTGGTATCCAGATCAAACGGCTCGGCGGAAATCAGGCCGGTGAACAACTGGCCGTTGTTGCGGCGAAAGGGCATCTCCAGGTTGCGAATGCTGCCCGCCTGCAAACGTTGCAGCAGTCCCGGACCAACGCCGGGAATGCCCCAGATATTGAGGTCGGTCGCCGTCTGGCCAAGGACTTCCTCGGCTTTCAGCCCGATCTGTTCTTCAAACGCTTCGTTGACCTCCAGCAGGCAACCGTCGGACAGCCGTGCAATCACCAGAATGTCCGGGCATTGCTGGAAGACCGAGGCGAATTTCTGTTCCGAAAGCCGCAGCGCCTCTTCAGTGCGCTTGATTTCGCTGATGTCGATCATCAAGCCGCGCATCACCGGCTCATGACCGTGTTCGATCAGGCTGACGATGTCGCGCACCCACAAACAACGGCCGTCAGCGGTGATGACTCGATAATCGACGATGTGATCGCGACCCTCGCGCAGGGCTTCTTTGCAGTAACTTTGCGTGCGAGTCAGATCGGCCGGATGAATGATGTTGTGCCAGAAACCGGGGATCAGCCAATGGGATTGTGGGTAGCCGAGCAAGTCTTCGGCGTGGGGCGACACATAGCTGTAGGTGAAGTCGCTCATTCGCGCCTCCCAAGCAATGGCCGACAGACTCTCGACCAGGCCGCGATAGTGGTATTCGCTGCTGCGCAATTCCTGTTCGAGGTCGATACGTCGGGCGATTTCCGAACTCAGGCGGCGGTTGATGCGGATTACCACGGCGAGAATCGTCACCAACAACAACAGCCCCGGTAAACCGTAGATCAGCAGGTCCGACCAGAATGTCCGGTGATCAAGGACGTTGCCGACCCAGTGCTCCTGAATGCTGCTGATTTCATCAGGGCTCATGTCCGCGAGCACTTTGTCGAGAATCCCCACCAGTACCTTGTTATCGCGGGGCACGGCCATTGCCAGTTGGTAGCGATACGGGGTTTCGCCGCTGACGTACAAACCGTCGAGCTTGAGCTGACGCAGGCTCCAGACACTGGAAGCGAGGTCGCCGACAACGGCGTCCACTTCGTCGGTCGCCAGCGCTTGCAATGCCGAACTGACATTCGGCATAGCCACCAGATTCAGATCAGGGTGATGGGTGCGCAGCAGTTCGTGGGGTGCATAGTTTTCCACCACGGCGATCTTCAAGCCGTACAGGTCGTCGAGCTTGCGTGGTTGCGCGCCGCCGATGTGGGCGAGGATGACGATCGGGAAGTCGAGATAAGGGCGGGTGAACGACAGGTAGGTCTGGCGTTCAGGGGTGGACATGATGCCGGGTAGAAGGTCGATCTTGCCCGACTTCACTTGTTCCAGCACCACCGTCCAGCTCACCGGTTCGATGGGGGTCAATTTGATCGTCAGGCGTTGGCGAATCACGTCGATATAGTCGGCCGCCAGGCCCTGATAGCGGTTCTGGTCGTCGCGAAATTCAAAGGGCGGCCACGACGCATCGACACCCAGGCGCAAGTCCGGGTGAGCCGCCAGCCAGCTACGTTCTTCATCGGTCAGAGTCAGCGCGTCAGCCGTTGCGGTCCAGATCATCAGTGACAGCAAAAAAAGCACGGACGCCAATCTGGGCATAACGCTCTCGTTATGGCTCGGGGATGATTGTTTCGAGTGTAGACGGGGTATGCGGGGGAGGGGCGTTGCGAAGGATTTAATCTGCCATATAAACAGAACCCCCGGCCTGGGCCGGGGGTTCTGGTATCACTCGTCGAGGAAGGAGCGCAGATGCTCGCTTCGCGTCGGGTGGCGCAGCTTGCGCAGCGCCTTGGCTTCGATCTGACGGATCCGCTCACGCGTTACGTCAAACTGTTTGCCCACTTCTTCGAGTGTGTGGTCGGTGTTCATGTCGATACCGAAACGCATGCGCAATACCTTGGCTTCACGGGCAGTGAGGCCGGACAGCACTTCGCGAGTCGCTTCTTTGAGGCTCTCAACAGTGGCGACATCGATTGGCGACTGCATGGTCGAGTCTTCGATGAAGTCACCCAGATGGGAGTCTTCGTCATCACCGATCGGCGTTTCCATGGAGATCGGCTCTTTAGCGATCTTCAATACCTTGCGGATCTTGTCCTCAGGCATTTCCATGCGTTCGCCCAGCTCTTCCGGAGTCGGTTCGCGACCCATTTCCTGCAGCATCTGCCGGGAAATACGGTTGAGCTTGTTGATCGTCTCGATCATGTGCACCGGAATACGGATGGTGCGGGCCTGGTCGGCGATCGAGCGAGTGATCGCCTGACGGATCCACCAGGTGGCATAAGTCGAGAACTTGTAACCACGACGGTATTCGAACTTGTCCACCGCCTTCATCAGACCGATGTTGCCTTCCTGGATCAGATCGAGGAATTGCAGGCCGCGGTTGGTGTACTTCTTGGCGATCGAGATCACCAGACGCAAGTTGGCTTCAACCATCTCTTTCTTCGCGCGGCGGGCCTTGGCCTCACCGATCGACATGCGACGGTTGATGTCCTTGATTTCTGCGATGGTCAAACCGGTTTCGGTTTCCAGCGCGATCAGTTTCTGCTGGCAACGAATGATATCCGGCTGCACACGACCGATGGCTTCGGCGTACTTGCTCTTGCCTTTGGCCAGGGCGTCGGACCAGCTTTCGTCGACTTCGTTGCTCGGGAACTGACGCAGGAAATCGGCGCGTGGCATACGTGCATCACGTACACACAGTTGCATGATCGCGCGCTCTTGCTGACGCAGACGATCCAGGGCACCGCGAACACGCTCGACCAGGCCTTCGAATTGCTTCGGTACCAGTTTGATCGGCATGAACAGCTCGGCCAGTGCGAGCAACTCGGCAATCGCTGCCTTGTTGTTGCGACCGTGCTTTTTCAGGGCCTTGCGGGTGATTTCCATCTGGTCAGCCACGGCGCCAAAGCGCTGGGCAGCGATAACCGGATCCGGACCGCTTTCGGCTTCTTCTTCGTCATCGGAAGATTCGGCTTCATCGTCGTCGGTGTCGTCGTCAGCTTTGGCAGCTTTCGCTTCGATCGGCGGCGGCACTTCGGCAGGCGGCGCAATGCCGTCGTCCGGGTCGATATAACCGCTCAGAACGTCGGACAGGCGACCACCTTCGGTGGTGACGCGGGTGTACTCGGAGAGAATGTGGTCAACCGTGCCAGGGAAGTGCGCGATTGCGCTCATCACTTCACGGATGCCCTCTTCGATACGTTTGGCGATTTCGATTTCGCCTTCACGAGTCAGAAGCTCGACCGTACCCATTTCACGCATGTACATGCGCACTGGGTCAGTGGTGCGACCGATATCGGTCTCCACCGCTGCCAACGCAGCGGCTGCTTCTTCCGCAGCGGCCTCGTCGGTATCGGCGTCGGCCAACATAAGGGCGTCCGCATCCGGAGCACTCTCGTGTACGGGGATCCCCATGTCGTTAATCATGCGGATGATGTCTTCCACCTGCTCAGGATCTGAAATATCCTCGGGCAGGTGGTCGTTGACCTCGGCGTAAGTCAGATACTTCTGCTCACGACCCAGTTTGATCAACTCAATAATACGAGACTGCTGTTGCGCTTTTCCGGACATAACACCCTATCCACTGAAGGTCTTGGCGGGCAAAAAACAAGCCGAGGATTATACCTGAGCTATGACCTCACGCGCCAGTTGAGGTCGGGTTTGATGCGGAAACATTGCGACTTAGTAGGTCGCGCAGTTGATTTTTCTCTTCGATGCTCAATTCGCTTTGACGCGCTTTCCTGAGCAACTGTTCCAGATTTCGCTCGCGTTGGCGGGCTGACAAGCTAGTAATGGTGTCGAAAAACTGTTGTTCAAGGTTATCTCCGTCAATCAGCCATTCCTTTTCTGCCAGTGCCTTGAGCAGGCGACCCTGTTCAGTGCCGTGCCATCGCGCGATCAACTGAAATGAGTTTAGCTTGGGATTCTTCTGTACGGCTTCGAGCAGCGCCACAAGTAACTGGGCGTTGGTCTGATTCTCGTCCGCAATGTGTCCGGCATCTTCGACGCGCTCGGCCAGTTGCGGGTGATGGAGCAACGTACGCAGGGCGGTCAGGGTTGGCGATTCGACGCCAATCGGCGTGCGCGGGCGTTGCTGATCGCGATCACCACCACGCTTGCCGTTCTTGTCCCAGGGCTTCTTGTCCCATTTTTTACCGCCAGCACCGGGTTTCTTCGGCGTCCACTCCTGCTGCGGCACATACATGTCTTGTGCCTGCGGCTGATGGTAGTCGCTGTAATCCGGCATTGCGTCGTAATCGATGCCTGGATCGTAGGCGGGCGGTGCTTCCTGCGGCGCACTTTGTGCGAGCTGACTGACGGTCTCGCTGCTCAGGCCGGTAATTTCGGTCAGGCGCTGACGCATCAGGATGCGCAGGTTCGCCCCAGGCACTTTGTCGATCAGCGGTGCGGCGAGGGTGGCCATGTGGGCCTTGCCCTCGAGCGAGCGTGGATCGGCCTCTTCGGTCAGTTGCTGGAAGAAATAATCTGCCAGCGGCTGAGCGTGCTGATTGATCCGGGCCTTGAAGGCGTCAGTGCCTTCGGCACGCACCAGAGTGTCCGGATCTTCGCCTTCGGGCAGAAACAGAAAGCGTGCGCGACGTCCATCCTGAAGGCTCGACAGCGTTGCTTCCAGTGCGCGCCACGCGGCGTTGCGGCCGGCCTGGTCGCCGTCGAAGCAGAACAGTACGTTGGGTACGACACGGAACAGGCGCTTCAGATGTTCTTCGCTGGTCGCAGTGCCCAGTGTTGCGACGGCATTCTTCAAGCCTTGCTGGGCGAGGGCGATGACATCCATATAACCTTCGACGACGATGATTTCGTCGAGGTTGCGGTTGTTCTTGCGCGCTTCATAAAGGCCGTAGAGCTCTTGGCCTTTATGGAATACCGGGGTTTCCGGTGAGTTCAGGTATTTCGGCTTGTCGTCGCCTAGCACGCGACCGCCGAAAGCGATGATCCGCCCACGGGTATCGCGGATCGGGAACATCACGCGATCGCGGAAGCGGTCATAGCGTTTGCCGGTTTCGGCGTTCTCGATCAGCAGGCCGGCGTCGATCATGGCTTTCTGCTGGAGTGTGTCACTGCTCAAGTGTTTGAACAGGTTGTCCCAGCCCGGCGGCGCGAAACCGAGACCGAAGTCGCGGGCGATTTCGCCGGTCAGGCCGCGGCCCTTGAGGTAATCCACGGCAGCCTTGCGGGCGGGATGGCTCTTGAGCGCCTGCTTGTAAAAGTCGGCGGCGGCGGTGAGCAACGGGTATAGCGGCGAATCGGTCGGTTGCCGTGGCTTGCGCTCGCGGCCGCTTTCTTCGCGAGGGATTTCCATGCCGGCGGCTTTGGCCAGGTCTTCGACAGCCTGAGGAAAATCCAGGTTGTCGTGATCCATGAGAAAGCCGAGGGCATTGCCGCCGGCGCCGCAGCCGAAGCAGTAATAGAACTGCTTGTCGGGGCTGACGCTGAACGACGGGGTTTTCTCTTTGTGAAACGGGCAACAGGCGGTGTAGTTCTTGCCGGCCTTCTTCAATTGCACGCGCGAGCTGACCACGTCGACGATGTCGGTGCGGTTCAGCAGGTCGTCAATGAAGCTCTGGGGAATCAGCCCGGCCATGGCGTTCTCGTCGTCTGCGCTGTAAATAGTCCGATACGAAGGGCGGTCGGACGCGGGTCGTTACTGTAGGCACGCAAAATATGCGGCTCGACCGGTGTCGTCTGCGTAATCGCTGTCGGGAAGTGTATCTGCCGAAAATCCACTGACGTTAGTACTCATCAGTCTTCGACTATTTGAAAGTGTTGCGCTGAATCCGCTGACGGCTGGTTGAGGGCCTCGGATAGCTCAATAAAGCGGGCACGCATGCAGGTGCCTTGGGCTGATCGTCGTGAGAGGAATCAGTGGGTGTGCTCGTCAGTAGCCTTGAAAGGCTCGTCAGAAAAGACGTGCACCGCTGGCAAAAGAGCCAGGTCTGACGTGTGAAGCAGATTTGTCTCGGTCGCGTGTGCGGCTTCGACGGTGAAGCATCAAGCGTTTTACGCAAATGCCATTAGCCCGGCTGAGAGCCGGGCTTAGGCAAGAAGCTTGCTACGAACGTCTGTGTATTAGTACAGACGAACGGCGCGGCGCTGTTCGCGCTGAACTTTCTTGGCGTGACGCTTAACAGCGGCTGCTGCTTTGCGCTTACGCTCAGAAGTTGGCTTCTCGTAAAATTCGCGGCTACGAACTTCAGCCAGTACACCGGCTTTTTCGCAGGAGCGCTTGAAACGACGCAGAGCTACGTCGAAGGGTTCGTTCTCTTTAACTTTGACGGCTGGCATCCAGAGCTACCTTCATTCATTACCGGGGTCAACATCCTCGCGGCAAAAGAGCACTTGAAGACGTCGGTTTTTAAGGGTTGCGGATGTTAACCCCTCATCGCTCGGAATGCAAAGCCTCTGATCGAAAACCGCTGGTCGGGGCATCACGCGGCGACTATTATGCGCGCCTTCGAATTCAGCCTAAACAAGGCGCAAACCCATGCTAGTACTGGGATTAGAAACCTCCTGCGACGAAACCGGCGTCGCATTATACGACAGCGAACGTGGCCTGCTGGCCGACGCACTGTTCAGCCAGATCGACCTGCACCGTGCCTATGGCGGTGTGGTGCCGGAGCTCGCCTCGCGTGACCACGTAAAACGCATGCTGCCCTTGATCCGTCAGGTGTTGGCCGAGGCGGACTGCGTGCCGACCGAGATCGATGCAATCGCCTATACCGCGGGTCCTGGGCTGGTTGGCGCGCTGCTGGTCGGTGCTTCCTGTGCTCAGGCACTGGCCTTTGCCTGGGGTATTCCTGCGCTCGGTGTGCACCACATGGAAGGCCACTTGCTGGCGCCGATGCTCGAGCCAAAACCGCCGGAATTTCCGTTCGTCGCTTTGTTGGTTTCCGGCGGTCATACGCAGCTGGTTCAGGTCGATGGCATTGGCCAGTACAGCCTGCTCGGCGAGACCCTCGACGATGCCGCCGGCGAAGCGTTCGACAAAACCGCGAAGATGATGGGCCTCAATTATCCGGGTGGCCCGGAAATCGCCAAACTGGCCGAGAAGGGCGTCGCAGGACGTTTCACCTTTCCGCGTCCGATGTGCGATCGCCCGGGTCTGCAATTCAGCTTCAGTGGTCTGAAAACCTCTGCTCTCAACGCCTGGCAGCAGTGCGTCAGCGCCGGGGACGACAACGAGCAAGCCCGTTGCGACATCGCGCTGGCGTTCCAGCAGGCCGTGGTGGAGACTTTGACCATCAAGTGCAAACGGGCCCTGAAGCAGGCCGGCATGAAGCGTCTGGTGATCGCTGGTGGCGTCAGCGCCAACAAAGCCTTGCGCGTTTCGTTGGAAAAGATGCTCGGCGACATGAAAGGTGATGTGTTCTACGCCCGTCCCGAGTTCTGCACCGACAATGGCGCGATGATCGCGTTTGCCGGTTGCCAGCGCTTGCAGGCCGGTCAGCAGGAAAGTCTGGCAATCAGCGTGCAGGCGCGCTGGCCGATGGAGCAGTTGTCGGCGCTGTGATGAGTGGCGCTCATGGACGGTATTCAGAAATGCCGTTCGCGCCCGGCAAACAGGTCGCGTAGATTGCCGCGGTGGCGCCAGACGATCAGCAGTGTCAGCGCGCTCATCGGCAACAGCGCCTCCGGTTCCTGCCAGGCCAGCAGCGGCAGGGTCAAGGGGGTGGCGATCAGTGCTGCGAGCGAGCTGGTGCGGGTCAGGTAAAACGTCAGCAACCAGGCGCATACTGCCAGCAGCGCGGCGGGCGGATACAGGCCCAGCAGCATGCCGGCAGCGGTGGCGACACCCTTGCCGCCACGAAAGCGAAAGTACAGCGGGAACAGGTGACCGATCACGGCGCACACGCCGATCCACGCCTGATCCTGTAGCGAAAGGCCCACTGCCGAGGCAATCAGCACCGGCACCAGGCCTTTGCACAGATCACCGAGCAGGGTCAGGATCGCCAGTTTGCGACCGGCCAGGCGCAGCATGTTGGTGGCGCCGGCATTGCCCGAGCCACTCATTCGCGGATCCGGGTTTCCGGTCAGGCGGCTGAGCAAAATGGCGAAGGACAGCGAGCCGAGCAGGTAGGCGAGAGTCGCCAGTAACCAAAACATGCTAACTATTCCGGGCGAGGACGCCCTGATTCTAACGGCGCATTGCGCCCTTGTCGTGCAGTGGAGAGAAGTGCTTGGACAGAGTGTTTATCGAGGGCCTGGAAGTCGACACCGTGATCGGTGCCTACGACTGGGAGCGCGGCATCCGACAGTGCCTGCGACTTGATCTGAGCTTCGCCTGGGACAATCGCCCGGCCGCCGCCGGTGACGACCTGACCCTGGCGCTCGACTATGCCAGCGTATCCGCGCGAATCCAGGCCTTTGCCGAGCAGGCGCAGTTTCAATTGGTCGAGACCTTTGCCGAGCGTCTGGTCGCAGTGTTGATGAGCGAATTCAACATCACTTGGGTACGCTTGAAGCTGACCAAGCCAGGTGCGGTGCCAGCGGCCAAGGGTGGCGTGGGTGTGGAGATCGAGCGCGGATGTCGCTGACTCAGGTCTACCTCGGGCTCGGTAGCAATATCGAGCGCGAAACTCATCTGTGCGCTGGTCTCGACGCTTTGGCGACGTTTCTGGTGGATATCCGCTGTTCGGCGGTGTTCGAAAGCCAGCCGGTCGGGATCAAAAGCGGGCCGTTCTTCAACTTTGTGGTGTCGGCGTATACCGACCTGCCGCTGATGGAGCTGGATCGTCGCTTGAAATTCATTGAGGCCGACAACGGTCGCTACGCACCGGATCGCAAGGGGCTGCCGCTGGATATCGATGTGCTGCTGTATGGCGAACTGGCGGGAAATTTCGACGGGCTGGTTCTGCCGCGCGCGGAGATTCTGAAAAATGCCTTTGTGCTGTGGCCGCTGTCGCTGATTGCGCCGGATCGCATGCATCCGGGTGTGGGAAAAAGCTTCGCGACGTTGTGGGCTGAGGCGCAGATTGATCAGGTGCTGGCGCCGGTGGCGTTCGAGTGGCGGGGTAAGCAGTTAACCCCGCCGAATCTTTAAAGCAAAAGATCGCAGCCTGCGGCAGCTCCTGCAGAGAAACGCATATTCCCGCGTAGGAGCTGCCGCAGGCTGCGATCTTCTGATCTTGCCTCAGGCGTTCTCTTTGTAAGCCTTCAACGCCTTCAGTCGCTCACGCTTCAGCGCCTCACCCAGCTCCGGCCCCTTGAATCCCTTCTCCAGCAACGGTTGCACCGCGACTTCCCGCGCAACCTTGGCAGCGCCGCGCAAGTAATCCGCCTGTGGATAACTTCTCTGTTCCAGCCCTTTGCGTCCCCGCGCATCCATCTCGCACGCAGCAATAAATTCTTCGAAGCGCTGCGGTCGGCGATACACGTCAAAACTCTGCAGCAGCTCCAGCAATGTCGAAGCCTTTAACTCCAGCGCCCGGTGTCCATGAGTGTGGTACTTGCCGACCAGTAGCGCTAACTCCTGACAATCCTTCGGCGCCTTGAAGCGTTCGTTGACCGCTTTGATCAGCTTGAGGCCGGTGTGCTCATGGGCGATGTGCCGTGGCCACTCTTCTTCCGGCGTCAGGCCTTTGCCGAGGTCATGCAGCAGACAAGCCCAGCGCACGGTCAGCGGCTGTTTGTGCAGCGCCGACTGCTCCAGCACGCTGAGTGTGTGCAGGCCGGTATCGATTTCCGGGTGATGCGCTTCCGGTTGTGGCACACCAAAAAGCGCGTCGACTTCCGGCATCAGTACCTTTAACGCGCCGCAGTCGCGTAGCACCTCAATAAATACCTGCGGCCGATCTTCCAGCAGTGCACGGGAGATTTCTTTCCAGCTGCGTTCGGCGGTCAACGCCTCCAGTTCACCGGACTCGCTGAGCTGGCGCATCAGTTCCAGGGTTTCCGGCGCGACCGTGAAGCCGAGCCCGGCGTAACGCGCGGCAAAGCGGGCAACACGCAGAACGCGGAGAGGATCTTCGGCGAACGCCGGAGAAACGTGGCGCAGGATTCGAGCTTCAAGATCGCGCTGGCCATGGTACGGATCGGTCAGGTTCAGCTGATCGTCCTCGGCCATGGCGTTGATGGTCAGGTCGCGACGAATCAGGTCTTCTTCAAGCGTGACTTCGGGGCTGGCGTGAAAGGTGAAGCCGCCATAACCGCGACCGCTTTTACGCTCGGTGCGGGCGAGGGCGTATTCCTCGCCGCTTTTTGGGTGAAGAAATACCGGGAAATCCGAGCCGACCGGGCGATAACCCTTGGCGAGCATTTCTTCTGTTGTGGCGCCGACCACCACCCAATCGATGTCCGTAACCGGTTTGCCCAGCAAGCGATCACGTACGGCACCGCCAACCTTGAAAATCTGCATAAAAAACCTCCGTTAGCCCGACAGGATAACTCTTGTGTCGGACTTTCGGAGGCCAGAACCGTTTCAAAGATGAATGACGGCGAGGTCGAGCCGGCCGTAATCCCCTTCGCTGTGTTCACTGCGTGGCGGAACGTGATGGGTTTTCATGATCTGGTCGCCTTGCAGGGTTTCCAGATGGATATCGAAGCCCCACAAGCGATGCAGATGTTTAAGCACCTCGTCAGTGGAGTCTCCCAGCGGTTTGCGATCGTGCTGTTGGTGACGCAAGGTCAGTGAACGGTCCCCGCGCCGATCAATGCTGTAGATCTGCACGTTCGGTTCACGATTGCCGAGGTTGTACTGCGCGGCCAGGGTTTCGCGAATGATCCGGTAGCCGGGTTCGTCATGAATCGCAGGCACCAGCAAGTCGTCCTTCTGATCGTCATCCATGATGCTGAACAGTTTCAGGTCACGGATCACCTTCGGCGACAGATACTGCAGGATGAAACTCTCATCCTTGAAGCTGCTCATGGCGAATTTGATGGTCGACAGCCAGTCGCTCCCGGCAATTTCCGGGAACCAGTGACGATCTTCTTCGGTAGGTTCTTCACACATGCGCCGAATGTCGCGGTACATGGCGAAGCCTAGTGCATAAGGGTTGATGCCGCTGTAGTAAGGGCTGTCGAAACCCGGCTGGAACACCACGCTGGTGTGCGACGTCAGGAACTCCATCATGAAACCGTCGGTGACCAGACCTTCGTCGTACAGGTCATTCATCAGCGTGTAGTGCCAGAACGTCGCCCAGCCTTCGTTCATCACCTGGGTCTGGCGCTGTGGATAAAAATATTGGGCGATCTTGCGCACGATCCGCACGATCTCGCGCTGCCATGGCTCAAGCAACGGCGCGTGTTTCTCGATGAAGTACAGGATGTTTTCCTGCGGCTCGGCCGGGAAGCGTGCGTTGTCCCTGTCGCTGTACTTGTCCGCGCCTTTGGGGATGGTGCGCCATAGATCATTGATCTGCTTCTGCAGGTGCTCTTCGCGATCTTTCTGCCGGCGCCGCTCCTCTTCTGCGGAAATCGGGTACGGCCGTTTGTAACGGTCGACGCCGTAGTTCATCAGTGCATGGCAGGAGTCGAGCAGGTCTTCCACCGCATCGATACCGTGGCGTTCTTCGCACTGCATGATGTACTGCTTGGCGAAAACCAGGTAATCGATGATTGAGCTGGCATCGGTCCAGGTACGAAACAGGTAATTTCCCTTGAAGAAGCTGTTGTGGCCGTAGCACGCGTGCGCCACGACCAGCGCCTGCATGCAGATGGTGTTTTCTTCCATCAGGTAAGCAATGCACGGATCGGAGTTGATCACGATTTCGTAGGCCAGGCCCATCTGTCCACGGCTGTAGGATTTTTCGGTGCTGAGGAAGTGTTTGCCGTAGGACCAATGGTGGTAACCCAGCGGCATGCCGACCGAGGCATAGGCGTCCATCATCTGCTCGGCGGTGATCACTTCGATCTGGTTGGGATAGGTATCCAGGGCATAGCGGGCCGCGATCCGGGCGATTTCGCGGTCGTAGGTCTGGATCAGCTCGAACGTCCATTCGGAGCCGGTGGAAATGGGTTGGCGCTTCTGCTCTTTGGCGGTCATGTCACTAACCTGCGCTGGAAGAGTTCACGGAAGACCGGATAGATATCCCCGGCCGAGACCAGTTGCTGCTGGGCAAAAGTGTCAGAGAAGGCTTCGGCGATGCGTTCATACTCGTACCACAGGGCCTGATGTTCGCGCGGGGTGATCTCCACGTAAGTGTAGTACTGCACAAACGGCATGATCTGGTTGATCAGAATGTCACGGCAGATCGGCGAGTCATCGTTCCAGTTGTCGCCGTCGGAAGCCTGCGCCGCGTAGATGTTCCACTCGTTGCTCGGGTAACGCTCGGCCATGATCTCCTGCATCAGTTTCAGGGCGCTGGAAACAATGGTGCCGCCGGTTTCCCGCGAATAGAAAAACTCTTCTTCGTCGACTTCCCGGGCACTGGTGTGGTGGCGGATGAACACCACGTCGATCTTGTCGTAGTTCCGTTTCAGGAACAGGTACAACAGGATGAAAAAGCGTTTGGCGATGTCCTTGGTCGCCTGGGTCATGGAGCCGGAAACATCCATCAGGCAGAACATGACGGCTTTCGAGCTCGGGTTCGGCTGTTTGATCAGCAAGTTGTATTTCAGGTCGAACGTATCGAGGAACGGCACGCGGTGGATGCGCGCACTGAGTTTTTCGATTTCCGCTTCGAGTTCCTGAATATCGCCGAAGTTGTCTGGCTCTTCGCGTCTCAGTCGCTCAAGTTCCTCTTTGACTTCGCGCAGTTTCGCGCGGCTGCTGCCGGACAGGGCGATACGCCGTGCGTGCGCCGAGCGCAGGGTGCGGATGATGTTGATCCGTGACGGGTTGCCTTCGTTGCTGATCCCTGCGCGTACGGTTTTGAAGGTGTCGGTGCCGCTCAGGTTACGCTTGACCAGGTTCGGCAGTTCGAGGTCTTCGAACATGAATTCGAGGAACTCTTCCTGAGTGATCTGGAAGACGAACTCGTCCATGCCTTCGCCGGAGTTGCCAGCCTTGCCCGGACCGCGTCCGCCGCCACCTCCAGGTGGCCGTGCGATATGTTCGCCGGCAGTAAATTCCTTGTTGCCGGGATGAACCACGGTCTGCTTGCCGCCGCGGCCGTGGTGAAGCACCGGTTCGTCGATGTCGCGACCGGGAATACTGATCTGTTCACCGTGCTCCATATCGGTAATGGAGCGCCGGCTGACCGCCTCTTCGACAGCCTTCTTGATGTGGTCACGGTAGCGCCGCAGGAAACGCTGGCGGTTTACCGTGCTCTTGTTCTTGCCATTGAGACGTCGGTCGATCACATAACTCATAGGAAGCCCTCCGGGCAGCTTCAAGTTGTGAGCTTCAAGCTGCAAGTAAAAGCAGGTTCCCGGGCATCTCTGGGTTACGCGCTTTGTTCTTGCAGCTTGTAGCTAGAAGCTTGCAGCTGCTTCACTGCGACTTCCGTACCCGTAGGTACCATTCGGAAAGAAGCCGTACCTGTTTGTCGGTGTAGCCGCGTTCGACCATTCGAGTCACGAAGTCGTTGTGCTTTTGCTGATCCTCCTTGCTGGCCTTGGCGTTGAAGCTGATGACGGGCAGCAGGTCTTCGGTGTTGGAGAACATTTTCTTCTCGATGACCACCCGCAGTTTTTCGTAGCTGAGCCAGGTCGGGTTCTTGCCGTTGTTGTTGGCGCGGGCGCGCAATACGAAGTTGACGATCTCGTTGCGGAAATCCTTCGGATTGCTGATGCCGGCCGGCTTCTCGATTTTCTCCAGTTCTTCGTTCAGCGCGACACGGTTGAGGATCTCGCCGGTTTCCGGATCGCGGTATTCCTGATCCTGAATCCAGAAGTCCGCGTACAGCACGTAGCGGTCGAAGATGTTCTGGCCGTACTCGCTGTAAGACTCGAGGTAGGCGGTCTGGATCTCCTTGCCGATGAATTCGATATAACGCGGTGCCAGGTATTCCTTGAGATAGCGCAGATAGCGCTCGCGGGTTTCGGCCTGGAACTGTTCCTGTTCGATCTGCTGTTCCAGCACATAGAGCAAGTGCACCGGGTTGGCGGCGATTTCGTGCGGATCGAAGTTGAACACCTTGGACAGGATCTTGAAGGCGAAGCGGGTCGACAGACCATTCATGCCTTCATCGACACCTGCCGAGTCGCGGTATTCCTGAATCGACTTGGCCTTCGGATCGGTGTCCTTGAGGTTTTCGCCGTCGTAGACACGCATCTTCGAATAGATGTTGGAGTTTTCCGGCTCCTTGAGGCGCGAAAGCACGGTGAACTGGGCGAGCATCTTCAAGGTGTCTGGCGCGCAATGCGCTTTGGCCAGGGAGCTGTTGAACAGCAGTTTGTCGTAGATCTTCACCTCGTCACTGACGCGTAGGCAGTACGGCACTTTGACGATGTAGATCCGGTCGATGAACGCTTCGTTGTTCTTGTTGTTGCGGAAGGTGTGCCATTCCGATTCGTTGGAGTGAGCGAGCAGGATCCCGGTGAACGGAATCGCGCCGAGGCCTTCGGTACTGTTGTAGTTGCCTTCCTGAGTCGCGGTCAGCAATGGGTGCAGCACCTTGATCGGTGCCTTGAACATTTCGACGAATTCCATCAGGCCCTGGTTGGCCCGGCACAGCGCACCGGAATAGCTGTAGGCGTCGGCGTCGTTCTGTGGGTATTCCTCGAGTTTGCGGATGTCGACCTTACCGACCAGCGCCGAGATGTCCTGGTTGTTCTCGTCACCCGGTTCGGTCTTGGCCACGGCGATCTGATTGAGGATCGACGGATACAGTTTGACCACGCGGAACTGGCTGATGTCACCGCCAAATTCGGCCAGGCGTTTGGTCGCCCATGGCGACATGATGGTGTTCAGGTAGCGCCGAGGGATGCCGAAGTCTTCTTCGAGGATCGCGCCATCTTCGGTGGCGTTGAACAGACCCAGCGGCGATTCGAATACGGGTGAGCCCTTGATTGCGTAGAAGGGCACTTTTTCGATCAACTGTTTCAGCTTCTCGGCCAGCGACGATTTACCGCCGCCGACGGGGCCGAGCAGATAGAGAATCTGTTTCTTCTCTTCCAGGCCTTGGGCGGCGTGGCGGAAATACGAGACGATCTGGTCGATGCATTCTTCCATCCCGTGGAAGTCTTCAAAGGCCGGATAGCGACGGATCACCTTGTTGGAGAAGATGCGTGACAGCCTCGAGTTGGTCGAGGTGTCGAGCAGTTCCGGCTCACCGATGGCCAGCAATAGACGCTCGGCGGCGGAAACGTAGGCGCTACGGTCTTTTTTGCACAGCTCCAGGTACTCTTGCAGCGAGAGTTCTTCCTGGCGTGTGGACTCGAAGCGTTGTTGGAAGTGGCTAAAGATACTCATGACGTCACCTCGCTCGATACGTGGAGCCGACGCCGGATCACTCAGTCGATGCTGGCAAACAACCGTTTTGGCAGCTGTTTGTTTACCCCCCAGAACACTTTCACGATCGACAATCGTGAAAGTCACTCCCGATGACCCGTGCGCCGGTGTACCGGCTCTCCCCTGTTTTGGATGGCCTGGGCTTAAGGATAGTTGGGAATTCGGGAGGTAAAGGCGAGATACGTAATTAGTTGTGGCAAGACCGTTCGTCTGCCCGCGCAGGCCCACGGGAGCCGGGGCCTGCGCGTGACAAAAAAATTATTCGGTAGTGCCTTGCGCGGTTTCTGCAGGATAAGTCGTACGCCACAGCTCAAAGCCGCCATCCATGCTGTAGACGTCAGAAAAGCCTTGGCTGATCAGGTACGCCGCAGCGCCCTGGCTGGAATTGCCGTGATAGCAGACGACCACAGTCGGCGCATCCAGGTCGGCGCCCTGGATGAAGGCGTGCAGCGAATGGTTGTCCAGATGCTTCGAGCCGCTGATGTGCAGCGCGGCAAAAGTCGCCGGGTCGCGCACGTCGACGACGACAGCACCTTGCTCACGCAGGGCCTGGGCCTGTTCCGGGGGGATTCGTTTGAGTTCGCTCATGGCGGGTTCCTGTTGCTCGGCTGAAAGCGCAGTCTAACGCGGCGCGCTGACTGGCGAAGTTTCGGGGATAAGTGGTGCGACGGTCGGGGCGAGGCCGCCGTGTTCATCGCATTTGCATGACAGGCGTTCGCCGCTGTCGACGTTCATCAGGGTCAGACTGCCGCCCCAGACACAACCGGTGTCCAGCGCCGAGATGCCTGGCTCATGGATATTGCCTTCGAGTGCCGCCCAGTGGCCGAAGATGATGCGCAGGCCTTTGGTCTTGCGCTCTCTGTGCTGGAACCAAGGTTTGTAACCGGGTGGAGCGGTGTCGAGGCCTTCCTTGCTCTTGAGGTCGAGCTTGCCTTCGGCGGTGCAGAAGCGCATGCGCGTGAAGTAGTTGGTGATGACGCGCAGGCGCGTGACGCCTTTGAGGTCGTTGTCCCATTTCGCCGGGTCGTTACCGTACATGCCGTCGAGGTAGGCGGGGAACAGGTTGTCGTCACGCAGGGCGGTTTCGACTTCGCCGGCGCACTTCAGCGCGCGGCTCAGCGACCATTGCGGCGGAATGCCGGCGTGGACCATGGCGACATTACGCTGCTCGTCGTAGTGCATGAGCTTTTGCTGTCGCACCCATTCAAGCAATTCAGCGCAGTCCGGCGCTTCGAGAATCTCGCGCAGCGTGTCGGACTTCTTCAAGCGCTCGATATTTCTGGCCGCGGCCAGCAGATGCAGGTCGTGGTTGCCGAGTACGCAGACCAGCGATTCACGCATGCCATACAGAAAACGCAGGGTTTCCAGTGATTGCGGGCCACGGTTGACCAGATCGCCGACCAGCCAGAGCCGATCGAGTGCCGGGTCGAACGCGACTTGCTTGAGCAGGCATTTCAGCGGTTCGAGGCAGCCTTGCAGGTCGCCGACGGCATACGTCGCCATCAGTGCAAGGCTCCGGGGACGGCGAGGCGGAATGGCTTGATGATGGCATCGAAATGTTTGCCGTCGTCGGCGACCATTTCGTACGTGCCCTGCATGGTGCCGACCTTGGTGGTCATGACCGTGCCGCTGCTGTAGGTGTGGCTCTGTCCGGCATTGATCAGCGGTTGCTGACCCACCACGCCAGCGCCGCGGACTTCTTCGACATGGCCGTCACCGTCGGTGATGACCCAGTGCCGCGACAGCAGCTTGGCCGGGATCGCGCCATTGTTCTGCACGGTGATGGTGTAGGCGAAGGCAAAGCGGTCGTGCTCGGGTTGCGATTGGTCTGCCAGATAGTGTGTAACGACGCTGACATCGACCTGGTAACGGGAATCGGACATGCAAGAGGCCTTAAACGAAGCGGAACGCGGGGCGTAGCTGATGGGGAATCAGTCTAGGCAAGTATCGGGCAGTAAACCAGAGTGGCGTCCTGCCCGATAGCGTTCATCGTTTGTCAGTCGGCGGCGGGGGAGGCCGGGACTTGTATGGCGAGCTGGTCAGCCAAGCGTACGAACGCGGCCAGATCCAGTTGCTCCGGACGCAGGCTGCCATCGACACCGGCGGCTTCGATCTCGGCATTGCTGAGCAGTTGCTTGAGGGTGTTGCGCAGGGTCTTGCGGCGTTGGTTGAACGCTTCGCGCACCACGCGCTCGAGCAACTTGTGATCTTTGGCCGGGTGTGGAAGCACGGCGTGCGGCACCAGGCGAACGATCGCCGAATCGACTTTCGGCGGCGGGTTGAACGCGCCCGGACCGACGTTGAACAGGTGTTCCACACGGCAGTGGTACTGAACCATGATCGACAGACGACCCCAGTCACCGCCACCCGGGCCTGCGGCCAGCCGCTCGACCACTTCTTTCTGCAGCATGAAATGCATGTCGCGAATGATGCCGGCGTTGTTCAGCAGATGAAAAATCAGCGGCGTGGAAATGTTGTACGGCAGGTTGCCGACCACACGCAGGCTGTTCGGCGCGGCGTTGAGCGTGTTGAAGTCGAACTTCAGTGCATCGCCCTGATGCAGATTGAAGTTGCTCTTGCCGGCAAACTGCTGGTTGAGGATCGGAATCAGGTCCTTGTCCAGTTCCACTACATCGAGTTGCGCGCCGGAGTTGAGCAGGCCAGCGGTCAATGCGCCCTGGCCCGGGCCGATTTCCAGCAGACGGTCTTCAGACTTGGCACTGATGGAGCGCAGGATGCGGTCGATAACCCCGGCATCGTGCAGGAAGTTCTGGCCAAAGCGTTTGCGCGCCTTGTGTTGGTATTGCTCGGTCATAAACGGGTCTCGGCCATCTGGTAGGCGGTTTCCAGGGCGACTTGCAGGCTGCCGGTGTCGATCTTGCCGCTGCCGGCCAGATCCAGGGCGGTGCCGTGGTCGACCGAGGTGCGGATGATCGGCAGACCAAGGGTCACGTTGACGGCAGCGCCGAAGCCTTTGTACTTGAGCACAGGCAAGCCCTGGTCATGGTACATCGCCAGCACTGCATCGCAGTGCTCCAGATATTTGGGGGTAAACAGAGTGTCGGCAGGCAGCGGGCCACGAAGGTCCATGCCCTCGCCGCGCAGACGCTCTAATGTCGGTTCAATGATGTCGATTTCTTCATGGCCCAGATGGCCGCCTTCACCGGCGTGCGGGTTGAGGCCGCAGACCAGGATGCGTGGCTGGGCGATGCCGAATTTTTCTTGCAGGTCGGCGTGCAGAATCCGCGTGACCCGCTCCAGCCGCTGCGGCGTGATTGCGTCGGCAATCTCGCGAAGGGGCAGGTGAGTGGTGACCAGTGCGACGCGCAGGCCGCGCGTGGCAAGCATCATCACCACTTGCGCGGTGTGGGTCAGGTCAGCCAGAAACTCTGTGTGCCCGGAAAACGCGATACCCGACTCGTTGATCACGCCTTTGTGGACGGGCGCGGTGATCATCCCGGCAAAATCGCCGTTCATGCAGCCGTTGCCGGCGCGGGTCAGGGTTTCGAGGACGAAAGCGGCATTCGCCTTGTCCAGTTGCCCGGCCACCACGGGGGCGCTGAGCGGTGTATCCCAGACATACAGGCTGCCTGCGGGTGCCGGAGCGTCCGGCCAATGATTCGGGCCGACATCCAGCAAAGTGACGGCCAGCCGCAGCTGCGCGGCCCGCTCTTTGAGCAGGTCGCGGCTGGTGATGGCAATCAGGGGATGTGGCTGGGCTTGCGAGGCGAGCAGCAGGCACAGGTCGGGACCGATGCCGGCTGGTTCGCCGGGTGTCAGCGCGAAACGCTTGGGTTTCACTGCGCTGCCTGGTCTGCACCAGGGAGTTTGATCTCTACGTAAGCTTCGTCACGGATCTGACGCAGCCAGGTTTGCAGCTCTTCGTCGTATTTGCGGTTACGCAGTACGGTCATGGCTTGCTGCTCGCGGGCCTGTTCGGTGCTGTCGGTGGCGCGACGGCCAAGGACTTCCAGAACGTGCCAGCCGTATTGGGTCTGGAATGGCTTGGACAGCTGACCTTGTGGGGTCTGGGCCATCACTTCGCGGAATTCCGGCACCAGTGCGTTCGGGTCGATCCAGTTCAGGTCGCCGCCGTTGAGGGCAGACCCCGGGTCTTCGGAGTAGTTTTTCGCCAGTTCGGCGAAATCTTCACCGGCCAGGATGCGGTCATACAACGATTGCACCAAGGCTTTGGTTTTGGCTTCGTCGCGGATCGGACTTGGCTTGACCAGAATGTGGCGTACATGCACTTCGTCGCGCATCTGCGCTTCGCCGCCGCGCTTGGCCAGTAGCTTGAGGATGATGAAACCACCCGGGGTGCGTGCAGGCTGAGTGATGTCGCCAACGGCCATGCTGCTCAACTCGCGGTCAAACGGCGGTGGCAATTGTGCGGCTTTACGCCAGCCCATGTCGCCGCCTTCCAGAGCGTTGTCGCTACCGGATTTGGCCACGGCCATCTGACCGAAGTCAGCGCCTTGCTTGAGTTGCTGGTAAACCTCCATGGCCTGACGGGCAGCGCTCTGAATCGCATCAGAGTTGGCGCTTTCCGGCGTCGGGATCAGGATGTTGGCCAGGTGCAGTTCTTCGGACAGTTGCATCTTGCCCAGGTCGGAGGCGAGGAAGTTCTTCACTTCCTGCTCGGAGACCTGAATGCGTTCTGCCACGCGGCGCTGACGTACGCGGCTGATGACCATTTCGCGTTTGATCTGGTCACGGGCGTCGTCGTAGGACAGACCGTCGCGAGCCAGAGCAGCACGGAATTGATCAACAGTCATGTTGTTGCGCTGAGCAATGGTGCCGACTGCCTGGTTCAATTCTTCATCGGTGATGCGGATGCCGGAACGCTCGCCAATCTGCAGTTGCAGGTTTTCGACGATCAGACGCTCGAGCACCTGTTGATCCAGTACGCCTGGAGGCGGCAGGCCGCCACCACGCTTGGCGATGGTCTGCTGAACTTCGTGGACGCGCTGGTCCAGTTGACTCTGCATGACCACGTCGTTGTCGACGATCGCTACCACTTTGTCGATGGATTGAACTGCGGCGTTAGCCGCAGTACCCAGGAACAGCGCGCCCAGCATCAGCGGGCGCAGACAATCAGAAAGCTTGGTCTTCACGTTCACGATAACCTTGAATGCCTTTGTCGAGGAAGCTCTCTACCTTGGCGCCAGTGAGGCCGCCGAGTCCCTTCAGAACAATTTGGAGGAAGATGCCATGGTCGCCTTTTTCGTTTTGCGGGGCTTCCTGGCTGAACTCGTCATAGGAAACCCAGTAACGGTTGATCAGGCGCAGTTTCCAGCAGCAGTTGTCGTACTCGAAACCACCGAAGGCTTCCAGGGTACGGTTGCGGTTGTAGTCGTACTGCCAGCGGCTGATGGCGTTCCACTGCGGAACGATCGGCCAGATGACCGAGAAGTCATGCTGCTGGATCTTGTAGTAGTCCTTCACGTAGCCAGGCTGACCAGGAGTGCCGTAGTCGCCACCACCCACTGTCCATTTACCGGTGTTCTGGTCGTAACGGATCTGGTCGTTGCGATAGCGATAACCGACGTTGATAACCTTGTTCGGGTTGTCTTCAGGCTGGTAGTGGAACATCGCGCTGCCGGAGCGCGGGCTGCGGCTGTCCGGATCCCAGTTGTAATCGGCCGTGGTGCGCCAATCGCGGTTCCAGCGGTATTCGTATTCCAGAGCGTATGGCGAGACGTTGGATTTCGCGTCGTCACGATCGTTGAATGCGATGCCAGGCAATTGAACCTTGCGATCCTTGAAGTACAACGCCTGACCAACACTGATGCGTTGACGTTCGAAACCGTTGTCTTCGATCCAGCGGCTGGTAACGCCCAGCGACAGTTTGTTCTCGTCGCCGACGCGGTCGGAGCCAGAGAAACGGTTGTCGCGGAACAGCGAAGCGTAGTTGAAGGTGTATTCGCTGGTGTCGAATACTGGAATGTCTTCCTGGTCGACCTCGGGTACATAAAGGTAGAACAGGCGTGGTTCCAGAGTCTGACGATAGTTTTTGCCGAAGTACTGGGTATTGCGGTCGAAATACAGCCCGCCGTCGATGCTGGCGATCGGTACACCACGGTTCTGGTTGCTGTCGAATTCGCCGTTGAGCTTTTTCTGTTCAGCTGTCATCGCATCAATCTGCGATTTGCCGGTGTTGTCCAGATCCAGCTGATATTGGGTGTACTGGTATTTCAGCGATGGCTTCAAGAAGCCATAGGTCCAGTTCATTGGCAGGCTGACACCCGGCTTGAGATTCAAGCGGTCGCCATTGGCACGTGCCAGACCCGTGATGTTGTTGTCCAGACGCGACTCGGTAGTGACGCCGTCTTCCTGTACAAAGGTGCCACTTCTCAGGTCACGGTCGAAACGGACAAGCTCGGTCTCGTAATCGAAATTCAGACCTTCCGGGTGGTACGGCAGCTGACCGTTGAAGGTGATCTGCGGCAGACGGCCGTACGGCGTCAGGTTCGAAACGGTTGCGAGCTGGTATTGCTGGGCATTCAACGTGGCGGTGTACGAATCACCACGGTAGGAAACCAGACCCTGTTGGTTGACGAAGTCGCTGGACTTCACGCCAATCTGATCGGTTTGCAGGTCCTGGAAGTAGTACGGATCGCTGATCTTGGTGTAGTCAACCTGAGTGAACACACGGGAGTCGAGACCGCCCTTGTGCTGCCAGTTGTACATGTAGCGAGTCTCGTTGTAGTCGGACTGTCGCTTGCGATCATCGTCTTCATCATTGAGGTAGGCGGCACCGAACTGACCTTCACTCGACTTGGTCAGGTAACGGAATTCGCCTTCCACCAGCATGCCGCGCTTGCTCATGTAGCGCGGGTACAACGTGGCGTCATAGTTCGGCGCCAGGTTGAAGTAGTACGGTGTAACCAGCATGAAGCCGGTATCGGTGCCGCTGCCAATGGTCGGCGGCAGGAAGCCCGACTGGCGACGGTCGTCGATCGGGAAATAGATGTACGGCGTGTAAAGAATCGGAATGTCTTTTACGCGCAACGTCACGTTGGTCGCGGTACCGAAACCGGTGGCCGGGTTCAAGGTGATGTTGTTGCCCTTGAGCTGCCAGGCATTGCTGTTCGGTTCGCACGTGGTGTACGTGCCGTCCTTCAAGCGGATGATCGCGTTTTCCGCACGCTTGGCGTACAGCGCGTTGCCGCGGATACGCGATTTGTGCATCACGTATTCGGCGTTGTCGACTTTGGCTTCACCGGTGTCGAGCTGCACATCGGCATGGTCGCCAACGATCAGCGCGCCGTTGTCGCGGATGCGCACATCGCCATTGAGTTCGGCGCGGCTCTCGGCCTGATACAGGCTGGCCTCGTCGGATTCGACCTGCATGCTGCCCTGACGCAGGACGACATCGCCGGCCAGCGTACCGACTTGATCATCGGTGTTATAGCGCGAGGCTTTTGCGCCGATAAAGGTCGGTGCATCGCTTTTGTTCGTCTTGTCATTCATGCCAGGACGAATCGGTTCGATATAGGCACCAGAGCAGTAAGGCCCGGTCTCGGCCAGTTGGGCGGCGGTGAGTTTCTCGCGCGGAACCCAGTCGAGGTGACTGAAGTCTTCGCTACGGGATTTCAGACCGCGGCCTTTGGCTTCGGTGACGAGTGCCGTTTTAGGGGCTGTGTCGGCAACCGAACCGTTCTCGGTCGCGGCTTCGCCGGTAGCGCTGACGGCACTGCCGTCATGCACCGGACGCGGCGGCAACGCAGCAGCGGTTGATTTGGGCGCACAGGCCCAACCACCCGAAGCCGAGACGGAGCAGTCATACTGCTCGGCGGCAACAACGAATTGACTGGCCAGAGGTTGCATAGCCAGCAGACTGCCGGTTACCAACAACGGAAATTTTTTACGAAACGCGGGGGATTTCAATGCCATCTTATTAGTCCGGGCTTCCTGCGTGCCATCTGCCCGCGGTGTGGGCCGCACGCCTCTCGATGGTCTGAAAAAGATGCTGGATAATAAAGCATGACCCGCTTGACGGCTAGCGCCGTCGGAGACCCTTGCAATGCCTGATCAAGATGTACGCTTGCAACACCTGAAAGTTTGGCTCGATGAGCAGTTGGCAATCCTGTTTGCAGATCAGGGCTGGGGCACCGTGCCCCCGGCCACGTTGACCGCGGCCAGCAGCGACGCGAGCTTTCGCCGTTACTTCCGCTGGGAAGGGGAGGGTCGCAGCTTTGTCGTAATGGACGCACCGCCGCCCCAGGAAAACTGCAAACCGTTCGTGGATATCGCCTTTTTGCTGGCGAAATCCGGAATAAATGTGCCGAAAATTTATGCCGAAGACCTCGATCGCGGATTTCTTTTGCTCAATGACCTGGGCAGCAAGACCTATCTCGACGTGATCGATGGCGAAAATGCCGACGCATTGTTCAGCGATGCCCTGCAAGCGCTGCTGGCTTTTCAGCAGTTGCCAATGGTTGCGCCGCTGCCGAGTTACGACGTTGCTTTGCTGCGCCGTGAGCTGGAACTGTTTCCCGAGTGGTACGTGAAGCGCGAACTCGGCGTCGAGTTCGATTCAATTCAGCAACAACAGTGGCAGCACGTCAGCGATCTGCTGATCGACAGCGCCCTGGCCCAGCCGAAAGTGCTGGTTCACCGCGACTACATGCCACGCAACCTGATGCTCAGCGAGCCGAATCCCGGCGTGCTGGATTTTCAGGATGCGGTTTACGGCCCGGTGACCTACGACGTGACTTGTCTGTTCAAGGACGCCTTCCTCAGTTGGCCTGAAGAACGCGTGCGTGGCTGGCTGGAAAGTTATTGGCAACAAGCCTCGGCGCTGAATATTCCGGTGCAGCCGGACTTCGAAGATTTCCTGCGCGCCAGCGATCTGATGGGCGTGCAGCGTCACCTGAAAGTCATTGGCATCTTTGCGCGCATCTGCCATCGCGATGGCAAGCCGCGTTATCTGGCCGACGTACCGCGCTTCTTCTCTTATATAGAGGCAGTGATCGGGCGTCGTCCGGAACTGGCGGAGCTGCAAACGCTGCTCACCAGCCTGCGGGGTGGAGCAACAGCATGAAGGCAATGATTCTGGCTGCAGGCAAAGGCGAGCGCATGCGCCCGCTGACCCTGACCACGCCGAAACCGCTGGTGCGTGCCGGCGGCGTTCCTCTGATCGAATACCACCTGCGTGCCCTCGCGGCGGCCGGCTTCAACGAGATCGTGATCAATCACGCCTGGCTCGGTCAGCAGATCGAAGATTATCTGGGCGACGGTTCGCAGTTTGGCGTGAGCATTCAGTACTCGCCGGAAGGTGAACCGCTGGAAACCGGCGGCGGGATTTTCCGGGCGCTGCCGTTGCTTGGCGATGACGCGTTTCTGGTGGTCAACGGTGATATCTGGACCGATTACGACTTCAGCGTCCTGCACCAGCCGATCACCGGTCTGGCGCATCTGGTGCTGGCGGACAATCCGGCGCATCACCCGAGTGGAGATTTCACTTTGGTCGATGGCAAGGTGCACGACGGTCAGCCGGACGCTGCAACCCTGACCTACAGCGGCATCGCGGTGCTGCATCCTCAGTTGTTCGACGGCTGCGCCGACGGTGCTTTCAAACTGGCACCGCTGTTGCGCAACGCCATGGCGGCTGGCGAAGTCACGGGCGAGCGTCTGAAAGGTCACTGGGTCGATGTTGGTACGCACGAGCGTCTGGCAGAAGCTGAAACCTTGATAGAAGCGAGTCGCTGACATGTTGTGGCCAGGGACTCTGATTGGAGCCGGAGCGGGTTTTGCGATTGCCAGCATTCCGGGGGCCATGCTTGGGGCATTGTTGGGGCAAGCGCTGGATCGGCGTCTGCACTTGCAGAGCTGGGGGCATTTGCGGGAAAAACTCGGCGGCCGGCCGATGCTGCGCAACGATGAGTTGCTGTTTGTGCTGCTCGGCCGTCTGGCCAAGAGCGACGGTCGGGTCACCGACGGGCACATCCAGCAGGCGCGCAACGAGATGCGTGCGCTGGAAATGAGTGAGCCGGCAACTCGTCGGGCGATTGCCGCGTTCAATCGCGGCAAGTCCGGCAGTGACAGTCTGCGCGGTTATCTGCGGCGTCTGAGTACGCAACCGCATGCTGCCGAAGGCGTATTGCGCGCCTGCTGGCGAATGGTCTGGGCCGATGGTCGCGCGGGCGTCAGTGAACGTGAGTTGCTGGCGCAGTGGGGCAAGTGGCTGGGCTGGACGGCGCATCAGGTGCAGGCCTTGGCCAACGATTACGAGCCGGGCAAGCGGCCGATCGTCAGCGCGGCGGTAAGCTATCAAGAGGCGATGCGCTTGCTCGGCGTGTCGGCGTCCAGTGAGCCGGCGCAGATCAAGCGCGCTTATCGGCGCCTGCTCAGTCGTCATCACCCGGACAAGATTGCCGGTACGGGGGCGACGCCAGCGCAGGTGCGGGAGGCGACCGATAAAACCCGCGAGCTGCACAATGCCTACACGTTGATTCGTGAGCGGCGGGATTTTCGCTAGTCGTTAGCGCTGTGTTGCCGGTGATGGCCCCTTCGCGAGCAGGCTCGCTCCCACAATGGATTGTGTACGCAGATCCAATGTGGGAGCGAGCCTGCTCGCGAAGGGGGCGACGCGGTTTACCGATCAGTCCGGGTTCTGCGGATTCAACCAGCCACGCACCCGGCGGAACAATTGCTCCTGTTCAGCCTTGTTATCCGGCAAGGCCTTGAGTGCGACCTGGCTGAACGCCGATGTCTTCAAGCGCTTGCTCGCCTGCATGCGCTCCAGCGCCGCGTTGCGATCAAGCGGCTTGTCCATGTAGAAAATATCCGCGGTCGGCAATTTCAATGTCGGTGTCAGTTCCGCCAATGCCGGTTTGGCTTTGGCCGGTGCCTGCGCATCGACCATGACAAATTTTTCGATCTGCGCGGTTTGTTTTTCAGTCAAATAGCGCGCGGCCCAATAGGCACCGGTGCCGTGGCCGAGTACGACAATGCTGCGTGCACTTTGCTGTTCGGCGTAGCCAATCGCCGCGTCGATCCGCGCGAAGATACGCTCGGCATCGGCCTTGCCTTGTTCTTCGGTGGTCTCGGCAACGACCTGATCGGCCACTTCGGCTTCACCGCCCGCCGCCTGTTCGATCGGTTGTGCAGTGGTGGCATCCTTGCTGCCGCTTTCCGGTGCTTTCGGCGCTGCGGCTGGCTCAATTACACGGGGGGCAATCGCATCGCTTTGCAGATCTGGCAGCGTGATGCTGAGGCTGCTCCAGTCGGCGTTAGGCAATTTTTGTCGCAATGGGCCGATTGCCTGCGGCCAGTCAGCGGTTTCGCCGGCGCCGGGGATGATGATCACCGCGCCTTTGGGTTCGGCGGTGTTGGCCGGTTTCCACAGGGCGAGGAAGGTGTCGCTGCCGGCCTGCAACTGTTGCTGTTCTTGTGCCGGGACTTTACGTTCCAGTGCGGCGGCCTCTTCCTGACTACGCTCAAGCAGTGGCTGGCGTTCGGCGGGTTTTTCTTCTGCCGGTTTTTCCGCGGCAGGGGCGGGGTCGGCGGCGTTGACGGAAAACGCACAAGGCAGGATCAGCGACAGGCACAATGCTGGCATTGCCAGGCGGTAAACAGAGGGCATCGGTTATTCCAGGCCAGAAAGTATCCCGGCAGCCTAATGGGTTGGTCAGAATTTGTCAGTGTATGAGACTTCAATGAAGCGATTTTGCTGCCTGTGGGTTATCGGCTGTTTGTGCTTTCCCTTGATGGGGTGGGCGGCGCCTGCGCCGCCGTCACATCTTGCACAGTTGTCGGCGAGCCAGCAGCAATGGCTGGCGCAACACAATGAATTGCGCGTCGGTCTGGTGTTGCAAGCCCCGTATGCGCAATACGACCGGCGCTTGCAGCGGCTGTCGGGGGCCAACGTCGAGCTGATGAAGTTGTTGGCCAAGACGCTCAATGTCGAGCTGAGCTGGCGCAACTTTCAGGACCTCGGGCAACTGGAAACCGCCGTGCGCGAGGGCGAGGTCGATATTGCTCCGGGCCTGAGCCAGACCCCGAGTGCGTTGCGTCTGTGGCAGTTTTCCGATCCGTACATGCGCGTGCCGCAATTGGTCGTCAGCGATCAGAAGGCCAGTGGCGTGGTCGATCTGGAGAAACTCGATAGCCAGGTCCGTGTTGCTGTGCGCATGCCCAGTACCACCGCCGACTATCTGCGCGGCAACTATCCGCATCTGAACCTGCAAGGCGTGCCGCTCGAACGTCAGGCCTTGCAGTTGCTGTTGAGTCAGCAGGCCGCTTACGCCGTAGTCGATGAGGCGCAGCTCGGACGCTTGTCGGTAGAACCGGAGTTCGCCGAACTGGTGGTGGTCGGCGATATCGGCCTGCCGCAACTGCTGCGAGTCGGCTCGCGCCGCGATTGGCCAGAGTTGGCCGGCATCGTGCAAAGTGCGCTGCGCGCGATCCCGGCCAAGGATCTCGAGCAACTGCACAATCAATGGCTGCAACCGAAATATCCACGACTGTCGGAGTCGCCGGGGTTCTGGCAGAACCTTAGTCTGTTGTTCGCGGTGATGCTGCTCAGTTGTGTCGCGATCGTGTTCTGGCAGCGCCGCCAACAGCACAGCCTCGAACAGCGACTGCTGGCCGCCCGGGAAGACATCGCCTTGCGCGCGGCTAGCGAAGAAGCGCTGCGGTTGACGCAGTTCTCCATCGATCAAAGCACCGTCGGCATCCTCTGGGTCAACTGGGACAGCCATGTGCGCTACGCCAACCGTGCGGCCGAAGTCATGCTCGGTTACCCCTCGGGCGGGTTGATCGAGCGACCGCTGATCGACTTCGAGCCGGGCCTGCACATGGATCGCTGGCTCAACCTGTGGAAGCGCGCGCGCGCCAGTGAAGAAGGGCCGTTGAGTTTCGAGACCAGTTGCGTGCGTGCCGATGGCAGTGTTTTGCCGGCGGATGTCTCGCTGAGTTTCTTGCGTTTTCGTGACAGTGAGTATCTGGTGGTTTACCTCACCGACGTCACCGAACGCCGTCGCGCCGTGGCGGCGTTGCAGGAAAGCGAGGCGCGTCTGCAGGGCATCGCCGCCAACGTACCGGGACTGGTGTTCCGTCTGGAGCGCGCGCCGGTGACCGGGCAGATCGACTTTGCCTACATCAGTGAAGGCAGCGAAAGTCTGGTCGGCTACGCACCGGCCGTCATCGCTCATCGCGACATGGGCCTGCGCAGCCTGGTGCATCCCGACGACAAGGCCAGTTATCACCACACTCAGGATCAGGCGCTGGACACCGACAGCGATTGGTCATGGCAGGGCCGAATCCTCACGCGTCAGGGCGAGCAGCGTTGGGCCGAGATCAAGGCGATCACCCGGAAACTGGAAGATGGCGCCTACGTGTGGGACGGCATCGTCTGGGACATCACCGAAAGCAAGCGTATCGAGCTGGAGCTGGCGGCATCGCGCGAGCAACTGCGCGAACTGTCGGCACACCTTGAAAGTGTGCGCGAAGAAGAGAAGGCGCGAATTGCCCGTGAGGTTCACGATGAGCTGGGGCAAATGTTGACGGTGCTGAAACTGGAAACTTCGATGTGCGAATTGGCCTACGCGCAACTCGATCCGGGGCTGAACGAACGCCTCAACAGCATGAAGCGCTTGATCGCCCAGTTGTTTCAGTTGGTGCGCGATGTGGCGACGGCGCTGCGACCGCCGATTCTCGATGCCGGGATTGCGTCGGCAATCGAGTGGCAGGCGCGGCGGTTCGAGGCGCGGACACAGATTCCGTGTCTGGTGCAGGTGCCGGACAATCTGCCGGCGCTCAGTGATGCCAAGGCCATCGGGCTGTTTCGGATTTTGCAGGAGGCGCTGACCAATGTGATGCGCCATGCTCAGGCGCATACTGTGGAACTGACGCTGGCGCTGGAAGGCGACGAATTGTGTCTGACTGTCAGTGATGATGGCGTAGGATTTGTCGCCGCTGCCGGTCGGCCGACTTCGTTTGGACTGGTTGGCATGCGCGAGCGGGTGCTGATCATGGGCGGGCGGTTGACACTGGAGAGTGAACCGGGGGAGGGCACCAGTCTGATGGTGCGGGTGCCGGTGAGTGAGGTCTGAAAGTCTGTAGTGTTTGGGCTGACGCTATCGCGAGCAGGCTCACTCCTACAGGGAATGGTGTGTACCTGAAATCTGGAGAAAAGATTTGATCCGTGTACTGGTAGCCGAAGACCACACCATCGTCCGCGAGGGCATCAAGCAATTGATCGGCCTGGCCAAGGATCTGCAAGTGGTGGGCGAGGCGAGCAATGGCGAGCAACTGCTCGAAACCTTGCGTAGCGTGCCATGCGAAGTGGTCTTGCTCGACATCTCCATGCCCGGCGTCAATGGCCTCGAAGCAATCCCGCGCATCCGTGCGTTGAACAATCCGCCAGCAATTCTGGTGCTGTCGATGCACGACGAAGCGCAGATGGCCGCGCGGGCGCTGAAGGTTGGCGCGGCCGGGTATGCGACCAAGGACAGTGATCCGGCGCTGTTGCTCACCGCCATTCGTAAAGTCGCGGCCGGCGGGCGATACATTGATCCGGATCTGGCGGATCGCATGGTGTTTGAAGTCGGTCTGACTGATGCGCGGCCGCTGCATTCGTTGTTGTCCGAACGCGAGTTCTCGGTGTTCGAACGCCTGGCCCAAGGCGCCAACGTCAACGACATCGCCCAGCAACTGGCCCTGAGCAGCAAGACCATCAGCACCCACAAAGCGCGGCTGATGCAGAAACTCAACATCACCTCGCTGGCCGAACTGGTCAAATACGCGATGGAACACAAACTTCTCTGATCAGCACTGTTCCCCTGTGGGAGCGAGCCTGCTCGCGAAAGCGGTGTAACAGTCACCGAATAAGCTGAATGACCCACCGCATTCGCGAGCAGGCTCGCTCCCACAAGGGATCTGCTTTGGATCCGGATTGTGCGCATATCCCTAAGCGACACGCGTTTTTGCCATTGCATGTGGCTCGCAGCTTGTCGCTTGCCACTGCCTTATCCATTAGCGCCATCCTTGTAGGGCAATCCCTACCCCCAACCTTCCACCCGGCTGAGGCGATTCTCTCCTGCGCCCCGATTTGCGTGGCTGTCAGCAGCCACTAGGCTTAACCCACAAGCAGTCATCAACAACAAAGGTGTGGGTATGAGCCAGGTCGATACAAACGCAGGGGCCAGTGATGTACTGGTCAGCTTTCGTGGAGTGCAGAAGAGCTACGACGGCGAGAACCTGATCGTCAAAGACCTCAACCTGGACATTCGCAAAGGCGAATTTCTCACCCTGCTCGGGCCGTCCGGTTCCGGCAAGACCACCAGCCTGATGATGCTCGCCGGTTTCGAAACACCAACCGCCGGTGAAATTCTGCTGGCCGGGCGCTCGATCAACAACGTGCCGCCGCACAAACGCGACATCGGCATGGTGTTCCAGAACTACGCGCTGTTCCCGCACATGACAGTGGCGGAAAACCTCGCGTTCCCGCTGACCGTGCGTGGCCTGAACAAAAGCGACGTCAGCGACCGTGTGAAAAAAGTCCTCAGCATGGTTCAGCTCGACGCGTTCGCCTCGCGCTATCCGGCGCAGTTGTCCGGTGGTCAGCAACAACGTGTGGCATTGGCCCGCGCGCTGGTGTTCGAACCGCAACTGGTGCTGATGGACGAACCCCTCGGCGCCCTCGACAAACAACTGCGTGAACACATGCAGATGGAAATCAAACACCTGCACCAGCGCCTCGGCGTGACCGTGGTCTACGTGACCCACGATCAGGGTGAAGCGCTGACCATGTCCGATCGTGTTGCGGTATTCCATCAGGGTGAAATCCAGCAGATCGCCCCGCCGCGCACCCTTTACGAAGAACCGAAAAATACCTTCGTCGCCAATTTCATCGGCGAAAACAACCGCCTCAACGGCCGCTTGCTCAGCCAGAGCGGCGAGCGTTGCGTGGTCGAGTTGGGTCGTGGCGAAAAGGTCGAGGCGCTGGCGGTCAATGTCGGCCAGACCGGCGAACCGGTGACCCTGTCGATCCGTCCGGAGCGCGTCAGCCTCAACGGTTCGAGCGATCAATGCGTTAACCGCTTCTCAGGGAGGGTGGCGGAATTCATCTATCTGGGCGACCACGTCCGAGTGCGCCTGGAAGTCTGCGGCAAGACCGACTTCTTCGTGAAACAACCGATTGCCGAGCTCGATCCAGCGCTCGCGGTCGGTGACGTGGTACCGCTTGGCTGGCAGGTCGAGCACGTTCGCGCGCTTGACCCGCTTTTAGAGGCGAACTGATCGCCCCGGCAATACCAACACCAACCCTGCACGTGGAGAGAACAATAAATGTTGAGATCCCTGAAGTTCACCGCCCTGACCCTGGGCCTGATGGGTGCGGCAAACGCAATGGCCGCTGGCCCCGATTTGACCGTGGTGTCGTTTGGCGGGGCGAACAAGGCGGCGCAAGTCAAAGCCTTCTATGCACCGTGGGAAGCGGCAGGCAACGGCAAGATCGTCGCCGGCGAATACAACGGCGAAATGGCCAAGGTCAAAGCCATGGTCGACACCAAGAGCGTGTCGTGGGATCTGGTGGAAGTTGAATCGCCAGAGCTGTCCCGTGGTTGCGACGAAGACATGTTCGAACAACTCGACCCGGCACTGTTCGGCAAAACCGAAGATTACGTCAAAGGCGCGATCCAGCCGTGCGGCGTAGGTTTCTTCGTTTGGTCGACCGTACTGGCTTACAACGCCGACAAGCTGAAAACCGCACCGACCAGTTGGGCGGATTTCTGGGACACGAAGAAATTCCCGGGCAAACGTGGCCTGCGTAAAGGCGCCAAGTACACCCTCGAATTCGCTTTGATGGCCGATGGTGTGGCGCCGAAAGACGTCTACAAAGAGTTGGCGAGCAAGGGTGGCCAGGATCGCGCGTTCAAGAAGCTTGATGAGCTGAAGCCAAGCATTCAGTGGTGGGAAGCCGGCGCGCAACCGCCGCAATACCTCGCTTCCGGTGACGTGGTGATGAGCTCGGCTTACAACGGTCGCATCGCGGCGGTGCAGAAAGAATCCAACCTGAAAGTGGTGTGGAACGGCGGCATCTACGACTTCGACGCCTGGGCTATCCCGAAAGGTCTGGACGCCAAGCGCGCGGAAGCGGCGAAGAAATTCATCGCCTTCTCGGTACAGCCGCAGCAACAGAAGACCTACTCGGAAAACATCGCCTACGGCCCGGCCAACACCCAGGCTGTGCCGCTGCTGGCCAAGGATGTCCTGAAAGACATGCCGACCACCCCGGAAAACATCGCCAACCAGGTGCAGATCGACGTCAGCTTCTGGGCTGACAACGGCGAGCAGCTGGAGCAGCGCTTCAACTCCTGGGCTGCGAAATAAGCCGAGCCTGGTGAGGGTGGGCTTGCCCACCCCTGTGGGAGCGAGCCTGCTCGCGAAAGCGGTAGATCAGCCAGCATAGATGTTGAATGTGCTGGCCTCTTCGCGAGCAGGCTCGCTCCCACAGGTAGCTGTGTTTCAACACAACAGCGGTGGCTCACCACCTCTGTAACGATCAAAGATTTGCGGAGTACGTCATGGCCATCGCCGTTCCCCTGAACGAGGGCAACAGCCCCACCTTGAAGCAGAAGCTCAAGCGCGCCGAGCGGGTCAACCGCTGGAAGGCTCAAGCGCTGATTGCGCCGCTGGTGCTGTTTCTGTTGCTGGTGTTTCTGGTGCCGATCGTGGCGCTGCTCTACAAAAGCGTCGGCAACCCCGAAGTGGTCGGCGGCATGCCGCGCACCGTGGCGGCCATCGCCAGTTGGGACGGCCGTGGCCTGCCCGCTGAACCGGTCTATAAAGCCGCCGGCGAAGACCTCGCCGAAGCGCGCAAAAACCAGACGCTGGGCGATTTGTCCAAGCGCTTGAACATGGAGTTGGCCGGCTATCGCAGCCTGTTGACCAAAACCGCCCGGGCGCTGCCGTTCGCCAGCGAACCGGCCTCTTATAAAGAAGCCCTGGAAGCACTCGACGAACGTTGGGGCGACCCCGCCTACTGGCAGGCGGTCAAACGCAACACCAGCAGCATCACGCCTTATTACCTGCTGGCGTCCGTCGACCACCGCATCGACGACCTCGGCGAAATCGCCCCGGCCACCCCGGATCAGGCGATCTACCTCGACATCTTCGCCCGCACCTTCTGGATGGGCCTGGTGATCACCGTGATCTGCCTGCTGCTCGCCTATCCACTGGCCTACCTGCTGGCAAACCTGCCATCGCGGCAAAGCAATCTGCTGATGATTCTGGTGCTGTTGCCGTTCTGGACCTCGATTCTGGTGCGTGTCGCCGCATGGATCGTGCTGTTGCAATCGGGCGGTCTGATTAACAGTGGCCTGATGGCCATGGGCATCATCGATAAACCGCTGGAACTGGTGTTCAACCGCACCGGCGTGTACATCTCGATGGTGCACATCCTGCTGCCGTTCATGATTCTGCCAATCTACAGCGTGATGAAAGGCATCTCGCCGACTTACATGCGCGCCGCGATTTCCCTTGGCTGCCATCCGTTTGCCAGTTTCTGGCGGGTGTACTTCCCGCAGACCTATGCCGGCGTCGGCGCCGGTTGCCTGTTGGTGTTCATCCTCGCCATTGGCTACTACATCACCCCGGCGCTGCTCGGCAGCCCGAACGATCAAATGGTCAGCTACTTCGTCGCCTTCTACACCAACACCAGCATCAACTGGGGCATGGCCACCGCACTGGGCGGGCTGTTGTTGCTGGCGACTGTCGTGCTTTATCTGATTTACAGCTGGCTGGTCGGCGCCAGTCGCCTGCGCCTGAGCTAAGGGGAATTCGAGATGCTGAGTCCTTACATGTCGCCCATTGAACGGGTGTGGTTCTACAGCCTGCGGATCCTTTGCGGCCTGATTCTGTTGTTCCTGATTCTGCCGGTGCTGGTGATTATTCCGCTGTCGTTCAACTCGGGCAGTTTTCTGGTGTATCCGCTGCAGGGTTTCTCGCTGCAGTGGTATCACGACTTCTTCGCCTCGGCGGAATGGATGCGCGCCCTGAAGAACAGCATCATCGTCGCCCCGGCGGCGACGGTGCTGGCGATGATCTTTGGCACGCTGGCGGCAATCGGTCTCACTCGCGGTGACTTCCCCGGTAAAGCGCTGGTGATGGCGCTGGTGATTTCGCCGATGGTGGTGCCGGTGGTGATCATTGGTGTGGCGAGCTATCTGTTTTTCGCACCGCTGGGGTTGGGCAACAGCTTCTTCTCGTTGATCGTGGTGCACGCGGTGTTGGGCGTGCCGTTTGTGATCATCACGGTATCGGCGACGTTGCAGGGGTTTAACCACAATCTGGTGCGTGCGGCGGCTAGTCTTGGTGCTTCGCCACTGACGGCGTTTCGTCGGGTGACCTTGCCGCTGATTGCGCCGGGGGTGATTTCCGGGGCGCTGTTTGCGTTTGCGACTTCGTTTGATGAGGTGGTGGTGACGTTGTTTCTTGCCGGGCCTGAGCAGGCGACGTTGCCTCGGCAGATGTTTAGCGGGATTCGCGAGAACCTCAGCCCGACGATTGCGGCTGCGGCTACGTTGCTGATCGCCTTCTCGGTCATCCTGCTGCTGACCCTGGAATGGCTGAGGGGTCGTAGCGAAAAACTGCGTACGGCTCAGGTTTAAGGGCCAGATCAAAAGCTTACCCCCTCACCCCAGCCCTCTCCCCCAAGGGGTAGAGGGGAAAGGGAGCAGATATTCGTGCGGTTCAGAATCTGAGTTCGACTCGGTATTTCAGGTCGGTGTACTTCGAAAGTACAGCGCGGTCAGTCCCCTCTCCCTTTGGGAGAGGGCTAGGGTGAGGGGCTCTTGCTCTTGCGCTCGATGGGTCATTCACCACCTGAATAGCAGACAACCCCAAATCCCCAGCTAATCTTGTGCCCAGCTCCCACATCTATAAGAGGCTGCGCACGATGAGTCTGTCCCAGTTCAAAATCGCTCACAAACTGATCACCGGCGCCGCCGCCATCGAACAACTGGCCGCCGAACTCACACGCCTCGACATCGACAACCCATTGATCGTCACCGATGCCGCGCTGGTCAAATCCGGCACGGTTGAGCTGGCACTGGTGCAACTCGGTGGTCGCGACTACGAGATTTTCGACCGCGTACTGCCAGACCCGGAAATCGCCATCGTCGAAGACTGCATGCGTGTCTACCGCGAAGGCGGGCACGACGGCTTGATCGGTCTCGGTGGCGGCAGTGCCATCGACATCGCCAAAAGTGTCGCGGCGTATGCCGGTTACCACGGCGCACTGGAAGATCTGTTCGGTGTCGACCAGGTGCCACGCAAAGGCCCGCCACTGATCGCCATCCCGACCACCGCCGGCACCGGTTCCGAAGTGACCAACGTCGCGATCCTCTCGGACAAAGTCGCGCAGTTGAAGAAAGGCATCGTCAGCGACTTTCTATTACCGGACGTGGCGCTGGTCAGCCCGCAGATGACCCTGACCTGCCCACGCAGTGTCACCGCCGCCAGTGGCGTCGACGCCTTGGTGCACGCCATCGAATCCTATCTGTCGGTGAATGCCTCGCCGATCACCGACTCGCTGGCCATCGGTGCCATCAAGCTGATCGCCAAAGCCCTGCCCAAGGCCTATGCCAACGGCGGCAATCTGCAAGCGCGCGAAGACATGGCCACCGCCAGCCTGATGGCCGGTATGGCGTTCGGCAATGCCGGGGTCGGCGCGGTGCATGCGCTGGCGTATCCGCTGGGCGGGCGTTTCAACATCGCCCATGGCGTGAGCAATGCGTTGCTGCTGCCGTACGTCATGACATGGAACAAGATGGCCTGCGTTGAGCGCATGCAGGATATCGCCGAAGCCATGGGGGTGAAGACCGCTCATCTGAGCGCCGCCGAAGCAGCGGACAAAGCCGTGCAGGCAATGAGCGATCTGTGCGCAGCCGTGGAAATTCCGGCCGGACTGCGTAGTTTCGGCGTGCCGGAAGAAGCGATCCCGGCGATGGCCGTGGAAGCGGCGGGGATCGAGCGCCTGATGCGCAACAATCCGCGCAAACTCAGCGCTGGGGACATCGAGAAGATCTACCGCGCGGCGTATTGAGTCAGCGCCCGTCCTCCGTCATGGCACAACCCAATCATCGCGGTCACGGTGCGCGCTTGGAAACTTGAGGTATACAATGCGCGCCATCGTGATTTAGCTCAGAAAAGGTGCGTCATGCAGCCCTTCGTAATTGCTCCGTCGATTCTCTCCGCCGACTTCGCCCGCCTCGGCGAGGAAGTCGACAACGTTCTGGCCGCGGGTGCCGACTTCGTTCACTTCGACGTCATGGACAACCACTACGTGCCGAACCTGACCATCGGTCCGATGGTTTGTGCGGCATTGCGCAAGTACGGCGTCACCGCGCCGATCGACGCGCACCTGATGGTCAGCCCGGTGGACCGCATCGTCGGCGACTTCATCGAGGCCGGCGCTACCTACATCACTTTCCACCCGGAAGCCACGCTGCACGTTGATCGCTCGCTGCAACTGATCCGTGAAGGCGGCTGCAAATCCGGTCTGGTGTTCAACCCGGCAACCCCGCTGGACGTGCTCAAGTACGTGATCGACAAGGTCGACATGGTCTTGCTGATGAGCGTCAACCCGGGCTTCGGCGGGCAGAAGTTCATTCCCGGCACCCTCGACAAACTGCGCGAAGCGCGGGCGATCATCGATGCTTCGGGTCGTGACATTCGTCTGGAAATCGACGGCGGCGTCAACGTCAACAACATCCGCGAAATCGCCGCCGCTGGCGCTGACACCTTTGTTGCCGGCTCGGCGATCTTCAACGCGCCGAACTATCAGGAAGTCATCGACAAGATGCGCTCCGAACTGGCGCTGGCGCGCCCATGAGCGGGTTCGAGCAGCTGTTCCCGGGGAAACTGCCACGGCTGGTGATGTTCGATCTGGATGGCACGCTGATCGACTCGGTTCCGGACCTGGCAGCGGCGGTGGACAACATGCTGCTCACCCTTGGTCGTCAACCGGCGGGCATCGATTCGGTGCGCGAGTGGGTTGGTAACGGCGCGCCGGTGCTGGTGCGCCGCGCGTTGGCCGGTGGCATTGATCATTCAGCCGTGGATGACGTCGAAGCCGAGCGTGCGCTGGAAGTGTTCATGCAAGCCTACGGCGCCAGCCATGAGCTGACCGTGGTCTATCCCGGCGTGCGCGACACCCTCAAGTGGCTGCACAAGCAAGGCGTGGCCATGGCGCTGATCACCAACAAGCCGGAGCGTTTCGTCGCGCCGTTGCTGGATCAGATGAAGATCGGTCGCTACTTCAAATGGATCATTGGTGGCGATACCTTGCCGCAGAAGAAGCCTGATCCGGCGGCGCTGTTCTTCGTGATGAAAATGGCCAACATCCCGGCCTCGCAATCGTTGTTCGTCGGCGACTCGCGCAGCGACGTGCTGGCGGCGAAAGCGGCGGGAGTCAAATGCGTGGCGCTGAGTTACGGCTACAACCATGGCCGACCGATTGCCGAGGAATCCCCGGCGCTGGTGATCGACGATCTGCGCAAGCTAATTCCCGGTTGCCTCGGTACGGCCGCTGAGATAACGTTGCCCGACGCTTCTCAATCCCATTCTGGAAACGCCATCGTGGTGGTCACTCGCAAACTCTGGATGAAAGTCATCAAGGCCCTGGCCCGCTGGCGTTGGCGCGCCTGACTTGTTCCTGGCCGGCTCGCCGGCGCGTTTGCATACCTGACTGATTTGCCCCTCACACCACGAGGCACCTTATGATCCGCGAAGAATTCCTGCGCTTGGCCGCTGACGGCTACAACCGCATTCCGTTGGCCTGCGAAACCCTGGCCGACTTCGACACGCCGCTGTCGATCTACCTGAAACTGGCCGACCAGCCCAACTCCTACCTGCTCGAATCGGTGCAGGGCGGCGAGAAATGGGGCCGTTACTCGATCATCGGCCTGCCGTGCCGCACCGTGCTGCGGGTTCACGACCATCACGTCAGCATCACCGTTGATGGCGTCGAGACCGAAAGCCACGATGTTGAAGATCCGCTGGCCTTCGTCGAAACCTTCAAGGCTCGCTATAACGTGCCGACCATTGCCGGTCTGCCGCGTTTCAACGGTGGCCTGGTCGGTTATTTCGGTTACGACTGCGTGCGTTATGTCGAGAAGCGTCTGGGCAAGTGCCCGAACCCGGATCCACTGGGCGTGCCGGACATTTTGTTGATGGTCTCCGACGCGGTCGTCGTTTTTGACAACCTCGCCGGCAAGATGCACGCGATCGTGCTGGCCGATCCTGCGCAGGCGGATGCCTTCGAACAAGGTCAGGCGCAATTGCAGGCACTTCTGGAAAAACTGCGCCAGCCGATCACCCCACGCCGTGGCCTGGACTTCAGCAAACAGCAATCGGCTGATCCGGTGTTCCGTTCCAGCTTCACCCAGGACGATTACGAAAAAGCCGTCGACACCATCAAGGAGTACATCCTTGCTGGCGACTGCATGCAGGTTGTGCCGTCGCAGCGTATGTCGATCGACTTCAAGGCTGCACCGATCGATCTGTACCGCGCCCTGCGTTGCTTCAACCCGACGCCGTACATGTACTTCTTCAACTTCGGCGACTTCCACGTCGTCGGCAGTTCCCCGGAAGTGCTGGTGCGGGTCGAAGACAACCTGATCACTGTGCGCCCGATCGCCGGTACTCGCCCACGTGGTGCCACCGAAGAAGCCGATGTGGCGCTGGAAGAAGACCTGCTGTCGGACGATAAAGAGATCGCCGAGCACTTGATGCTGATCGATCTGGGCCGTAACGACACCGGGCGCGTTTCGGAAATCGGCTCGGTGAAACTCACCGAGAAAATGGTCATCGAGCGTTATTCCAACGTGATGCACATCGTCTCCAACGTCACCGGCCAGTTGAAAGAAGGGCTGACGGCGATGGACGCGCTGCGGGCGATTCTGCCGGCCGGCACCTTGTCGGGCGCACCGAAGATTCGCGCGATGGAAATCATCGACGAACTGGAGCCGGTCAAGCGTGGTGTTTACGGCGGCGCGGTCGGTTACTTCGCCTGGAACGGCAATATGGACACCGCGATTGCCATTCGCACGGCGGTGATCAAGAACGGCGAACTGCATGTGCAGGCCGGTGGCGGTATCGTCGCCGACTCGGTGCCGGCGCTGGAATGGGAAGAGACCCTGAACAAACGCCGCGCGATGTTCCGCGCTGTGGCCCTGGCCGAGCAAACCCCGGACTGATCACTGATCTTCCCTGTGGGAGCGAGCCTGCTCGCGAAGAGGCCGTGTCAGTCACCATTGATGTTGGCTGACTTAGCGCTTTCGCGAGCAGGCTCGCTCCCACAGGGGGGCATATGTTTGGCAATAAAAAAGCGGCGCCTGTGAGGGCGCCGCTTTTTTATGACCTGCAACAGCCCTGTAGGAGCTGCCGCAGGCTGCGATCTTTTGATCTACCGCTTAAAAATCCAACACAACCCCGACATTCACACCCTGCTGGGTAAAATCATCATCCTTGCGCAACGAATACCCGCCGCGCAGCGCCAGATCAGCCGTCAGTTTGTGGCTCACGCCCAGACTCAAGCGGTTCAGATGACTCTGCGGCGTATAGCCCTCAAGCTTGAAGTCATTCGCCGGCAAGGTGTTGAGCGCGATGCGGACCTTCTGCACGTCATCTTCGTACTCACGCTCGTGAGCGTATTCGCCAAACACCTGGGTTTGCGGGGTGATGTTGTACTTGCCCTGCAAGCCCAGACCCAGACGCTTCGAGTCACGGGTCTGATCATCGAAGGTCAATGCCGTGGCGCGATTGCTCTTCTCTGAATAACCATCGACATCAACGCTGGCGTAGTCGGCGCTGACGAATGGCGACAGGTGCCACTCGCTGCCCGGCTGGGCAATGTCGTAACCGACACGCGCGCTGAAGGCCCAGAGGCTGCCGTCAGTGTCGCCTTTCTCCGCACCTTCGCTGGCGCCAAGATCGAACTTGCGTTTGAGGTTGTCGTAGTCGAGTTTGCCACCGGTCAACGCTGCATCAGCCCACCAGCGATTTTGCTGGTACTGGGCAAATGCCGTGGCCATGTAGCTGTTGAGTTTGTAGTCCGAGTCGTTATGGCCGGCCTCCAGATTCTGTCGGTAGAAGCCGCCTGCCACACCCACGCGCCAGGCTTCATTCAAGCGATAGCTGCCGCCGACGTTGAGGTTGTAACCGCTGCCATCGGCGCTGGCGCCGCTGCTTTGGCTGTCGACATCCAGATGCTGGCCGCCGGCGGAAACAATCGCGCGCCATTGGCCAACCGCTTGCCAGTTCTCCCAATCCGCCTGCCATTGGTTGCGCAGTTCGTCTTGGTGCGCGCGCACGGTGGCGTGGGCCATTTCCGGCAGCAGCGTCAGCTCCCACGGCGCGGCGAGGAGGGAATAGGCGTAGTCGGAGATCAGTTTTTGCCCGGCTTCGGTCGGGTGCACGCCGTCGTTGTAGATCAGTTTGCTCGGGTCGGGTGTCGCGCTGTTGATGCCGTAACGGGGGTTTTCCGGGCAACTGCTGCCACTGAAGCAGGTCGCAGTGAGGTTCTGATCGGTCGCCAGGCCAAAGCGTCCCGGGTCGGCAAACACTTCCGAGAGCAAGACCGGAATGTTCAACGGAATGATTTCGGCATTGATGCCTTGCAGGCGTGTGACCAATTGACTGTTGAACTGGGTGGCAAGTTGACTGCTGAAGGCTTGCAATGGCGTACCGTTGATGGCTGGGGTCAGGCCAACGTCAGGCAACAGCCAGACCATCACGTATTTGGCGCCGGCGGTTTGCAGCGTCTGCACACTGTCGGCGAGACGATCCGCCGCGGCGTTGGCTTGCGGCAGGCTGAGAATGCGCCCTTGCAGGAAGTCGTTGCCGCCGCCGGAAATGTAGTACAGCGCATTCGGGTCGGCGCGGAAGCCGTTGGAGGGCAGGTAACCGGCGCGGGTGCGTTCGCCGGTAGCGGATTGCGTGGTGATCGAGTCGAGGATCTGGTCGGTGCGATAGCCGCCGACCGCCCAGTTGTTGCCGTCCGGCTGGCCGTTTTCGGCGCGCACGGCGGAGCTGGAAGAGGCTGTCTGGTCTGGCGAAAAGCCAAGGCGTCCGCCGAGCAACTGCGTGGAGTTCAACGAATACAGTTCACCGCTGCCATTCTGATACACCGGCCCGGTCCGATTGGTGTAACGCTCGGTGGAGCCGGCCGGTCCGCCAGTGTCGGCGAAGGTTCCGGCGTCATTCAGACTGTCGCCGAAAACTATGAAATTCGAATAGGGATTGGGTGCAGCATTGGCCTGAGCACAAGCCAGTGCGAGCAGGCAGCCAGCCAGCGGGACAAACAGCGTCTGTTTGATCATGAGCAAGTCCGTTTATTTATTGTTGTAGGTGAACGAAACGACAGTACCAAAAACTCCCGGCGTTTTGCCATCGGTCGCGAATCCTCCCCAGCTTTTATCTCCCGCAGCCCCGGCCATATTGCACGCTCCGCCCAGCTAAGTTACTGTGCCGGAACGTATGAACGAGACCTTCCCCGTGTTGATCACCAGCAAACTTCTGGATCAAGTCATCAAGGCACACGCCCGCTGGCGTTGGCGCGCCTGAATCTTTTCTGCCGGCCCTGCCGGATCTGTATCGCTTTGCCTTCCTTGCCTGTTTGAAATGCCGCTGTGCCGACGCATCTACCTGCGTCCGACATCGTGCAGCGCCCTGCGGGCAAGTGATCTGAAGGCTGTTTTCAAATCAGAATTCAAGAGGTTCGACACGCCATGTTGCTGATGATCGACAACTACGACTCCTTTACTTACAACGTTGTGCAATACCTCGGCGAGCTGGGTGCCGACGTCAAAGTCGTGCGCAACGACGAATTGACCGTCGCCGAAATCGAAGCGCTGAAACCTGAGCGCATCGTCGTATCGCCAGGCCCTTGCACGCCGACCGAAGCTGGCATCTCCATCGAAGCCATCAAACACTTCGCCGGCAAGCTGCCGATCCTCGGTGTCTGCCTTGGCCACCAGTCCATTGGCCAGGCGTTTGGCGGCGATGTAGTCCGCGCCCGCCAAGTGATGCACGGTAAGACTAGCCCGGTATTCCATGAGGACAAGGGCGTTTTCGCAGGTCTGAATCATCCGCTGACGGTTACCCGTTACCACTCGCTGATCGTCAAGCACGATACTTTGCCCGATTGCCTGGAGCTGACCGCGTGGACGCAACACGACGACGGTTCGGTCGACGAAATCATGGGCCTGCGTCACAAGACCCTGAACATTGAGGGCGTACAGTTCCACCCCGAGTCGATCCTGACCGAGCAAGGCCATGAACTGTTTGCCAACTTCCTCAAACAAACCGGCGGCACGCGCTAAGGACTTCCCATGAATATCAAGACAGCCCTGAGCCGTATCGTCGAACACCTCGACCTCAGCACCGATGAAATGCGCGACGTGATGCGCGAAATCATGACCGGCCAATGCACCGACGCGCAGATCGGCGCGTTCATGATGGCCATGCGCATGAAGAGCGAAAGCATCGACGAGATCGTCGGCGCCGTGTCGGTGATGCGTGAGCTGGCCGATCAGGTTGACCTGAAAACCCTCGACGGCGTCGTCGATGTGGTTGGCACTGGCGGTGACGGCGCAAATATTTTCAACGTGTCGACGGCTTCTTCCTTTGTTGTCGCGGCAGCCGGTTGCACCGTGGCCAAACACGGCAACCGTGCGGTATCGGGCAAGAGCGGCAGCGCCGATTTGCTCGAAGCCGCCGGCATTTATCTGAACCTGACGCCGGTTCAGGTCGCCCGTTGCATCGACAACGTCGGCATCGGTTTCATGTTTGCCCAGACCCACCACAAAGCCATGAAGTACGCCGCCGGCCCGCGCCGCGATCTCGGCCTGCGTACGCTGTTCAACATGCTCGGCCCGCTTACGAATCCGGCCGGTGTGAAGCATCAGGTAGTGGGCGTATTCAACAAGGCGCTGTGCCGGCCATTGGCCGAAGTCTTGCAGCGTCTGGGCAGCAAGCATGTGCTGGTGGTGCACTCGAAGGACGGTCTGGATGAATTCAGTCTCGCCGCACCGACCTTTGTCGCCGAGCTGAAAAACAACGAAATCAGCGAATATTGGGTCGAGCCGGAAGATCTGGGTATGAAGAGCCAGAGCCTGCACGGTCTGTCGGTCGACGGCCCGGAAGCCTCGCTGGCGCTGATCCGCGATGCCCTCGGCAAGCGCAAAACCGAGAACGGCCAGAAAGCCGCCGAAATGATTGTGCTCAATGCCGGTGCAGCGCTGTATGCCGCTGACGTGGCCAGCAGTTTGAAACAGGGTGTCGAGCTTGCGCACGACGCGCTGCACACCGGTCTCGCTCGGGAAAAACTCGAGGAGCTGGGTGCCTTTACCGCGGTATTCAGAGTGGAGAATGAGGGATGAGTGTACCGACGGTTCTGGAAAACATTCTGGCGCGCAAAGTTCAGGAAGTCGCCGAGCGTAGTGCTCGCGTCAGCCTGAGCGAGCTGGAAAGTCTGGCCAAGGCGGCCGATGCACCCCGTGGTTTTGCCCAGGCATTGCTGGCGCAAGCCAAGAAGAAACAGCCTGCGGTGATTGCCGAAATCAAAAAGGCTTCGCCAAGCAAAGGCGTGATCCGCGAGAACTTCGTTCCCGCCGACATCGCCAAAAGCTATGAGAAGGGTGGGGCGACTTGTCTTTCCGTACTGACCGACATCGATTACTTCCAGGGCGCTGATGCGTACCTGCAACAGGCTCGTGCCGCGTGCAGCCTGCCGGTGATCCGCAAGGATTTCATGATCGATCCGTACCAGATCGTCGAGGCCCGTGCGTTGGGCGCCGACTGTGTGCTGTTGATCGTCTCCGCACTGGATGACGTGAAAATGGCCGAACTGGCCTCGGTCGCCAAAGGCGTCGGTCTCGATGTGCTGGTCGAAGTACACGATGGCGATGAGCTGGAGCATGCATTGAAAACCCTCGATACACCGCTGGTCGGGGTCAACAACCGTAATCTGCATACGTTCGATGTCAGTCTGGAAACCACCCTCGACCTGCTGCCGCGCATTCCGCGCGATCGTCTGGTAATTACCGAGAGCGGTATCCTCAATCGTGCTGATGTCGAACTGATGGAAATCAGCGACGTGTACTCGTTCCTCGTCGGTGAAGCGTTCATGCGTGCGGAAAATCCGGGCACTGAACTGCAGCGTCTGTTCTTCCCGGAGCGTGGCGTGTCGATCAGCGGTTCGACCCTCGACTGATATTCTTTCAGACCGAGTCGACCCTTTCGCGAGCAAGCTCGCTCCCACATTGGAATGCATTTCTCCTGTGGGAGCGAGCCTG